>CP119314.1:646785-1291071 GCA_029202385.1 Candidatus Sphingomonas phytovorans
TTCGAGCCGACGATCGACTATGTCGTCACCAAGATCCCGCGTTTCGCCTTCGAGAAGTTCAAGGGTGCGGAGCCGATCCTGTCGACCGCGATGAAGTCGGTCGGCGAGGTAATGGCAATCGGTCGCAACATCCATGAATCGATGCAGAAGGCGCTGCGCGGGCTGGAGACTGGGCTGAGCGGCTTCAACCAGGTCGATGCGCTGGTCGGCGCGCCGCGCGACGAGATCGAGGCGGCGCTGGCCCGCGCCACGCCCGACCGGCTGCTCGTCGCGGCGCAGGCGCTGCGTGAGGGCTTCACCGTCGCCGAGGTGCATGGAATCGCGAAGTACGATCCCTGGTTCCTCGAGCGGATCGCCGAGATCATCGAGGCCGAGGAGGAGGTTTGCCGGGGCGGCCTGCCGCAGGACTCAGCCGGCATGCGGCGGCTGAAGTCGATGGGCTTCAGCGACAAAAGGCTTGCCTGGCTCGCGCTCAAATCGGCCAATCTTCATGGCGGCATGGACCGCAGCATCGCGCGTTCGTCCGGCCTGATCCATGAGGCTGTCGCGGCGATGACCGGCGGCGTGACCGAGGAGGAGGTGCGCAAGCATCGCCACAAGCTCGGCGTGCGGCCCGTGTTCAAGCGGATCGACACCTGCGCGGCCGAGTTCGAGGCGAAGACGCCGTACATGTACTCGTCCTACGAGGCGCCGAGCTTCGGCGAGCCCGAGAACGAGGCTATGCCGTCGGACCGCAGGAAGATCGTCATCCTCGGTGGCGGTCCGAACCGGATCGGGCAGGGGATCGAGTTCGACTATTGCTGCTGCCATGCCTGCTTCGCGCTGGCCGATGCCGGCTATGAAACGATCATGGTCAACTGCAACCCGGAGACGGTGTCGACCGACTACGACACCTCCGACCGGCTTTATTTCGAGCCGCTGACCGCCGAGGACGTGCTCGAGATCCTGCATGTCGAGCAGCAGAACGGCACGCTGGTCGGCGTGATCGTCCAGTTCGGCGGGCAGACGCCGCTGAACCTCGCCAATGCGCTTGAGCAGGCGGGGATTCCGATCCTCGGCACCAGCCCCGACGCGATCGACCTGGCCGAGGACCGCGAGCGCTTCGCCGCGCTGGTCACCAAACTCGGCCTGCACCAGCCGGCCAATGGCATCGCGCGGAGCCGCGACGAGGCGATCAAGGTCGCCGAACGGATCGGCTATCCCGTGCTGATGCGCCCGAGCTATGTGCTGGGCGGCCGCGCGATGGAGATTGTCGACGGGCCGGCGCAGCTCGACGACTATATCCAGACGGCGGTGCAGGTGTCGGGCGATTCGCCCGTGCTGATCGACCAGTATCTGCGCGATGCGATCGAGGTCGATGTCGACGCGATTTCGGAC
Source organism: Candidatus Sphingomonas phytovorans (assembly GCA_029202385.1). Taxonomy (NCBI): domain Bacteria; kingdom Pseudomonadati; phylum Pseudomonadota; class Alphaproteobacteria; order Sphingomonadales; family Sphingomonadaceae; genus Sphingomonas; species Candidatus Sphingomonas phytovorans. The sequence goes on from CP119314.1 coordinate 648,163, forward strand.
GGCGTCGACGTGACGGTGGCCGGCGTGCTTCAGCATATCGAGGAAGCCGGCGTTCATTCGGGCGACAGCGCCTGCTCGATCCCGCCCTACAGCCTGCCCGATGAGATCATCGCCGAGATCGAGCGCCAGACCGCCGCGCTGGCTAGGGCGCTGTCGGTCGTCGGCCTGATGAACATCCAGTTCGCGGTGAAGGACGGCCTAGTCTATCTGATCGAGGTCAATCCGCGCGCCAGCCGGACCGTGCCGTTCGTCGCGAAGGCGATCGGCGCGCCGGTCGCCAAGATCGCCGCGCGGGTGATGGCGGGAGAAAAGCTCGCCGACCTGCCCAGGATCGATCGCGCGATCGATTATGTCGCGGTGAAGGAGGCTGTGTTCCCCTTCAACCGCTTCCCGGGGATCGATCCGGTGCTCTCACCGGAAATGAAGTCAACCGGCGAAGTGATGGGGATCGATCGCGATTTCGTCACCGCCTTTGCCAAGTCGCAGCTTGGCGCCGGCAATGTGCTGCCGAAATCGGGCAGCCTGTTCGTCAGCGTGAAGGACAGCGACAAGCCGGTGGTCCTGTCGGGCGTGAAGCTGCTTGCCGACCATGGTTTCGCCATCGTCGCGACCGGGGGGACGGCGGATTATCTGTCGGCGCACGGCGTTGAGGTCGAACGGGTCAACAAGGTGGCGCAGGGAAGGCCGCATATCGTGGACCTGATCAAGGACGGCGGGATCGACCTGATCTTCAACACGACGGAAGGGTGGCAGTCGCTGAAGGACTCGCAGCCGATCCGCGCATCGGCGCTGAATCAGAAGATTCCGTACTTCACCACTGCCCCCGCCAGCGTCGCCGCGGCACAGGCGATCGTGGCGCTTGCGACACGCAGCCTTGAAGTACGGCCCCTGCAATCCTATTATTCGCACTCGCACAAATAATTTCCCACATGAGAAGACGTGCGGGCGGGTCCGTGAGGGCCGGCTTTAAGTGAATTTTTGACGAAGGACCTAAAGGGATGGCGACCGTCGACAAGATGCCGATGCTGCAGGAGGGCTATGAAAAGCTCAATGCGGACCTGAAGCGCCTTAAAGCGGAGCGCCCGACCATCGTCGACGCGATCGAGGAAGCGCGCGCGCATGGCGACCTCTCCGAAAATGCGGAATATCATGCCGCGAAGGAGCGGCAGGGCCAGATCGAGGCATCGATCTCCGACATCGAGGACAAGCTGTCACGTGCGCAGGTGATCGATCCGCGCGACCTGTCGGGCGACAAGGTGGTGTTCGGCGCGACCGTCACCTTGCTCGACGAGGACGACAAGCCGATCCGCTACCAGATCGTCGGCCAGACCGAGGCCGACGCCAAGGGCGGGCGCATCTCGTACAACTCGCCGCTGGGCCGCGCGCTGATCGGGCGCAAGGTCGAGGACGAGGTCGAGGTGACGGTACCGTCGGGCGACCGTTATTATGTCGTCTCGAAGATCGAGTTCATCTGAACGCAATCAATCTTCCGCGGGGCCGATTCACCGACGCGCTTGTTGCGCTGTCGGCGTTCGCGCTGCTGTTCGTCACCGCCGCGATCGGGCTCGATCGGGCGGCGTTGCTGTATGGCTTCATCCCGGTCGATTTCCTGGGCGGTGCCTGGCGTGAGGACGCGGTGCGCTCCTGGCTCTCGCCGCTCGCTTCCGCCTTCCTCTCGCGTGATTTCATCTCGGCGATCTTCAACATGGTCTTCCTGCTGATCGCGGGACGTTATGTCGAAAAGGCGATCCGCCCGGTCGGGCTTGGCGTGGTCTTCGTCGCCGGCGCCTATGCCGGGGCGCTGGCGCGGCTGATCCTGACGTCCGGTTCGCCGATCCCAAGCGCCGGGCTCGACGCGGCGGTGTTCGCGGTGATCGGCGCCTATTTCATGCTCTATGGCGTGCCGGCCGCGATTCCGGTCGCGCGGCACCACAGCCGAACGGCGCAGATCGCCATCCTCGCGGGAATCTGGCTGGCGATCCAGATCGCCTTCGCGATCGTGGCGCAGAACTTCGCTGTGTCCGTAACCATCGTCGAGCCGCTTGGTGGCCTGATCGCCGGCGTGGCGCTGGCGAGGCCGTTGCTCGCCTGGGCTTACCGCAAGGCCTGAGCCGGCGGGCCGAAGCGCTGTGTATTTATTGAAATCTTCACCCCGTTCGTCCTGAGTGGTCATTGGGCATGTCGAAATGGCGTATCGAAGGACAAGCGGCACGCGCTACCGCGGTCCTTCGATACGGGCCCTCGAAAGGCTAAGTCCCTGCTCAGGACGAACGGGGAGACCGGAGGACCCGGTCCTTCAATTCAGCCCTGGGGCGTATCCAGCACATCGGGCTGGAGCAGGCGGTGGAGGTGCACCACCACGAACTTCATCTCAGCATCGTCGACGGTGCGCTGGGCGGCGGAGCGCCACGCCTTCTCGGCGCTCGCATAATCGGGATAGATGCCGACGACCTCGATTGAATCGAGATCGTCGAAATCGAGATGCTGCGGGTCGCTGACGCGGCCGCCGAAGACGAGGTGGAGCTTGCTCATGGATCGGGCTTCCAAAGGGGAGGGGTGGCCTCGTCCTTAGAGCGGGATTCGGGCAAGGTGAACCGCCAAGCGCGGTCTTTTTGTTACTTGTTCGAGGCCTTGGCCGTGGCGGCGGCACCGGCGCTGGATAGCGCCTTGACCACGCCGTCGATCAGTTTGCCGACCTGGTCTCGTGCGGCGTCGCGGTTGAGACCCAGCGCATCGAGCTCGGCCTTGCCGGCGTCCCGCGCGGCCTGGGCGGCGCCGGTGGCGGTGTCGTTAAGCCGCTTGCCCACGGGGCCGAGCAGCTTGCCTTCCTGTTCGGTGCGCGGAATGACCGCACCGGCGAGCACCCCGATCGCCACGCCGCCGATCAGGACGGCGAGCGGGTTCGCCTCGATTCCCTCGGCGGTGCGGCGGGCCGCCTCGCGCGCGGTGTCCCGCGTCGTCTCGATCGCCTTTTCGGCGGCGGCGCGCGCCGTCGGCTTCGCTGCGGAGGACTTGTCGGTGGAGGGGGCGTTCATTCGGAGGGTCCTTTCCGTCGGGCACGCGCCCGTTTGGGTTTCAAACTCGCAGGCGGCTCGGGAGTTTCATCGAGACCGGCCTCGATGAGATGCCTGAGCGGCCCGCGTGCGACGAACAGGCCGACCGCCGCGGCGGCGCCGGCCAGCGCGAGAGGATGGCGCTTCAGGCCTTCCAGGCCCTCGCGGGCGATCTCCTGCGCTGCTTCCTTCAATTCTCCCACGGCCTCGCGGGCAAGGGCCTTGGGGTTGAGCCGGGCCTGGATGTCGACAAGAGTGCTGGCCAGCCGCGCCCGGGCATCTTCGGCGCGCCGTTTCGCCAGGGCGAGGTCGGCGGCATCGTCGATCGCCTCTGGCAGATTCAGGCGCGCGCTCATTCGGGTTTATCCCTGATCTCGGTGATCTTGCGCACCTTGGCGATAGCAGCCCGCACCAGCAGCGCGGCGGCACCGAGCGAAAGGACGACCACGAGGATCGTCGCCCCGACCTCGCCCAGCGGACGCCGAAGAATGAGCAGCAGCCCGAGCACCGTCGCGATCATCGCCGACTGGGCAAGCAGCAACGCCACCACGCCGAGGATGATCGCCGTCCGCGCCTCGCCGACACGGCTCAGGAACTGGGCGCGATAAAGCCTGATCTCGGCACGCACGAAGCGTTCGGCATCGTCGATCAGCCGCGAGAACAATGCCGCGATGCTGTTGCTGTCATGCTCTTCCGGCGGTCGCTCGGCCATGTTCCCCCCGGGGCGCGATGGATCAGGCGTCGTCGCGGTCGGCGGCGTCGATGCCCGACTTGATCAGGCGCACCAGCACGAAGCCGATCGCGGCGGCGGTGCCGATGGCGATCGCCGGGCTCTTCTTCACGAAGCCGCGCGCATCCTCGATCAGATCATCGAGATTCTTCTGCTTGATCGAGTCGGAGAAGCCGGAGACGGCGTCGGCCGCGCTGCGGGCATATTGGCCATATTGCGGGCCGACCTTTTCGTCGACGGTGCCGGCGGCATCGGTCATCATCTTGGCGAGCTCGTCCAGGACGCCGCCCGCGCGGGCCTTGCCGTCCTCGGCATAGGCGCGGGCCTTGTCGCCTGCTTCCTTGCCCAGCTTCGATGCGCTGTCCTTCAGCGTCTGCGTCGCTGCGCGCGCCTCGGTCTTGAAGCGGGGGGTGGCGGTGTCAGTCGTGGTTTCCACGGTCGGGCCTTTCTTCGGCTTGGCCGGTTTTGGGGCCGGTTTCGGGGTCTTGGCGGCGGGCGAAGCCTTGGATGCGGCGGTGGCCGCCTTGCGCGGTGTCGCGGTGGTGGCAGCCTTTTTCACCGGCTTGGCCGGTCTGGGAGCCTTCGGAGTTTCGTCAGCCATGCTGTCGCCCTTTCTCGCGTGTCCACATCAACCGGCCAGCGCAGCCCCCGGTTCCATCGGCGGAGACGATTTGCCGCCGCCGATGATAGCCGATAGAGGCTCGCCCGTCTGCCTGGGGCCTCAATCGTTAGAAGGATCATGAAGTGACCGCAATCATCGACATCCACGCGCGCCAAATCCTCGATAGCCGGGGCAACCCGACGGTCGAAGTCGACGTGTTGCTCGATGACGGCTCCTTCGGCCGCGCCGCCGTTCCCTCGGGCGCATCGACCGGCGCGCATGAGGCGGTCGAGAAGCGTGACGGCGACAAGAGCCGCTGGCTGGGCAAGGGCGTCCAGCAGGCGGTCGATGCCGTCAACACCGAGATCGCCGACGCGGTGCTTGGCCTCGAGGCGGAAGACCAGGCCGATGTCGACCGGGTGATGATCGATCTGGACGGCACCGAGAACAAGGGACGGCTTGGCGCGAACGCCATCCTCGGCGTCAGCCTGGCGGTGGCCAAGGCGGCCGCCGATGCGCGCGGCCTGCCGCTCTATCGCTATGTCGGCGGGGTTTCCGCGCATGTGCTGCCGGTGCCGATGATGAACATCATCAACGGTGGCGAACATGCCGACAATCCGATCGATTTCCAGGAATTCATGATCGTGCCGGTCGGTGCTGACTCGATCATCGAGGCGGTGCGCTGCGGCTCGGAGATTTTCCACACGTTGAAGAAGGGCCTGCATGACAAGGGCCTAGCGACGTCGGTCGGTGATGAGGGCGGTTTCGCGCCCAACATCGCCTCGACCACCGACGCGCTCGATTTCATCATGAGCTCGATCGAAAAGGCCGGCTACAAGCCGGGCGAGGACGTGATGGTGGCGCTCGACTGCGCCGCGACCGAGTTCTTCAAGAACGGCAAGTACGATATCTCCGGCGAGAACAGGATCCTCTCCAGCCACGAGATGGCTGAATATCTCGCCGACCTGACTCGCCGCTATCCGATCTTCTCGATCGAGGACGGCATGGCCGAGGACGATTTCACTGGCTGGAAGGCGCTGACCGACCTGATCGGCGACAAGGTCCAGCTGGTCGGCGACGATCTGTTCGTGACCAACCCGAAGCGACTGAAGCAGGGCATCAAGGATGGCCTCGCCAACTCGCTGCTGGTGAAGGTCAACCAGATCGGCACGCTGACCGAGACGCTCGAGGCGGTGTCGCTGGCGCAGCGCAGTGGCTATACCGCGGTCATGTCGCACCGCTCGGGCGAGACCGAGGACGCGACGATCGCCGATCTCGCCGTCGCGACCAATTGCGGGCAGATCAAGACTGGCAGCCTCGCGCGCTCCGACCGGCTCGCCAAGTACAACCAGCTCATCCGGATCGAGGAGGAACTCGACGAGTCGGCCGTCTATGCCGGCCGGTCGATTCTTCGCGCTTGAATAGGTAAAATTCCCGCTTGATCCACGAGTCGCATGATGCGAGAATCGTGGAATGGCAAAGCGCTCCACCTTCCGCACCCTGCTTCGTCGTGCCGGTCCGCCGGCCGCGTTGCTGATCGTGGGCGCGTTTTTCGGCGGTTATGCCATCATGGGGCCGAACGGCGCGCTCGCTTATGGCGATATCCAGCGCCAGTTGAACAAGCGTGAGGGCGACCTGGCGGCGCTGGAGAAGCGCCGCGCCGAGTTGAAGAACCGGGTCGCGCTGCTCGATCCGCGCCATGCCGATCCGGACATGGTCGACGAACTGGCGCGCAGGAAGCTCAACGTGGTGCATCCCGACGACATGATCGTCGATCTGGGCAAATAGCCTCTCCAGGCTGCGGGCGGCCTTCCGCCCGGGCTGGCGCAGGAAGCGCCAAGCTGCCAGCATCCCCTGATAAACGAATCAAAGGGAGCGGGTATGCGCAGGATATTGCTTGCCGGAATCGCCTTGCTGGCGGTGACGGCATGCGGGCGGTCGGAAACGAAGCCCATGTCGAACGATGCCGAACTGGCACTGCCGACCGGCAGCTGGGCGGCCTTTCGCGATGCCTTTATCGAAGGATGGTTCAAGCTCGATCCGGCCAATGCGGTCTATCAGGGGCGGCATGATTTCGACGGCGGGCTCGGCGACTGGAGCGAGGCGGGACTGAAGCGGCAGGCCGATTTCCTGCGCGCCTCGATCGTGAAGGCATCGGCGTTCGATGCCGGCAAGATGAGCAAGCAGGACGCGTTCGAGCGCGACTATCTGGTGCAGGTCGCCGAGGGAAAGCTGTTCTGGCTGACCGATGCCGACCAGCCCCACACCAATCCTGCCTGGTATATCGGCGCGGGCCTTGACCCGAACGTCTATGTCGCCCGCAACTATGCCGATGCGCCGACGCGGATGAAGGCGATGATCAAGTTCCTGCGCCAGGTGCCGGGCGCCGCGGCGAACATCCGCGCGAACCTGAAGACACCGATGCCGCTGAGCTTCATCAATTACAGCGTCGCCGGCTTCAACGGGTTCGCCGATTATTACACCGGCGATGCGAAAAAGGCCTTTGCCGGCGTGCAGAGCCCGGTGCTGCAGGACGAGTTCAACCAGGTCTCGGCCGCGGCGGCGAAATCGATGCACGATCTGGCCGCCTATGTCGAAAGCCAGCGGGGCACGGCGACTCAGGGCTTCGCGCTGGGCGCCGACAAATTCGCGCGCATGATCAAGATGACCGAGGGCGTCGACGTGTCCCTCGACCAGCTCGAAGCGGCGGGCAGGGCGGATATGAAGCGCAACCAGGACGCGCTGAAGGCTGCGTGCGCGCAATTCACGCCGGGGGCGACCATCCCGGCCTGCATGGCGAAAATGAACGCCAACAAGCCTGTCGGCGGTCCGGTCGCCGAGGCGCGGCGGCAGATTCCCGAGCTCAAGGCGTTCGTGATCGCGAAGGACATCGTCTCGATCCCCGATGCCGAGCAGGCGCTGGTCGAGGAGAGCCCGCCCTATAACCGGCAGAACTCCGCCTATATCGATCCGCCGGGGCCGTTCGAGAAGGGCATCCCCTCGATCTACTATATCTCGCCGCCCGATCCGGCCTGGACGCCGGCCGAGCAGGCGGGGTTCATCCCCGGCAAGATGGATCTGCTGTTCACCTCGGTCCATGAGGTGATGCCTGGGCATTTCCTGCAATTCCGCCACGCCAACCACTCGCCCTCGCTCTTCGGGCGGCTGTTCGTCGGCTATGCCTATGCCGAGGGCTGGGCACATTATTCCGAGGAGATGATGTGGGATGCCGGGCTCAACAATGGCGACCCGGAGACGCATGTCGGGCAGCTTTCCAACGCCTTGCTGCGCAACTGCCGCTATCTGTCGGCGATCGGCCTGCATGCGCGCGGCATGACTCAGGAGCAGTCGCGCAAGATGTTCGTGGACGAATGCTATCAGGACGAGGGCAGTGCGAAGCAGCAATCGGCGCGCGGCACCTATGATCCGGCCTATCTCAACTACACGATGGGCAAGCTGATGATCCGCAAGCTGCGCGACGACTGGACCGCGACTCATGGCGGGCGAAAGGGGTGGAAGGCATTCCACGATCAGTTCCTCAGCTATGGCGGTCCGCCGATCCCGCTGGTGCGCAAGGCGATGATGGGCGACGACGGCAAGGCTGTGTTCTGATCGATCGGGCCGGCCCGCATATGGCGGGTCGGCCAGGTCCTGCCTCTATTGCTGCCGGCTCACCGCTTCGGGCTGGGCGTGCTCCGCCTCTTCGGGACGTGGATTGCGGATCGAGGGGCGGAGGCGCGCGACGCTGCATAGCCCGGCGATCACCGCGAGGCTGGCCGAGACCATCGGTGGAATACGCCCGTCGCCGACGCCGAGCGCCAGCAGCGCGGCGACGAGGGTCGCGCCGGTGGTCTGTCCCGACAGGCGGACCGTCGAGACCAGTCCTCCCGCGGCGGCGGCACGTTCGCGCGGTGCCGATCCGACCAGCAGCCGGGCATTGGGGGGCAGGTAGAGGCCGAAGCCAGACCCGCACAGCGCCATGCGCCAGGCGATGTCGAACAGGGTCGGGTCAGCCGGCATGAAGGCGATGAGCAACAGGGCGACGACGGAAATGGCCATGCCGATGCCGCCCAGGATGCCCGCCGGCACGCGATCCGACAGGAAGCCCGCCGCCGGCGCCACGATCATGTTGGTCAGGGGCCAGGGGGCGATCGCGGCGCCGATCGCTGCGGCGCTGAAGCCAAGCGCGTGGAGGCGGAAGGGCGTCGAGATGAGCAGGGTCATCGACGCGGTGAAGGCGATGAAGCCGCCGATCGCGGAGAGCGCCAGCACCGGGCGGACGAGCAGGTCGATCGGCAGGATCGGATTGGGCTCGCCGCGCTCGCGCCGGACGAAATAGATGCCGATGATGATGCCGACCAGGACGATCGCGGCGGAGACGACCGGGCTGTCGCCATGGACCATGCTCTCCAGCCCGCCGATCACCAGGCCGAACATCGAGGCGCAGAGCACGGCGCCGTACACGTCGAAGGTGGCGTGGCGCGCGCGCGGGTTGGGGATCGCGCGGCCCAGCGCAAGGCTGGCGAGCGCGAAGGGCACGGCGCTGGCGAACACCCAGGGCCAGGGCGCGACCGAAAGGATCAGGCCGCCGATGGTCGGTGCGATCGCCGCCGAACTGGTCACCACGACCGAGTTGATCCCGAGCCCGCGGCCGAGCTGGTTGGAAGGATATATCTGGCGGATCAGGGCCGAGGATACGCTGAGCACCCCGGCGGCGCCGATCGCCTGCGCGGCGCGCACGATCAGGAGGAAGGGAAGGCTCTTGGCGAAGAAGCACAGGATGGTCGCGACCGTGAAGATCGCCTGGCCCGCCTGATAGGCGTTCTTGAGCCCGATCCGCTCTCCCAGCCCGGCAAAGGGCAGGAGCAGCATCACGAGCATCACCTGATAGACCGTGACCACGGAGACGACCGCGCTTTGCTGGACACCAAGATCGCGCGCGATGGTCGGCAGTGCGACATTGGCGACGCCGCCGTCGATGATGACGAGTGCTGATCCGAAGGACATGGCGGCGATGGCGACATAGCGGCGCGGGAGGGGAAGGCCGTCGCCGGTATTATGCTTGTCCGGCTCCTGCCCGCGGCCGAGAAAGCCGAGCGCGAAGCCCTGCGCGCCCGACGTGCCTGCGGCGCCGGTATCCGCGGGAGGGAAGGGCGGAGTCGTCACGCACGGCCTATGCGATAAAAAAACCGACTTTGGGAAATATTTCGAAGAGCCGGGGCGGTGCGTCGACCGCCCCGGAGATCGTGCGATCAGGCGAGCGAGACTTCGGCGACCTTGTCCCTGTAATCCTGCTTCGGATCGACACCGAGCAATGTCTTCACGCCGGCGAGCAGGCTTGAGCCGTTGAGCCAGATCTGCGCGCGTTCGGGATCGAGGCGGAGCAGCTGGAGCTTGGGGTCGTCCTTGCCGCCTTCGAACCAGGCTGCGACGAAGGGATTCCACAACCGGTCGATCACCGCGCGATCGTCGGACAGCGACAGCGTGCCATGGATGCTGGCGAACAGGTCATGCCCCTTCGAGGCGAAATGGGCGAGCGCCCGGCTGGCCCGGCCTTCGCGCAGTTCCCTGGCGAGATCGGTCTCTTTCGAGGTGAAGAACCAGATCGGACCGCGATCCTCGTCGCCGTCGAGCTGGGCAGTCATCGGCTGGGCACGGCCGTCCTCGACTCCGTCGAGCCCAAGCATCACGGTCCTGTCGGAACGAAGCGCTTTCCAGAATTTGGCGGTGATGTCCTGCGTATCGGGCATGGCGATATCCTTCATGTTGCCCGGGCCGAACGGGTGGGCGATTGCGCAGGTTCCCCCAAATCGGGCACTCGGTTCGTCGATCCCCACTTGCTGCGATGCAGCATATTATTGTATGCGTTTAGGCATGAAACTACCGATCGAGAGCGACAAGGCTATGCCGCAGGGTCCGGTTCCGACCATTTTCGAGGCGATCGTGCGCAAGCGCTACGTGGTCGCGACCTATAACCGCGTCACCATGACGCTGGCGCCGCACGTGATCTATACGAAGCATGGCGACCTGTTCATCGATGCCGTCGCGATCGAGAAGGACGGCAAGCCGCCGCGCGAGGAAAAGATCGGCACGTTCAAGCTGGCCGGGCTCAACGAGCTGCAACTGACCGAGCGTGAATTCCCCGCGAGCGCGCTGTTCCACGCCAACGACGCGAAATATGTCGAGGCATTGATCGCGGTCGAAGCGGCCTGAGGCACGCTGTCGGCAAGCCTCTCCGTTCGCCCCGGGTGTCCATCGACACGCTCGATCCCTGCTCGGCACGAACGGGAATGACCGGCCGTGTTTCGGCCGTGATTTCCTAAAGAACCCATTCCACTGACAGGAAGCCCTTGGTCGTATCGGTCTGGAACCGGTCGGCCTTGTAGCGCGCCAGCCGTGCGGCGACCGTGAATCGGTGGAGTTTCGCCTGGGCGAGCAGGTCGATCTCGTCGCCATAGTGCTGCGACAGCCGGTCGCTCTCGAAATGATGCCAGGTCGCGACGAGCCCGATACCGCTGATCGGCCCCTTCACCTTCCAGTTCGCGCCAAGCGTCCCGTAGAGATCGCGAATGCCGTTGGGCGGCGTAGTGCCGAACTTGCCGGCCCAGCCCTGGAACCGGAACAGTGAGGCGAGCGGCGTCTGGAAGCTGGTGAGTGCTGTGCCATGATCGGCGCCGAGCACTTCGTACCCGGCGGTCGCGGCGAGGACCTTGCCGCTGAGACTTGCCTCGGCAAGATAATAGTTCGCCGCATAACGGTTCGGGTTGCGGCGATAGTCGCTCTGGCGCGCCGCGCTGGCGATATAGCCGAGCTTCCACCCCGGGGCGACGGGCTGGCTACCGGCGAAGCGCACGCCATAGCTCTGGCTCGACAGGCGATACCCCTGCAAGGCAGCCAGGTCCTGATCGACCAGATAGGCGAAGCCGGTGAGCGTGCCGATCGGCGCGGCATAGCTGACCAGGCCGAACCAGTTGCTGCCCGGCACCGCGGTCGGCCGGGCGCCGGTGCCGTCGATGCCGTTCACGGTGCGGACGCTCCAGACATAGCTCGCATCGATGGTCAGACGGGGAATGCCCGCCCAGGTCGCGCGCACCGCGTCGAAGGTCTGCTCGTTCTGGCGCCAGGGCGCCGGGCCCACGAAGCGCTGGTCGGCGAGATCGAGCACCTGCCGTCCCACGGTGACGCTGGTCTTGTGCGCCGCGTACCGGATCTGCGCGCGATTGAGCTCGATATTCTGCGGATCGAGGACCAGCGGCAGCGGCGTGCCGTTGAACCCGTCATTATAGTGGTTGCCGATCCTGATCGTCGCCTCGCTCTCGACCAGTGCCGACCAGGGGCCGGTGCTTGCCTGGACGCCGCTGCGGACTCGCAAGGTTACGGCGTCTGCCTTGTCGGCGATGCCGTCCTGGTCGACATGTTCGTAGCGGAGCCGCGCATCGACCAGCGGCCTCAGCGTCACGTCCTGCGCCGTGGCGGACTGTGCGTACCCCAGCGCCGCGAGCCCAAGGGCCCGCGCCATCGTCCTGCTCATGGGAAATCCTTCGGGAAAGGGAAGCGGGCGGCGCTTGGCCGCCCGCTCCAGGGGGAGCCTTCAGGCCGGTTCGGCGGCAAGTCCGCCGTCAATCGCGCCAAGCTCGCCCGAGGCGCGCGCGTCGCGGCCATAGACCAGCTCGAACAGGGGGCCGGCCATCATCGTCGTGACGATCGCCATCAGCACCAGCATCGAGAAGAGCGTCGGACCGATGATGCCCTTTTGCAGGCCGATATTGATGATGATCAGCTCCATCAGCCCGCGCGAGTTCATCAGCGCGCCGATGCCGAGCGCCGTGCGGTTGTCCTCGCCCGCGATCCGTGCGGCGAGATAGCAGGCGCCGCCCTTGGCGAGGATCGATGCCGCCAGGATGCCGAGCGCGATCAGCAGCAGCGTTGCCGAATTGACCATGTCCAGCCGGGTGTTGAGCCCGGAATAGGTGAAGAACATCGGCAGCAGCAGGACGACCGCGAGCGGCTCGATCTTCTTCCTGAGCTGTTCGGCGAACAGGCCGCGCGGCATCACGACGCCCAGGATGAAGCCGCCGAAGATGGCATGGATGCCGACCGCATCCATCAGGAAGGCGGACATGCAGAACAGCATCAGGGTTATGGCGAGCACGGTGACGCTCATTTCCCCGGCGCGCTCGACCGCGCGGCCGAGCGGCGCCAGCAGGCGCTGGCCGAAGAGGATGATGAAGGCCGCATAAGCGAGGCCGCCGCCGATCGCGAGCACCGCGACGCCGGGCCCCCCGCCGAAGGTCGCCAGCACGATCGCCAGCACGCACCAGGAAACGGCATCGTCGAAGGCCCCGGCCGTCAGCGACAGCGTGCCGAGCGACGTGTCGGCAAGGCCGCGCTCGTTGATGATCCGGGCGAGCATCGGGAACGCTGTCAGCGCGATGCAGGCGCCCATGAACAGGGTGGCGTTGGCGGACGAGATATCCTTCGCGAACAGGCCGGGTACGCCGAGCAGGAAGGGCGTGATCAGGAAGGCGATCAGGAAGGGCGCGGCGATCCCGGCGAAGGATACGCTCATCGCGCTCTTCGCCTTCGACTTGAACTTGTCGAGCTGAAGCGTGGTGCCGACCAGGAACATGTAGAGCCCGACGCCGAGCTGCGATCCGGCATAGAGGACGCTGCGCGTCTCCTTGGGGAAGATCGCCCCTTGCAGGCCCGGGAAAAGCAGGCCGAGCAGCGACGGGCCGAGGATGACGCCGGCGATCATCTCGCCGACCACCTGGGGCTGGCCGAGGAATTTCTTGCCGGCCCAGCCGACCACCCGGCAGGCCAGCAGGATCACCGCGAGCTGGAGGAAGAAATGAACGCTGAAGTCGCCCGGCGTGTAGCTCGCGGCCGCGGCCGGCGCTGCCGGGCCATGGGCTGACAGCACGCCGCCGACCGTTGACCAGATGCTGTCGATGACCCCTTCGGCCATATGATTCCTCCCCCGTTTCGGTTCTTCCCCGCGGCAATCCAGGTTGCCCCGGTCACGAAGGGGGCGAAATCGGGCGGGCGGCGCAACTGGAAAATGCTGCCCGGATGCCATTCGTTGTCATTTTTCCGGCTTGGGCGTCCCGGCTGTTGCGATGCGGCAACATAGTAGTAATGTACCTACAAGTTAGCGCGAACATTACAGGCATATGGATTGGGAAATCGGCGCGATGAAGCTCGTCTCAAGTCGTGATTTCAACCAGGATGTGACCGCTGCGAAACGCGCCGCGCGACTCGAGCCGGTCTTCGTCACTGATCGCGGCAAGCCGACTCATGTGCTGATGAGCATCGACTCGTTCCGCCAGCTTACCGGTCAGACCGAGACGATCGTCGACCTGCTCGCGATGCCGGGCCTGCCGGAGATCGACCTGTCGGGCGACGCCGCCGCTGCCTGGAGCCGGCACGGGGCGGCGGGCTGATGTACCTGCTTGATACCGGCGTCGTCTTCGAGCTCCGCAATGCGCGCGCCGGGCAGACCGATCCGCGCTTTTCGGGCTGGGCAGCCGGCCTTGTCAGGCAGAACCTGTTCATCTCGGCGCTGACCCTGCTCGAGCTCGATAGCGGCGCGGCGCGGACGGCGCAGCGCGACAAGGCAGCGGGGCTCGCGCTGCGCCAATGGATCGACAACCAAGTGCTGCCCGCGTTCGAGGGCCGGATCCTGCCGGTCGATACCGCCGTGGTGCGGCGGCGTGGCCAGCTTTCCTATGCGGATGCGCGGGACGGCCTGCTCGCCGCGACCGCGCTCGAACACGGGCTGACGCTCGCCACCCGCCATCCCGGCGCGTTCAAGACGGGGCGGGTCAAGCTGCTCAATCCCTGGGCCTACACGCCCGACGCGGTTGAGGAGGATGGCGACTGGCGCCAGGCCGCCAAGGCCGGGCCGCTCTGGCTCAAGAATCTGTTCGTCAGGGCGTGACGATGGGGCATGAAGGCATGATGAGCCGGAAACGCAGCATCCTGATCGTCGGCGGCGGCACGGCCGGCTGGATGACGGCTGCCTATCTCGCCAAGTTCCTTGAACTGTCAGGCAATGAACGGCTCGAGATCAAGCTGCTCGAATCGCCCGAGATCGGTATCATCGGGGTGGGCGAGGGCACTTTCCCGACGATCCGGAACACGCTCCAGTTCATCGGCATCGACGAGAGCCGCTTCATCCGCGCGACATCGGCGACGTTCAAGCAGGGCATCCGCTTCGTAGACTGGGTGCGGACGCCGGAAGAGGGCGAACACAGCCATTTCTTCCATCCGTTCGAGGCGCCCTTCCATGCCGAGGGCGTGAGCCTGGTGCCCTATTGGCTGCTTCAGGACGAGAAGACGCGGCGGCCCTTCGCCGAGGCGATGACGATCCAGAACCGCGTGGCCGAGGCGCAGCGCGGGCCAAAGGGGCCGGGCGAGGGCGATTTCTCGGGTCCGCTGAGCTACGCCTATCATTTCGACGCGACGATGCTGGCGCAGATCCTGGCCGAGCGCGCCCGCGAGCTTGGCGTGGTGCATCTTCAGGGCCTGCTCAACCATGTCGAGATCGACGGAACCGGGGCGATCGACCATGTCGTCACGGCGGAGCAGGGCCGGCTCGATGCCGACCTGTATATCGACTGCACCGGTTTCCGGGCGGAACTGATCGGCCGGGCGCTGAAGGTGCCGTTCAAATCCGTCCGCTCGATCCTGTTCACTGACCGGGCGCTTGCCTGCAAGATACCCTATGAACGGCCCGACGCGCCGATCGAGAGCTATACCATCGCCGCCGCGCACGAGGCCGGGTGGACCTGGGACATCGGGCTGAACGGCGCGCGGGGGATTGGCTGCGTCTATTCGAGCGACCACATCTCCGACGATCGCGCCGCCGAAATCCTGCGTGCCTATGTCGGGCCGGGCATGCAGGATATCACGCCGCGCCATATCCTGTTCGAGCCCGGCTATCGCGAGCGGCAATGGGTGAAGAATTGCGTCGCGGTCGGCCTGTCGGGCGGGTTCCTCGAGCCGCTCGAATCGACCGGGGTGCTGGTGATCGAGGCGGCGATCGGCATGATCGCCGAGATGTTCCCGCACAATGGCCCGGTCGATGCGCCCGCGCGCCGGTTCAACGAACTGATCGCGGCGCGGTACGACAATATCGTCAATTTCCTGAAGCTGCATTATTGTCTCAGCCAGCGCGGCGAGCCCTTCTGGCGCGACAATGCCGACCCGGCCTCGATCCCGGATCGCCTGGCCGACCTGCTCGACCAGTGGCGGCACCGGCCGCCGGGGCGCTTCGACTTCACGCTCGACCTCGAATCCTTCGCCTTCTTCAACTACCAGTACATTCTCTACGGCATGGAGTTCAGGACCGACCTGGCGCCCAGCCGAAGCGACTTCCCCAATGTCGGCGCAGCGGAGAAGACCTTCGCGCGCATCCGCAATTTCGGGGAACGCGCCACGCTCGACCTGCCGTCGCATCGTGCCCTGATCCAGCAGATCAACCGGACGGGTTGAGGCCGGCATCGGGCGATTGCCGCGGCAATCCGCTGCATACGGTTTCGTCGCATCGTTGAAGGGGACAGGCCGGATGCGCTTGCCAGCCTTTGAGCGGCGCCTGTAAGGCTGTGACGGTATCGTAACCGTCAGTGTAACCAAGTCATCCAGCCTGTTGATTAACCAAGCCAGCCCTTTTTCGCGATCAGCGAGCCCTCGGCAATGGGCGATCGTGCGCGCGACGGGGGTCCTGCGGCGATGATGATCCCGTTCGCCCTGGCCTGGTCGCTCCTGGCGACACTGCCGACCAATGTCGGTTTCCCCCTGCGGACCCGGGTGACGCCGGGGCCAGACCAGCCGGCGCGCGCGGTGGCGCGCATGGTGGGCGGCATCATCAGCTACACGCGCTGGCCGGGGGATGCCGCCGCCGCGATGCGCCTGTGCGTGATCGGCAAGACACGCTTCGCCGACCACCTGGGCGAGGCGAGTCCGGTCGCGGGACGGGCGATCTCGGTCAATCGGCTGGCGACAGGCAATCCGACGATCGGGCAATCCTGCGACATTCTCTATCTCGGCGACCTGCCCGCCGGCCAGGGCCAGCGTACGATCGCCGGGATTCGCGGCCGGGCCATCCTCTCGATCGCGGAGTCAGATCCGGCGTGCCGCGGCGGAACGATGTTCTGCCTCGACATCAAGCCGCTTGAGATATCGTTCCAGCTCAGCCTCGATGCGATCTCGCGCGGGACGGTGCGGGTCGACCCTCGTGTCCTTCGCCTGTCCGATGCCGATGGGGATGCGTCGTGATGCCGCCGGCACGGCCGCTTCCCACGCTTCGCGCTGTGCTGGCGCGGGTGCATTTCCGCGTCACCCTGTTCGCCGTCGGCATTGCCGGGCTGACCGTGCTGCTCGCCGGCTTCGCCACGATCGTCGACTATGCCCAGCAGAACCTTCATCTGGTGGCCCAGTCGGCCAGCTATACGGTCGCACCGGCGATCATTTTCGACGACCCGGAGGCTGCGCGCGAGAGCATCGCGCCGCTTGCCGCGGCAGAAGGCGTTGCGGAGATCGCCGTCGTCGCGTTGCGTGGCGGACGCGAACTGGTCCGGCTGGGCCATCCGGAAGAGCATGACGACCTGTTCGGCATCGACTGGCTGACCGCGCGGCTGGTCTTCCCGGACATCGTTGCCGCGCCGGTGGTGCATCGCGGCGTCACGATCGGCGAGGTGCGGGTGCGCGGCGATCCCGCGGTCGTCGGGGGGTATATCCGTCGCGGTCTGGCCAGCGCGCTCGCGTGCCTGCTCATCACCGCCATCGCGACTCATTTCCTTGCCAGCCGGCTTCAGCAAGGCGTGATCCGCTCGCTGAACGCGATCGCCGCCGTCGCGCACAATGTGCGGGAGGAACGGGCGTTCGGTCGCCGGGCGCCGCCGGCCGGGATCGCCGAGATCGATTCGCTTGGGCGCGATTTCAATGCGCTGCTCGACGAGCTGGACGAGTGGCACGTGCATTTGCGGCGCGAGCGGGAGGAACTGAGCCATCAGGCGCGGCACGACACGCTGACCAACCTGCCGAACCGGGTCGATTTCGAACATCACCTGGCCATTGCGCTCGACCAGGCGCGCGACGGCGGCGAATCCTTCGCGATCCTTTATCTCGACGGCGACGGCTTCAAGGCGGTGAACGACCGGTATGGCCATGCCACGGGCGATCATGTGCTGATCGAGATCGCGGTCCGGCTGCGGGCGTCGATCCGCGCCCAGGATATTGCCGCGCGCCTTGGCGGAGATGAATTCGCGGTTCTGTTGCCCGCGCCAAGCGGCATGGACGCCGTCGCCCGGGTGCGCCAAAGCGTGGCCGAACGCATGGCCGAGCCGATCGCGCTATCGTCCGGCGAGACACTGGCCATGAAGCTCAGCGTCGGCGCGGCGGTGTTCCCCCAGGATGGCGCCGATATCGCCACGCTGCTGAACGTGGCGGATGCCGGAATGTACGCCAGCAAGCAGGCGCTGCGCGAAGAGCGATCATAAGCGGTTTTTTTGGGTTTTTGGCAAAGGAAAGACGGTTCGAATATGATGTCCCGACTGTTTCCCAAGGCGATCCTCGGCGTTGGCCTGTTCCTGCTGGCCGCTTGCCAGACCATGGCCGATCATGGCGGCTGGACCAGGGCCCAGGTCGCCGCGCTCCGCGCTAACGGCTTCGCGAAGACAGAGCGGGGCTGGGAGTTCGGCATGCAGGACCGGCTGTTGTTCGCGACCGACGAAAGCGAAATCCGGCCTCAGCAGGTCATCGTCATCCGGGACATTGCGAGCAAGCTGGTCGCGGTCGATATCCGCCGCGCCCAGGTCGAGGGCCATACCGACCGCACCGGGACCGCGCGGCACAATGATGCGCTGTCGGTGCGCCGCGCCGCCGCGGTTGCCGACGCGCTGGCGGGTGGCGGGATACCGTTGGCCAATATCCGGGTCGAGGGGCTGGGTGCGCGCTATCCGATCGATACCAATGCCACCAAGGCGGGACGACAGGAAAACCGCCGTGTCGTGATCCTGATCGCGGCTCCCTAGCGCATCGAGCGCTACATCAGAACCACCTCCCCAGTTCGTGCCGAGTAGAGATCGAACAGGCGCAGCCCGAGGTACGATTGAAGCGCGAAACGCTTGTCCCTCGATACGCCATCTCGACTCGCTCGACGGCACTCGGGACGAACGGATCGGACATTACACACGACGATTTAGAGTCGTTTCCAGCGTCACCGCTGCCGTTTCAGCTGTGCTGAAACGGACTCTAACGCGGCGACCAGCCGGGTGGGGCAAGCTCGAAGCCGGCGAATTCGAAAGCGGGGGTGACGACGCAGCTGACCAGGCCCCAGCCGAGCTGCGCCTCGGTGGCCTGCCACGCGCCAGCCGGGACGATTGCCTGGGGCAATTGTCCCGCCAGCACGTCGCCGCCGAGCAGATGTTCCTGCGGCGCGCCATCGTCGACCAGCAGCCGCAACGGGCTGCCGGCATGCCACAGCCACATCTCCGCCGCGTCGACGCGATGCCAGTGCGAGCTCTGGCCGAGTTCAAGCAGGAACAGGATGGCGGTCGCCAGCCCGCGACCGGTGCCGGGTGCGGGCTGGCGGAACGTCTCGCGATACCAGCCGCCCTCCGGATGGGGGGTGAGCTCCAGCCTGGCGATGAGGGCGGCGGCGTCGTTCATGCCTTGATGAAGGCCAGGATGTCGGCGTTCAGTACGTCCGGATGAGTCGTGCACATGCCGTGCGGATAGCCCGGATAGATTTTCAGCGTGGGCTTCTGGACCAACTCCGCCGACAGCAGGGCAGCATCCTTGTAGGGAACGATCTGGTCGTCGTCGCCGTGGAGGATCAGGCAGGGCACATCGATCTTTTTCAGGTCGTCGGTGAAGTCGGTTTCCGAAAAGGCCTTGATGCAGTCATAGTGCGCCTGGGCCGATCCCATCATGCCCTGAAGCCACCAGTGATCCATGATCCCCTGCGAGATCGTCGCGCCCTCACGGTTATACCCGTAGAAGGGGAAGGGCACGTCCTTGTAGAGCTGGGCGCGGTTGGCGGCGAGCTGCGTGCGGAAGCCGTCGAACACCTCGATCGGCGTGCCGCCCGGATTGCTGTCGCTCTTGACCATGATCGGCGGCACCGCGCCGATCAGCACTGCCTTGGCGACGCGCGCCGTGCCGTGCCGTCCGAGATAGCGGGCGACTTCCCCGCCGCCGGTCGAATGGCCGATATGGACCGCATCCTTCAGGTCGAGCGCGGCGGTCAGTTCAGCGACGTCGTCGGCATAGGTGTCCATCTCGTTGCCGAAGGACGGCTGGCTGGAGCGGCCATGGCCGCGACGGTCGTGCGCGATCACGCGATAGCCCTGTCCGAGAAAGAACAGCATCTGGGCATCCCAGTCGTCGGCGCTCAGCGGCCAGCCGTGATGGAACACGATCGGCTGCCCGGTGCCCCAGTCCTTGTAGAAGATATCGGTGCCGTCCCGGGTAGTGATGGTGCTCATCGCGGTATCTCCTCGCAAGGTGAAGACGATCGCGGGCCGGATCTTCAGGCCCGCGACGGCAATGGTCTAGGCCCGTATGGTGACACTATCCATCATCCCCGGAGAGGACCGGCGCGCCTCGATCAGCTTGACCACGAAGATGGCGAAGATCGCGACCAGGGCGCCGGCGATCATGTCAGTCAGATAATGCGTGCCTTCTACCGGCGTGGACAGCAGCATCGCGATATTGACGATGGTCAGCGGCCAGCGCAGCCGGCGGAACGGCCAGGCGGCGGCGATGAAGAGCACGGCGCTGGCGGTGTGGAAGCTGGGTGCCGAGACGAGCCCGCGCAGATCACCGAGATCGACATGGCTGATCATGTGCAGGCGCAGCTCCGGAATGATCGTCGATTCGGAGAGCTGGCTGACCGGCATATAGGGGATTGGCCCCTGCCATTGCGAAGCGAGCGGCCCCTGCGCCGGGATGAAGCAGAACAGGACGAGGGAGATCACCGCCGCGAGCCAGAAGGAGGCGATGAACGAGCGCGCGGCCCCGCGATGATCGCGCCAGGCGAAATAGCCGAGCAGGATCGCTGGCGTGACGTAGATGCTCTGATAGGCGGCCGTGCCGAGAAGCTGGAGCGACCGGTGGGCGACGACCAGATCGTACCAGGCGAGCCAGTTGAAGCGCAGCATGTCGTCGATCCGCTGAAGCGTTGGATCGATGAAGCCCTGGGTGCCGGCTGACAGCGGATAGGTCGCGATGGCGCCCATCAGGGAGATCAGCGTGAACAGGCCGAAATATTCGGCGATGTCACGGGCGATGCGGCGGCCGGGCGTAGGCGGATGGCGCAGCGCATAACGAGTCGCGGCGGCGGTGACGCCCAGCGTAAAGAAGATGATCGTGCTCCACGCCCAGGGGTCGATCCTGAGACCCTGCCACAGCATCAGCGCGATAAGGGTGGCGAGGCTGAGCAATGTGCCACCGGCGACCCAGGCGCCCGGAATGGCATGGGCGTGATCGGTGGCTGGGTCGGTTTGCGCATCGTCGCTGAGGCGGGTGGCCCGGAAAGTCGGTCGGGAAAAGTGGAACAAACGCATGCCTCGAATTGGGGCGCCGGGACGGCGTGCCTGCTGATCTGGTTCACGATGGGCGTGCTGTGACGCCGATATCGTGAACGGGCCATGACGTCCCCATGAACTTGCTACACGGCGAGGATCGCCTGATCTGGGTTAACACAGGCAAGCAGCGACTCGCAACAGGTTGGAATCGCGGAACGAACCCTGGCGGACGCGGTTGAAGTCACGACGGACGAACGATTTTTGGTGGCCGGTGCACAAACGGGATGCGATCGACGAGCACCTGGCGCTCAGTCCGAACCACTCCCGTTGGCCCCGAATAGCCATCGAGCTTGTCGAAATGGCGTATCGAGGGGCAGGCGTTTCGCGTGCCGCCGCTGCCTCGAGACGGCTATTCGGTCCCTACTCCACGGCGATCGGTGGGAAGGCCGGGTTGCGGATCGGCGCGCTGCACTGGCAGGAAGTGGTGGATACCGGATTCCTCCGCTGCGATCCGGGCGCGAAGGCGTCGTATCAGCGCTTGAACGTCACGGCGGTAATAGGACCATTCCGTCGTGGCGGGCAGCCCCTTCCAGCGATCCATATGGTTTTCGAAATCGTCGTAGAGAGTGCGAAGCTGCGCCCGGGACTGGATGGCGAGTTGGGCGATGTGCGGTCGCCGGTCTCCCATCAACGGCACGACCACCAGGGCATCGTCGTTCGACAAATGACTCAACACCTCTCGCGTGAAATTCCAGCGGGCCAGCATGAGAAGACCGGGCGTTTCCGGGCGAGGCCCTGCGACCATCGCCTCCAGCGATCCGGCCAGTTCCAGGATCCGGCGATGTTCGCGTTCAAGCTTCGCGATCGGCATTCGACACCCCCCGCACTCACCGGCCTGCATTCTCTGGTGATGCTAGCGGAAGCAGGGCAACCAAGGTGTTGACGACGGCTATCGTGTAAGTACGTAAGCCGATAGTCTAACCTGGATCAATGACAATATCGGAAAAGATAAAATTCGAATGGAACGGCCAGCTTTCCTGCGTGTTGTATTGCCATCGAAACAATCGAGAGGAGCACGTCGTGGGAAAAGGTATTCTGCTGTGGCTGATCGGCATTCCACTTCCGATCATTATCCTGCTGTTGATCTTCTGGCACTGACAGATGCGCGGCTTCTCGTAGAATACGAGTCCCCGTTAATACTGGGTCAGCATTGCGGCCAAGGGTCGGGGCCAGGGTTGGGGCATGTCGGCTGCCCCTATTCAGCCACGTCCAGTCCGATCTTCCTGGCTTTCTCCGGCAGGTTCTTCTGGAGCGCGATAGCGGCGTCGATATCCGCCTTCGCCTGTGCCGCCAGTCCCTTCCTGCGTTCGACAAGGCCGCGCCCGTAGAGCGACCAGGCCATTTTCGGCTGAAGCGCCAGAGCTTCGTTGTAGTCCGCCAGTGCCTTGTCGAGATCGCCGCTGCGTAGCCTCGCCAGGCCGCGACTGTCGAGAAACGCCGCGGTGTGCGGCCGGAGCCTGAGGGCGCGATCGCAATCCCCGATCGCCTTGTCGAGGTCCTTGCCGGAGAGTGCCCGTGCCCAGCAGCGGCCATTGAGCGCCATCGGCATGCGATTGTCGGCGGGATGGGCTGCGATCCAGCGGTCATATTGGGACACGGAGGTGCCGGGATCGTCGAGCGATTCATAATAGGCGCCCAGTGACAGGCGTAAATCGGAGGATTCCGAGAGCATGCGATCGGCCGCCTCCAGATCCGCGCGGGCGCCTGCCCGGTCGTCGGCGCGGAAACGGACCGATGCACGCATCAACTGTGCTTCCGGATAGTCGGGCTTGAGGGTCAGCGCGCGATCGAGGTCGATCCTTGCCTCGCCTGGCTTCTCGGTTCGGACGAGGACAAGCGCACGCTGATAACGATAGTCCGCATTGTCCGGGGCGAGATCGACGGCGCGTGTCAGATCGGCGAGGGCGCTCTTGAAATCGCTGCGTGCCGCGCGTGCGTTGCCGCGAAGGCTGAAGTCTTCCGCGGTGACAGGGCCGGTGGCGGGGACGCCGCCCGCAGCGGGGGCAGGCGCGCTTTTCGCTTCAGTCGCCGCCATCGCTTCGGCCTTTCTGACGCTCAGGTCGAAGACAGGGCCGCCATTGTAGGTGAAGAACATCCGCCGCTGCGCGTTCGATACATAGACGCGGTGCGAAAGGAAGAAGTCGGCGCCGATCAGCATGTCGAAGCCACTTTCGTTGATATCGGCGAAGCGGAGGCGGATCTTGCGGATTTCCTCATTGCCGATCTTCAGGCCCTGGAATGGCCCGATCCAGCTTGGATAGGTGCGCCGCCCGAGGCCGCCGGTGGAACCGGCAGGCTCCACGCCGGGCATGTCGGGCTTGATACCCGCGCGGGCCGCGGCCCCCCTGGTCAGCATCGAGGTGGGGGCGCCCGTGTCGAACACGGCGCGCAGCTTCACCCCGTTCAGGATTACCGTGGCTGCCGTGTGCGACAGGATGGAGGTGGGCGCTTCGATCTCGAGTTCCGAAACGGCGAGCGCCTTCTCCTTTGCCCAATAGGCAAGATTCACGTTGTTGCAGTTCTTTGCCCGCATCAGGCGGATGGCACCGCCGGCAAGATCATATTCCACGTCGCCGATGCCGAGGACGTTCTGGCCGAGCAGCCCGGTGCCGCCGATCTCGCTGCCCCCGACCATGAATTCGATATTGTGCAGGGTGACTGGCCCCAGGCCGAAATCCTTGACCCGCGCGACCGATATGCGCGTCTCCCCGCCGATGCCGACAATGTGCATGTTCCCGGGCGCATCGCTCAGCTTCAATCCAAGCTCGGCGGCCGAACCGGGTGAGATGGCGCTGTAGAAGGCGCCGCTGTCGACGATGAATTTCACCTCGCGGCCGTTGATCCTGGCAGGCACCATCGGACGGAGACCGGACATGGTGACCGGCAGGGCGAGCATCTGGCCGACGGAGCATTTGGTTTCGGCCGAGGCGGGCAGGGTTGTAGCGCCGGCGACAAGCGTGGCGAGAATGGCCAGGGTCCGCATCCAGGGTCCTCTTCTTTTTCTTTGCCGCGTGTCGCGCCGGCATTGGTCGCGCGGACCCGGGGCGCGGTCAAGCTTGTGTCGACGAGGTCGTTCAAGCAGGTTTGCCGCTCCGGCGGGTCGCATGGGGTGATGGGATGGTGCGGCCGTGATAAACCGTGCCATGATCAAAGCCATTGAAGTGCCTGCGCCGTCCGACAGTATGCTGGCGGTACGCTACGCCGGCGCTGATCTGCTGGATGCCTATGCCATCGCGCTGCCGGTGGCGGCCACGGGAGATATCGAGCAGCTGACGCGAGCGGTGCTGGCGCGGCCGGCGGGCTGGACACGGGCCTTGATGCGCATCCGCGATGGGCTGATGGCGCCGCTGGGAGTGAAGACGTCAGCGGCGATCGCGCGTAACGCGAGGGGAGAATCGATCGACTTCTTCCCTGTCGTTGAACGATCGGCACGCGAACTGGTTGTGGGCGAGAATGACCGGCACCTCGATTTCAGGACCTCGATCCTGCTTCGCGATACGGCTACCGGCGAAGGGCGTGAGCTTGTCGCGATCACGGTGGTGCATTGCCACAACCTGCTGGGGCGGGCCTATCTTACCGTGATCGCGCCGTTCCACCGGGTGATCGTCAAGTCGTATCTCGACCGCGCGGCGGCACGGGGATGGCGATGAACCGGGGTGCCTTGCCGGTTCAGGCCGGAACGGCCTTGCCTCGGGTCGCCACCAGGTTCTTCAGGACGGCGATGCGTTGCCGTTCCTGGCTTGAGTCCCGCGAGGGATGCGCCTGAATCTGGTCGAGAAGGGCGCGAAGCTCCTTCTCCCATTGTTCGCCGTTGATAGTGGACATGATGCCTCCATGCTTCACGCTGTGCCCGTCGAAACGACGATGGGATGCGCAGGGTTCCGTTCCCAACATATAGGGCGCCGGGCGTCGAATCCGAACCCCCGTTCTCGTCGAATAGCCGTCGAGCCCGTCGAGGTGGCATATCGAGCTTCGCCTGCCCGGCACGAATGGGAACAGGGGCGACGCCGATTCTCGGAACGATACTCTGGTCCAGGGAAGGGATCGTTTGACGGCGCTATTCCGAAGGCCCTTTCTGGCCGCGGCACCGTCGGATCGTTTCGGTCTGGCTGCGCAACTTTCCGGGCGGTCCGTCAGTTCTACCTGAATCGCCATGTCCATGCGGAGTATATCGATGCGCAACGCAATCCTCGCTATCAGCGCTTTCTCGCTGGCCGTCCCTGCGACACTGATGATTCCGGCGGGTGCCGCCGAAGCGCGCACGCGGCATCACTACACGCACGGTACCTACAGCCATCATAGCCGCCATGGCTGCCGCTATTCGAAGGGCACCACCGGTCTCGTAGCCGGGGGGGTCGGCGGAGCGCTGGTCGGGCGGTCGATCCTCGGTCACGGGTTGCTCGGTACGGTGGCCGGTGGCGTTGGCGGCGCCTTTGCCGGGCGAGCGATCGACCGGTCGATGACCGCGCATCGCCGTTGCCGCTAAGGGCAGGCTGAAACCGCGGGGAGAGGCTCCCCGCGGGATGGTTACGCGTCGGCGCGGTGGGGCAGCTTCCAGCCCGGCCGCACGAAGTGGCAGGTATAGCCGTTCGGGATCCGCTCCAGATAATCCTGGTGTTCGGGCTCGGCTTCCCAGAAATCACCTGCGGGAGTCACTTCGGTGACGACCTTGCCTGGCCAAAGGCCGGACGCATCGACATCGGCGATGGTATCCTCGGCAACGGCCTTCTGCGTCTCGCTCGTGTAGAAGGTAGCTGAGCGATAGCTTGCGCCGACATCGTTGCCCTGGCGGTTCCGCGTCGTCGGATCGTGGATCTGGAAGAAGAATTCGAGCAGGGCGCGGAAGCTGGTGACGTCGGGATCGAAGACGATCTCGATCGCCTCGGCATGATTGCCATGATTGCGATAGGTCGCGTTGGGCACCTCGCCGCCTGAATAGCCCACGCGGGTCGAGATCACGCCGGGCTGGCGACGGACCAGATCCTGCACACCCCAGAAACAGCCGCCGGCCAGGATCGCGGTTTCCTGGCTCATGCGACCTCCTCCACCTGGCCCAGATAGGCGCCATAGCCCTGGGTCGCCATGTCGTTGCGATGGACGAAGCGTAGCGAGGCAGAGTTGATGCAGTAGCGCAAGCCCCCGCGATCGCGCGGTCCGTCATCGAACACATGGCCGAGATGGCTGTCGCCATTGGCTGAGCGTACCTCGGTACGAACCATGCCAAGGCTCGCATCGCGCAGTTCGTTCACATTGGCGGGTTCGATCGGCTTGGTGAAGCTGGGCCAGCCGCAGCCCGATTCATATTTGTCGGACGATGCGAACAGCGGTTCGCCGGAGACGATATCGACATAGATACCCGGCTCCTTGTTGTTCAGGTATTTGCCCGTGCCGGGGCGCTCGGTCCCGCTCTGCTGCGTGACGTAGAATTCCTCCGGCGACAGGGCGGCGACAGCGTCGGCCGTCTTGCGATACTCGGTCATGCGTATCTCCTCTTCGCGGGGAATATGGGATCGCGGCGCGGATTCTTCCACCAGGGAAGTTGTGCCCGGCCGACGACCCTCTCAAACGGGAAACGAGGAGGGCTCTGACGGCATCACACCGGCTCGTGGCAGACGAATTCGACGAGGCGATCGTCCGGATCGCGGAGATAGCCCGCATAATAATTCGGGTGGATATGCGGGGCGAGGGCAGGGGCGCGGTCGAGCCGGTGGCCGGCGTCGCGGCCAAGCGCGTAGATCCGGTCGACCGTGGCGCGATCCGGGGCGCGGAAGGCGAAGTGAACATTGGCCGAGGGTTCGCCCTCGACCAGGAAGACATCGAGCGACACGCCGTCGCCGAAGCCCTTGGCCGGTCCGTCGACCTTTTGCGCATAGCCGAGCGGGGCGAGCAGGTCAGCATAGAAGCAGATGCTGGCGGCGAGATCGCGGGTTTTGAGTTCGAGATGGTCGATCATGATGGTCTTTACCTTCTGAGCGGGGCTCAAGAGCGGGAAGGGGAGGCTGGCCCGTCGACATTGCCGCCGCAGAGCGGGACGACGACCTTCTGCCCTTGCCAGCGATCGGGCTGGGCGATCAGGGCGGCAAGGCCGGCCGCACCGGCCGGTTCGACGGTGAGATCGAGATGTTCGTCGATCAGCGCCATGGCGGCGCGGATGGCATCGTCGTCGACCAGCACGACGTCATCGACGACGGGGCGGATGCAGGAGACGGCATAGGGGATCGGCACGCGCACCGCGATTCCGTCCGCGATCGTATCGACCGGGGACCTGTCCTCCTGCTGGTTCAGCACCGCCTGCGCCATCGCCGGCGCCCCGGCTGCCGCCACGGCGACGACCCTGACTCCGGGGGCGGCACTGGCCAGCCAGGCACCGACCCCCGACACCAGTGCCCCGTTGCCGAGCGGCAGCAGGATATGGTCGAACGAGTCGGCATCGCGCGACAGTTCGACCCCGATCGTGCCGGCGCCCTCGGCGATGGCGGCCTCGGCGCCGTCTTCCACATAGATCTGGCACAGGCGCCGCGCATGGGCGGCCGCGAGTTCCTTCGCGGCGTCGAAATCATGCCCGGCGAGCCGGACGTCGGCGCCGAGCGCGTTCATCGCCGCAACCTTGCAGGCGGCTGCGTTGACGGCGGCGAAGATGGTGACCGGAATGCCGCATCGCCGCGCCGCCCAGGCGAGGCCCTGGCCGAAATTGCCGGCAGATCCGCACACCAGATGCTCATTATGGTCGAGCCCCGCGACAAGGGCGCAGGCGCCGCGCCCCTTGAAGGAGCGGATCGGGTTGGCGGTCTCGTCCTTGAACTGGACCTCCGCGCCGACCGCGCGGTCGAGCGCGGGGGACCGGCGCATCGGGGTGTCGCGGAAGACCGGGTCGATCGTATCGAGCGCGGCGGCGATTCGGGCGGGGGTTGGGTATCGCATGGCAGGTAGGATATCGGGCGGCGACGCGGAAATTCGGCGAAGATGCCGCCTGAAATGCCGGAAATCGGCGAACGATCGCTATAGATGACGGATCATGCCGAACACCGATCTCGACCGATTCGACCGCAAGCTGCTTCAGATCGTACAGCGCGAAGGCGACCTCACCGCTGACGTGCTGGCCGACCGGGTCGGCCTGTCGGCGTCGGCCGTGCTTCGGCGGCTGAAGCGGCTGCGCCAGGACGGTGTGATCCTGGCCAATGTCATGCTGGTCGATCCGGCGAAGCTGGGCAAGCCGAGCTTCTTCATCGTCGCGCTTGAGATCGAGCGCGAGCGGCCGGAACTGGTGGGGCGATTGCGGCAATGGATGGCGGCGGAAGATTGCATCCAGGAGATATTCTTCGTCACCGGCACGGCGGATTTCATCCTGGTCGTCGCTTCGCCCGATATCGAGGCCTATGACGCGCTGATGAGCCGGCTGGTCGCGGAGAACCCCAATGTGCGCCGCTTCACCACCAATGTCGCGCTCGGCGTCGGCAAGCGCAGCCTCGCGATTCCGGTCAATATGGACGATGAGCCGCGCGCCCGGCACGATCCTTGATCGCGAGCGGCCGCCCATGCTGAAGGACCCTCATGAGCACCCTGTCCGTTGATCCGATGATGCTGCACGCCTGGCTGGCGGCGCGTTCCATTGCGCGGGGCCTGCCGGCGCCGGTGCCCGAGCATGGCGGGTTCCGCGTCGACACCGACGCCGCCGAGGAGATCAGGCGGTGGGTGTTTCCGCAGGTCGGGGCCGGTCTCGTCGAACTCGGCAGAACGATAGATGAGCCCCTGTACCTGCTGAAATTATGCGGGCCCGGCGAGGCCTTGCTGGCTTCGCTGCCGCACGGCTGGCAACTCCATCCCCCGACCTATTTCATGACGGCCACGGCGGGATGGCCCGAACGGCCCTTGCCCGCGGGCTATACCGCACAGGTCTCCCGTCGCGATGCGGTGATCGAAATCCGGGTTATATCAGCCGGTGGCGATCTGGCGGCGAGCGGCTACGCAGCGGAGACGCCCCAGGCGTTCATCTACGATCGTATCATCACCGCGCCGGATCATCGCCGGAAAGGCCTGGGCCATGTCGTGATGGCAGCTCTTTCCCGCGCGCGGCAAAACCCGGATGCACCCCAGTTGCTCGTTGCCACCGAGGAGGGCCGGGCGCTCTATTCCACCCTCGGGTGGCAAACGCTTTCGCCCTATTCCACCGCCTCGATCATGGCCGGCTGATCCGGCTTTCCGGCGCCCGCTCAGATGTCAGAAGAACTCGTCGAGCATGAGGTGGAAGCTGATCTTCCGCTCGTCGGGCTGGTCGATTCCATAGGTCGCGAAGAACCGCTCCTGCAACGGTCGCCCGAATTCGGCGAGGCCGTGCCAGACGATCGCGAGATCCTGATAGCGATCGGCGATTCCGGCGCGTCCGGCATCGATGCATCCGGCATCGCCATTGTCGGCGATGAGGATATTGTCGAGCGAGATGTCGCCATGAGTCACGACCGGATCGGGCGCGAAGGGCAGCAGGGCGCTCATCTCGTCCCATACCTGCTCGGCGGTCCAGCCTTCGCGCTCCTCGTCGAAGTCGTCGACATCGATGAGCCCGGCGTCCAGCCGCCAGCGCGCCTCGCCGAGCCGGAAGCGATGGTCGCTGTTGAACGGGCAGCTTTCCACCGGGATGGCATGCAGCCGGCGCAGGAAATGCGCGATCGAATCGACGATGGCGACCTGGTCGTCGGGCCGGCTTTCGAGCAGCTCATAGGCTGTCTGGCCGGGCAGGGCAGTCATCAGCAGCCACGCCTCCTCGGGCGTGGTGATAAAGCAGCGGATGGCGGGCACCGCGATATGCGAGGCGAGCCAGCGCAGGCGCGCCATCTCGTCAGTCACGTCCGCGATGGTGAGGTCGTGCGCGTGCTTGAGGTAGAGATCGGGGCCGTCCCCGGGCGCCTGCAGGCGATAGACGGCATCCCCTGACTCGCCGACAATGTTCCGGGACCAGCGATGGCCCTGCACCAGCGGCGCAAGAGTGGCGGGGAGGGCGATCGGCTGAATGGCGGTCTCGCGCGGGGCGGTTGTCATGGGGCCTGGCTCTCGAATCACTGGGTCGATGTCGGTCCCGGTAAAATCGCCGCCGGTACAGGGCAAGGGGCGGTCACGATCCGGGGAGAAGATTGCGGGAGTTCCATTCGCTTTTCGGCAAGGATTACGGGCTAGGGTCTCCCGGCGTACTGGAGGCTGCTGTCCTTGATCGAGATCGAAGTCCAGAACGAGACGCACCAGACTCAGGTCGGGCTGCGCTTCGCTGCCGTCCCGCGGATCGGCGAGGGCCTGCGGCTGCGCCAGCCGGACGGCTTCTGGGCCTCCTATGATGTGATAGACGTGTGGTACCAGAAGGCCGAGTTCGGCGAGATCTGGGTGCCCTATATCCATGTCCGGATGACCGAGGCCGACCAGGCGGCGGTCGCCGCGACGAGCCAGGTCCTCAGCCAGCGGGAGCCGCAGCCATTCACGGTCTGATCAAGCGCCTGCGTGGCCCGGGGGCGATCGGCCGGTCCGCGCCGCTCCCCGATGAAGCCCCGCCGCCCGTGGCGATGGTGCCCGAGCCAGTGGCGCCGCCGCGCCCGCGGCGCTGCCTGCTGGTCGAGGATTCGCGGGTGATCCGCAAGGTCGCCCACCGCATCATCTCCGGCCTCGGCTACCAGGTGATCGAGGCCGAGAATGGCGAGGAGGCGCTTGCCCGCTGCAAGGCGGAGATGCCCGACCTGATCCTGCTCGACTGGGAAATGCCGGTGATGAGCGGTGTCGAGTTCGTCACCGCGCTCCGCCGGATCGAGGGCGGGGCGACCCCGAAAGTGGTGTTCTGCACCTCCAAGTCGGAGACCACCGACATCTACCGGGGCATCGGCGCCGGCGCCGACGAATATGTCACCAAGCCGTTCGACCAGCAGACGCTGCTGGCCAAGCTTCAGCGGATCGGGGCGGCATAGGGGCTGGCTCTGCCCAACCATCTATCAGGCCTGATACAATCTCCGCGTGCTCCGTGCCTCAGCGCGAACACCCTCGGCTGCGTCAATCGCGGACAGCCTGACTGTCGATCCGTCCTGCACGTCCTCATCCCTGAGCCTGAAATGGAACAGCCGGCTCGGCCCGTCTTCCGGGACAAGGAACAGGTCGCGGCCCTTCAGCGCCATGGCCTCGCCCGTATAAGGCCTGGCGCGGTCGGTGACGCCGGTGCGGGCCGTCCGCGCGAGCGTCATCGACGGCAAGTCGATCCAGTCGATCGTCCCGCTGAACGGGGTCACCAGTCCGCCCGCGACAAGCTGGCGGCCGACGATCTTCATGTCCTGATAGCGCGTGGGGAACGGATTGGGCACGACCCGGACCTGCTTCCCGCTCGCCAGGTCGAAGATGCGTAGCAACCGGCTGTCCCAATTGCCCGCGATGAGCGTGCGGCCCGAAACCGCCACGCATCCCAGATGGTCTGCGACAGATATCCTGCGGCGTATCCGCAACGAGTCCGTATCGATCTCCACCAGTGTGGCCGAGCTGTCCGGTGTCATTTCAGCCACGGCCACCCAGATCGATCCGCCGTCGAGCGATATACCGCCCGGATGATATCGCGGCCCGTCCGTCAGCTCCAGGCGCCGCAGCAATCTGCCGCTATGCCGGTCGAATTCATGGAGATAGCCTCTGCGCCCGGCGAGATCGGCCGAGGTGACCCAGATGCGCCGGCTGTCGAGATCGACCCCCTGGACATGAAACACCTCGCCATCGAGGGGGAGGATGTCCACGAGCCGGGCGTTCTGGATCGCCTCGCTGCTCTCCTCCTGCGCCGCCGCCGCGGTCAGGCTCAGCAACAGCAGGGAGACGGCGGTCAGGGCGGTCCGGATCTTCTTGCGGGTCATGTCGGGTCGCCTCCGGGGCTTGCGGTGCATCAGCAGCGGATGCGCGCCCGGTAGCGTCGGTATGCGACGGTGATGTGAATGGGGGGCGAGGGGTAGCGCCCTGTTGGCCGGGCCGCAAAGGCCCGGCCAGGATCACTGCGATCGAGGATCGCACGTCATGCAGCGGCAGGGGCAAACACGCGCAGTCGATGACCATCGGGATCGAGCGCGACGAAGGTGGTGCCGAAGCTCATCTTCGTCGGGGCCTGGATGATGCTCAGCCCGCGCCATTTCCAGTCGTCGTGCGTTGCCTCGACGGCACCGGCGTCGGCAACCGTGAAGGCGATCTCGCTCGCGCCCGTCTGGCCCGAGCTCTTCGGTTCGATCGTCTCGCCGGACCACAGGCCAAGCATGACTCCATCGCGCAACGGCAACATGGCGAAGCCGGATGTCTGGTCGAGGATCGGGATGTCCAGCAGCTCATTGTAAAATTTGGCACTGGCCGCATGGTTCTTGACGTGCAGCAGCAGGAAGCTGAAATCAGGCATGAAAGGTCTCCTTGAGCCGGCGGGCGGGGTCGCGTGCCGGTGGGAAACGCTTACGCAATCATGCTGTCAGTTTATGTCAGCAGTCGTCGCCCGAAACGTCATTGCTCCGGAATGCCGCGGAGCGTCCGCCACTCCTTCAACAGCGTGGCACGGCGGCGCGGATACCGCCCGGGCGTCACGTCGAGCGCGGTGATCCGGTCGGTCCTGAAATGGCGATAGCCTTCGCGCAATTCGCACCATGCGGCGACGACCCGCACGCGATCGAAGAAGGCCAGCGCAAAGGGCCAGATGGTCCGCTCCGTCGCGCTTGCCTGCTCGTCCGTATAGACGATCCGCGTCTTGCGTTCCGACCGGATCGCCTCGCGGATGGCGGCAAGCTCGGCGTCTCCGGCGGCGATCGGCTCGCCCGGACCGATCATCAGCCCCGACGCATCGATGCTGTCCTTGAGGTCATCGGGAAGCACTGCGCCGATCTTGGCAAGCACGTTGCGCGCCGCCTTGCCCAGAAGCCCGTCCGCCCGCTCCGAAACCCAGCGCGAGCCGAGCACCAGCGCCTCGATTTCTTCCTCGGAGAACATCAGCGGCGGCAGCATGAAGCCCGGGCGGAGCACATAGCCGACACCCGCCTCGCCATCGATATGCGCGCCCTGCGCCTTCAGGGCCTCGATGTCGCGGTACAGGGTGCGCAACGATATGCCGAGCTCGTCGGCCAGCACCGCGCCCGCGACTGCCCGGCGATGCCGGCGCAGCACCTGGATAAGGTCGAGAAGGCGTTGCGCGCGAGACAAGGGGGCTGGTTACCCGATCGTGGCTGAAGGTATTGCATCCTGCCATACTTTGGCAGCAGGCAGGGTCAAATCAGATCGGTACCGTCACTGCGTTTTAGGTTTTGCAAAAACATAATCATTCATGTCGTCGTCGAGGCCCAGCAGATGCAGGGCGTACGCTTCATGTATCGCCGGCATGGCCTCACTGTTTTTGTTGAAGGGGACGTAGACGAAGGACCCCCTAAAGATGACATGGCCACGACTTACTCCAACGCCGCGATCTATCCGGATGTATGCACCGCGTTTGCCGTCGGCGACGGTATATCGCGCAGAGTCTGAGCCTGTCGAAATCAGCCCGTCGCGCAGAACGAGCGGCGCACAACACGCGTTTATGTAGGTGCCATTTGCCCAGGATTGCGGGGGTGGGGAGTATCGTGGGGATACGAGGTAAATCAGGCAGAAAACGAAGATCATACCCGGTATGATCACTAACCCGAGCGCCTGGCCGAGGGCCGCAAGGGTTGCGTCGTCTTCTGGGGTGTTCTTCCAGCGCATTCGGAAAAATAGAATGGGAGGGAGGTGCGGTAAAGCGCGCAAAAACAGCCTGTGCCAACGGCGAAAAGGGGCACCCCAGGGCTCCTCTTCTATATAGTTCTCGTTCGTTAAAAGTGCACCGTCACCATTGTTTCAATTCCAGTCACGATCGCTACCGTCGGCGGGAAAATTCAGTGAAATGGGCGTTTATAACATCGACACGACCAGACTCGTCGGATCGAAATTCCATGGTGGGACGGGCACGGCCGCGAGCGTCCAATATGACGATTACTATTCCGTCCTTTTTGTCCTCCACCGCTTCGATCGCGCCGATCTCCTTCCATTCGAGGCGCCAGCGGCGCCAAAAGAAAGTCTCAAAGGCGACCACTCCGGTGCGATCGACAAGGAGTTGGGGGTCGTGATCGCGCCGGCCATTCGACATCCGACGGGCGGATCGCAGCAGGCCGAAAGCAAAGGGAGCCGAGACAAGGCTCATGCCGATGAGGACCAAGGTATCATCGAACCGACCAGGGCTCTGGAAAAAGGCCGTGGCGGCGACTGCTCCGAACCCTATTGCTGAAAGGGCGAAGAAGCCGCCGAGTTGCCACGCTTCACGGATCGATTTGCGGCTTGGGTAAAATTCGAGTGGTTTCATCCCAAGCTCACAAAACTATCCATAACCCGCTTTCGCCCGGCGGTCTCGAAGTCGATCTCCAGCTTGTTCCCCTCGATCTCGACGATCTCGCCATAGCCGAATTTCTGGTGGAACACCCGCATCCCCACGCTCAGGTCATCGCGCCCCTTGTTGCCGATGCTCACCGCGCTGGCCCGCGACTCCACTACTCGCGACGGCTCCCGCGTAAAGGTCCGGCTGGTGAACGTCCCGCCATTCGGCATCACTCCCGCCGCGCGCTGCCAGCCCGGGCCTCGTCCCGTGCCGCGCCCCACATCAGCGAACGGATCGGCCCGTTCGGACCAGTTGGCGCGCCACAGGCTCTCGCCGCCGCTCATCGAATTCTCCTGCTCGATATGGGCATCGGGCAGTTCGTTCACGAAGCGGCTCGGGATGCTCGACGTCCACT
Source organism: Candidatus Sphingomonas phytovorans (assembly GCA_029202385.1). Lineage (NCBI taxonomy): Bacteria > Pseudomonadati > Pseudomonadota > Alphaproteobacteria > Sphingomonadales > Sphingomonadaceae > Sphingomonas > Candidatus Sphingomonas phytovorans. The sequence continues at coordinate 682,908 of CP119314.1, forward strand.
GGCCGTAGATCCGGCGGTTGGCGGCGTGGAGGATGATCGCGCGGCGCCGGGCGCGGGTGATCGCGACATAGGCTAGGCGGCGTTCCTCCTCCAGCGAGGCGATGCCGCCTTCGTCGAGCGAGCGCTGCGAGGGGAACAGGCCTTCCTCCCAGCCGACCAGGAAGACGGTATCGTATTCGAGGCCCTTGGCGGCGTGGATCGTCATGATCGTCACCTTGGCCTCGCCCGCCTGCGCCTCGTTATCCATCACCAGGCTGACATGTTCCAGGAACGCGCCGAGGCTTTCATATTCTTCCATCGCACGGACGAGTTCGGTCAGGTTCTCTAGGCGGCCGGCTGCCTCGGCCGATTTCTCGGCCTGCCACATGCCGGTATAGCCGCTCTCGTCCAGGATCTGGCGGGCCAGTTCGGGATGGGGCAGGTCGTTCGCCATGTCGCGCCAGCGCGCCATGTCGCCGACGAGGTTGCCGAGCGTGCGGCGCGCGGCCGAGGTCAGCTCGTCAGTGTCGAGGATTCGCGCGGCGGCGATGGTGAGCGGGATGCCCTCCGCGCGGGCGAGCTGGTGGACCTTCTGCACTGCCTTGTCGCCAAGGCCGCGCTTGGGCACGTTGACGATGCGCTCGAACGCAAGGTCGTCGGCCGGCTGCGCGACGACGCGCAGATAGGCGAGCGCATCGCGGATCTCGGCACGTTCGTAGAAGCGGAAACCCCCGACGATGCGATAGGGCATGCCGATCGCGATGAAGCGGTCCTCGAACTCGCGGGTCTGGTGCTGGGCACGGACAAGGATGGCGATTTCATCGATCGACTTGCCGCTTCGCTGGCACGCCTCGATCTCGTCGCCGACCCGGCGGGCCTCCTCCGGGCCGTCCCACACGCCGAGGACCTTGACCTTCTCGCCCTCGCTCTCGTCGGTCCACAATGTCTTGCCGAGCCGGCCGCTATTGTTGGCGATCACGCCCGAGGCGGCGGCCAGGATGTGCGGGGTGGAGCGGTAATTCTGTTCGAGCCGGATCACCTTCGCACCGGGAAAGTCCTTCTCGAACTTCAGGATGTTCTCCACCTTGGCGCCGCGCCAGCTATAGATCGACTGGTCGTCGTCGCCGACGCAGCAGAGGTTCTTGCGCTCCTGCGCGAGCAGCCGGAGCCAGAGATACTGGACGCTGTTGGTGTCCTGATACTCGTCCACCATGATATATTTGAAGCGCTGCTGGTACATCGCCAGCACCTCGCGGTCGCGCTTCAATATGGTCAGCATGTGGAGCAGCAGGTCGCCGAAATCGCAGGCGTTGAGCGCGCGCAGCCGGGCCTGATAGGCGGCGTACATCTCCCCGCCGCGGCCATTGGCGTAGAGTTCGCTCTCCCCCGCATCGATGTCGGACGGGGTCAGACCCTTGTTCTTCCAGCCGTCGATCACCCCGGCAAGCTGGCGTGCTGGCCAGCGTTTCTCGTCGATATCGGCGGCGAGGATGATCTGTTTCAGCAGGCGGAGCTGGTCGTCGGTGTCGAGGATGGTGAAGTTGCTCTGAAGCCCGACCAGCTCGGCATGGCGCCGCAGCATCTTCGCGCCGATCGCGTGGAAGGTGCCGAGCCAGGGCATGCCCTCCACCACGTCGCCGACCAGGCGACCGACGCGCTCGCGCATCTCGCGCGCTGCCTTGTTGGTGAAGGTGACCGACAGGATCTCCGATGGCCAGGCTTTCCGCGTGAACAGCAGATGCGCAAGGCGCGCGGTGAGCGCGGCTGTCTTGCCCGTGCCGGCGCCGGCCAGGACAAGCACGGGTCCCTCGGTGGTGAGCACTGCCTCGCGCTGCGGCGCGTTGAGGCCCGAAAGATAGGGCGGGTCCTGTGGGCTTGGCGGACTCTGGGGTACGGGGAGACTCATCGGTGAACAGGTAGGGAACGCGGCCGATTTGGGCAACCACGCTTTCCGTCAGGCGGCATTGCCAGGCGGAGAAGGTGGGAGGACGGGCTTTCGATACCGGGCGACAACTATCTTTGTGGGTAGGCCGCGAGCTGAAGCAGGGTTATAGGGCGGGCAGCAGTCATCAACCTGTCACATAAGCGCGCAAAGCGGTTCACCATGGCAACGACATTCTCCACGCTCTCCGAATCGGTGGAGCGACCGTCCGGCGGGCCCAGGCTCGACCAGGCGATTCATCCTGCTGGCCGCTGGCTGTTCCTCGCCGCGCTGGTGGGGGGGCTTGCCTATGCCGGGATCAGCATCTTCACTGATACCGCTCAGGTCGGCGAGCAGATGGCGACGGGGGTCTTCCTGTTCCTCGGGCTCGCGCTGCTGATCGCGCTCGGCTTCGAGTTCGTGAACGGATTCCACGACACCGCCAATGCGGTCGCGACGGTGATCTACACCAATTCCATGCCTGCCTCGGTCGCGGTGGTGTGGTCGGGCTTCTTCAATTTCCTCGGCGTGATGTTCTCCAGCGGGGCGGTTGCCTATTCGATCATCACCCTGTTGCCGGTCGACCTGATCCTTCATGTCGGCAGCAATGCCGGCTTCGCGATGATCTTCGCGCTGCTGCTCGCGGCGGTGCTGTGGAACCTCGGTACCTGGTATGTCGGCCTGCCCAATTCCTCCAGCCACGCGCTGATCGGGTCGATCCTCGGCGTCGGTTTCGCCAACCAACTCCTGTCGTCGGGCAAGGGCGGCACCTCGGGCGTCGACTGGGGTCAGGCGGAAAAGGTCCTGTCGGCGCTGCTGTTCAGCCCGATGATCGGGTTCATCGGCGCGTTGCTGCTGCTGTTCGCGATGAAGCTCGTGCTGCGCAATCCCAAGCTCTACACTGAACCGGAAGCCAACACGCCACCGCCGCGGGGCATCCGCGCGCTGCTGATCGCGACCTGCACCGCCGTCTCCTTCGCTCATGGCGGGAATGACGGGCAGAAGGGCATGGGCCTCATCATGCTGATCCTGATCGGCTGCGCCCCGACCGCCTATGCGCTCAACCGGACGATGCCCGAAAGCGCGACGCCGGCCTTTATCGCTAGCGCCACCAATGCCGCCAGCGCCTTTGCCGCGAAGAGCGGCGGCGCGGGCAGCGGTGTCGAGGCGGCCCGCGCGACGCTGACCGTCGCGTTGCAGACCAAGCAGGCGGCCAGCCCGGCCGTCTATGGCGCGGTCGACACGCTCTCGCGCGATGTGAGCCAGCGGATCGGCGGCTATGGCTCGCTTGAGAAGGTGCCGGCAACCGCGACGCCGAATCTGCGCAACGACATGTATCTGGTGCTCGACACCACGCGCCTGGTGACCAAGGATGCGGCCGCTGCCAAGGCGTTCTCCGAACCCGAGCTCAAGGCGATCGGCGACTATCAGGCCAATCTGGAACGCGGCACGCGCTATATCCCGCTCTGGGTGAAGATTACCGTCGCGCTGGCGCTTGGGCTTGGCACGATGGTCGGCTGGAAAAGGATCGTCGTTACGGTCGGCGAGCGGATCGGCAAGACTCACCTGACCTATGGCATGGGCGCATCGGCCGAGCTGATGGCGGCTGGTACGATCCTGCTGGCGCAGAATTACGGCCTGCCGGTGTCGACCACTCATATCCTCACCAGCGGCGTCGCCGGCGCCTCGGTCGCGAACGGCGCCGGGCTTCGGGCGAAGACGGTGGGCAGCATGGCGCTTGCCTGGGTGATGACCCTGCCGGTCGCGATGGCGCTGTCCGGCGGGCTCTACTGGCTGTTGCTGACCCTGCTCGACGCTTTCGGCGCGCGCTGATCGGATTTCCCTCCAAAATCTCCCTCTCCCCTTGTGGGAGAGGGAAGGAGGAGCGAAGCGACGGAAGGGTGAGGGGGAGGTTCGGAACAATAGCGAGTGTCCCCTCAGTCCGACCCAATGCTCATTTCCCGACGGGAAAGGGAGTGAAGGGACTCAGCGCTTGACCGCGATCCGCCCGCGCGCGAACCAGCGGGCATGAATCCCGTCCCCATGACGGCGCACAAGCGCGTCCTGCTCGCCAGCCTGATCGGTACCTCGGTCGAGTTCTACGATTTCTACATTTACGCGACCGCCGCCGCCTTGGTGTTCGGGCCGCTGTTCTTTCCGGCTGAGGACAAGGCGGCGCAATTGCTGCTGTCCTATGCCAGTTTCGGGCTTGCCTTCATCGCGCGGCCGGTGGGCGCGGCGATCTTCGGGCATTTCGGCGACAGGATCGGGCGCAAGTCGACGCTGGTCGCCTCGCTGATGCTGATGGGCGGGTCGACCGTCGCCATCGCCTTCCTGCCGACCTATGCGCAGATCGGCTGGGTCGCCCCGCTGATCCTGTGCCTCCTCCGCTTTGGCCAGGGGCTCGGGCTGGGCGGCGAATGGGGCGGGGCCGCATTGCTGGCGGTGGAGAATGCGCCGCCGGGCTGGCGCAATCGCTACGGCATGTTCCCGCCGCTTGGCGCGCCCGTCGGGTTCATCGCGGCGAACGGGTTCTTCCTGCTCCTCGGCGCCACGCTGACTGATGCGCAGTTCCGCGAGTGGGGTTGGCGGCTGCCTTTCCTGGCGAGCGCGGTGCTGGTTGCGCTCGGCCTGTGGGTTCGGTTGAAGTTGACCGAGACGCCGGCCTTTCTCGAGGCGGCGGCGCAGGAGAAACTGCCCAAGGTGCCCCTCGTCGTGTTGTTCCGCGATCATCTCCGCCCGACCATGGCCGGCATCTTCGGCGTGGTGGCGTGCTTCGCGCTCTTCTATCTCGCGACCGCCTTCGCGCTTGGGTACGGCACCACCGTGCTCGGCCATGGGCGGCAGGCCTTTCTCGCGATCGAGCTGGCCGCCATCCTGTTCCTCGCGCTGGGCGTGGTTGTGGCGAGCGTGCTGGCGGACAGGCGCGGGGCGATGCCGATGCTGCGCTGGGGCTTTGCCGGTTGCGCGGTGGCCGGGCTGCTGATGGGGCCGATGCTTGGCGCCGTGTCGCTGGCGGTCGTCTTCCTGTGGCTTGCCTTCGCCCTGTTCGTGATGGGCTTCGCCTATGGCCCGCTCGGCGGCTGGCTGCCGGAGCTGTTCCCGGCCGAGGTGCGCTACACCGGCGTGTCGATGACCTTCAACATCGGGGGAATCCTGGGCGGGGCGATGGCGCCGATCGTCGCGTCCTGGCTGGCGGAAAAGGGCGGGCTCGACCTGGTCGGCGGATACCTGCTCGTGGCGGGATTGCTGAGCTTTGGCGGGCTGGCGTTGCTGCGCACGAGGCGCTGACCGCGCCATCGCCGCGACGATTCAACCTTGCTCCGTCGGCGCCTAGACCCTCGCAGGCGTATGAGGCGAGGGGTCTCAAGTATCGTCGGAAGAAATACCGATACCCCTCGCGAAATTCGGCAAGTCGAACGGCTGAATTGGTGTTGGAGGGATCCGAATATTGGCCACTATGACGAGCGGCACTGTCCTGAACAGCCGAAGCTTCCGTCGCTGGGCAGCGCGCAGCTGTCAAGAAACGCCTGAATCCGCCTCCCTCGTCAATGGGTCGCGAAAATCAGCGATGACTTGCGATGGCCCCGTCCGCTTCCAACACCAATTCGGCCTGAGGCCCGCACCGCGTGGCCTGATATCAGGCGATCCGGCGCAGCAGGGTGATCTTCATCTTGCCGTGCGTGCGTTCGGCATCGGTCTCGAACCCGTCGACCGCGACCGCCTCGGTCTTGGCTGTCTCGATGCTGATCCAGGTCGCGTCGCTCACCCAGCCGAGCCGGTTGAGACGGTCGAGCGCGACCATGCCCGCGCCGGTGCCATAGGGCGGGTCCATCAGGATCAGGTCGAGCGGCTGCGTCGCCGGGGGGAGCGCCAGCACGGATTGGGCGCGGATATCGGCTTTCGTGCCGAGTTTCGCGATATTGGCCTTCAGCGCGTCGATTGCTGCCCGGTCCTGCTCGACGAAGATGCACGATCCGGCGCCGCGCGACAGCGCCTCGAGCCCGAGCGCGCCCGAGCCGGCGAAGAGGTCGGCGACGGCCAGCCCCTCGAAGCTGCCGAGGCGGCTGGTCAGCATGGAGAACAGCGCCTCGCGCGTGCGGTCGGCGGTGGGCCGGGTGGCGTCGCCCTTCGGGGCGATGATGGGGCGGCCGCGCCATTGGCCGGCGATGATGCGCATGATTTATTTCCGGGTGCGGGGCTTGGGCTTGGGTTTCGCCCAACCGGTTTTGGAACGGGGCTTGCCGGCCGGCTTGGCCGGGCGGGCGTCGGAGGGAGCATCCTCACGCGGGGGACGCGGGGTCTTGGCGCGGACGTTGCGGCCGAGCTCCGGGTTGAAGACTCGGGCCGGGCGGCTCTCGGCCTGAGGGGCGGCCTTGCCGCCTGCCTTTGGCTTCGCGTCGTAGAAACGCTTGGGTTTCACGCCCGCGGGGGCTGGGCGGGCGGCGCGTTCCTCCGCCGGGCGGCTGTCGCGCGGGGACCAGGTCGATGCCTTGTCGCCGTCGCGTGGCACGCGGCGGGTCGGGCGGATGTCGAAGGCGGCGCGATCGGCCTTCGCCGCGTCTTCGCGGGTGATGCGCGCCGCCGGGCGGACGGCACGTTTCGGGGTGTCCTGCGCCACCCGCGCATCGCGGGCGGCGGCGGGCCGCTCCTCATGGCGCGGCGGGGCGGCCCGACGTTGCGGCGCGACGCCGCGGGGCTGTTTCGGGCGGTCGTCGGCGACCGGGGCGGGCGCCGGCGCCCGGCGCTTCAGTTCGGGTGGCGTGTATTCGGGGGTGATGTTCTTGGTCGGGTTCTTGCGGAAGGCGATGACGTCGACCTGGCGCACTTCGCCGACCTCGCCCACCGGCAGGTCGCCCAGCACGAACGGGCCGTAGCGGGTGCGGATCAGGCGGGAGACGCGCAGGCCGAGATATTCGAGGACCCGGCGGACCTCGCGGTTCTTGCCCTCGGTCAGGATCATCTCGATCCAGACGTTCGCGCCGGTGCGGCGTTCGAGATTGGCGTTGATCGATCCATAGCGCACGCCTTCGATCTCGACGCCGTGGATCAGCTCCTCGAGCTGCGCCTGGGTCACCATGCCATAGGCGCGGGCGCGATAGGCGCGCTCGACACCGGTCGCGGGCAGTTCGAGCTGGCGCTTCAGCTCGCCGTCGGTGGTGAGGAGCAGCAGCCCCTCGGTGTTGAGGTCGAGCCGGCCGACGGGGACGAGACGGGGCAGGTCCTTCGGCAGCCTGTCGTAGATGGTCGGGCGCCCGCCGGGATCGCGTTCGGTGACGAGCAGGCCGTTGGGCTTGTGATAGAGGAACAGCCGCGCCGGGGCTGCCGCCTGGACCGGATTGCCGTCGACCGTCACGCCGTGGAGCGAGGTGAGGATGGTGGCTGGCGTATCGATGACGGTGCCGTTGAGCGCGACGCGCCCTTCGGCGATCATGCGTTCGACTTCGCGGCGCGATGCGACGCCCGCGCGGGCGAGCAGCTTGGCGATCCGCTGCTGCTCCCTGGATTCTCTGAAAATGGACACAGGCGCGCTGATACCCCTTTTCTTCGCGACGACATGAAAAAAATGTTGCGGCCTATCTCGTAGCCGCGCGTTAAGGGACGGATGCGTAACAAGGCCGGGGGAAGATGCTTCCCGCGGCCCAGTAACAAAGGCGGGTACCGGACCATGCTGTTCGGCAGGAAGAAACGGCAGATTTGCAGGTTGCTGATCGTCGAGGACGAGCCGCTGGTCGCGTTCGATACGGAACATTTCCTGCGCGAGGCTGAATTCGAGATCGTCGCGACCGTCGACCGTGTCGCCACCGCGCTCGAGGTGATTCGTACCGAAAGGGAGCTCGACCTCGTGCTGGTCGACATCAGCCTGGCCGATGGCAGCGGTTTCGACGTGGCGCATGCGGCGCATGGTGCGGGCATTCCAGTGCTGTTCGTGACCGGTGCCTGCCCGGAAGGCGCGCGCGACGTCGCGGCCGGATGCCTGTCCAAACCCTATGCCCAGCGCGACCTGCTGGCGGCGATCGATGCAATCGAGGCAGTGATCGTAGGCAAGAAGCCCAGGCGTCTGCCGGACGGGTTCAGCCTGTTCGACAAGGCAGCTTGATTCAAGCCGTCCTCGCTCCGCGCTACAGGAGCATCGGGAGGAACACGGGAATCAGAGGCGGGCTTCGACCTGGTCGTGAAAAGCGCGGATGCCGGTTTCAAGCGTGCCGAGCGTGACTCGCTCGATGGCGCCCGAGGCAAGCCCTTCCTGGCCGAGCGCAGCGGCCCGGAAGTCCTCGGACGCGAAGACGCCGCCATCGAGAAGGTTCCAGCTCTTCTCCCAATGGGCCAGCGCCTTTTCGGTCGTCGGCGCCTCGGGGATCAGCATGAAATCCTCCACCAGCACGCGGCCCTCGGACTGCGGCATCAGCACCATCAGGTTCATATAGTCCGGGCTGACGATCAGCACCGTGCCGGGGAACATCTGATAGGTATAGGTGATCGCCGAGCGCAGCGTCGGCCAATCCTCGGCCGAGCAGGCGGCGAGCGCAGCCTCGCGACCCACGGCGGAGCGCTGGTGCGGCCCGATATGGTCGCCGGTGGAGACGCCGTCCTTGAAGAACGGGCCGATCGTCTGCGCGTGGAGCCGCTGGACGTGATAGCTTTCGAGGAAGGCGTCCATGATCAGTTTCCAGTTCGCCGGCACGTCATGAGTCCGCCTGCGGAAGAGATGCTGGCCGGCCATGTCGAACGCGTCGAAATCATGGCCGAGCGCCTCGGCTTCGGCGAAGTCGGCGCTGTCGTCGAACGCGAACCAGATCAGGCCGCCGGCCTCGCGGGTCGGCAGGCGCTTCAGGCCGAAGCCGCTCTTGTCGAGGCCGGGGAAGCTATCCGGACGGGGAAGGCCCGCCAGCGCGCCGTCGAGCGTGTAGCTCCAGGCGTGATAGGGGCAGATCAGGCGCGGCGCGCAGACCGGCTCGCTGCCCTCGACTAGGCGGGTGCCGCGATGCTGGCAGACATTGAGGAAGACCTGGGCCTTTCCTTCCTTGTCGCGGGCAATGAGCAGTGGCTTGCCGAAGCCGTCATGCGGGACGGCCATGTTGTTCTGCGGCAGCAGTGCGGACGGGGCGATGACCAGCGGGACGCGCGAGAAGATCCGGGCCTGTTCGGCCGCATGGCGTTCTGGCGCGGTATAGGCCGCGGCGTCGACATGGGTGATGCCCATGGTCGGCCGCGTGCCGCCGGCCGCGAGCTGCGCGGCGAGCGCGAGCTGGCCGGGCGTGGGCACTGCAATCTTGGCGGGGGCGTTCATCTCGCTTCCTCTCCCGATTTTAGACGCTAGTGTCTGCCGGATAAGGCCGGGGAGCAAGAGTGCGATGAGCGAACTGGAAATCGAGCGGCCGGAAGGCTGGATGGACAGCGTCCGGCCCTATTTCGAGAAAGCGCCGCTGGCGGCACTCGCGCTCGGCATCTCGTCCGGCTTTCCTTATGCGATGATCGGCGCCACGCTGACGACTCGGCTCGCCCAGGACGGGATCGACAAGAAGACGGTGACGGCGTTCAGCCTGGCCTTTCTCGTCTACAACCTCAAATGGATATGGGCCTGGGCGGTCGACGGGGTGAAGCTGCCGGTCATCGGCCGATTGGGGCAGCGTGTGTCCTGGCTGATCTTCGCAGGCGTGCTGGTGATAGCGGCGGTCGCCAATCTCGCGCTGATCGATCCCAAGGCGGATATCATGGCGGCGGCGATCGCCGCGATCCTGGTCGGCGCGGCCGGCGCGACCTTCGATATCGTGATCGACGCCTATCGAATCGAGATCCTCGAACCGCGCCAGCTCGGCGTCGGCTCGGGCATGTCGCAATATGGCTGGCGCATCGGGTCGGCGGGTGCCGGCGCGCTGGCGCTGGTGATCGCGGCGCGGGGCGGCTGGGAATGGGCCTATCTCGCCTGCGCCATGCTCGCGCTGCCGGCGATGCTGGCGGGGCTGATCGTCGGCGAGCCGGCGCGCCATCAGCAGGTCGCCGTGCGGCGCGGTCTCGGCGCGATGCTCGCCTCGATCTGGGGTCCGTTCGCGCAATTCTTCACGCGCGAGGGCGCCGAGATCGTGCTGGCATTCATCCTGATCCACAAGGTCGGCGACACACTGGCGAACCTCACCTTCCGCCTGCTGTTCGACGATCTCAAATTCACCAATGACGAGATCGCGTTCTACGACGTGGGCATCGGATTCTGGGCCTATCTGATCGGCATCTTCGTCGGCGGCGTACTCTACGCCAAAATGGGGATGAAGCGATCGGTGCTGCTGGCATTGGTGCTGATGGCGGTGTCGAACCTGAGCTTCGCGGCGCTCGCCCAGGCCGGGCATTCGAACATCGGCATGGCGGGCGCGATCGGCTTCGAGAATTTCTCGAGCGGCTTCGGCGGCGTCGCTGTGGTCGCCTATTTCTCGGCTCTGACCGACCTGCGTTTCACCGCAGCGCAATATGCGCTGATCTCCGCCGCGGCGAGCATCGTCGGGCGGTTCGTGACCGGCACCACGGCTGGCGGGCTGATCGAGACCTTCGGTTATGTGAACTTTTATCTGCTCACCACGGTGATCGCGCTGCCTGGCGTCTTCCTGTTCTGGTGGATGATCCGGACGGGCCTGGTCGACCGATCGATCGGCAGCGCCGGCGGGGGCGAGGAGCCGGAGCGACCTGTCCTATGATCCTCTATCTCGCGATCCTGGCGATCCAGGTGATGCTGGTCATCGATGTGATCCGCAACGGGCGCAACCAGTTGTGGATCATGGCGCTGATGTTCCTGCCGGGGCCCAGCACGATCGCCTATCTGGTGATCGAGGTCTATCCGCGGCTGCGCGGTAACCGGCATGTGCGCACCGCGCGGGCGAAAGCGGTCGCGGCGATCGATCCGGAGCGGGAGGTGCGGGCCGCGCGCGACGCGCTGGATCTGGCCGATACCGCCGCCAACCGCATCAGGCTGGCCGACGCGCTGACCGGGCTCGGGCGCCATGGCCAGGCGCTGCCGCTGCTGCGCGAGGCAATCGAGCGCGGACCAGCGGATATGCGGACAGGCGAGAAGCTGGCGCGGGCGCTATTCGAGACGGGCGACGCGGCGGAGGCACTGGCGACGCTGGACAGCAACGATCCGGCGAGCGCCCAGAGCGATCGCGACCGGCAGGGCCTGCTTCGCGCGCGTATCCTGGAAGCGCTCGGGCGCAAGGAGGAGGCGATGGCGCTCTACGCCGATCTCGTCACACGCCTGCCCGGCGAGGAGGGGCGGTGCCGCTATGCCGCGCTCCTGCTCGACCAGGGGTGGGACAAGAAGGCGCGCACCGTGCTTGAGGAGGTGGAGGCACGGATGAAGCGGCTCGACCGGCAGCAGCGTGCGGCAGAGGCCGACATGTATCGCTGGGCGATCGACCGGCTGGGCGAGTTGCGCGCCGCACGTTGAACTGAGCTCATACGGAGATCGGGCGCCCCGCATCGACAAAGGCGGCGGCAAGGGCGGTAGCGCTGGCGAGAACGCCGTCGATGCGGCGGATGCCGAGCAGGTCGGCGAGCAGCAATCGGGCTATCTCCGGAGCGGTCTCGGCGCGGGCGAGCACGGTCAACACTGCGCTTTCCGCCGCGGTCATGCGCATGCAGCAGCAGGGCGCGATCGAGATATGTCCGTTCGCACTGGTCGCGAGATCGGCCATCAGCGCACGCATCAGGATGAGCGGACGGCGAAACCCCTCTCCGAAGCCGTTGAGCATGGCATGCGCCGCATGAGCGTCTGCCAGGCCGTGCGCGCCGATCCGCCGGATCGCGAACAGCGCCAGCCGCCCGTTGGGGCAAAGCGGCATGGTATGCGGCAACATCTGCGCGGGGGCGGGGGCTGGGGTGACCGTCATGATACGCGACTCCGTCTGCTGGAAGTGCAGGGTCGCTTTTAGGTTATTGCAAGTCAATAGCAATAAGAAGTCAGTCTGGCGCTTCATCGTTTGCGGCGAGCACTTCACCCGCAAGATAGAGCGAGCCGAGGATCAGGATGATCGGCGGCTCGGCCGGATCGGCTGCGGCGGTAATGTCAGCGAGGGCTGACGGCACGTCGGTCGCGGTGTTAGCGGCGATGTGTAGACCGCGCGCGATCGCAACCAGAGCCTCGGGGCTGTGATGCTCGTGGCTGGGTACCGGAACCGCATGCAGGGTAGTGGCAAGATCGGCGAAGGGGGCGAGCAGCCCGGCGGGATCCTTGTTGGACAACATGCCCAGGATAAGGTGCACCTCGCTTCGGCCGGTGCCGGGAAAGGCGATCTGGCGCAGCGTCGCGGCGACCGTCGCGGCGGCGGCGGGGTTGTGGCCGCCGTCAAGCCACAGCTCGCTCCCGGCCGGCAACAGGCCGGCGAGCGGGCCCTTGCCCAGCCGCTGCATGCGGGCCGGCCAGCGGGCTGTTCCGGCGGCCGTGCGCAATGCCTCTGGCGGGATGGCCAGCCGGTCCTGATGGCGGAGCATCGCGATGGCGAGGGCGAGATTCTCCGGCTGGTGCGGGCCGGCAAGGTTGGGCAGGGGAGTCTCGATACGGCCGGCAGCGTCCCGATAGACGAGCTTGCTGTCGTCGGCGGAGAAGAACCAGGTGTCCCCGGCAGCGGATATGCGCGCCCGCGCGGCGCGCGCCACCGTCTCTACACGATCCGCGACGGACGCGGGGTAGCGCATGGTGACGAGGGGGATGCCCTGCTTCGCGATGCCGGCCTTCTCGCCGGCGATCTCCTCGGCGGTATCACCGAGGAAGCTCTGATGATCGACGCCAAGTTGGGCGATGCCGGTGACGAGTGGGCGGGCAATGACGTTGGTCGCGTCGAGTCGGCCGCCCAAGCCGACCTCGACAATGCAGGCGTCGGCGGGGGTACGGGAGAAGGCCAGGAAGGCGGCTGCGGTAGTGACTTCGAAGAAGCTTGCGCCGATATCGCCTGCGATATCGAGTACTTCCCCGAGCAGGGCAGCGAGGGCGTCGTTATCGATCAGGCTGCCGGCGATGCGGATTCGCTCGTTGAAGCGGACGAGATGCGGGCTGGTATAGACATGCGCGGTGAGGCCGGCAGCCTCGATCGCGGAGCGGAGAAAGGCGCAGGTCGAGCCTTTGCCGTTGGTACCGGCGACATGGAGGACCGGCGGCAGGTTGTCCTGTGGGTTGCCGAGACGGGCAAGCAGCGCCGTGATGCGCTCGAGGCCGAGGATGTCGGCACCGGGGGAGAGCGACCAGAGGCGGTCGAGCTGGTGCTGGACGGCGGGTGAGGCAGAGGTGGCGAAGTCGGGCATCAGGCATGCACCTTCGTGAGGGGGATGCCACTCCCCCTTCGTGTCAAGCGAAGTCGAGACACTTGGCGCTCCATCAGGGTTTCTCGACGACGCTCGAAACGAACGGGTTTCTTTCCTTCTCGATCTTACGCGGCCTTCTTGGCGGACAGATAGTCGATCACGCTCGCAAGCGTCGTGCGGAGGTCGCGGCGGTGCTTCACCATGTCGAGCATACCATGTTCCAGCAGATATTCTGCGCGCTGGAAGCCCTCGGGCAGCTTTTCGCGGATGGTCTGCTCGATCACGCGTTGGCCGGCAAAGCCGATCAGGGCGCCGGGCTCGGCGATCTGGACGTCGCCGAGCATCGCATAGCTAGCCGTGACGCCGCCGGTCGTCGGATCGGTCAGCACGACGATATAGGGCAAGCCCGCATCGTGCAGCATCTGGATCGCCACGGTGGCGCGCGGCATCTGCATCAGGCTGAGAATGCCCTCCTGCATCCGTGCGCCGCCGGCTGCGGTGAAGATGACGTACGGGCAATTGTCCTCGATCGCGTTCTCGACGCCGCGCACGAACGCCTCGCCGACCGCCAGGCCCATCGATCCGCCCATGAAGGCGAAATCCTGCACGCCGACCACGGCGCGATGTCCTTTGATCGTGCCGCGGGCGTTGATCAGCGCATCGCCTTCCGACGTCGCGGCGCGGGCGGCCTTGATTCGGTCGACATAACGCTTGGTATCGCGGAACTTGAGCGGATCGTCCTGCACCTTGGGGAGCGGGATGATGGTGTAGCTGCCGGCATCGAAGACATATTTGAAGCGCAGGACCGGGCCGATGCGATCATGATGCTGGCAGTTCGGGCAGACATGAAGATTGTCCTCCAGTTCCTTCACGAACACCATCTGCCCGCATCCCTTGCACTTGTGCCAAAGGTTGTCGGGCGAATCCTTCTTGGGGACGACGAACGACAGCGCGTTCCTGACGCTGGTGAGCCAGCTCATACTGTTTCCTTTCGGGCCGCGGCGATCGCCGTGGACAGGGAACGGATATAGGCCTCGACCGGCGCGCTTGCACCTTCGGCGTGCTGGCCGACCAACTCGACGATCGCCGAGCCGACCACGACGCCGTCGGCGACACGGGCGATCGCGGCGGCCTGGTCGGGCGTACGGACACCGAAGCCCACCGCGACGGGAATGTCGGTGGCAGCCTTGAGGCGAGCGACGGCATCCTCGATGGAAGCCTGCGCCGCCTGTTGCAGGCCGGTGATGCCGGCGACGGAGACATAGTAGAGGAAGCCGCTGGCGTTATCGAGCACGGTCGGCAGGCGCGCAACGTCAGTGGTTGGCGTGGCGAGACGAATCAGGTCGATACCGGCGGCGCGCAGGTTCGGGCCGAGTTCGTCATCCTCCTCGGGTGGCAGATCGACGCAGATCACGCCATCGACACCAGCATCGCGCGCGGCACTGGCGAACCAGTCGGCGCCGCGGCGGAGCATCGGGTTGGCATAGCCCATCAGCACGACCGGCACACCGGGATGGCGCTCGCGGAAAGCCCTGGCGATGGCGAGGATATCGGCGGTGGTGGTGCCGGCGGCGAGGCTGCGGAGGTTCGCTGCCTGGATCGCGGGACCGTCGGCCATCGGATCGGTAAAGGGCATGCCCAGCTCGATCACGTCAGTCCCGCCCGCGACCAGGGCATCGAGGATCGCGCCGGTGGCCCAGGGCGCCGGATCGCCGGCGGTGATAAAGGTGACGAGCGCGGCGCGATGCTGTTCGCGGGCGTGGTCGAAGGCGGCGGAGAGACGGGTCATATCTCTACCCCCAGCGCTTCGGCGACGGTGAAGATGTCCTTGTCGCCCCGGCCGCACAGGTTGCACAGGATGATCTGGTCGCGGTCCATCTCGCGCGCCACCCGGGCGACGGCGGCGATGGCATGGCTCGGCTCGAGCGCTGGGATGATGCCTTCGGTGCGGCAGAGCAGCTGAAAGGCGTCGAGCGCTTCGGTGTCCGTTGCGCTGGTATATTGGACGCGGCCGATCGAGTGGAGCCATGAATGCTCCGGGCCGATGCCGGGATAGTCGAGCCCGGCCGAGATCGAATGCGCCTCCGCGATCTGGCCGTCCTCGTCCTGCAGCAGGTAGGTCTTGTTGCCGTGAAGCACGCCGGGCGATCCGCCGGCGAGGCTGGCCGCATGCTGCTTGTCCAGACCGTGGCCGGCTGCTTCGACGCCGAGCATGGCGACATCGGCGTCGTCCAGGAACGGATGGAACAGGCCGATCGCGTTCGATCCGCCGCCGATCGCCGCGACCAGCAGGTCGGGCAGGCGGTCGATGCGGCTCAACATCTGGGCGCGGGCTTCCTTGCCGATCACGCTCTGGAAATCGCGGACCAGTTCAGGATAGGGGTGCGGGCCGGCGGCGGTGCCGATGATGTAGAAGGTGTCATGGACGTTCGCGACCCAGTCGCGCAGGCCTTCGTTCATCGCATCTTTCAGCGTCATCGCGCCCGAGGTGACGGGACGGACCTCGGCGCCGAGCAGCTTCATGCGGAACACGTTGGGTTGCTGCCGCTCGATATCGCGCGCGCCCATATAGATGACGCAGGGCAGGCCGAAGCGCGCGCAGACGGTCGCGGTGGCGACGCCGTGCTGGCCGGCGCCCGTTTCCGCGATGATCCGCGTCTTCCCCATGCGCATCGCAAGCAGGATCTGGCCGATGCAATTGTTGATCTTGTGCGCGCCGGTGTGGTTCAGTTCGTCGCGCTTGAACCAGACCTGCGCACCTTTGCCCTCGGGGGCTGACTCGCGAAGCGCCTCGGTCAGCCGCTCAGCATAATAAAGCGGGCTGGGGCGGCCGACATAATGTTCGAGCAGATCCTCGAACTCGGCGGTGAAGGCGGGATCGGCCTTGGCGGCGCGATAGGCCTCATCAAGCTCGAGGATCAGCGGCATCAGCGTCTCGGCGACGTAGCGGCCGCCGAATTCGCCGAAATGCCCGCGATCGTCGGGCTGGGCGCGGAAGGAATTGGGCACGTTCATGGTGCGGGCGCTTTAGCACCTCGTGAGAAGGTGTCGAGTTGCCTAAAACTGTTCCGCGAAGAAGCGCGAATTCTACAGCGCTTTCACCGTGTCGAGGAAGGTCGTGATCTTCGTCACGTCCTTGATGCCCGGGGCCGATTCCACGCCCGAAGATACATCCACCATCCGCGCGCCGGTGATCGTCACCGCCTCGGCGACATTGAGCGGATCGAGCCCCCCCGACAGCGCCCAGGGGAGAGGGTGGCGGAAGCCCTGGAGCAGGCTCCAGTCGAAGCGCACGCCCATGCCGCCGGGCAGGGTCGCACCCGGTGGTGTCTTGGCGTCGTATAGGATTCGATCAGTGGCACCGTTGAAGGTCTCGGCCATGGTAAGGTCGGCGCGGGTCTTCACCGCCACGGCTGCCCACACATCGAGGCCGGTGCGTGCCCTGATCGTGGCAGCGCGGGCCGGGCTGGTATTGTGGAGCTGGAGCGTCTGGAGCTCGCCTGCACCGATCGAGGCTTCGAGCAGGGCATCGTCGGGATCGACAAACACGCCGACACGGATGACCCGGCCGGGCACTCGGGCAGCGAGTTGCGCGGCACGCTCGCGGCTCAGGCTGCGCGGGGAGGGTGGGAAGAAGACAAAGCCGACATGGCTCGCCCCGCCCCGGATCGCGGCGTCGAGGGTTTCAGGCGTCGAAAGGCCACAGATCTTCGCGGTGACGGACATGGCGCCGCCATAGGCGTCAGGCGAGGGGCTTGACCAGTACCGTCATGTAGAATGGCGGTATGACGGCGACCGGGAAGTCCCGCCGTTCCCCTGTGCGGACATAGCCACGGCGCTCGTAATAGGCGATCAGCTCGACCCGGTTCTCAATGACGGTCATTTCCATCGCCGACGTACCGAACGTGCCGCGCGCGAAGGTCTCCGCCGCATCGATCAGGCGCTTGCCGAGGCCTGCCGTCTGCAGGGTGGGTTCGATGCACAACAGGCCGAGATAGGTGAGGCCGTCACCGCGATCGGTGACCTGGACACAACCGATCGGCGTATCGCCGTTCAGGGCGACCAGCAGTCGTTCGGCGGGATTCGCCAGCGATGCTTCGAGCGTTGCGATGTCGGTACGCGTTCCGTCGAGCAGGTCAGCCTCATGGGTCCAGCCGGCGCGGGCTGAATCGCCACGATAGGCCCGCTCGATCACAGGATGCAGGCGCGGCAGATCGTCTCCGGCAGCGAGGCGGATCGTCACGTCGGACATCGTGGGTTACAGCGTCGCGCCGATTTCGCGGGCGGCCGTATCGGGGTCCTCGGCCTGGGTGATCGGACGGCCCACCACCAGGATGGAGGCACCGGAGTCGAGGGCCTGACGCGGCGTGACCACGCGCTTCTGGTCGCCGACCGCGCCATTGGCGGGGCGCACGCCGGGAACGACGAAGAAGCCCTTGGGCCAGAGCGCCTTGGCGGCTGCTACCTCGGCACCGGAGCAGACGACGCCGTCGACGCCTGCCTTCATCGCCAGCTCGGTCAGGCGAAGCACCTGATCGTGCGGATCATCCGGGCAGCCGATCGAGGCGAGATCGCGCGCGTCGAGGCTGGTAAGCGTAGTGACCGCAACGACCTTGGTGCCGGTCGGTGCGGCTGCCTTGGCGTCTTCAAGCATCGAGCGCCCGCCGGCGGCGTGCACCGTCAGGATAGCCGGTTCGAGTGGACGTAGCGCCATGATCGCCTTGGCGACGGTGTTGGGGATGTCGTGGAACTTCAGGTCGAGAAAGATCGGCAAGCCGAGTTCCGCCATCTCGCGCACGCCGGCGCGACCATTGGCCATGAAGAATTCGAGGCCGAGCTTGATGCCGCCGACATGGTGATGGACTCGCTGCGCGATCGCCTTGGCTTTTTCCAGGTCGGGCGTGTCGAGGGCGACGAAGATTCGGCTGCTCATGCGCCACCCGGCGGAACGGCGGTGGGGATGGCTGCCGGGGCAGGCGCGGGCTGGATTGCCGGCGGCTCGGGCTCGATCGGTGTCGCCGCGGTCGGCGCAAGTACGCCGCGCAGATCCGCCAGGGTACGCTCCGACGTGGCAAGTCGGTTGCGCAGCCGCCAGCGGATGGCGTTGTAGTAGAGCATCGTCGGCACGAGGCCGATCAGGAAGGTGATGAACAGCAGCAGGGGCAGGTTCACCTCGGCGATCAGGCCGCCCCACAGCTTGAGCGGCACCGTCGTCCAGTTACCCAGGGTGAACACCGCGGCGACGAAGGCGAGCAGGCACCAGAACAGGATCTTCAGGAACTGCATCGAGCGGTATGGCCTCCGAAACTACCCAGACTGGGCATTTCTACGTCCGCGATGGCGCTTTGACCAGCCTAGCAGCCAAGTTCGTCACGCCGGGCTTGGACCTAGCCGATTTCCTTGCGAAGCGAGGCCACCAGCCCGGGGATTGCTTCAAGCTTCGGTTCTTCCTCGTCAAGGATCGCGAGGAAGGCGGCGCGCTTGATCGCTGCGACGCGCCCGGGTTTCAGGCGCGCATTGCCGGTGAGCGATGACAGCACGATGTCGATCATCCGCTCGGCGCCGTGGAGGCGGCCCCAGAGATAGTCGTTCTCGCGATAGGCACGGCTGAAAAAGGCGCCGAAGCTGTTGAACTGGACTCCCTTGAGCGTCGCCTCGGCGCCGCCCGCGCGGATCGACTTGGCGTCGTCGGGAGAGATGCGGTCGACCTTGATCGGATCGAATTCGTCGAGCCCCTCGCCTTGGAGCAGCGGCAGCGTGGCGACATCGAAATAGGGGAAGCCGAGATAGGTGAGCAGGATCGGCCGCTTCAGCCCGCGCGCCAGGCCGGTGAAGGCGGCGGCAAGCCGCTCCTCGGTTGCGGTGTCGAGCCGTTTCAGGTCGAGCGATTCGGCAAGCTTGTCGAGCAGCGGCCCGGCATCGCCGCGCAACAGGCGCACTTCCTTGCGCAGATGCGCATGCCGGTCGGTGCGCTTGCATTCCAGATAGTCCGCGAGCGAGGCGTAGACTGCCTCGCGGATCGGCTCCAGCTCAGCTTCCTCATGGTCGTTTTCCAGCTCGGTCAGGCGACGGGCAAGCAGGCGCAGGCGGCGAATGCGAAAACCGAGATCGTAGGAGCGCAGAAAGCTGATCGTCGTCGCACCCGCCCCGTCGGAGAAGCTCGGCTTCATGTCGTCGAAGCCACGGTCGCGCACGGCATCGGCGATATGGCCGCGGATTCTTTCCCAGCGCTGCGGCCCCGGCTCGCCGCCGGCATGGTAAAGCAGGGAGGTGAGCGCCTCGATCACGCCGGCGATCTTGAGATGCCCGTAAGCGGCATAGCCATAGCCTGCCGCCTTGGCGGCGGCTGACTGGGCGCGGGCTCGCCAGGTGGCGAGCCGTGAGACCGTCGGGGAATCGAGGAACAGGGTATAGCCGAACAGAGCCTCGACGCGTGCTTCCACCTCGGGCCGGATGCTGGCGACGATGCCGCGCATCCGCTCGATCGTGCGCGAGCGTTCGGCGATATCCTCGAGATTGTCGCGGATCGGCTGCTGGCGCGGCAGCTCCGACACGGCGCCGATGATCGTCTGGAAGAAGCCGGGCGCGTTGGGATTGTGCGGGCCGAAGCGAAGCTTCACGCCGGGGGAGGGATCGATATAGACGAAGCGCCGGTCGATCTCGCGCCGGGCGGGGCGCTCGCGCAGGGCCTCGATCGCGGGACGGAACGGGGCATTGGCGAGGACCGAGCCGTCGATCAGCACCGCCTGGTCGGCCGCGTTGGCGGCGAACTGGCGGGGCAGCACTCGCTTGAGGAAGTCGTCGCGTTCGGGCCAGTCGACCTTGCGATGCTTCAGTACCTTGTCGAGCTCGCCGACCATGAAGGGCGGGAAGGCACCGGGAAAGCTCGACGTCGACCGCGCGGCGAAGGCGAGTTCGGCCGGATGGGCGAGGGTTTCGCTGGCCACGCCGTGATCGGTGAAGGGGACGACGAGGCGATGCTCGGTTTCGAGCACTTCGGGCGGCGAGTTGAGCATCAGCCGCTCGGGATGGCCGCGAAAATCGGTGACGGTGACGAACAGGTCGAGCGGTTGGCCCTCAGGCAACAGGCGCGCACCGCGTGGCGCTGACGCCATGGCGTTGAGCGCGTCGAGGATCAGTCCGGTGAACAGGGCGCCACCAAAGGGTGGTTCGAACCAGCGCGAACGGATGAAGTGGGAGAGCTTGCTGCGCACCTCGGTCCGCGCGCCGGCCTCGACCAGTTCGTCGATATTGTCGCCGCTGCGCTTCTCG
Source organism: Candidatus Sphingomonas phytovorans (assembly GCA_029202385.1). Classification (NCBI taxonomy): domain Bacteria; kingdom Pseudomonadati; phylum Pseudomonadota; class Alphaproteobacteria; order Sphingomonadales; family Sphingomonadaceae; genus Sphingomonas; species Candidatus Sphingomonas phytovorans. The sequence continues at coordinate 703,363 of CP119314.1, forward strand.
GCGAACCAGGCGATCGGCAGGGCCCACATCTTGGAGTAGCGCGAAGCCGGGGCCTGGTGCGTATCGATCAGCGCCTCGATGTCGGCGGAGTCGAGCCAGAGCTGCGTCAGCGGTTCGAGCGACTGGCCGGTGGAGATCGCCTGGGCAAGGAAAACGCCGTTGATGCCGCCAGCGCTTGCGCCCGCGACGATGTCGACCAGCACGCGCATGCGCAGGCCGGTCTCTTCCTCTATCTCCTGGAACAGATCGCGATACACGCCCTGGCTGCCATGGTCGGAGGTCTCGCCCTTGTGAAAAGCCTGGCTTGCGCGGGCGAGGCGCCAGATCTCCTTGGTGATGCCGTGCATGTAGACAGCGAGGCTGATGCCGCCATAGCAGACTAGGGCGAGCCGGAGTTCCTTCTGGCGCATCAGACTATCCTGGCCTCAAACTCGTTCACGTGGAGTAGATGTCGCACCTGTCGCGGCGTCATGCTGGCACAAAGGCCTCTCGATCCGCGCTCTCGGCGTTCGATCGCTGCCCGGGGCGAGCTGAAGGAGACGGACAGGCTCATTTTGCTTCTATCATGGCCCAGATGGGAAAATGATCCGATGCCTTGCGCGCGGTCGCGCTGTGATGGACCCCGCAATCGGCGACCCGGAGATCGGAGGAAACCATGATCCGGTCGAGCCGGGCGACCGGCCGGCGGACATGGAAGCTCGGGCCGGTCGTGGCGAAGCTGTAGGCGTGGCCGAAATCGCGCAGGCAGCCGGCCTGCGCGCTCCATTCGTTGAGATCGCCCATCAGCACGGTCGGGCGGCGCGTCGTGCTCGAATCGACATGCGTCAGGATCGCATGCGCCTGGCGCCGACGCCACAGCCCGGACAGGTCCAGATGCATGCCCACGATGCGGATCGGCACACCGTCCGCCCGAACATCGGCCATGACCGCGCCACGTGGTTCCAGCGCGGGGAGATGGATCGGCTCGCAGTCGATCACCACGGAATCCTTGCGGATCAGCAGGACATTGCCGTGCCAGCCCATGCTGCCGGCGCGCGCACCGAACGGCACTGCCTTCCAGGGGCTATGTTCCTCTAGTGCGTGAAGCGGGATCACTCCCGCTTTGGCTCCGAAGCGTCGATCCGCCTCCTGCAGGGCGATGATGTCCGCATCGATCTCGCGCAGGACATCGAGGATCCGGTTGGGATCGCGGCGGCGATCGAGGCCGATGCCCTTGTGGATATTGTAGCTGGCGACCTTGATCATGTGCGTGATGGAACGCCGATCGGCAAAGATGGTTCGCCGCGCGTTGGAATACGCCCGACTTTCCCGTCGTATATGCCCAGTTTCGCGTCAGGCCAGTGCGAAAATCACATCAGACCTGTCACGCCGGGGTGCGGCAGTGAAGCTGCAGGAAGTCCTGGTGACTTGGCATCCTTGCGACAGCGCCGGCGATACCGGCCTTCAGGTCGCCGAGCGCCTGCCGCAACTGGCCCGGCGGCATGAGGCGGGCGACCTGATGATAGCCATTGGGGCGGATTCCCTGGCCGAGCATGACCTGAACCCAGGAATCCACGCGGAACAGCTCGTCCGATGCCTGATAGGCCCGGGCGTTCTCGCGGAACAGCGCGATGCGGCGGGCGAGCGAGTCGGGGATGTCCATGGTCCGGCAACGCCGCCAGAAGGCGCTGTCGTCGCGTTCGGTGAGGAAATAATGGAGGACGACAAAGTCCCGGACGCCCTCAAGCTCGGTGCGCGACAACTGGTTGTAACGGTCGATCAGCGCCGAGTCGAAGCCATTGAAGGGGAAATACTGCATCAGCCGCGTGACCGCGATCATGATGAGATGGATGCTGGTCGATTCGAGCGGTTCGATGAAACCGCTCGCCAGGCCCAGGGCGACGCAGTTCCTGTTCCAGACCTTGCGGCGGGTGCCGGTGCGGTACCGGATCAGGCGTGGGTCGAACAACGGCTCGCCCTCGATCTGGTCGAGCAACAGCGCTTTCGCTGCATCGTCCGTCATGTGCCTGCTTGAGAAGACGAGCCCGTTGCCAATGCGGTGCTGGAGCGGGATTTGCCAGCGCCAGCCTGCCTCATGCGCGATGGCGCGGGTATAGGGAACGGCGGGGCCGACCGATTCAGTCTGAACCGCATAGGCGCTGTCGGTGGCGAGCCAATCGCCCCAATCTTCATACCCGGTCTCAAGAGTTCGTTCGATCAGCAGGGCACGAAAACCGGTGCAATCGATGAACAGATCACCTGAGATCGTTTGACCAGATTCAAGGACAAGTGATTGAATAAATCCAGTTTCTGATTCCAGTTTGACGCTGGCGATCGTGCCCTCGACGCGCTTTACCCCGTCTGCTTCGCTTCGCGCGCGCAGGAAGCGGGCGTAAAGCGTCGCGTCGAGATGATAGGCGTAGTTGATCTGGCTGTTGTCGTCCTTGGCAAACCTGCTCGCCTCGGCGGCCTGCAATTCGAAGCAATAATCGCCGATGTCGCCGGCGAAGCCCTCGGCCCGGGCTTGGAGCCAGAAATGATGGAAGTCGGCCATCCAGGTCGATTTGCCGAGCATCCCGAAGGAGTGGAGATAGCGATCGCCGATCCTGCCCCAATTCTCGAACGCGATGCCCAGCTTGAAGCTCGACTGGGTGGCGCGCATGAATTCCTGCTCGTCGATGCCGAGGAGGGAATGGAAGGCGCGGACGGTGGGAATGGTGGACTCGCCGACGCCGATCGTACCGATCTCATCGGATTCGACCAACGTGATGTCGAGCAGCCCGCCCAGTTGCTTGGCCAGCGCCGCGGCGGCGAGCCAGCCGGCGGTGCCGCCACCCGCAATGACGACCTTGCGCACGATCTGTCCGTCCATGCCGGCTTCTCCCATGTCCCTCAGCGATTCAGGCGGTTGAGCAGCATGGCGCGCAGGCGGCGCGCCCTGATCTCGTCGAGTGGGGCGAGATTACCCCGCGCTGCTTCCGGCAGGTGGGCGCCCGCCTGGTCGGCGGGGCCGAAGACATAATAGTCGAACAGCGCGCGCCACGCCCGCTTCTCCGGCTCGGGACGATCGCGCAGACTGAGCATCGCGTGCAGCAGCGTGTTCTGCGGCGTGTCCATGAAGGCCGGGGATGCGTTCCACCAATAGTTGATAAGCACGTTGAAGCGGTCAAGCGCCTCGACATGATGCCACCAGAGCGCCGGGTAGAAGAGCACGTCGCCCGGTTCCAGATCAGCGATCTCCCCGGCTGCAAGTGCCTCGGCGAAACGCGGATGGAGGTCGAGATCGGGGTTGCGGAAATCCACCATGCTGACGACCTGTCCCCCGGGGGTCGGTTCAAGCGGGCCGGGATAGAGATTGCATACCTGTTCGGGTGGGAACAGCGTGAAGCGGCGACGCCCGACCATGCAGCAGGCGATGTTGTTCGACATGTCGTAATGGGCAGACGCGATCGTGCGGTTGCCGATCCAGATGCTGACGACTGGCGGCGCGTCGCCGACCACGGCCGGGTCCAGCGCGAGGTCATTCTCCCGGCGCAGGCCCGGCAGATAGGTGTCGAGATCAGTGGAACCGACATAATAGGAGGGCCGCCGATCGTCGTTCCATTCCGCCTGGAGCCGATCGAGCAGTTCGCCGAGCAGCATGCGACCGGCCTCGAAGTTCATGGCCGTCACATCGTCGTTGTAGAAGAAGCGCCCTTCGATCTCGGGGCGGCCGACAAAGCCGACGACCGGCTTCCCTGCGTAAAAGGATTTGAGATAGGCGATCGCTTCTTCCGGTGAGGACAGCCCTGCGCGCGCCAGCGGCCAGTCGCGCACGACGCCCTTCAGGATGACGGGTTGCTGGGCCTCCATGAGGGCGTCGAGCGGGATCGCATCGGGCGCGACGCCGTCGATCACCCTGGTCCTGCGCGCGATGGCGATCATCTGTTCGTGCTGCCGGTCACGCGGCTTTCGCCTTTCGGTTCTTGAGGTCGATCAGACGCCCCATATTGCCCATCGAGGCGATCACGAGGAAGGCGAGGGGCAGGAAGCCGCTTGTGTTGAGCCGTTCGAGGCGAGAGCCATCGAGCTGCGCCAACGCGCCGCGAGCGATGGTGAAGAGGTCGGGCAGCACATATTTACGCGCCTCGTCGAGTTCGATTTCGACGGCGACCGGCTCGATAAGGCCGGCTTGGTCAAGCGCCTCGAACATTGGCTGATTCGCCTCGATCCCGGTGTAGATGGTTCGTAAAATTCCAGCAATATGTTCTAGATATGGCGTATTTCCACCATGCGGTAGGAAGAGTGGGAGCCCTTCGGTTCGGCTGACGCGAGGATGGTGCTGGTCGATATGGATCATCGGCTCGCCCTCTGTCCCGCCATCCTTGAAGCCGATCAGGAACGGGCCGCGCTGCAATATGGCTGGGACGTAGCGGCCCTCCCAGCCGTTCTCGCCAAGGAAGAGATTTTCGTCCCGGTCGAGCCCGAGCAGCGCGACGGCCTGCAGCGCACCGCTTTCCTCCCGCCGGAAGAAGATCGGATATTCGCGCTGGATCTCCTCGAACTCAGTGGGAAAAACCAGCACCTGGTTGACGCTGTCGCCGAACTCGGCGCGGTGACCGGCAATCACCCGCAGATCCGGGTGATCGACATTGTTCAACGGTACCCGGTTGGTCATGCGATGGTATCCAGCCCTTTGAAGCGTGCGGTCAGACGGATTTTCGGCGCTCTCCACCGCCGGACGGGCGTTGCCGGTCATGATGGGGCAAAGACCGGCGAAGCTCAATTTCGAACGGGAAAAAGGCGGCTGCAAAACGGCGGCCTTCCTCCCCAATATTGTCGATCGACAAGACGGATCAGAACTTGAAGCGTGCACCCAGCATGAAGCGGCGATCGAGTTCCTGCGCAAACCACAGCTCGGACTTGTCCCGGGCATAGGTACGGACGCTTTCCTCGAGCAGGTTGATACCCTCCAGCGTGACCGCCACGTTCCTGGTGACGTCATAGCTGATGTTCATGTCGAGCTGACCGAACGGCGCCGTGAACTCAGGATTGCGCGATCCCTGGCGATTGATCCCGGAAAGGAACTTGTCGCGCCAGTTATAGGCAAGCCGGGCAGAGAGGCCGTTCTTGTCGTAGATCAGCGTCGCGTTGAACGTGTCGCTCAACCCAAGCAGCGCGAACTGATCTTCCGCCGGGCTCGCCCCGATGTCGAAACCGACATCGCCCCGGACCATCGTATAGGCGGCCGATACGCCGAAGCCGGTATTGCCAAGGAAATACTGGCCGGCAACTTCGATGCCCCAGATCTTCGCATCCTTGTTGTTGATCGGGCGCGAAACCTGGAACTGGTACAGCGGATCACTTGTGTTCGCGTTCACGTCCAGCGTGTTGTTGATCGTCTTGACATATTCATCATCCAGCGAATGCGTGGCGGGATTGAAATGGGCGGCGAATTGCGCCGTCGCTGCCGCCACGGATCCGGTCGACTGGATCAATGCCGTCATCGCGAACAGGTTCACGTCGCTGGTATCGGCGCCAAGGCCCGCGAGCGCCGTTTTGGCAGCGCCGGAACGGCTTCCAGGCGCACCGGAACTTGGATCACGCAGGCCGAACAGGTCGCTGGTGAACTGGCCTCGGCCGATGAAGTTGTGCACCCGCTTGTCGAACAGGCCGACCGATATGTAGCTGTCCGGCTTGAAATAATATTCGAGGGAGACGTCGAAATTATCGGACGTGATCGGCGATAGTCGGGCATTGCCTCTCAACGCCGACGCAATGCCGCCATTGTTGATCGGGCGCGGCGGGCCGGCCACCGTCGTCGCGGTGAACAGATCGCTGTAGTTCGGACGGGCGATCGACTTGCTGAACGAGAAACGCGCGACGAGGTTGTGCATCGGCTCGATCCGGAAATCGAATGACGGCAACAGATTATTGTAGCTGCCCTTGTCGGTTATGAAGTTGCTCTGATTGGAAATGACGACGGTGAAATCGTTGTCCGACACCCAGTTTATCGCGCCCGGCACAGCTTCCAGCGACGTCGTGGTCGATTTGGTGCTCTCATACCGGACGCCGGCGACCATGCTGGCTTTGCGCCCGGCGATCTCGCCGTTCCAGGTCATCTGGCCATAGGCTGCCCAGATGGTTTCCTTGACCCGATTATCCTGGTTGCTGGTGATGCCAACGGCATTGCCCGCCTTGGCGTAATAAGGGGAAAGAATGGAATATAGATTGGCCGCGTTGCCGCGGAAGGCGAGTTGCGAGGCAGGGTCGCCGCCCGGATTATACTGGTTGAACTTGCATTCGAGGCAGAACGCCTGGAGCGCGCCCGGCGCGAGCTTGTTCACGTCGCCGGGATTGGTGATGCCCCAATCACCCAGCGTTTGCTGCGTGGAAACGAAGGTCTGGCGCATATCCGCGGTCCGGTAGTTACCGCCAAAGTCGAAACGACTGCCGCCTCCAAGGTCCCAGCCGAAGTCAGCCCGGATTTCCTTCACGGTCTGTTTCTGGGTCGAAGCGTTGGTACGACCGACCTGCGATCCGACGTCGTTAACGTCGAGCGCGCCATTGCCGGCACTGCTGATGGTGACCTTCTGCTGCGGGATGTCCCCACTGCCATAGTCGACCGAATGCGCCGAAACGACGTTGGCACCCATGCCCACCAGGGTCGAGCTCTGGCCGTTGGCGTTGTCCGGCCGGCTGTCCGATTTGCTGATATGACCATCGAGATTCAGCGAGAAATTCTCGGCAAAGTCCCATTTGGCGTTAAGGCCGTAGTCCTGAAGCGTGCTCTTCTGGGCGCGCGATTGCGCTTCGAAGCCTTCGTCCTTCGCGCCGTTGATCGTCTCGTGAAGATAGGTCGCGGTGGCGACCGTGGGGTTGCCGTCGAAGGTGACGACGTCGAACGGCCGGCTGAACCAGTTGGACAAATCCGAACGGGTCTCGCGCTGCGTGTTCTGCGCATACAGGGCGTCGGCGGTCAGGGTTAGGGACTCGGTCGGGCGGAATTGCAGGACGGCCTGGCCGTTGAAGCGCTCGCGCGTGCCTTCGGCATAGTGATATCGGCTGTCATTCGGGATCGCGACGAGTTGATTGGGGTTCTTCGGCGCGTTGTTGACGACGGTGCAATTTGAAGCAGGTGTGCTGGTGGGGCAGATCTGCGGTATCGCATCGGCGCCCGGAATCGGGCCCGGCACATTTCGCGCGAATCCACCCGTAAGGAACGTGCTGTATGGGATGATATTCCAGTCGTTCGACGTCGCGCTGATCGAGGTATAATTGCGCTTCTGGTAGCTGCCGAACAGGGAGATGCCGAACGTCTCCGACGGACTGGCCCAGTTAAGCACGCCGGAGACTTCGGGTGTGACTTTGGAGCCGCAGTCGAGGCAGCCATTCACGCTGGTGTCATAGACAGCCTTGGCACCGATGCTGCCGGACAGGCCGGAGGCGCCGTCGAGCGGATGGCGCGAGACGACGTTGATCGTGGCGCCGATGCCACCGGACGGGATCGCAGCCCTGCCGGTCTTGTAAACTTCCAGTGTTTTCACACCCTCGGAGGCTAGATTTGAGAAATCGAATGAACGACTCGTTCCCTGCGCGCCATCGGCATTCTGGTCACCGCCGACCACGGACACGATCGAGGTCGCCAGGGTGCGGCCGTTGAGCGTGACGAGGTTGTAGTTCGGGCCGAAGCCGCGCACCGTGACCAGCGCGCCCTCGCCGTTCGTGCGGTTGATCGACACGCCGGTGATGCGCTGCAGCGACTCGGCCAGGTTGGTGTCGGGAAATTTGCCGATGTCTTCGGCGGAGATCGCATCGACCACGCCGGAAGAGTTACGTTTGATCGCGATGGAACGTTCAAGGCTGGCGCGGATGCCGGTGACGACGATATCCGCCTCGGCATCGCCTGCCTGTCCGTCGGCTGCGTTGACTGTCTTTTCCGGATCGGCCTGCGCCAATGCCGCATCAGGCATCATAAGGCACGCGGCCACAGCGATCACGGATGTGGAGCGCGCAAGCGCCGACGAACGTCCAAAGCCCTTCCCAAAGCTTTTCATAATCACCCCTCCTCAACGACGCTCTCCGACAGGCGCCGACATTGTTTTTGACGAGCAGGCTTCGTGCCTCTCGATGGTAACGCTACCAAAATGTCTGACGTTGTCAATTGGGGTTGAGTGCAATCCGAAGGGGTGATTGAACCGAAATGGCTTGATTTATCATGGTTTTGGAGGGAGGTTGTTGGTGTTAACGTTCACAATTCAGCTGACGCTCTCGCGCCGCCGAGGAAGTCCGGGTCAAATGTAGCGACTGACTCGATATCAGTTGCCGGGATCGGAGAGTCTGATCGGCGTTGCTACGGGCGAGGCGCCCGCATTATCCCACGCGCTCAGCCCGCGGGCAGTTTACGATCGTGCAGCAGGGGTTGCATTGCCAACAGCGCCTGGGCGCGATTCTGCACGCCCAGTTTTCTGAAGCTCGCGGAGAGGTGAGCCTTGATGGTCGCCTCGGTAACGCCGAGATCGCCTGCAATCTGTTTGTTCGAGCGGCCGTCCGCCAGGGCGAGCAATACGCGAAGCTGCGCATCGGACAGTTTCCGCAAGTCCCGCTGCGCGTCCTGGGCTCGCCCGTCCGCCATGGCTCCAGGCAGGGGGAATACCGCGATCCCCTCAAGTACCCGGCGCAAGGCAGCCGTCAGTTCGTCGACCGGCCATGTCTTCAGGAAATAGCCAACGGCGCCCAGCGCGCGGGCGGTCTCCACCGTTTCCAGGCCAGCGCTTGCGGAAAGAATCACAATCGGGACCGGGCCGAGCTGCCGTTGGATCTGGAGGAAGCCGGAGAAGCCGAATGAGCCCGGAAGCGCTGAGTCGAGGATAGCTAGACGATAGCTGCGGTGGAGGCGTGCCAGCGCCTCAGCCTCGATGACGGTGCCGGCCGTGTCGATAACGATGGAAGGCGCAACTGACCGCGCCACCAGGACCAGCCCCTCCCGCACAAGCGGATGGCCGTCCGCTATCAAGATTCGGGCTGCAAACGCCACCGGATACTCAAGGCAACATTCAACATATGTCGACATCTTTACGTGAATTCCGGCCTACGGTCTAGGGAATGTGAGTTCGAAATGGAGTAGTGTCGTATAAAAACTCATACAATCTCAGGATAAGAAGGTGGTGGTATCTGTGATGAAGAGAAAATGACTAAAAGTACGTACAATTACGTATAACATTATACCTTAGTCTAATCATCGCACATTTCGCGAATCACTTTAAATCGATGGTAACCAGAAAAATCGCTCTTCTTGTGCATGGAGATGCATGGGGACTGTAGGATGCCGAAAGGCCCCGGTGGTTCAAAATCTGCAGCGATGCTGGGTGTCGGTGGCATCTTGTTTGCCGGCATGCCTGCTTACGCTGCTACGCCTGCCTGCATATCTGTTTCCAATATTGCCTCTACCGCCTTCACTCTTGGTGGAGCTGGCGGGTCGCTCAATTCCAACGTTGCAACGATCCGCATCGACGAGCTGCTCGACCTGACGCTGTCGCCAGGATCTGGCGCTGTCTCCATTCCCACCAATGAACTGGCCGCGGTGCCGTTCGTGCTGGTCAATACCGGCAATGGTCATGAGGCCTTTCTGCTCGGCGGCCGGATCGACGGGCCCCAGGCCGTGGTCGAGGGCTTTGCCGTGGACCGGGACGGTGACGGCCATTTCGATGCCGCGACCGATCTGGCGATCGATCCTGCCTCCGCGACGCCGCCGCTCGCGCCCGGTGCATCGCTGCGGCTGCTCGCGCTGGTTCGGGGTGGCGCTGCGGCTGCCAGTGCCACGCTCGTCGTAACCGCGCGCGCGGCGACCGGATCGGGTCGCCCGGGCAGCGACTTTCCGGGCCAAGGGGACACCGGGTGCGACGCCGTGGTTGGAGCCTCAAGCGGGCTTGCCACGGCCACGGTTGCGCTCAGCGTCGCGCCTGGCACTGACACGGGCCAGATCGCACTGGTCAAGTCGCAGCGCATCGATGCGCCGGGCGGCGGCGCCGATCCTGTGCGTGGCGCGACGGTCACCTACACCATCGAATCCCGCTTCGGCGGGACCGGTGTCGTCCGGGCGGCGCGCGTCGCCGATCCCATCCCTCCCGGCACGGCTTACGTGCCCGGCAGCCTCCGCCTGGACGGCACCGCACTGACTGACGCCGCCGACGCCGATACCGGCGATTTCGACGGCTCCGCCATCCACGTCGCGCTCGGTGACGTGCCCGCGCCGGTGACGCGCACGATCCAGTTCCAGGTCACCATCCAATGAGGAGTAGCATCATGTCCCACCTTATGAAGTTAGGCGGCGCCGTGGCGCTGCTCGCGATTCCGGCGGCCGCACTGGCCCAGCCGGTCGATCTCACGGCGCGCGCGATGGTCGAGCAGCGCAAGGCGGCGCCTGACGGCACCACGAAGATCACCCTGGCACCGGCTGCCCGGGTCACGCCCGGCGACCGGATCGTCTACCAGCTCAGCTATCGCAATACCGGCCGCGAACCGGCGCTCGACCTGGTGATCGCCAATCCGGTGCCGGCAAACCTGGTTTATGCCGGGACGGCGGAGGGTTCCGCCGAGCCAGAGCTGTCGGTCGACGGCACCCGCTTCGGTCGCCTCCAGCAACTCAGCGTCCGCACTGCCGACGGCAAGGTCCGTCCTGCCCTGTCCGCGGATGTTCGGGTGGTCCGCTGGCGCCTCAACGATCCTGTTCCCGCTGGCGGCTCTGGGCAGGTCGCATTCAGGGCAATTCTGAAGTGATTATATTTAACTGACTATTATAACAGGGAGTATTTCCATGAAACTCATCCATAGATTGGAACTGCTGGGCGGGGCAGCCATCACTGCCCTGATCGGAACTCCAGCCTTTGCACAGGAGACGCCGGCCGGCACGAGCATCGCCAACCAGGCAAGCGTCACCTATTCGGTCGGCGGTACGCCGCAGACCAGCACGTCCAACACCGCGACGTTCCTGGTCGATAAAAAGGTCAATCTGGCGGTTGCCGAAGTCGGTGGCGCGGCCACGCGCGTGGCGATCGGTTCAACCGATCAGGTGACGACCTTCACCGTGACAAATCTGACCAACTCGGTGCAGGATTTCCGCCTCGTCCCCGGGCAGCAGACCGTATCGATCCCCTTGCTCGGTACCGATGACTTCAACGTCAATAACATGCGCGTGTTCGTCGATTCCAACGGCAACGGCACCTATGACGCGGGTGTCGATACGGCGACCTTCATCGACGAATTGGCGCCCGATGCGACCGTCACGGTGTTCATCGTCGCCAACATTCCCAACACGCAGGGTATCCATACCGCGATCGTCAGCCTGGACGCGATCGTCGCGGCCGGCGGTGGCGCGGGCACGCTCGGCGCCGATCTGGTCGCCACGTCGTTGCTGACGCCGGATTCGCCGAACACTGTCGACATCGTCTTCGCCGACGGCGCGAACGTGCTCGACCTGCCGCGCGACGGCCAGCTCTTCGCGTTCGACGCCTATACGATCGATACGGCGGCGGTCACCATCAGCAAGACCTCGCGGGTAGTAAGCGATCCGTACAATCTGCTGGTGAATCCCAAGGCGATTCCGGGTGCCACGGTGGAATATTGCATCACGGTCAGCAACGCCGGCCCCGGCATTGCCACCGGGGTGAGCATGTCCGACGCGGTGCCGGCCAACACGACCTATGTGTCCAACTCGCTGACCGTAGGCGGCCTCGGGGTCGGTGGCCAATGCGTGTTGAACGGCACGATCGAGGACGACGATACCACCGGGCCCGACGAATCGGACCCTTATGGCGGCTCGTTCGACGGCACCACGGTTCGCGCGACTTTCGGCAGCGTGCTGCCGTTGATCCCGCTCACCGCCTCGTTCCGCGTGGTTCTCAACTAGCCCACGCGGGTCGGGTCTTCCTCTCCGGCACGCGGCCCCCTCCTGCGTGTCGGGGAGGATTAAGCCCATGGCGATCTTCCGCTTCCTCGCCCCGATCGCGCGCGCGGTCGCGATGGTCGTCATCCTGACGCTCGCCATTTGCGGCGCGACCGCACGGGCGCAGACGATCAGCAACACTGCCTCGCTTACCCGCACCGTGAATGGCGCCGACAGTGTCGTGTTGTCCAATACCGTATCCTTCACTGTCCTCGGCAAGCTGTCCACGCGGTTCGATTTCCGCCAGTTGCCACCCGGCTTCGCATTGCAGGGCATGGCATGCGGCGCTGGCTCCAACTTCACCCCGGCTCCGGTTTCAGCCAGCGAACTGGCGGCAGCCAGGCCGCTCGACGTGCTCGATATCGACAGCCCGCTGATCCTGGTGCTCGAGGCGTCGGGCGAGAACCGCGATCCGCTGACACGGGAGACCGTCCGGATCACCGAGCATACCGCGAGCCGTCAGGGCACCGTCGTGCTGCTCGAGACTGGTCCGAACACGGGCGTCTTTGCCGGCGGCATGCCCGCGACGGGCCAATATGGCGCGCTCGCCGCCTGCGACCTCGGCCTTCACCGCGCCGACGGCAATCTCGTGCTCGACTTCGCTGGCAGCGACTATAGCCTGGCCTCGACCGCCTCGCTGCTGCTCGATCCCGAAGGCTATGTGTTCGATTCACGTAGCGGCGACCTGGTCGACGGCGCGACCGTGACCCTGATCGACGATTCAACCGGTGCGCCGGCGGCGCGGGTCTTCGGCGACGACGGAGTCAGCGCCTATCCCGCGACCGTGATCAGTGGCGGGACGGTGACTGATGCTGGAGGCAAGGTCTATCGTTTTCGTCGCGGCAATTTCCGTTTCCCGCTTGGGCCGCCGGGACGCTACCGGCTGCGCATCGTGCCGCCGGATGGCTATACCGCGCCGTCTGTGGTGACGCCTGCTGTGATCGCGTCGCTGCCCAATTCGGTCGGTGGTTTCATCATCGAGGACGCATCCTATGGCGGCGTGCTCGTCCTTCAGGGCACGGCGCCGATCCGGGTCGACATCCCGCTCGACCGGGCGACGTCGGGCGCGCTGGTGCTCGACAAGACGGCGTCGGTGCGTGAGGCCGAGCCGGGCGATTTCGTGCAGTACCGGCTTGAATTGCGCAACACCGGCGTCGCCGCGGTGACCAAGGTCGGCCTCACCGATACCTTGCCGCGGGGACTGCGCTATCACGCAGGGTCGACACGCGGCGTATCCGAGCCTGTCGTCTCCGCCGATGGGCGGACGCTCAGCTTCACCCTGGCGTCGCTCGCCAGTGGAGCAACCGCGCAGATGACCTATCTCGTCGAGATCGTGCCGGGGGCTCCCCAGGGCGAGGCGGTCAACAGCGCGGCGGCAAGCGCACCGGGCTCAGCCGCGAGCAATCTCGCCAGCGCCTCGGTGCGGATCCGTGCGCCACTGTTCACCGATGCCTTCACCGTGATCGGACGGGTCACCGAGGGCGGCTGTCATGATCCCGAGCGCGGCCGCAAGGGCGTCCCGGGCATCCGGCTGCTGATGGAAGACGGCACCTATGTGGTTACTGATGCCGACGGGCTCTATCATTTCGAGGGCGTTTCCCCGGGCACCCATATCGTCCAGATGGATCTGGCCAGTGTGCCCGCGACGCACGCGCCGGTGGTGTGCGACGCCGACACGCGGGCCGCGCAGAGCCCGATCTCGCGCTACGTCGAGGGCGGCGGCGGAAGCTTGCAGCGGGTCGATTTCCAGCTTCGCCCGACCGGCAAGGCTGCCGCCGCTGCTGACCTGCTGCCGATCACCCCGCTCGGCGACGCGCAGGCGGCGGGCAATCGCGACGACTGGCTCGCGGTCGCCACGCCTGGCGTCGGGTGGCTGTTCCCGGACGAGAACCACAATCCCCGCGCGCCCGCCGTCCGCGTGGTGATCCGTCATGACGTCACTCAGCGCGTGGCGCTGACGCTGAACGGCAAACCGGTCGATCCGCTGAGCTTCGACGGGACCGATAGCGACAAAGCGCGCAACGTCGCCATATCGCGCTGGACCGGCCTGGCGCTGATCGATGGTGACAACCGGCTCGAGGCGCGGGTGCTTGGGGCTGACGGCAGCGTGGCCGCCACGCTGACCCGTATCGTCCACTACGCCAACACCCCGGCCCGGGCGACCTATGTGGCCGAAAAGTCCCGGCTGATCGCTGACGGCCTGACTCGCCCGTTGATCGCGGTGCGCGTGACCGACAGCGAGGGGCGGCCAGTGCGTGCGGGGACGATTGTCCCGTTTCGCGTCGATCAGCCTTATCGTGCTGCCCAGCAGGTTGCCGCCGAGCAGGGCCGCCAACTCGCGGGGCTCGAACGCACCCAGGCGACCGCGCAGGTGGTGGGTGACGAAGGGCTTGCCTTCATCGCGCTTCAGCCGACGCGTCAGGCGGGCTTGGTGCGGATCGCCGTCACGCTGGCCGATCGCGAGCGCGAACTGGTCAGTGAGGTCAAGGCGCGTCTCGCCGCGCCGGCGCAGGACTGGGTCGTGGTCGGCTTCGGCAAGGGAACGCTTGGCTACGACATTCTCTCCGGTGCTGAGCGGACCGCGAGAGGGAAGCGCGGCGAGGTCGTCACCGATGGTCAGCTTTCGCTTTATGCCAAGGGCCGGATCAAGGGATCGTGGCTGATGACCATCGCCTATGACAGCGACAAGGACGAGCAGCGGCTGCGCGACCGCGGTGTGCTCGGGACGATCGATCCGAACCGCTATTACACCGTCTATGGTGACGGAACCCTGCAGGGCTATGACGCGCAGAGCCGACGTAAGCTCTACCTTCGGCTGGAACGGCGCGATTTCTATGCGCTGTACGGCGATTTCGAGACTGGCCTCGTCGATACCAAGCTCGGTCGCTACAGCCGGACGATGAACGGCGTGAAGGCGGAGTTCGCCAGCAATCGGGTCCAGTTCACCGCCTTCGCGGCGAATGACGACAGCCGTTACGGGCGCGACGAAATCCAGGGCAACGGCCTGTCCGGCCCATACCGTCTGTCAGCGCAGAATCTTGTACCCAACAGCGACAAGCTGCGGCTGGAGACGCGCGACCGGTTCCGGCCTGATCGTGTGCTCAACAGCCAGATGCTGACTCGCCACATCGACTATGACATCGATCCCGTCGCGGGCACGCTGCGGTTCCGCGAGCCGGTCCTGAGCCGTGATTCCGATCTGAATCCCATCTTCATCGTCGCCGACTATGAAACCTATGGTGGCAGCAAGAAGCTTGCCGCAGGTGGCCGCGCCGCGGTGAAGGTCGGCCGTGCCGAGATCGGCGCAACGCTGTTGCGGGACGAGACAAGTGGGAACGGCACCGTTGCCGGCATCGACCTGCGTTTCAAGGCGACCGCGAACACGGAGATTCGGGCCGAGGCAGCGACCGGCGGGAGAGACGGGATCGGCAAGGGCCAGGCCTGGCTCGCCGAGGTCGAGCATCATGGCCCCCGGGCTGACATGCTCGCTTATGTCCGCCAGCAGGATCGCGTCTTTGGGCTGGGCCAGCAAAATCTCGGCGAGGCGGGGACGCGCAAGATCGGTCTCGACGGCAGGCTCAAGCTGGGCGGCCGCTGGTCGCTGGCCGGCTCCGCCTGGTATCAGAGCGACCTTGACGAGGCGGCGCGGCGCATCGCGGGTGAGCTAAAGGTCGAATATCGCCGCCAGACCGGCACGCTATATGCGGGCATGCAGGTGGCGTCCGATCGCGGGATCGGCGGCACGGCGCTCGACTCGCGGCTGCTGACGCTGGGCGGCACGCAGAACCTGTTTAAGAACAAGCTCGAGCTGAATGCGGAATCGCAGGTCCCGCTCGGCGACAAGGATGCGAGCGTCGATTTCCCGGCACGCCAGCGGATCGGCGCTTCATGGCGTTTCAACGACTGGCTGAAGCTGATCGGCGGCTTCGAATATGCCAAGGGAGACAAGTTCACCGCCCAGACCGGCCGTTTGGGGTTCGACGTCGCGCCCTGGGGCGGCGCCCGCCTGCTGACCACGCTCAACCAGGGCGCGATCGGCGAAAATGGCTCGCGGACCTACGCTCAATATGGCCTCAGCCAGTCGCTGCCGCTCGGCAAGCGCTGGACGATCGACGCAACGGTTGATTCGAGCGGTACGCTGTCCGGCCACATCCCGCGCGGTGACATCGTCAATCCGTTTCATCCGCTCGCGTCCGGCGGGTCGTTGAGCAGTGACGGGATCAACGGCGATTTCGTCGCTGCCACGCTGGGCGCAACCTATCGCGGTGCGCTGTGGAGCTGGAATGGGCGGGCCGAGTACCGTACCGGCACGCGCGAGCGGCGTTGGGGCGTGACCAGCAACCTGCTGCGGACGCTTGGTCAGGGAAGCACGATCGCCTCCAGCATCCGGGCTTATCGAGTCCGCGAGGCGAGCGGCGCGGTCGCTTCCTCGATCGACGCGGATGTCGCGCTGGCGGTGCGTCCGCTCGATAGCCGCTGGTCATTGCTGGAACGCTTCCAGCTCCGCCAGGAAGGCGCAGGCGCCGGCATCAGCGCCAGCAACGCGCTGGCCGTGCCGACCTTCGCGGAGGGGACGAACACCACGTTTCGGGCAATCAACAATGTCGCGGTCAATTATCGCACCGGCAGCGAAGGAGGACGTCATGGCTTCGAGGCGAGCGTCTATTACGGCGCGAAATATGTCCGCGGGCGCTACGCCGACGAACGGGTCGATGGGTTCCTCGACGTGGTCGGGGTAGAGATCCGCAAGGACGTGACCGCGCACCTCGATATCGGTGGCAATGCGAGCATGCAGCATAGCTGGACCAGCGGCACGGCGCAGCTGTCGCTCGGCGCATCGGTCGGTGTGTCGCCGGGCAAGAATCTCTGGTTCACGGCTGGCTACAACATCACCGGCTATCGCGACCGTGATTTCGAGGAGGCGCGCTGGACGCGGCAGGGGCCGTACCTCACGGCGCGGGTGAAGTTCGACCAGCTCTCTTTGCGCGACATGGCACGACCGATCCTGGGGCGGGGGCGATAATGGGCATTCCCGCACGATCCGTTTCAGGGCCGTTGCACCTCGACGACATCTCCGGCAGGCAGCGCGCGGTCGACTCGGGAGACCGCGCGATCAACCGTTTCACAAGGCAAGCGCGCCCCAGGCGCCGGGAGATTTGAAGCATGACCATCACTCGCATCGACGCAGGCGCCCGCATGAGCCAGGCCGTGGTCCATGGCGATACCGTGTATCTCGCAGGGCAGGTCGGCGCACCTGGCGAGAGCGTGACCGCGCAGACCAGGGCGATCCTCGCCCAGGTGGAAGACCTGTTGGCGCGCGCTGGAAGCAGCAAGTCGAAGATCCTCGCGGCGACGATCTGGCTCGCTGACATGAGCGATTTCGGCGAGATGAATGCCGTGTGGGATGCGTGGGTCGATGGGCAGGACGCCCCCGCGCGTGCCACCGGCGAAGCGAAGCTCGCGACGCCCGACTACAAGGTTGAGATCATCATCACCGCTGCTCGCTGAGCCGGCAATCGGGAAGCACGGGACCAGCCTGGTCCCGTGCTACTCCGCCAATATCTTGCGCTGGGTCACCACTGCGGCGCCGCGCGTATCGATCTCGAAACCCGTGACATGGAAGCCATGGCGCAGGTTGAGCAGGATCATCGGGTTGTTCTCCGCGCGCGTGCGCGTCTCGACATGGTGATAGCCAAGCACCCTGATTTCCTCATGCTGGCGCTCCATCAGCCGTGCAGCGAGACCGATGCGCCGCGCTTCCGGTGCGACTCCACCAAGCCAGCTGTAGAACAGCCCGGCCCCGCGCCGATAGCCGAGCTTGAACCCCATGGGCGTATCATTCGCGTGCCGCGCGAGCAGTAGATGCGGATCGGCGACGTGCGGCAACCGGCCGGTGAGATAGGCCGGATCGAAGGTGGCGAATACCACCCCGCAGAGCGGGAGGAGCAGCGCGAGCGCTTCGGTTGCGCTGCCTGAGAAGGTTTCGATGCGCAGTCCGTCGGACGGAAGGGGGATTGGCGACATCGGCCTTCTCTGCCGCGCATCGTGGTCTTTCGCCAGTCCTGAGCGGCCTTGGCCGGATTTCATGGCGCTGGACGTCGAGCGTGAAGATGCCTTCCTTGCCTCCGCGCCACTCGATGGCGGGTGATAGTTCGCTGATCTGATTTTATCGCGATTGAGAATCATTCGCAATTATGCAAAGACTTCTCCTCGGACCATCGACAGGAGAGTCTCATGCGTCGACAGAGTGGAGCAGCCGCTGGTGCAACGGCGACTGTGTTGACGATCCTCGCCTTCCCGCTGCTCGTTCTCGCCGCAACACGCTGGACCGAAAACGGATGGGGCTCGGCCGCATGGCTTGCGGTTTTTGTGGCGATGTGCGTGATTCGCACGCCTCACTCGCTCCGTAACCGGGCGAATATCGTCGTGGATGCTCGCAGGGACATCTCCGAGATCGTCCTTCTCGCGATGATGTTCGCCACGATGATGCTGCTGCCGCTGCTGCATCTCGCAACCGGTGTTTTTTCGTTCGCGGCGTATCGTCTGCCCGACTGGGCAACCTGGATCGGCGTCCTGGCGCAGCTTCCGTTCCTCTGGCTGTTCTGGTGCAGCCATGCCGATCTCGGACGCAACTGGAGTGCGGGGCTTGAGGTGCGCGAGGATCACATATTGGTGATGGACGGTGTGTATGCCCGCATCCGTCATCCGATGTATCTGGCGATCTGGATTTCGGTGCTCGCGCAACCTTTGCTGGTGCATAACTGGATCGCCGGTTTCCTCGTCATTCCCGCCTTTGCCGCGATGTGGTTCATTCGTGTGCCCAGGGAGGAGGCGCTCATGCGCGCGCGCTTCGGCGCGGCGTATGACGATTATTGCGGCAAGGCCGGCCGGCTGATGCCGAGGGCGTCATGATGTATATGCCCATTGCCGGCGCGGTAGCATCGCCCGTCCTGCCCGAGGCGATGGTGATGCAGGCGGCGCGACTCTGGCGTGAGGCGAGGAACGCCGGTGATCCGGTGCAACCCGTATTGCACGCCTTGTTCGCATCCCATGGTTACGACATGCTCGCGCCGACCTTCGACAGCGTGATGACGTTGTGCGAAAGCCGGTTCGACCGATCGCTTTGTACAGGATGTCCGCTCGCGCCTTCGGCAGACGAGCGCCTGCTGTGCCGGCTGCTGGCATCTCCGGAAGACCTGCCCCGCATGGCACCATGCCGAAATTCCGGTTCCGGAGGAATCGAGGCGGCGCTCGGGTGCGCACTCGTCTCGGCGCGCATCATGGCAATGGCTGCAATGGAAGGACGACCGCAATGACTGACTCCCCGTTTGCGTCAGATACCGCTTCGCGCCGTTTTCGCGCGACGCGGCCGAACCGGATCGAGAAGGCACTGACTCAATGGCTGACCCGCACGGCGGCGGTCACCGCGGTCGAGCCCTTGTCGCCGCGTTTTCGGTTGATCGACCTTGAGGGCGAGGCATTCAGGCATGTGGCCTGGACCGCTGGCGACAAGATCCAGGTGATACTCGGCGGTCTCCTTACCGCGCGGACCTTTACGCCGATGTCATGGGATGCGGGGCAGGGGCGTACACGCCTTCTCGTCTGGTCGCATGGCGAGGGGCCGGGCAGCGAATGGGTAACGGGATTGGCGCCCGGCGATACCTGCCAATTTTTCGGACCGCGGCGTTCGCTCGACGCCGGGGATCCTGCCACGCCGCTCGTCGTGTTTGGCGACGAGACATCGTTCGGTGTGGCTACTGCGCTGGCCGGACGTCCGGGGGCGGAGCCTCCCAGGCTGTTTTTCGAAGTCTCCGAGCCGGACGAATGTCGGCACGTGCTGCGGCGGATCGGCGGGGAGGAGGCCATGCTGGCTCAGCGAACCAAGGACGACGCCCATCTGGAAGCGATGGCCCTGCAGCTTGCGGCTCTCGATACCGGGGCCTCGCTATTCGTGCTGACGGGGCGGGCACCGGCGATCAGGCGGATCGCCACCGTCCTGAAGGCAAGCGGTGTATCTTCCTCGCGACTTCGCACCAAGGCGTATTGGGCACCGGGCAAGGTCGGGCTGGATTGAGGTTGCGGCGTTGATCGTCGCCGATCCGCCCGGAGGCGAAGGCCGCGGAAACCCGCAGCCTTCGGATATTCCGGAGAGACCTGCTATCCCGGCGTCTCGAAATCCAGCGTCACCTCCTCGATCAGGAACTGGGCGCGCAAGGTTTCAGCCAGAATGCGCGCACCATAGGCATCGACGTCGATTGCTTCGATCTGGATCCTGATCAGGCCGGCGGAGCGCCGGATCAGTGCGAAGGCAGGGACCAGTCCGCGCCGCGCGAACTGGCCGAACACGCGTGGGATCAGTTCGGGATCGTCGACACCCTGGACCCGGTATCGCGCGACGGGACGTGGCGGCTCCATCACGGCGCTGCCATCGCCGGTGCCCTGCCGCGCGCGATCGTCGCGCGGGCGAGCCGGTCTGCCGCCAGGTTGACCGCGATGCCGGCCTGCTCGGCATCCGCCCAGACCTGGTGGAGGCGATCCGGGATCGCGTCGATCCGGGCGGCGACCTCGTCGCTATCCCAGCCGAGATACTCGGCGCAGACGTTGATGATCCCGCCGGCATTGACGACATAGTCGGGCGCATAGAGCACGCCGCGCTCAGCCAGAGCGGTGCCGTCCTCCTCGCATCCGAGCTGGTTGTTCGCCGCACCGCAGACGATGGCGGCGCGCAGTTTCGGGATGGACCGCGCGTTGAGGACGCCGCCCAGCGCGCAGGGAGCGAAGATGTCGCAACGCGTCTCGAGTACGGCGCCAAGCGAGGCGACTTCAGCGCCCGTCCGCGTCGCGACCGCTGCGGCGACGGCTGACCGCGGTTCGGCGACGATCAGCCGTGCACCGGCCTGATGGAGCAAATCGGCAAGAGACGCGCCGACCGAGCCGAGGCCCTGGATTGCGACGGTGCAATCGCCAACCGGGCGCCCGAGGCGATGTTCGGCCGCCGCCTGCATGGCGCGGAAGACGCCCAACGCGGTCCAGGGCGACGGATCGCCGCCTGGCCGCCCGTCACGGGGCGGCAGGCCCGCGACGTGGCGGGTGTGCCGCGCCACCTCGGTCATGTCGCCGACGGTGGTGCCGACATCCTCGGCGGTGACGTAGCGGCCGCCCAGTTCCTCCACTGCCTCACCAAAGGCACGGAACAATGCGGCGCGATCGAAATCGCCCTCAGGACGGCGTAACACTGCCTTGCCGCCGCCGAGCGGCAGGCCGGCAAGCGCGTTCTTGTAGCTCATCCCTTCGGCGAGGCGGAGCGCGTCCTGGGTCGCCTCGGTGAAATCGGGGTAGGTCCATAGCCGGCATCCGCCGGCCGCCGGGCCGAGCAGGGTGGAATGAAGCGCGATGACGCCGTCCAGTCCGCTGGCGGAATCCTGCAGGCGCACGACCTGCTCGGGCGGATGCGCATCATGCGCACGAGAAAAATCCATGTGGGGTAGCTCCGGAAAACACTGAATTACGTATGCGGCGTGGCGGATGCGTCCCGCGCCAGCGCCTGAGACCGATGGGATCAGATCGCGGAGATCTGCCCGGTCGTAATTCGGGTCCGGGTAATAAGTCGGATCGAGGCGCAGGCGGGGACGCCAGGCATTCGGGCGCACGAAGACAGGGCGTGAGCCGCTGTTTTCTTCGACACTGCCATCATGGCCTGCACGGTCTTGCGATTCCTCGGACGACAACACGATTCTTCATCGCTGTGGCACCGATAGCTGGCCCAGAATGAAAAATCCGCAACTTTTTTCGCGATCGTCGTAAAAATCGCCCCCGCATCAGTATCGTGCATCAAGGAAGAGTTGCCCCGAGGACTGGCGGATTTGAACGCCGCAAGCGTGATGCGGTGTGGCTAGCCCCAGTTAACAAAATGCTCAGGACGAAATGGCTCCGCGCTTTCCATCGGCGGTGACTTTAAAATTCGCGGCGTAAAGGGATTAAGCCGGAACGGTACCAGTTCAGGTTGACACCAATGTCGAAGAAAGATCGTTTCTGGATGTTGCGCATGCGAATGAATCCGGAGTTTCATTCTAAAATGGTTGCAACACTTCTTCCTACCTATTCTCCTTATGCTATTCACCTTTCGCGCGGTGGAGGGATGTCTAATGCACATCGTCGGCGCTGTCGCAGCGCATGGATTCAGGTGGATTGCCCGTCATGCATCTGTGGCGGGGGTATGCCGGGTGGCTGGTGGAGCAGTTCTTCGCAGGCGGCACCATCCACGCTCGATCGCCGCCGCGTCACCTGTGCCTGACTTCGCGCGGACTGCCAGGTCGGGTTCTAAACCTGGGAAGCGCTTCCGGCTTCAAGTCATGCCCGGGTCCAGTCTCTTGTCGTTGCCGAACCCCGTTCTCCTTGGAATCGAACTCTCACCGGTGAGTGGTTCCGGGCAGAAAAGCACTGGAGAAGCGAATGCGGCGACCTTTCATCCATATTAATTTCGCCACGGAAGACGTTTGCAGCGTTCGGCAACCGCAAGGAATTTCGGGCAATATTTCCTGTGGGGACGACTGGCACAGGGTCCATATCCTGAGGGAGCGCTACGACGCCATCGCGGTGGGCGGGAAGACATGGAACATCGATCGCCCGCGCCTCACCGTTCGTCCCGAAAAGCTGGGTCGAGAGCCGCGCAGGCAACCGAACCGGGTGATCTTCGCCGGATCGCACCCCTGCGCGATGTCGCATCCCGGAGCGCCGGCCTTCGTCATCAGCTCGCACAATCATGTCGACCCGAGCGCGGTTGCCCTGGCGATGACGGGGCATGACCTGCACGGTCCGCTGGAATCCCTTTATGACCACGGCATCGAAAGCCTGCTGGTGGAGGGTGGCCCGACGCTGCTGCGATCATTCTTCAGCCAGGGGTTCGCCGACAGAGTGACGATCTACGTCCGCGCCGGCACGGTCGAAGCAGCTGACCGCGGCGCCCGCGATACCCTGGGCGCCCTGCCTGCCACATTGCACGCGAGCGCCTTTGGCGAAGGATTTCTGCTTGAATCCGGGGTGCCGAGAATGGGGGGCGAGATGAGGGCGAACGGATGAAGGACGATGAGGTCGCCCGGTTCGTCGTTTTCGCGGCGCCAAGGACGGGCAGCAACCTGTTGTGCAGCCTGCTGAACGCGCATTCCGAGATCCTGTGTCATCACGGCCTGTTCAACCCGGGCGGAATCCATTGGGCAAGGGACTGGCATGGACGGGGTGGCCTCTCCGACAGCGTTGCCGCACGCGATCACGATCCGGCGGGGTTTATCGATTCCGTCTGGGCTGCCGGTGGCGGCGCGCGGGCAGTCGGCTTCAAGATGAACCGGGACGAGAATGACGACGCCGTCGATCTGCTGCTGCGCGATCCTTCGGTCCGAAAAATCCTGCTGAGGCGGCGCAACCGCGTGCGGACCTATGTATCCGAAGAGATCGCGCGCCTTACCGGCATCTGGGAGAGTTTCGCGGCGCGGGCCGAGGCGGCGGTCCCGGCGCTTCATGTCGAGGCGGCCGACCTGATCCGGCACAGCGGGCTGAATGCAGCCTATTATGCGGCGCTCGAAACCGTTCTCCGTGGGACGGGCCAGACATGGCTCGACACCCAGTATGAAGCGCTCGGGGACCGGCGGGAGATGGGCAGGATAATCTCCTTTCTCGGGGTCGAGGCGCCTTTGTCGCTGCCGGCGGCGAGCCACAAGCGCGGCCCGGCCGAACTGGGCGCGGTGGTCGAGAATTTCGACGAACTGGCCGGAGCCCTGCGGGGAACCGCGCTTCTGGACGATCTCTATCGCCGGGACGCTCCCGAACTCCGTTTCCTCCGATTCTAGCTGCTGGAGCGACACCGATGCTCAATGCCCATCTCTCCCCGATCGTCGCCGACAGCTTCACCCGCCATCGCGGCCCGGTGACTTCTGTCGCCGCGATCCCGGGTCGCGCGGCCGTGGTTGCCGTCGCCTATGACGGGGCGGTCGCGCTGTTCGATCTCGAGGCCGCCACCGTCGATCTGCTCGGTTACCACCGGCACCTAGCCAATCATGTGACGGTCGATGAGGGAGGGAGCAGAGCAGCTTCCTCCTCCTCCGACTATGACATCTACATCTGGGACCTGACCGGTCGTAAGCTGGCCCTGGTGCTGCGCGGGCATAGCGACGACGTGGAGGGCTTCGCTTTCGTTGACGACACCACCGGCGTTTCCGCCTCGCGCGACCGGAGAATCATCGTCTGGGATCTCGTCACCGGCGCGATCCGGCGGACGATCGAGGGGCATGAGAAGGACGTGCTGTCGGTCGCCTGCCGCGAGGGACTGATCTATTCGTCGGGCGACGACATGACCCTGCGGCAATGGGATCTTGCCACGGGCGCGCTGATCCGCATCTGGGGACCGTTCGAGACCGAGACTGACACCTGCGCCATCGACATGCTGAACCACCGGGTGGTGCTTGGGTGCGACGACGGTGTCATCCGCGTGTTCGACAGCCGCGACGGTACGGCGCTGGCCTCGATCGAGGCACATGGTTCGGGCATCAAGAAGGTCGCGGTCTCCCCCGTCAACGGCGACATCCTGTCCTGCGCGTATGACCAGCGCATCACCATCTGGGATGCGTCGTCCTTTAGCCCGAAGGTAAACCTGGAGAACCATCCCTCGAAATGGGAGCGGTCGTTCGGCTGGTCGCCCGACGGCGCGGCGATCCTGGCGGGAACCTTCGATGGCACCGTCGTGCAATGGGATGCCGCGTCGGGCCTGATCGTCCGGGAGGTGGGCGGTGCCCCGGGCGACCAGGGCAATGCCTGTTTCAACGAAGCTGCCGCCGCGCCGGACGGCAGCGTCGCGCTGGTCGCTGACGACGGGATGGTTCGGCTGATCCGCCTGACTGACCGCGAAGCCAGTCTTGCCGCCCGCACTGAGCCCCCTGGCGGGCGCCGGCTGATGAACGCGGTGACGCGCGATCCGGACACTGGACGGGTCGTTGCCGGCGCGCATGACCACAAGCTGCATATTTTCGGCGCCAACCTGGAAAGCACCGTCGAAGTGGCGCTGGGGCAGGGGCCGATCAACTCGATCCGGGTGGCGCAGTGCGAGGGCCATGAGGGTGCGCTGTTTGCCGCATGCTATAGCGGGGCGATCGTCCGCGTATCCCCTGACGGGAGGGACGTGCTGGCCCACCCGCTGCACGACGGTGCGGTGAAGGCGCTGCGCCTGCATCCTCGCGAACCGCTGGGTGTCAGTTGCAGCGCCGATGGGGGACTCCTGTCCTGGACTTTGGACGGCGAGATCCTGCATCGCTTTCCCGGGCACACCGCCATCGTTGACGATGTCGATCTTTCCCCCACAGGCGACCGTATCGCCAGTGCATCGCGCGATTTCACGCTGAACGTCTATGATGTGGCGGACGGCCGGCTGGCCCATTCGATCGAGCTTGGTCGCCGTTCCCCCAAATCGCTCTGCTTCTGGGATGCGGATACGGTGATCGTCGGCGACTATTGGGGAGCGTTGATCAAGGCCGACCTGCGCACGGGCCGGGTCGCGCGCAGCACGATCGCCGCGAACGGCATCAGTTCGCTGTCGCGCTCCGGAGAGAGGCTGGTCGCCTCTTCCTATGACGGCGGGGTCTATCTTGTGTCGGTCGAGGATCTGTCGGTGCGCAACGTCTATCGCGCGATGACTCAGCGGGTCGGTGACGGAGGTTCATAGCCCGACCCGGCAATTGCCCAATGTTGTTGGCGTTCCTGGTATTTTTCGATCCTTGAAGGAGCATGCGAAATGACACCGAGCAAATGGCTATTGTCGGGGTGCCTGTTTCTGTTTGCAGGCGTCGCGGCCAAATCCTCAGTCCAGTCCCAGATACCCGTCGGGCCGGCACCGCTATGCGCGGTCACCAGCGCTGAATTCGCCACCTGGAAGGTGGGCAGCAATTTCGCACCGCCGGATAGCGCGAGCTTCGATCCCTCGTCCGACTGTGCATTCTACAAATGGTCGTCGCAGATGTTCCTCTGGTTGACGACCAAGGATGTGCGCGGGAACCTGCTGATGTTCTCGCCCAAGTTCGACAACGCGGTCGAGGACACCAGCACGGGCGCCTTCCAACTGGTCAACAGCACTGGCCTGGACGCACAGAACAAGACCAATGTGTCGTTCCGGGTCCGCGTCAACAAGCCCAAGGTGTTGCTGCTCAAGTCAGCCGGCAGCACCAATAATGTCGTAGGCGGTCCGGCGGGGGACACCGGGTCGACCGGCCAGGCGGGCGGCGGCGTGCTGATCGTCAATGGCAAGCCGATCCCGGTATCCGGCAAGACCGGGCTGTCGACCTATCCGGTCGTCTATTACGCGATCCAGGAGAACGACGTCTTCACCGCGCTCAAGGAGCATTGGCGCAAGGTGCCCTATTATAATGCCGGCCCGAACAAGACGAATTTCCCGATCACGCTCGACCAGGCGAAGGAAATCCAGAAGGCCTCGGGCACGACTCTTCCCAATCTGAGCCAGCTCGCGATCGAGGTGAAGACCGCCTGGATCGATACGGCGTATATCACGCCAGCGCAGGCCAGCAGCCTTATCCAGATCAAGTCGGATGTGCCTGCCTTCACGCAAGCACTCAACGCCAAGAACCAGCTGGTGCTGAGCTGGGACGGCACGACCATGGTCACGCGCACGCTGGCGATGGTCGGCATGCATGTGGTGGGATCAGTCAACCATCATCCGGAGATGGTCTGGGCGACGTTCGAATCGAACTTCAACAGCCCGGATGCGACCTATTCCTACCTCAACCAGAATTACGACCCGGCCACCAAGGCGTGCAAGGGTGGGACGACCTGCCTCAACACCGTCACTTTCAGCACGACGAGCAGCCAGCCGTCGATCTTCTACAATGGGCAGAAGGGAGCCTCCACCGCGCCTGACGTGATCGTCGAGACGGCATCGTCGGGCGACGACAGCAGCATTGTCGCGGCAGGGAAGACGTTGACGGCGACCAGCGTGGCGCGCCTCAATCCATGGGGAAGCCAGCAGCCGGCAACACCGTCACTCAGCGATCCGGCCGTGCTCAACAACACGCTGCTCGTCTCGCTGATGAACTCGCTTCAGCCGAAGCTGGCTGCGTCGGGCGGCACCGGCAAGGCGCTGGCCAATTATTTCCTGGTCGGCGCGATCTGGAGCAACCGCATCATCCCGCCGCAGCCGGGTTACCAACTGATCGGGTCGCAGTTCGCCGCGAACACCACCATGGAGACTTTCCAGCAAGTGCGGCCGGGCAACCCCGATCCGAACGCCACGGCGAACAATTGCTTCAGTTGCCATGGCGACTTCGATGGTACCCAGGGCACCAGTGTCAGCCATGTCTTCCCCAACACGGTGGTGTTCCGCTGATCGCCGCCTGACCTTGCCCCGCCGCGAACCCGGTTCGCGGCGGGGTTTTATTCATCAGAACCGGATCGAGTGCCGGTGGAAGGCGCGGGCGAGAAGCGGATCGCCGCCATGCGCGAAATAGCGATCGCGATAGTCTCGCGCGGTGATGGCGTTCACGCTGCTGTTGCTATGGTCCGACCCGTACAGAAAAATGCCCGGCGCCGCTTCGGAGAGGCGGATGATCCAGTCCTCATAGATCCGGCGTTTCTGTTCGAGACTGTAGTGTGTCGCGCTGAAGATGGTGCAGAAGGCGTTGCTCCACCAGATCAGCGAGCCGGGTTCGTCCTGGATTCGTTCGAGCAGGGGATCGGCCTCCAGGATGTTGCAGAGCAGATAGTCGCGTCGCAAATCGCGGAACTGCCGCCAATGGTCCTCGAACCTGTCAGCGCCACCCCAGCGCGCCAGTTCTGCCGACCACAGGCGCTCCAGCTCGGCCCATTCCATGTTGTCCGGCGAGGCGCCGGGCCACAGATAATAATGGGCGCCATTCTGCTGTTCGAACAGGCTGCGCAGGAAGCCGGGATAGTCGCGACCGTTCCATTCGGCGTCGAGCCGCCGCCTGAAATCCAGCGCCTGCGTGCTATAGTCGAAAAAGACGACGCTGCTGTCCGCGTCGATCCCATGCGTGGCCAGGATACGGTTCGGCTTGAGGCCCGCGGCGACGCAATACAAGGTGGAGACGGGCGCGACAAAGCCCGGAGGCGGGTCGGCGACATCGTCATAGGATTCATAGTTCAGGACGAACACGCCGCGACCGGCTTTTTCCGACATGTCGTCGAGAAAGGTCAGGAATTCCGCGGCGTTGCCGAGGTCGGATCGCAGATCGATCAGATGGCCTTCGAGGTCGGGCCCGAAAGGAATCGCGATTGAGCCGGTTGGTTCGCCGTGCCGCGTCCAGGCATTGAGGTCGACCAGCAGGCAGCGACCGGGGACGCCGGCGATGATGAAATCGCGGTTCTCCGTCCATTCCTCCAGCGCGTCGAAGAAACTGCGGGCCTTGCCGCCATTGGGGCCGGCATGTTCGGCGACGACGTGCCCATAGCCCTGCACGAGGCAGTAGCGGGCGCCGGCCTCTCTTGCCCGTAAGAGAAGCCGGCCGAGGTCGGCTTCTTCGATGATCTCGCCGAAATAATGCCAGCGCAGCCATGAAACGGTCAGATCGCGAGCCCGACCGTTTGCCTCCTTTGTGCCTGTCGTTTCCAGTGGTGAACCGAGCAATCCGCAGATCAGGTCGCGCACACGCCTCTCCCTCAACTGTCGATGCTAAAGTGTATCCGGGGAAGGAACATAGTCGATGTCCCCATTTTGACCGCTAAACATGGCTTGACCGCAATGCTCGCACTGCGGCGTACTGGAGGGAATGAGCACCAGAATACTCCTGTTGCAGGATGCCGTGTATTTTCCGTCCTATGGCGGAGGCAACAAGGCCAATCGGCTTTTGCTGACAGCGCTGGCAGCGCGGGGCTTCGAATGCCATGCGGTGTCCCGGATGCCTCGCGAGCGCCGGATTCTCGCTGGCAGATTCAGCGCGGAAGCGCTGACCGAGCGCGGTATCGCCGTCGAGCGTCACGCGGCGGGAAGCATGTCCTATCGCCACGAGGGCGTCAGGGTCGAGGCGCTGGATCTCGACGATCCCGAAGCTGCGGCGCGGATCGGCGCGGTGATCCGCGATACGCGACCCGACTGGATCCTCGTTTCCGACGACCGTCCTGCGATACTGCTCGATATCGCGCTGGCCTATGCGCCCGACCGGGTGGTTGCGCTGGTTCATACGCACTTCCATCTGCCGTTCGGTCCGGAGGCTGAGGCCGGGAATGAAGAACAGCACGCCCGGTTAAGACGCGTCCGGAGCATCGTCGCGGTGAGCGAGCATAGCCGCGCCTATCTTCGGGAATATGGCGGGCTGGATTCTGTCCTGCTGCGCTTTCCGGTATTCGGAGACGGGCCGTTCGAACCCCCGGACCGGGCCGCCGCCGGCTCAGTGACGATGATCAACCCTTGCCTGCTCAAGGGACTGCCGATCTTCCTCGACCTGGCGAGACTGTTCCCCGAAACGCCTTTCGCCGCGGTGCCGACCTGGGGCGTGGACGAGACGGTGCTGCGCGACCTGTCGCTGTTACCGAACATGACGGTGCTCGAACCCGCCGACGATGTCGGCATCGTCCTTCGCGACGCGCGTATCCTCGTGGCGCCGTCACTGATTCCGGAAACCTTCGGCTATGTGGCGATTGATGCCATGCTGCGCGGTATCCCGGTTCTTGCCGGCAATCTCGGCGGCCAGCCCGAAGCGAAGCTCGGTATCGACTTCACCCTGCCGGTCGAACCTGCCCAGCGAACCGGGGCAGGCCATGTCGCGCCGCCCCAGGATATCGCGCCCTGGCAGGCTGCTCTGGGCACGCTGTTGTCCGATGAAGAGGCGTATCGGTGCTGCTCGCTCGCGTCCCGCGCGGCTGCGCTCAGCTTCCTGCCGCAGACCGATGCCGGACATTTCTCCCGGTATCTCGCCTCTCTTTAGTCTCGCTCAGCGCCCCAGCTCATGGAGTTCGGCCTCGAGGTCACTGCCCCGCAATTCTTCGCTCAGCGTGTCGAAATTCGAAATCGTTTCGCGCAGGGCGACCGGAGTCAGTTTCCAGGTCTGGCCGTTCGGCTGGACCGGTCGGCCGGCGGCGCCGAGAAAGGCGAGGGCAGGCTCGATCCCCCGTGGGGAAAACAGATCCTCATACCAGAGAAGGACGTGATCCTGCGCAGTCTCGTTCAGGCCGCGCTCGGTCTCGGCATAGAAGCGCTCATGCAGCGCGATATTCTCTGCTAGGGCCGCGCGGTCGACATGGACCCGGGGGCGAGGTGCTGGTGCGCCGCGATCGTCATAGACCACCCATTCCCCGGTCTGCCGGGCCAACAGCAGGGACACGAAGCTTTTGACCCGGTTGCGCCGCTTCAGGAGGATCTTCCGCACCCCGTGATCGGGCAGCACCGCCCGATAGGCAGCCTCATGCTGCCACAGGCACATTTTGAAGCCGACCGCTGCCCGGCCGAGATTGGTGCGCCAGACGCGATCGAGGAATTCCACCGGGTTGCTTTCCCGCTCCTCCATGCTGCCCAGCCGGAAATCGCTGTCCTGAAGGTGTCGCGCCACACCGATCACGTGCGGATTGAAGATTTCATGGTGACAAAGAATGTCGGGATGAGAGTTCAGCACCGTGCACAGGAAATTACTGCCGGTTCTGGTTGCATTGAGAATGATGAATCGAACCGGAATGGGGAGTTCTGTCACTGTCCGATCCATTGAAGATTTCTCCGGCGGGCCGTAATTCGTTTGAACGGGAATGTAGCGCGGCTCTTGTCGACCGACAAAGGATCTTCGTTCATCATGACGACTGACGAACGTTATGCGGTAGCGGAGGTATGGGACAGGCGGCATAGCGCGATCCTCGCCGTGGGAGATCCGGACCGGTCGAGCCAGTGGCTCGAACCATTCCTGCCGCTGCTGGAAAGCCATGGCTGCCGCGACGTGCTCGATCTCGGGTGCGGCACGGGATATGACGCACTCGCGCTGGCGCGCCGCGGATATCGCGTCCAGGGCTTCGATTATGCCCAGGTCGCCATTGACGAGGCGATCCGGCTCGCACAGGCGGAGGGCCTGACGGTCGATTTCCGCCAGGGCGATATCGGACTGCCCTTGCCCTGCAAGGACGGCAGTTTCGATGCGGTGATCAGCAACCTCGTCCTGCATTCTTTCGCCGATGCAGCGCTTCGGAGCATCGTCGGCGAGGTCGATCGCTGCCTCAGGCCGGGGGGGCTGTTTCTCTTCCACGCCAATTCAACGGACGATCTCGAACGACGGCTTGCCGTGCAACCGCCCGAGCGCCAGCTGGGGCCGCGATCCTATGTCCTGGCCGGTGGCCAGACCATGCATTTCTTCAGTCGCGACTATTGCGAGACCCTGCTCGCCGACTGGCAGTCGATCGGGATCGAGGCGGTCACGCGGCTCGATCCGGAAGGCCAGCCGGTGAAGAGCGTCTGGCGGGTGGCCGTTCGGAAGCGCGGCTGATTCCGCCCATGACTTGTCGCGTGGTGGCCATCGTCGATCCCTATGACGCAGGTTCGATGCTCGCGCCGGCTTTTGCCGAGCATGGCGTCGAGGCGCTGATGGTCCGGAGCACGTCGGCGATACCGAACGCGGAGGCTGCTTCCTTCGACCCGGCGCCGTTCAGCAATGTGCTGCCCTGGCATGAGGATATCGCGCAGACCGTGGCCGCCCTGCGGGACCTTCAGGTCGATCATGTGATCGCCGGGTCGGAGCGGGGCGTGATGCTGGCCGATCGGCTGAGCGAGGCGCTGGGCCTGGCCGGCAACGGCACGCGTCTGAGCGAGGCGCGCCGCGACAAGGCGCGCATGATCGAGGAGGTCGGTGCGCGCGGTATCCGGGTGCCGCGGCAGATCCAGTCGGGCAGGCTGCATGATATCATGGCCTGGATCGACGAAGGTGGCGGATGGCCGGTCGTGCTCAAGCCGCGCTGGTCGAAGGGATCGGAGGGCGTGCGCCTGTGTACATCGCGAGAGGAGGTGTCGAGGGCGTTCCATGCCGTTCATGACCATGTCGACCAGATGGGCTTTCGCAACGACACCGTGCTGGCGCAGGAATTCCTGGCAGGGCGGGAATTTGTCATCGACACCGTCAGCCTTGACGGGCGCCATCGCCTCGCGGCCCTGTGGATTTATGGCAAGCCGGTACCGGGCTTTGAATCGATCGGCGTGCTGTCCACCAAGGAATTGCTGCCGTCGGAGGGGCCGCTGGCCGAGATGTTGTTCGCCTTCGCGACGCGGGTTCTGGACGCGCTGGAGATTCGTCACGGGGCGGGGCATTGCGAGGTGATCGTCGACGCCGAAGGGCCGGCGCTGGTGGAAATCGGCGCGCGGCTGCATGGTGGTCCACCGGCTCATCTGATGAGTCGCGCCGCCGTCGGGACGAGCCAGCTCGACCTGCTGGTGCAATCCTGTCTCGATCCGTCCGGGTTTCTCGATAGTGTTTCCAGCCGCTATCGCCTGACCGGCGATGCGATGATGGCGTTGTTGCGGGACGCCGCGTTGAAGGGGGAGATCGAGACCCTGCCTTCCGCCCGATCCGTCGTCTGGAACGAGCGGGGAGGGGACCCTCCGCCAGCGGTGGCGGGCCTGGCTACGCTGATCCACGCGGAGCGGCAGGTGGTCGCGGCGGATCTGGAGATCGTTACCGGCGCGCTCTCCTGCGAGATTCTCGACCGGCGCGACGCGGTCGAGGATATCGCGCCTGAATGGCGTGCATTGCTTGAGCGCTCGCGCTGCAATCGCGCCTTTGGTGGCCCGACCTGGTATCTGGCCGCGCTTGATGCCTGGCCGGACCTGTCGCCGCTGGTGATCGTTGCGCGGCGTGGCGGGCGTCTCGCCGGGATATTCCCGCTGACCCGACACGCTCAGGACGAAACGGTGCGCTTCGCCACGGTGTTGAGCGACTATAACGATCTGGTCGTGGCCGAGGGCGATGTGGCGGCCGCACGACGACTGATGACATTTGCGCGGCGCCGCTTTCCGCACCTCGATCTCACCTGCATCCGTGCTGATTCGAGCTGCGCCACGGCTGAAGCCCATGCGCCGGTACTGGTGGAGAAGAAGTTTATCTGCCCGACCGCCGATCTCTCTGTCGACTATGATGGCTGGTTCGCCGCGCGAAGCCCGGGCTTCCAGCGAGAGCTGGCACTGCTCACCCGCCGCGCGGCGCGCAACGGCGTTCGTGCCTGCCGGCTCGATCCGGTGCGCGATGCGGCGATCGATCCCGGCGCGTTCTTTCTCGAGATGCAGCAGGCGCGCTTTGGCGAACGCAGCCTGTTCCTGCGCGATCCGGCTGCCCGCGCTTTCGTCATCGCCGCGCTGCCAGCGCTGTGGCGCGAGGGTACAGCGCCGCTGTTCGGCCTTTGGGCCGGGGAGCAACTGATCGGATTGAACATCTGCATGCTGGGTGCCGACAGCCTGGGCAACTGGAATGCGGGTTTTCTCTCGGCTTTCGCCACTTTCTCTCCCGGCATGCTGATGGCCGATGCCGCGGTGCGCGAGGCGTGTGCGATGGGACTGGCGGAATTCGACTATCTCCGCGGAACCGAGACTTACAAGCTTCGGTGGTGCTCCGGGCGTCGCGAGATCGGGCGGCTGGAATGACCGGGCCGCTTCCGGACGATCCATGGTCGATCGGCCTTTATGCCGGCCCCGACCCGCTCCATCTGGCCGCACCGCGGGGCCGCGCCAACCCGATCATGACGCGCGAGCAGGTGACTGATATTCCGGCGGCTTTCGTCGCCGACCCGTTCCTGCTGCGGCACAAGGGAGAGTGGCACCTCTTCTTCGAAGTGCTTCATCACGAACGCCGGCTGGGCGAGATCGGGTGGGCCAGCAGCCCCGATGCAGTCGCCTGGTCGTACCAGGGTATCGTCCTGCGCGAGCCTTTCCATCTATCCTACCCCGGCGTGTTCGAGCATGGGGGCGAGGTGTTCATGGTGCCGGAGACGCTCGATGCGGGCGCCGTTCGCCTCTACCGCGCCGACCCCTTTCCGATACGCTGGGTGCCGGTCGCCGACCTGCTCCAGGGCAGCCTCGCCGATCCGACGCCTTTCCGGTTCGAGGGACGCTGGTGGATGTTCGTGTGCCCGGCGCCGTCCAGCCATGACGCATTGTCGCTCTTCTTCGCCGATACGTTTGCCGGCCCCTGGCAGGAACATCCGGCGAGCCCGCTGATCGTCGGCGACAGGAGCAGGGCGCGGCCGGGCGGACGGGTCGTGTGCCGGGACGGACGCCTCTATCGCTTCTCCCAGGATTGCGGGCCGCGCTACGGAAGCGGGGTGCGTGCTTTCGAGATCATCCGGCTGACGCGCGATGACTATGCGGAACGGGAATGTGCTGAAAGCCCCATCCTCGGTCCGTCAGGCACGGGATGGAACGGCAAGGGCATGCACCATGTCGATGCCTGGCAGATCGCGCCCGATCATTGGATCGCGGCGGTTGACGGTATCAGGATCAAATGATTTCTGTTCCGGTTACCATTGCGTAAGAGTTTCCTGTCTGGATGCAGCCATTCTGGCCTCTTCTTGGATTGATGGCATTTTGATGTGGCCATAGATTAAACAGGATCAATTTACCGTCATAATTTAAGGTGTTTGTCGATCTCTGCCAAAAAGGGGGCCGTTATGAAGACCATTGCTTTGTTGCTTTGTGCCGGATCGGTGGCCGCCGCGGCTGCCGTAGCCCAGACATCCTCGACATCTTCAGCGCCGCCTCCACCACCCTTCGGGCCCTCAGTCACCGCGGGCCAGACGTTGCAGACGTCCGACATGACCAATGCCAATCCGCTGATCCCCGCGGATATCTATCGTACCAGCGCCGTCGCGCACCAGGATCTGGCGACCTTCGCCTGGCTTGAATTCATCTCGGCGGTGGCGCCGAATGCGGCGGGGAGCCGGGGGGTGCCGGGCGGCAGCTTCGCCACTTCCGGCAGCGGTGGCACCGGGCCTTTGGTCTGGGAAACCTACCAGCACCGCACCGAGCTTTTCCCGTGCAATGTGAACGGGACGTCGTCGGCTCCCACCCCGCCCCAGCCCTGGGGGGCTTCCCCCAAATATGTGACGACCGTCACGAATTCCAATCCGCAGCTGTGCAGCACCATCACGCTGCCGGGCGGCGGGACACTGCCGTATAATAATCTGGATGAGGCCAACCAGATTGGACAGAATACCCTGTTCTTCCCGACCACGCCGGGAAACCCCCAACCGGCGACCGATGCGCAGGTGCTGTTCGAGGCCAAGGTCAACCAGTATGAATCCAATTATGTGAACCAGAATTATGCGAGCTTCACCCCGCTATATTCTCCCTTCCGCCTCCCTGCCGGGACCGTCAACCTGCCAACGACGACGGTCGAGGTGAAAGCCGCCTGGCGTCCGCTGTCCTCGATCCCGTCGAGTCAGCGCTATCGCTATCATGTTTCGAACGTCCTCACTTACGGCGGCAGCGATTCCGCTCCGGTGCCGAGAGTGGTGCCGTATGCGCTGATCGCCCTGCATATCATCCACAAGACGCCCAACTATCCTGCATTCATCTTCGCGACCTTCGAACAGGTCGACGATTTCAAGAACCAGGTCACGGGACAGCCAACGGGCGTCTATTATGTGCCAGCCTATGGATCGGTCGGATATACGACCCCCACAAGCACCACCTTCCCGCCGAGCGGCAAGACGGCGCCCAATCCCAATATCAACTTCAGCACCTCGGCCCCCAAGGCGGTGCCCTATGGAACGAAGGGCGTGGCCTTGCCGCTCGGGAACGTCAGCAGCATTGCCGGCGCCAAGGTGCTGAAAAATGGAGCGGTTGCTATTCCCGTCACGTCGCCGGTGCCGGCCGTGCCGGAGATCACCGCGGTGAACAACCGGGCGCTGACCGCGATGAAGGGCATTCCGGGCTTCAACCAGAATTTCATCTGGCAATATTACAAATTGACCGGCGTCCAGGCGATTCCGACCAATGATGAAACCACCAGGGATTTCTACCTGGCCAATATCGTCGTCGAAAGCAGCCAGCCGGGCATCCAGCTCTTCCGGGGTTTCCCGCCGATCACCAACGGCGTGCTGACCAATATCCGGAACCAGGTCAACGTCATCGACTATCACAATGGCCTCGGCACCCTGACGTCCAGCGGCGGTTGCCAGGGTTGCCATGGCATCGCCCAGACCCAGAACGGCTTCGATTTCAGCTTCCTGTTCTTCGGTGTGGCGGGCGGCGGATTCTCGCCCGAGACGGCGGGCCTGCCCAGCCCGCAGCTCGCGGCGGCGCGGCTTGCGAACAAGAAATACTTCACGAAATAGGTGCCGAAACAAAAAGGGGAGGCGACGGGCACGTCGCCTCCCCTGTCTTCATGCGGGCATAGTTACCAGTCCGTCAGGCGCGGGGCGGGCTACTTCACGCTGCCGATCATGATTTCGGACTGGTCGGGAGTATAGGGCAGCGAGAAGCCAAGCGTCTGTGCGGTGTCATCGTGACGCGCAGCGAGTACCTTGCCCCGATAGGATACGGGCGCGTCAGCCCGCATGCCATGGACCGTGACGACAAGCTCACGCCACCATGGGCGGAATGTGCCGTCGCCCGGTGCGAGGATGATGCGCATCTGGCCGGTTTCCGAAACCTCGCAGCGGATCGTCCGGCGCAGATAGGCCTTGCGCTGGAACGCGAGGCTGTGGCCGTCATCCGCATAGAGCGTGCCGGTGCAATCGGGGCCGGGATAGACGTCGAGCGAGAGCGGCCCTGACGGCGTCTCGGCGGTGCTCTGCACCAGCGGCTGGCGCGGGAGGATCGTGCCCGCACGGACATAGACCGGCAAGTGATCGAGCCTCGGCGTTTCCTTGATCTTGTCGATCGCTGCCGTGTCCGGCGCGACCTTCGTCACCGGCAGCCCGCCCCACAGATCATACCAGCCGCCCGAGGGCAGGCAGACGTCATATTCCTGCGGTGATTCAGGCCTGGGCGGCGGCGCGATCAGCAGGGCCTTGCCCAGGGTAAACGCCATCGACTGGTCGCAAGGGGCGGTGAGCGCCTGGGGATAATCGTAGAAGACAGGGCGCATGATCGGATCGCCGGTGCGCGCGTTCAGGTCGGCGAGGCCGTAGAGATAGGGCATCAGGCGATACCGTTCCTCGACGAAGCGGCGGCGGATGGCGAGATGCTCGGTGCCGTCGAGCCAGGGCTCAGCGCGCGGGGTGTCTTTTGCGGAGTGGTTGCGGAAAACCGGCGTGAACGCGGCGATCTCGTACCACCGCGTCATCAGGTCAGGGCTCGGCCCGCCGGTGAACCCGCCGACGTCAGCCCCGGCATAGGAGAAGCCGGAAAGGCCGAGGTTGATCAGTTGGTGGACCGACAGCTTCAGATGATCCCAGGTCGCGCTGTTGTCGCCGGTCCAGGTCGCCGCATAGCGTTGCCCCCCGGCATAGCTGGCGCGGGTCATGACGAAGGGACGTTCGTCCGGGCGCAAGGCGCTCAGGCCGTCAAAGGTCGCGCGGGTATTCTCCATGCCATAGACATTGTGGATCTCGGCATGGCTGGCTGACCGACTGGCGAAATCGTCGCTGTCGATCTTGTGGACGACGTCGAGCGGCATGGTCGCGGTGGGCGTCTCGAACACCGACGGCTCGTTCATGTCGTTCCAGATGCCGGCGACGCCATCGGCGATCAGCGGCGCGTGCAACTTGCCCCACCAGGCGCGGGTGCCGGCACTGGTGAAGTCGGGAAAGACCGAGGGGCCGGGCCAGACCTTGCCGACGAACATCGATCCGTCGGGGTTGTGCACGAAATGATTGCCCGCAGCGCCGCTGTCATAGGGGATATATCCGTCATTGGGTGCCGCGGCGACGTGAAGGTCGGCGATCGTGACCAGCTTCAGACCCTGGGTGCCGAGCTCAGTCGCCAGCCCCTTCAGGTCCGGAAAGGCGGTGCGGTTGACGGTGAAGGGCCGGTTGCGATCCTGGAAGTCGATATCGAGCCAGATGACGTCGGTCGGGATCGCGTCCTTGCGCAGGCGCGCGGCGAGTCCCCGGACCTCGCCCGCGTCCATATAGCTGTAGCGTGATTGCTGGTAACCGAGCGACCAGAGCGGGGCGAGCGGTGCCTTGCCGGTCAGGTCGGTATAGCGGCGCACGACGTCGCCGGTGGTGGGGCCCGCGATGACATAATAGTCGATCGGGCCGTCGGGCGCGCCGAAGGCGGTGATATCGTCCTCGCGATGGCCGAAATCGAACCAGGCGCGCCATGTATTGTCGAACAGCACGCCATAGCTACCGCCCGCGCCGCCCGCGCTGACGAAGAAGGGAATCGACTTGTAGATTGGATCGGTCGAGCCGGTGAAGGCATAAGCGTCGGTGTTCCAGTCGACGAAGCTCTTGCCGCGGCGGTCGAGCCCGCCGGTCTTGTCGCCGAGCCCGAAGATGTGCTCGCTGCGCGGCAGTGCCTTGCGCAGGGTAAAGCCCTTGCCGTCGAGCTTGATCGGGTCGCTGTCGTCGGCGCTGATGAGGCGGCCGTCCCTGTCCTCGATCCTGAGGCGCAGGTCCGGGCCGACATGGACCCGCAGCCGGGCCGTCGCAAAGCCGTCCGCGAGACGCTGGACGGGCACCGATTGCGCGCGGCGATCCCTGGGCACGGCCCAACTCGCATCCTCCGGCAGGGTGCCGTTCCGCGCGATCCGTACCCGCAGGATGGAATCGGTGAGGGCCGTCACGTTAAGCATCATCGGACCGTGACGGGCCTCGATCCCGTTCGCCCGAGCGGTGAGGCTCGCGGGCGCCTGCTGGACGGCCTGCCCCATGGCAGGGGGCGCCAGGGCGATCGCGGTGCCGATCAGCAGGGAACGCAGGGACAGGCTCGGTACTGACATGTAGAACTCCCGGTTACGGACGCGCATTGGCGATCACGAGGATTTGAGGATCGTCATACGGAGCTGGCGCCTGAGGTCGGCGCGCTGGTCGGGGCGCATCTCCCCGAGTTGGCCGCGCAAGGCAGGCGGAATATGGGCGACGGCATCACCGCTATCGTCGAAGACATGGGCCTCGAACATCGCGCGCCAGTATCGACGTTCGCCCGGCGGCAGTGCCTTGATCGCGAGCAGGGCGCTCAGAAAGGCGTCCTGGGCATGACCGAGCCCGCGCGGAACATCGCCCCACCAGTAATTGACCATCGCGTTCCAGGGAGAGCGCGAGGTGACGTGGTGCCACCAGTATCGCGGCATCAGCAGCGCGTCGCCGGGGTCGAGATGCGCGACCTGCGCCGCATCGAGCGCTTCGCGAAAACGCGGAAACCTGTCGAAATCGGGTGCCTCCGGATCGACCAGGGAGAGCGGGGGCGGATTGTCCAGGGGGCCGACATAGAGATTGGCCACCTGTTCCGGCGGGAATAGCAGGAAGCGGCGCTGGCCGGCTATCACGCAGGCCAGGTTGTGGTCGCGATCATTGTGGATCTGGGTCTTCACTGGTCCGCCGAGCCACAGCCGGGGTTCGGCGGCCGGCGGGACCAGCGGCATTGGGTTGTCGCGCGCGAAGTCCGGGAACTGCGTGCCGAGCGGCAGCATCTGGATCGCGATATAGGGCGCGCCGGGTGTGGTCGTCGCACGCTCGATCCGGTCGAGCGTTTCGCCCAGCGGCCGCTGCCGTTTGGTGAAGCTGAACTCGCGCAGGTCAGCGGCATAGCCGAACCGCCCGCTGCTGCCCGGCGACGCTTCCATTACCGGTACCGGCGCGCCGCGATCCATCGCCCGGAAATAGGCGCCGAGCGCGGCCTGCGACCGACGTCCGGCGGCCAGCGCCGGCCAATGCTCCACCACCCCCTTCACGATCACTGGCATGCCGGCGGCGAGCAGCGCAGCGATATCGGCCGAAGACCGAGCGCTTGCAGTGGGGACTGGCGACAGCGCGTCCAGGCGATCGGAACGGGCGGCGACCGAGACGGCGGTCACGCTGCCTCGCTCCTGCCCAGGCTCGCGAGATAGCCGTCATGGGTCGGCTGTTCGAGGACCTTGCGCTTGATGAAGTTGAGGATACGGCGAAAATCGTTCTTCATGCGCTCCGGCGCCGTGCGGTCGATCGCGGGCGGCCAGCTTTCCGGCGTCTCGCCCAAGCCGGTGAACAGCGCCTGCCAGAGATCGGGTGCGAAGCTTTCGTCCTCCATCGGCGCGATGTCGCCGCGCGCGCGGAAGATCGCGAGCTTGTGCCCGACCGTGGCAGGCGTTGTCGCGCCGCGCGCCGCCGCCCAGAACCCAGTCGGGCCAAAGCGATTGGCGGCGTAGAAGGCGGACTGGAAGTCACGCACGCGGTCGAAGGCGGAGCGGGTGATGCGGTTATATTCGCTCCGCTCGGCAGTGAAGGTCGCTCCCGCCGGGAACAGCGCAAGCAGGTGCACGATGCCAAGCTGGATTGCGTGCAGTTCGACGTCGAACAATGGATCGAAGCTGCAGGCCGCGCTGCCGATCGCCACGCAATTGGCTGACCATGGCTGATGTCTCATGCCCTGTTCGACGGAAGCGGCGACAGGGTCGGAAAGCGTCAGACCGGCAAGGTTTCCGGCTGCTGCCAGCGCTGACTCGTCGTCCTGCTCCGCCGAAGCAAAAGCGTAGCTGACGAAAGTTGCCGCCTGGGTGGCGTGGAGTGCCGTCCAGCCAGACGCGCCCGCCCTGATTTCGGCATAGGCAGGAAGCGAGGCGAAGCGTGCCGCCCGCGCCGTCAGGCGGCGGTCGGTAACGAAGGCAGGGTGCCAGTCGTCCCGGCCGAGGCCCGGCATCTGGCCGATCAATATTCCTTCCGGGCCGCTCGCGTCCACGAAGAGGTCGCCTTCGACGCGCCTCTCGTCGTCGAGCCGGATAGCGCTGATCGAGCCGGTCTCGTTCTGGCGTTCGATGTCGATCGTGCCGCTGTGATGCACGGCAATGCCGAGCTTCGCCGCGCGCGCCTTGAGGGTGGCGACATAGGGAAGGGAGGGGAGATGATAACCATAGTCGGTCCGGCCGAAGAGCTGGGTTTCCTCATCGGGCAACAGCATTCGGCCCTGACGGGCGGCCATTGCGGTGAGGCAGAAATCCTCGAACGCCGCTTCCAGCCCGAACCGCCTTGCCTTGAGCCAATAAGGGAAGAAGCCGCCGCCATCGATGGGCGCGCCATAGGACCCATGGGCAAGGAGGAAAGGTGGCATGCCGGATGCAAGGCCCACCACATTGTGGCCGAGCGAGAAGCTTCCGCCGGTTGCGCGCAACAGTACGGATTCCTCAAGCCCCAGCTTGTTGTGCAGCGCCTCCAGCGGCGGGAGCGAGGCATAGGCGGAGGCTGGACCAAGATCGGTGGGAAGCTCGATCGCGACTACCGATATCCCTGCCGGCGCCAGTGCGCGCCGAAGGACGGTCGCGCTGAGCCAGAGCGCCGCGTCGCGCCCGACGATGACGATGCGGTTGGGTTGGCCGCTCATGCCGGGACGCCCTCCGCCGCACAGTAGTTCGCGATGAAGTCGGCATGGGACGACATCGCAGCGACACTGCTTTCGATGCGGCCAGCAAAATCGTCCAGCCGGGCGACGGCCATGTCGAGATCGAAGGTATCGGCGAGGCGGTCATAGCCCGCTGGCATGATGCCCT
Source organism: Candidatus Sphingomonas phytovorans (assembly GCA_029202385.1). Classification (NCBI taxonomy): domain Bacteria; kingdom Pseudomonadati; phylum Pseudomonadota; class Alphaproteobacteria; order Sphingomonadales; family Sphingomonadaceae; genus Sphingomonas; species Candidatus Sphingomonas phytovorans. The sequence goes on from CP119314.1 coordinate 744,859, forward strand.
GGCCGATCAGCACCGAGAGCCAGCTATCGCGCGCGAACAGGCCATATTGGTAATTGGGTGCCATGGCGCGGGCGCGGAAGAGTTCGAGCTTGTGCGTCAGGCTGTCCGGGACCGGCATGTGGCGCAGATAGTCCCAGAGCGGCTCGCCCTCGCGCCGGTTGGCGATGTAATGCAGCACGAGGAAGTCGCGTACGCGCTCATATTGCATCACGGTCAGTCGATTGAATTCGTCGGCCAGGCGTGGATCGATGCCGTCCCGCACGGCACGCGGGGTCGGCATCAGGTTGATCAGGTCGATCACCGCTGCCTGGATCAGATAGATGCTGGTCGATTCAAGTGGCTCGAGAAAACCGCTGGCAAGCCCGATCGCGACGCAGTTGCTGTGCCAGGAAAGGGCGCGCCGGCCGGGCGAGAAGCGCAGCAATCGCGGCTCGGCGAGCGCCGCGCCGTCGAGATTGGCGAGCAGCGTTTCCCGGGCTTCTTCCTGCGACAGGAAATTGCTCGAGAAGATATAGCCGTTGCCGATGCGATGTTGCAGCGGAATGCGCCATTGCCACCCGGCTGGCCGCGCGGTCGAACGAGTATAGGGCGTGAAATTTCCGCCATGAACGCACGGCACCGCAAGCGCGCGGTCGCAAGGCAACCACTGAGTCCAGTCCTCCCATCCGACATCGAACTGGCCGGCGAGCAGGAGCGAACGAAAACCGGTGCAGTCGACGAACAGATCGCCCTGAATGTACTGGCCCGATTTGAGCGTGACCCCGGAAATCGCGTCGGAGGTCTCGTTCCGGTCGATCGTTTCCACCTGGCCTTCGATACGCGTCACGCCGCGCGCGGTCGCCCAGCGCCGCAGGAAGGCGGCATAGAGCCCGGCATCGAAATGGTAGGCGTAGGAGTAAGTCGAGCGGATCGACTTGGGATCCTCGTCGGGCAGTTCGAACGCGTTGGCGCAGGCCGCGGCCACGGCGTAGGAATAGGCCTGAAGCGGGGCGACCGCTCGTCCATTGGCGTTGGCGCGAAGCCAGTGGTTCTGGAACTCGACGCCGCCCCATGGTTCGCCGAACGCGCCGAACGGGTGGATATAGCGGTCGCCGTGGCGATCCCAGTCGCGGAATTCGATGCCCAGTTTGAAGGTTGCCTGGGTCTCGCGCATGAACCGGGCCTCGTCGAGCCCGAGCATGTCGTTGAAAAGCTTGATATGCGGCAGCGTCGCCTCGCCGACCCCCACCGTGCCGATCTCGTCGGATTCGACCAGGGTGATGGCATAATCCGCCCCCGGCAATTGCCGGACCAGCCCGGCGGCCGTCATCCAGCCGGCGGTACCGCCCCCGACGATGACGATATGGTATCGATCATCCTGCATCAGACTACCCTCTCACAAGGGCTGCGCTGCCGTCCATCGGACGGCAGCGCAACTAGGGGGTGCCTCATCAGAACTTCGCGCGGACCCCGAACTGGAAGCGGCGGTCGACCCTGCTCCAGGAGGAGTCGCGGAAGACCGGCTTCGCGCCCGGCGTGACGGGCGAGTCGCCGAAGATCTGCTGCTGGTAGACGCTGGTTGTGTTCAGCAGGTTGCTGCCTTCGACCGACAGCTCGATATAGCGATTGACCGAGAAGCGGATCGACCCGTCGAGGAACCCGGATGCCTTCTGGAACACCGGCAGGCCGATGCAGCAGTCAAGGTTCTGGGTGAGATAGCGCGAGCGCCAGTTATAGGCGAGGCGGATACCCACCGGGCCCTTTTCGTACAGTCCAACGACGTTGAACGTGTGTTTCGAGATGCCGGCGAGCTGATGCGAGTCGATCACCGGACCTGAACCGCCGGCGGCGGGAATGCCGATGCCGACCGCGCCGACATCACCGCCTGAAGTCGCGTTGATCAGGTTCGAATTGTTGATCCCCGACTGCTGCACGAAGGTGTAGTTCAGCTGGGTTCCCAGGCCACTGAGCAGGCCGGGCAGGAAGGTGAAGAAGGTCTGGTACGAGGCTTCGAAGCCGTAAAGCTCGCCACCCTTGTCGACATTCTGCGGGCCGTTGACCTGAACGAGCTGGGTCGAGCCGTTATTGGTGAAATTGCGGAACGACTGGCCGTAGGAGATGCTGTTGCTCAGCTTCTTGTAGAAGGCGTCGATCGCGAAGGACGAACTCGCGCCCATATAGCGTTCGAACGAGATATCGAACTGGTCGGCGATCATCGGCCGCAAGGCGGCGTTGCCGGCATTGGCCTGGAAGACGAAGTTATAGCCAGTGACATTGGCCGGAATGTGCGCCGCCGTCGGCGAATTATAGACGACATAGGGCGAGTCAGCCGTGGTGTTGTACGTCGGCGCGTTGATCGCGACATAGTTGCGCAAGAAGCCGATATCTGGCCGGGAGAGTGCGCGCGAATAGGCGAAACGCACGAAGTTCTTGTCGTCGAGCCCGAAACGGACGTTGAAGCTCGGCAGCCAGTTGGTGAAGGAGCTCTTATAGGTATTGGGTGCCCCGCCGCCATTGGTGAAGTTGCGGAGCGCCTGGGTGACGTAGCAGCTCGGATTGACTACGTTGTTGCCCGAGAGCGGCGTGTTGCACGGTACGAGCTGGTCAAAAAGGTTGCTTTGGGGAAAGCCCGCAGCGCCGTCGCTATGCTCGACCGTGCGGATCACGCGGACGCCGATATTGCCGAGCACGCTGATTCCGCCGAAGATCGTCTTGTCGTTCCCGCCGAAGCGCAGCATCGCATAGGCCGCCTGCGTCTCCTCCCGAAGATGCATCACCTCTGAGGGCGTGAAGCAGTTGTCCACGGTAGCTTCGGGGCGATCGCAGATCGGGGTATAGCCGGTGCCGAGCGGCGAGTTGGTCGTCGCGCCGCTCAGGCCGTTCATCAGCGCCTGGTAGTTCGTCAGCATCGACTGGTTGACGAAGGCGAGCGACCCATTCGGGAAGACGTTGCCGTCGAACAGTCCGCCCATCGGATAGGGACCGAAGATGCCGGCGCCATAGCCCTTGAACGGGGCGTGCCCGGCGGCGCAGGCGGGATAAGCTCCGCCTGTCGTGTTGTCGGCGTTGAAGCCGGGGCCGTTGCAGTTCCAGTTCGCCGCGATTGGCGTCCAGTTGAACGTCGAATAGCGCACCGTCTGGCGACGATCGGCATAGCGCACGCCGACCTTGAGCGAGTCGAGCCAGCTGCCCTCGGCGAAATCATATTGTACGTCGCCACGGATCGCGAATTCGTCCGCGTCATTGTCCTCGACATGGCCCTGGATGAACGGGATCCAGTAATTGTGCGGGTTGGCGAGACCGCCGGCCGCATAGTTCACATTGGAGCCCGGCAGCAGCTTGACCTGCGGGGTGCCGTCCTTGTTCACGCTATAGTCGAAATTGGCGATCGAGCCGGTCGCGACGAGGATGTCGTTGTTGTAGGTCGACGCGGTGATGTGCTGGATGTCGAGATTGGCGTGGAGCCGGTCGCTGACATCCCACTGGATGTTGCCCGAAAAGTCCTTGGTGCCTTCACGATGATCGAAATCGCGCGATTCATTCTGCAGGTACAGGCCGTCGCGCAGCGTCGTGCAGTTCGATCCGGCGCCGCAATAGTTCACGAAAGGCATGCCGGGTACGGCCGAGCCTGTGTTGATCGCATCCTGGAGGCTTGAAAAGGAGCCGAGCCAGTCGCCGTGTGGCCGGGTAAGGACTCCGGATTGCAGCATGCCGTTGGGACCGAAGGACAGAGCCGGGGTGCCGTCCGCGGGGCCGAGAACGGATGATGCGCGCGGATTGTAGGAAGAGGTGTTGAAATAACCTCCGTCGAAGATCGTGTGGCTAGCGCGTTCAAGCCAGGCGTTGCGATATTGCGAATCCGTATATTGCGCCGATATGCGGAAATTGCCGGAATTGTTCTCGAACTGGCCAGCGACGACGAAGCCGTGGCGCTTGCGGTCATAATCGACCTGCGAAAAGCGGACGCCGTCGGGCGCATAGGCCCAGCCGCTGCCACCGAACGAATTGGCGGTGCACTGCGCCACGCCGTTGGAGAGGATCGCCTTGTTGTTGGCATCGACCGCGCCGGCCGAGCAATAGGTGTCGATCTTGTCCATGATCACGCTCTCGGTGCGCGTGATGACGTGCGACCAGGCATAGTCGGCGAGGATGCCGAAACGGCCGATCCCGGTTTCGAACGTGTCGCTGATCAACCCGGAGAATTCGGGCGTCCATTTACCCGAACGGTCGCCATAATTCACCCGGGCGTTGGCCGCGACGACCAGTCCCTTCTGGTCGAACGGCATGCGGGTGCGCAGGTTGACGGTGCCGGCGATACCGCCCTCGATCATCTCGGCGGTCTGGTTCTTGTACGCATCGACGCCGGCCAGCAGCTCGGGCGAGATATCGTTGAAGTTCAGACCGCGGGCTGAGTCGGCCGAGAAGCTGTCGCGCCCATTGAATTCAGTGCGGACCTGAGTGAGGCCGCGGATCAGCACGCCGGTCGGCTCGCCCGACGGGTGGGTGCTGTCATCCGCTGACTGGAGCCGGTTGACCGTGATGCCGGGCACGCGCTGAAGCGCTTCCGCCGCGGATTTGTCGGGGAACGCGCCGATGTCGGTCGCCGTGATAGAGTCGACGAAGGTGTCCGCGTTCTTCTTGATGTTCTGCGAGGTGGCGAGCGCCTGCCTGACACCGACCACGACGATGTCGCTCGCCGGAGGGGCTTCTTCGCGATCTTCGAGCGCAGTGGTTGCGGATATCTGCTGCAGCCTGGCGGTATTGTCCGATGTCTGCGCGTGCGCCGGTGCGGCGAGCCCCATCACCGTCATTGCCAGCAGCGAGGCGCTGCCCTGCAGATAGCGCTGACGCGTCGATACGATGCGATTCATCCCTCTCCCCTCTCATGGTCGCCCTGTCACGGGCCGTTGGCGCGCGATGGACGAATCCTTCGCGGCTCAATTCTATTTGCGTAAATTTGCGCAATTTTGCGCCATGCGCAAGTCGCTTCGTTGCGAAATATTTTAACCGTTGTTTATCAGTGTATTGCGCAAGAAATTGAGTAACATTCGGTCTGGATGTGCGGTAAAAATGCAACGTTGTTTCGCTTCAAGTTGAACCGAATTGCGCAGTTTGTGCAAAAGTTTGCATAGATCAGGGACTCGCTATAGGGAGGGTGCGATGAAGCCGATCCATGTGTCCGGGATGAATTCGGGAAGGCGCCAGGTACAGGGCCGGCGCGGCCAATCAGCCTTTGGAGCGCACCCGTCCCGCACGATCGGGGATGGTCAGCGCCACGGTCGCGGCAAGCGCGATCGATGCGGCGGCAAGCACCAGCGCTCGCGCAGGTTCTCCCCCCAGCAGGCGATCCACCGTCCAGCCGAGCAATGCGGCCGCGACGAGTTGCGGCAGCACCAGGAAGACATTGTGGATGCCCATATAGACGCCCATCCGGCTTGGCGGGACGGCGCTGGAAACCATGGCGTAGGGCGCGGACAGGATCGAGGCCCAGGCGCAGCCGATGCCGAGCGCCGGAATCCACAGCCAGCGCGGATCAGTGATGAGCGCGAGGCCGAGCAGCCCCGACGCGCCAAGGAACAGGCAGGCGGCATGGGCTTCGCGCCGTCCGATGCGGGCGACAAGATAGGGAAGGGCGAATGCCCCGATCGCGGCCACGCCATTGTAGAAGGCGAACATCACGCCGACCCAGTCGGCGCTGGCATTATAGGCGGCACTGGTCGGATCGGTACCCGCCCCGCTGTCCGTGGCGATGGCCGGCACGGCGTAGATCCACATCGCGAACAACCCGAACCAGGTGAAGAATTGCACGATCGCCAGCCGTCGCAGCACGTCAGGCATGTGGATGATATCGTCGACGATCTCGAGCAGGCCGGTCGGCCGGATGCCGTGCCGTGCGCTCCACGCGGTCAGCCATTGGCCGATCCCCAGCAGTCCCACGATTCCTGCGATGAGGTAGAGTTCACGGCGATACCCCTCGATCGCGGTGGCCAGCGCGATCGCGGCCGCGGCGATCACCCACAGGGCGCCGTTGCGGACAAGCGACGCCCCGCTTGTGCTCGCCCATTCGGGCCGGGCCAGGGACGCGGCATCGGCGGCGATGTTTTCGGGTGGCTGTTCGCTGGTGGTCGCGACGGTCAGTCCGACACTGGCGAGCAGCCCGACCGCGCCGATATAGAAAGCGGTTCGAAGCGAGGGCGGCAGCACACCAGGCGGCGCTTCGCTGGCCAGTCCGAACCAGTTCGACAGGACCCAGGGCATGGCGGAGGCGAACACCGCGCCCGTGCCGATGAACACGACCTGCAGCGAGAATGCTGTGGTGCGCTGATCCTCGGGGACGACATCGGCGACCAGCGCGCGGAATGGCTCCATCGCCACGTTGATCGCACCGGTGAGCAGCCACAGCACGACGCTCGCCGCCCAGACGCTCTGGACATTGGGCATCAGGACGAGCGCCACCGCGCTGACCAGCGCCCCGCCGAGCAGATAGGGGCGCCTGCGGCCAAGCGGTCCCCAGGTCCGGTCGCTCAGATGGCCGATGATCGGCTGGACCAGCAGCCCGGTGATCGGGGCCGCGATCCACAGGATCGGCAGTTCATCGAGATTGGCGCCGAGCGTCTGGAAGATGCGGCTGGTATTGACGTTCTGAAGGCCCCAGACGATCTGCACGCCGAGCAGGCCGCAGCACATATTGGCCAGCGCGATCCGCGACAGCCGTGCCTTCGCGGCCAGGGAGGACCTGACCCTCTGCTTCGCCGCTGCCCCCGCTTGCAAAGCCGCCCCTTCGGTGTCCTAAGTCTTCCTATCCTCGTTCAACCTGAGCGCAATGACCGATAACAGCAACAGCAAAACGACGCTCGAGGATCTGGCCCGACTCGCCGGCGTCTCCATCTCGACGGTGTCGCGGGCCCTCAACGATCAGCCGCTGATCAGCATGCGAACCAAGCAGCGCATCTGGGCGCTGGCGCGCGACCATAATTATCCGTTCCGCAGTTCGATGCCAACGGCACCGATCGGCGCCGAAGGATCGATCGCGATCGTGACGCCGCATATGCGGGGCAGGGCGTTGCCCTTGTCGCATCCCTTCTTCCTCGAACTGCTCGCCAGCATCGGCGAGGCGGCGCGCGCGCGCAGTTGCGACTTCACCGTGAGCCATGTCGCGCCGGCCAGCCTGGACGATCTCGTGCTGGCGACCACCACCAGCCGCGCCAGCGGGGTGATCTTCCTCGGCCAGAGCATGCTGCATGAGGAATTGAACCAGCTTGCCGGGACCAATGCCCGCTTCGTGGTGTGGGGCGCGCATATGCCGGGACAGAAATACCGCTCGATCGGGTCCGACAACCTGCTCGGCGGCCGCCGGGCGACGTCTCATCTGGCGCGGCTCGGTCGCAAGGCGATCCTGTTCATTGGCGGCAGTGATCCCGAGGCAGAGCAAAGGCGACTCGGCTATCTGGAGGCCCTCGCGGAAAATGGGATCGAGGCTGATCCGAAGCTCGTCGCGCAGGTCGAGTTCGAACTGGAATCCGCCGAAGCTGCAATCACCCGCCTGCTGCGTCGCGGGATCAGTTTCGACGGAATCGTCGCGGCCAGCGACCTTATCGCGCTCGGCGCGATCCGGGCGTTGCGCCGGGCGGGCCTGTCAGTTCCTTCCGACGTGTCGGTGGTCGGCTATGACGATATGCTGCTCAGCCGGCTCAGCACGCCCGCGCTGACCACGATCAGGCAGGACACGTTCCACGCGGGGCAATTACTGGTCGCCAGCATCCTCGAGCCAAGCCAGGACCGGTCGCCGGGTTATCTGCCAACTGAACTCATCGTTCGGGAATCCTGCGGGGGATGACGGGATCGGTGCCGGTTACGGTCACCGAATTCGGAATAAAACCTCGGTTCACCGGCGCTTTCGACCGTTTCGTCGTCGCTCTTGAATCATGACAACAATGTTATGATGTATCATTCTGCCATTGAGTCTATCGGGCCGTCCGTCGGCAAGGCTGACCGAATGATGTGAAAGGATCGCGATGAGAAGATCGGTGTTGCTCCTGGGCTGCAGCCTTGGGCTTTTGGCGGCGCCTTCGGCCTGGGCGACGGACGCGCCGACCGATCCGGCATCCGACTCGACCCCGAAGGATATCGTCGTCACCGCGCAGAAGCTGGACGCGGCGCGCGACGCCATCCTGCCGTCGCTTGGCGCGAGCGACTATAGTCTCGACCGGACCCTGCTCGAAAAGCAGCCGGGCGGCGTCGATCGCAGTCTCTCCCAGGTGCTGTTGCAGGCGCCGGGCGTCACGCTCGACAGCTATGGCTCGATCCATGTGCGCAATGAGCACGCCAATCTGCAATATCGGCTGAACGGCGTGATCGTGCCGGAGAGCATTTCGGGCTTCGGATCGACCTTCGATCCCCGCATCGCCGATTCGATCGACCTGCTCACCGGCACCTTGCCCGCGCAATATGGCTATCGCACCTCGGGCGTCGTCAGCCTGAAGACTCGGTCGGGTGCGTTCGACGATGGTGGCGATGTCGGTTTCTATGGCGGCAGCCGGGGCACATTGTTGCCAAGCGCCTCGCTCCACGGAGCGAGCGGCAACCTGAACTATTTCGTTTCGGGCAGCTATCAGGAGAATGATCTCGGCGTCGAGAACCCGATCAACACGCGCGATGCCATCCACGATCACACCCGCCAGTATCGCGCCTTCGGCTATCTCTCCGACATCCTCTCGGATACGAGCAGGCTAACCGCGTTCGGCGGCACGTCGATCGGCTATTTCCAGATCCCGAACCGCCCGGGCCAGGGCGGCGCTGGCCCCAATGGCATGAACTGGAACCTCAACGGTATCTCGGACTTCGATTCGGCGAAGCTCGACCAGAACCAGCGCGAGATCACCCATTATGGCGTGCTCGCCTATCAATATGCCGGTGGCGCGCTCAACTTCCAGGTCGCGCCTTTCGTCCGCTATTCGCAGACGCTTTTCACGCCTGACCCGCAGGGAGGCGATCTCATTCTGGCCGGTGTCGCCGACAATTCGCGGCTTTCCAGCCTGACCGCCGGGGTGCAGGCGGACGGCAGCTACAAGCTGTCCGACAGCCATATGCTGCGGTTCGGCGTATTCTTCCAGAACGAGCGAACCCGGTCGACGGTGACCTCGCGCGTGTTCCCGGTCGATGGCGACGGCAACCAGACTTCCAACGTGCCGCTCACCATCACCGATAACGGCGGACGTAATGGGCAACTCTACGGCGTCTATCTTCAGGACGAATGGTCGCTGACCCCGACCCTCACGCTCAACTATGGCGCCCGCTTCGATGCGGTCCGTGCCTATACGCGCGAGCAGCAGGTCAGCCCGCGCGTCAACATGGTCTGGAAGCCCAGCGAGGGAACCACCTTCCACCTCGGCTATGCGCGCAACTTCACGCCGCCGCCGCAGGAACTCATCGCCGCACCGACATTGGCCCTGTTCGCCGGGACGACCAAGCAGACCGAGATCACGACCGCCGACCCGGTGCGCGCCGAACGCGAGCATTATTTCGACGGCGGCGTGCAGCAGACGATCATGCCGGGGTTCAAGGTTGGGCTCGACGCCTATTACAAGATCAAGCGGAACCTGCTCGACGAGGGGCAGTTCGGGCCCTCGCTGGTGCTGTCCCCGTTCAATTATGCGAAGGGCTATGCCTGGGGCGTCGAGCTCAGCGCCAACTACACGCACGGTGCGGTCGATCTCTATGCGAACGTCGCGCGCGGCGAGGAGAAGGGCAAGGGCATCATCTCGAGCCAGTATTTCTTCGCGCCCGACGAACTTGCCTACATCGCGAACCACTACATCTTCACCGACCATTCGCAGAACTGGACTGCATCGGGCGGCGGCAGCGTCACCATCCATGACGGGATCGGCACGCTCGTGCCGACGGTCGATTTCCTCTACGGCGACGGCCTGCGCGCGGACGATCCGGCCGGCATCGTGCCCAATGGCGGCAAGCTGCCTTCCTATTTCACCGCCAATTTCGGGATCGCACAGAATCTGGATGGCCCCGGCGTGCTCAAGGGCCTTTCGGTCAGGCTCGATGTCACGAACATCTTCGACAAGAGCTATCTGATCCGCGACGGCTCCGGCGTCGGTGTCGGGGCGCCGCAATATGGGGCGCGGCGCGGCGTCTTCGCCGGAATCCGCAAGAGCTTCTGAAAAGCGTGATATCAGCGGCGCCGATTGCGCCCGAACCACATTGACCTGGAACACGACACGCAATGCACATCACTCGATCCGATCGTCTGTCGCGGCTTGACCGGCTTGGCCTCCTGCTCTCCGGCATCTGCCTGGTGCATTGCATCGGCCTGCCGATCCTCATCCTCCTGCTGCCGGCCATAGCCTTCGCCCTCCCGTCCGACGGGGTGGTGCATGCGGCGTTGATCGTCATGGTGCTGCCGGTCAGCGGCTTCGCCCTGTCGCGCGGCCTGTCAAAGCACGGAAACAGATGGGCCGCGCTTCTGGGAGTGAGCGGCCTTTTGTTTCTCGTCCTTGGGCTGGCCTTCTTCGAGTCGGAATCGGCCGAGACAATCTCGACCGTGACAGGCAGCCTGATGATCAGCCTCGCCCATATCCTCAACTGGCGGGGCCATCACCGCGCGGGGTGATCCTATTCTAGGCCGACGCTGCAGCCGGTCTGGGATCGGGCAGGAATACCGCAAGCAGGCCGATCGCCGGCAGGAAGGCGCAGATGGCGTAGACCATCTCGATGCCGGCCCGATCGGCGACCTCGCCCAGCACGGCCGCCCCGATCCCGCCCATGCCGAACGAGAAGCCGAAGAACAGGCCGGAGATCATGCCGATCTTCCCCGGCACCAGTTCCTGCGCGAAGACGACGATCGCGGGGAAGGCCGAGGCCAGGATGAGGCCGATGATCACGGTCAACGGGCCGGTCCAGAACAGGCTCACATGCGGCAGCATCAGCGTGAAGGGCAGGGCGCCAAGGATCGAGAACCAGATCACATATTTCCGCCCGAACCGGTCACCCAGCGGGCCGCCGGCGATAGTGCCGACCGCCACTGCGCCGAGAAAGGCGAAGAGGTGCAGCTGTGCGACCTCGACCGACACGCCGAAGCGGTGGATCAGGTAGAAAGTGAAGTAGCTGGTGAGGCTCGCCAGATAGACATATTTCGAGAAGATGAGGGCGAGCAGCACCGCGATGCCGCCCAGCACCTTGCCCCGCGGCAAGGTCATCCCGGCCTGCCGGCCAGCGCCGCCGCGCGACAGGCGGGCAAGGCCGTGATGGCGATACCATTGGCCGACATTCCACAGGATCGCGCAGGAGAGCAGCGCCAGCAACGCGAAGAAGGCGAGGCTGGTTTGTCCCCAACGCATCACCACGACAGCCGCCGCGAGTGGCCCAAGCGCCGAGCCGGCATTGCCGCCGACCTGGAACATCGACTGGGCAAGGCCGTGCCTGCGTCCTGCCGCCATGCGCGCGACACGGGAGGATTCAGGGTGGAAGACCGACGATCCCATGCCAAGCAGGGCTGCGCCGACCAGCAGCAGCCAATAGCTGTGCGCGCTGGACAGGACGAGCAGGCCGGCGAGCGAGAACAGCGTCCCGCCGGGCAGGGCGAGCGGGGTCGGGCGCTTGTCGGCATAGAGGCCGACCAACGGCTGCAGGATCGACGCGGTCATCTGGTAGACGAGCGTGACAAGGCCGATCTGGCTGAACGAGAGATCAAGCTCGGTCTTCAGATTGGGATAGATGGCCGGCAACAGCGACTGCATCATGTCGTTGAGCAAATGGCAGAAGCTGATCGCCACGATGATGCCGAACACCGTCGTCTCGGTGGCGGGCAAGGGCGGGGCAGCTCTGGTGGCGTTCATCGGCAAGGTCCGTCCATGAGGTCCGGGCGCTCCCTTAGACCCTCACACCATGACCCGCATTCCTGTATGGGTCTTTCGCTTTTGCGAGTGGGACAGTCTCATGCCCTGGAATAATCCTGCCCTGGTCGAGCATCTTCCCCGACCGATTGTCGCCATCGGCAATGAATATCCGCCCGCGTTCGAACTCGACTGGCACGAGCACCGGCGCGGTCAATTGCTGTATGCCGCGCGTGGCGTGGTGGTGGTGAGCACCCGGTACGGTGCGTGGGTCGCGCCGCCGGAGCGCGCCATCTGGACGCCGGGCGGCTGCAGCCATGCGGTGAGGATGGTAGGCCCGGTGAGCACGCGCAGCGTCCTGATCGAGCCGGACTCGCGTGGGTCGCTGGGGGACAGGAGCAAGGTGATCCAGGTCTCGCCGCTGCTCCGCAGTCTGTTGGAGGCGGCGTGCGACGTCGAGCCTGAATATGATGTCGACGGGCGCGATGGCATGGTGATGGCGCTTCTCCTGGAAGAACTGGCGCGCGCGCCGACCGTCCCGCTGGCCGTGCCCTTTCCCAAGACGGCCGAAATCGTGCGCAAGTGCCAGTCATTTCTCGACCGGCCGACGGCGCATGACACGATCGACCAGTGGAGCGCCGACCTGAACATGGGCCGGCGCGTCTTCACCCGCATGTTTCGACGGGAGACCGGGCTCAGCTTCGGCGCGTGGCGGCAACAGGCCTGCCTGCTCATCGCGCTGCCCAGGCTGGCCGCCGGGGAGGCGGTGACGACGATCGCGCTCGACCTCGGTTATGAAAGCCCTGCCGCGTTCTCGACGATGTTCAAGCGGTTGATCGGCGTCGCGCCCAGCCGCTATCGCATGAGCCTATGACTCTGGCGCCCATCGCGATTTGGTCGCGCGAATCTTCGGCTTCGTCGCACGAAGGGGGCTGGTCTTCCGCGCCTGCCTCAAAAGGACGGTGGCTGGTGGATGGTAGACGAGGAAATCGAATGTTGCTGCGCTCGCTTGCCATCGGCTTGACTGTGCTCGTCGTCGCGCCAGCGCATGCGGACCCCATCGACGAGATCGTCGAGCGCTACCGGACGGTCAGCCACATTCCCGGAGTCGCCGTCGCGGTCGTCGAGCGAGGAAAGGTCGAGAAGCTGCAGGCCTATGGTCTCGCCAATCTGGAATGGAGCGGGCCTGTCACGATCGACACCCCGTTTCAGACTGCCTCGGCCTCCAAGATATTCACCGGCGTGCTGATCATGCGGCTTGTCGAACAGGGGACCATCAGCCTTGATGATCCCCTGACGCGTTTCTTCCCCGATGCGCCGGAGACCTGGAGGGCGATCACCGTCCGCCATATGGCGAGTCATATGTCGGGCTTGCCGGAACAGCTCGGGCTATCGTCGTCGGCGACGCCGCAGGAATTCGTCAAGGCCGCGATGGGGCGCCCGCTGGCGTATGAGCCGGGCAGCCAGAGTCGTTATGGGTTCACCGACTTCATCGTGTTCACCGCAGCGCTGGAGAAGGCGACGGGCCTGTCCTATCCGGATCTGTTGAAGCGGGAGATTGCGACACCGCTTGGCCTGACCGGCACCGGATTCGACTTCGCGACCGATGGCGCACCGGCGAAGGAGACCGAGCTTCGACGGCGGGCGACTACCTATTACTGGGATGGCAGCCGACAGTTCGAGGACCGCTTCCTCTATCCCATCCATGGTTACGCGGCGGGCGGGATCTTCAGTTCAGCGCGTGATCTCGCTGCTCTCTTCGCTGCGATCGATGACGGACAATTCCTGAAGCCAGAGAGCTTCAAGCTCCTGACAACGCCAGCACCTCTGAAGGACGGTCGGCCGGGTGAGTTCGCCATCGGCTGGACCGCCAGCGTATATCGCGGCGAACCAGTGTACGGACACAGTGGAGGTCCGGCCCTCGCCGATATCATGTATGTGCCCCGTCGCGACATGACCATCGTCGCCCTTGGAAACCAACGGCGGTTCTTTCCTCTGCTGGCTCAATCTATTGCTGATACCCGGCTGCCGGCGCCGCTGCCGCGACGGGCCATTCGCGACCGGAACCCCGCGCTGACACGCACAGTGCGATCAGTGCTGACGCAGGCGGGGGGAGGAGCGCCTGAGGCAGCGTCGTTCAACGCGGAAGGCGCCGGCGCCCGGGATTTCCTGAGCCATTTCGGTGGTGCCCTGTTGACCGCGGTCGGCCCCATCCAGTCCATCGAGGCCTTGTCCGAGGCAATCCTCGGCACTGACGTTCGGCGCAGCTACCGGATCCGCTTCGAGAGCCGCGACATGGTGTGGGTCGCGCGCACGGATCGAGGGGGCCTGATCGCCGAACTGCGGCCGGGCGGAGATAACGAGTAGAGCACGACTGCTGCCCTGCATGGGCGACACCGCGCGACAGGAAGTATCTTCCTGTACAAATATTCAAAATGTGGTATTTGGCGATCCGGTCCGGATTCTCGGCAATAGCCACGATCCATGCAGGGGGCGTGATTTCTCGTACGATGGACGACGAATTCCGTTGGAAGGGAAGTATTGAATCCGATTTGCCCCTGGCGTCAGACTTTAGGCGTAGCTGGAACCGCGTTTCACACCGGCTCGACAATGATGGCGAGGGTGATCGGGCCGGGATAGAGTTTCGGTATATCCTGGATTGCCTGTGAGGCAGGGTCGAATTCCACGGGACAAAACGTTGCGACAGGCAAGCTATTTACCGCAAGGTACGTTATTGGCCTGGCTCTCTGGTCTGACAGGGCGGTTGGGTGCCAGGGCTCGCAACGTGGGCGGGCGTGCCGGGTGCTTTGCTGGAAGGGGATGAGTGTAATCGTGGCATCGACCAAGCCTGCTGTCCCTCAGCAGTCGCACCAGAACGAACAGGCCAGGCAGGGAAGCCGGTCGGCACGGACCAAGGCAAGAATCGCGGATGCCGTTATTACGGTACTTGCCGAGGCGGGGTCGAGCAGGTTGACTCATCGCCTCGTCGCGGCTGCCGCGGGCGTGCCGCTTGCTGCAACGACATATCACTACGCAACCAAGCGCGACATGATTGCCGACGCATCCAGCCGCCTGCTCGATGGCTATGTCCGGTCGTTTCGGCGTGCGGCGGAGCGGCAGCGGCGCGGGGACGGCGTCGCGACCGATCTTGCCGGTTTCGCGACCAGGCTTCTCTCCAACGCCACCGGCCGCCACCGCAAATCAGCTTTGGCCTGGTGCGAGATCATCCTCGATGCCGCGCGGAGCACCGAGGGGCATGTGCTGGCGGACGCCTGGTTTCGCGAGCTGCTTACGGTGTGGAACGATCTCGCCGACGCGATGGGTGGGGAGCGTAACGACCACGCCGTCGAGTCGGCGATCGACACCGTCATCGGCTTGTTGTTCATCACGCTGCCGCTCGACCTGACCTCCGCGCAGTTGGGGGCGGTGCTTACCGGCGGGGCCGATCCGGCCTTGGAATGGGCGCCACTGAGCGCGCCTCAGGTCAGTGACGTGCCTTCGCCCACGCGGCGGACCAACAAGGCGCGCGAAACGCGGGAGCGGATCCTGGACGGCGCGATCGAGGTGCTCATCGCGCAGGGCGCGGGCGCCATCACCTATAATGCGGTCGCGGCGCAGAGCGCCCTGACCACGGCCGCGCCGGCCTATCATTTCGGCTCGATCGAAGGGTTGCTCAAAGCGGCCGAGGGCGAGCTCTTCGCGCGTTCCAAGGGCCGGTATCGGGACATGGTGACGTCGGCCCAGGTTGTTGGGCCGCCACTTGATGTCCTGGCCGACATGACAGCCGCCGTCTTCGTTCGCGAAGTCACCCAGCATGGCCGGGCAGCGATCGCGATCTATTCGATCGGCCTCGAATCGTCGCGGCGACTCGAGCTTCGGCCCGCCGTCTGGGATGTCGTCATGGACCAGACAAAGGCGTGGAAGCGCCGGCTGGAGCTGCTGGGCCCCACGGCCAGCCCGTTCGACGCGATGCGGATGCAGGCAGTCTTCATCGGCAAGCAAATCCGGGCACTTTCAACAGGTTCCCCGCTTGCGCGCCTGGCCCTCGCCCGGGGTGAGTTCAAGAGCGAGATCGTCGCGATTATCGACAATACCAAATAACGGTACATTCTTTTAAAAATATTGACGGGGGCTTTCTGTGCCCCTACTGCCCCTCCTGCAAGCCGCCGCGACGAGCGGGCTGCGTCCGGAGAAGCGAAGGCGTTGGCCTCGCTAGGTCTCCGGGCGAACAGGCGTCCGCCAGTGGCGCATCGGGGAGGATGAAATGACGGGCGATTTTTCAGCACTTGGTGTTTTGGGGTTGCGGTCGTTGCGCCTGGGCGTTTCGGTCGCCGCGCTGACGAGCGGGCTTGTCTGCGGAGGCCTAGCTCACGCCCAGACCAACCAGTCGTCCGCTCCGGCTGCTTCGCAGTCGCGGGTCGATCCGGTCTCGGGGCGGCAGCTCGATCCCGAAGGCGAGGTCGATGTGGCATCGCAGGAAGCCGATATCGTGGTCACCGGCACGCTGCTGCGCGGTGTCGCGCCGACCGGCACCAACGTGATCGCGGTGACTCGTGACGATGTCCTCGCCACAGGCGCCGCGTCGTCGAACGACCTGCTGTCCTCGATACCGCAGGTCGGCAGCTTCGGAACGGTGCCCTCCGGAACGGCGAGCTTCGCCAGCCCCGTGGTGCGCCCCAATATCCGCAACCTGGGCGCGTCGGGTGGCGTGACGACCCTGGTCCTGGTCAACGGCCATCGCATGGTCGGCGCCGGCGTGCTCCAGACCACGTTCGATCCTTCGGCGATTCCGCCCGACATCATCGAGCGTGTCGAAGTCGTGCCCGATGGCGGCTCGGCGATTTACGGCTCGGATGCGATCGGCGGCGTGATCAACTTCATCACCCGCAAGCGCTTCAACGGCGTCGGGGCAAACGCCCGCTACAGCTTCGCCGACGATTATCGCGGCGTGGACGGCAATCTGACCGTCGGCCGCGACTGGGGCAGCGGGTCGCTCTTCGTGTCCTATGCCTATGCCTGGCACGACAATATCCTCGGCATCGATCGCGACTATGTCCATGCCGACAACAGGGCGAAGGGCGGCACCGATTTCCGGACCACCACCTGCGCGCCGGGCACCATCACCGCCGGCGGGATCAGCTATGCGCTGCCCGGGCTCGTGCCGAACACGAGCAACCTGTGCGACAGCAACGCCTATGCCGACATCTATCCGCGCGAGCAGCGTCATTCGGTCTATGCGGGGCTGACCCAGAAGCTGAACGACAATGTCGATTTCCAGGCGACTGCCTATTGGTCGCGGCGCGACACGACCACGCTCAGTTCGCAATCGGGCTTCACCGGCTCGATCCTGTTCACCAATCCCTATTTCCGTCCGATCGGCCTTTCGCCGATCCAGGGGGTCGCGCTGTCGTTTGCCGATGTGTTCGGCAAGAGCGCGACCAGCAAAGCGCGGTTCGACTCCTATGGCGTGACGCCAAGCTTCACGGTCGGGCTTGGCGGCAACTGGCAGCTTCGCGCGCAGGCGAACTTCGGCGAGAGCTACAATGTGGTGCGCGAGCAGACCATCAACTCGGCCGCCGCGACGGTTGCGCTGGCGGGAACGACGACTGCCACTGCGCTCAACCCGTACAATCTTGCGGCGACCAACCCGGCGGTGCTGGCGACGATCGCCGATTTCGAGAATTTCGGCGATGCCACCCAGGCCCTTGCCGAAGGTCGGCTCGTTCTGGACGGCTCATTGGCTACATTGCCCGGTGGTGACATCCGGCTTGCGGTCGGCGCTGAATATCATTTCGAGCAGCTCGATTCCCGCATCTCGCAGGACCGGCGCAACGTCTTCACCAACGCGATCAATTCGTCGTCCAATCGCGACGTGAAGTCGGTCTTCGCCGAACTGCTCGTGCCCGTTTTCGGGGCGGGTAATGGTGGGCCGGGCATGCGCAGCCTGCAGATTTCGGGCTCGATTCGTCATGACGACTATAGCGATGTCGGGGGCACGACGAACCCGAAGGTCGGCATCAGCTACAAGCCGTTCGACGACTTCACGCTGCGCGGCAATTACGGCACCTCCTTCCACGCCCCGAGCCTTGCCGATACGACGAGCACTGCCGACTCGCGGGTGCAGGTCTTCCTGTTCAGCCCCTATCGCGCGGCCAACAGCTCGCCGCTCGACATCCTGCGTCCGATGATCGTCATCGCCGGCGGCAATCCGGACCTGAGGCCGGAGAAGGCCAAGACCTGGTCGGTCGGTTTCGACTGGGTGCCGAAGGCAGTGCCGGGCCTCGTCGCGAGCGCGACCTATTGGAACGTCCGCTTCACCGATGGGATCACGGTACCGCCGATCACCTCCCCGGTGCTTTATTCCGACCCGAATTATGCCAGCTTTTATATCCTGAGCCCGACCCTGGCCCAGGCCCAGGCAGCGGCGGGCAACCTGATCGTCACCGGCGCGCCGAATCTCGCCAGCCTCTATCTCGGCGGCACGACACCCTATGTGCTGTTCAACGCGCGGCGCACCAACCTTGCGTCGATCCATACCGACGGCATCGACTTCAATGTCGGCTATACACGTGAGACGGGTTTCGGCTCGATCAACGCGAACGTCTCGGGCACCTATACGTTGAACCGCGAATCGTCCGCGGTGGCGGGTGGACCATTCAGCGACGAGCTGAAGAACGGTGTCGGGCGTACCACGCTTGTCGCGGCCGTTGGTGCCCGTGTCGGTGACCTGACCGGGCGGGCGACGCTAAACTATCGCGGCGGCTATCCTATCCTCGGCCTTCTCACTCAAAACCATGTCTCGTCGTTCAAGACAGTCGATCTGTTCCTCAGCTACGATCTCGGCAAGCTGCTCAAGAACACGTTGCTGACCCTCAACGTCGACAATATCTTCGATCAGGACCCGCCCTATCTCAACAGTGCCAGTGGTTATACCAATGGCAGCACGCTCGGGCGGCTGGTCTCGCTCGGCATCCGTACCAAATTCTAGGAACAAGCCTTTGCTGGTGTCGAGGACCTGGACGGAACGGACGGAAAGCGGCTCGCAGGTGGGCCGCTTTCCACTCCTTTTGCTGGCGACATTCTCGCTTGTCTGGCTGATTCAGCCGGCACTTGGGGAACCGGACACCACACCTTCCACACTGAAGGTCGAATATACCGACGCCCCGCTCGGGCTGGACGAGCCGGCGCCTCGCCTGGCGTGGCGTTCTCCTGTAGCGCGGCAGACCGCCTATCGGATTCGCGTCGCTACATCTCCGCAGGCGCTGGAAAAGGGCGATCTCGCCTGGGACAGCGGCAAGGTCGCGTCTGGGGAGAGCACGCAGATTGCTTATGCCGGCCTCCCGCCAAAGGCTCGCCAGCGTTATTGGTGGCAGGTGCAGGTCTGGGATGGCGACGATCGCGCGAGCGGCTGGAGCACGCCCGGCTGGTGGGAGATGGGCCTGCTTGCACCGGCCGACTGGAGCGCGCGGTGGATATCCGGTCCCGAGCGCCGGGATCATGACTGGAGCGACGTCACCCTCGACGTCGATCTCACGCTCACCGGCAATGCCGTCGATCTCCTGTTTCGTGCGCTGCCCCACGGCAAGAGCTATGGCGACGCCTATGTCTGGACGTTGAGCGACGGCAAGGATGGACCCGTCCTGACCGAGGCGGTGCGCACCTATCCCGGGGGCACCAGTTCCGCCGTCAAGACGGAGGTGCTCAAGCGCGTGCCGCTGACGGTGCCGCTAAAGGGGCAGCGGCATCGACTCACCGTGCGCACAAAGGGCACCCAGATTGTCACCAGCCTTGACGGCCGGACGATCGATACCCTCGAAGATCGTACGCACGGGCACGGCACGATCGGTTTCAGCGCTCGGGAAGAGCGCGCGGCGGTGATCCACGCCGTCGCTGTTTCCGGAAGCGGCAGCCCACCGGCTCGTGCTGATTTCGCGCGCAACGACAACCCGTTCACTGGCGGCAGCGTTTCGGCCGAAGGGCTGGTCGTGGCCAGTGGCGTGAAGAATGTAGACCTGGTCTTGCCGATCGAGGCACCGGCGCCGCTTGTCCGGCGTGCCTTCGGCGTTTCGGCCAAACCCGTCCTTCGCGCGCGGCTCTATCTGGCCGGCGCCGGCATGCCGCGCATGATGTTGAACGGGACGATGGTTGGCTCGCCGCTGGGCGCCGGCTTCACCGCCTATGACAAGCGCGTGCTCTCCTACACGCACGACGTGACCGCGCTGTTGCGGCCCGGGCAGAACGTGCTGGGCGCCGAGCTCGGCCGTGGCTGGTACGGGCTGACCGATCCGAACGAATGGTATTTCCATGTCGCGCCCTGGCATGCCGAGCCTGCGCTGAAGGCACAGCTGGAAATCACCTACACCGACGGCACGACCCAGACGGTCGCGACGGGAGCCGACTGGCAGACGATATCGGGCCCGACCGTCAGTGATTCAGTCCATCGCGGCGAACGCTATGATGCAAGGCTGCTGCCTGCCGATTGGGATAAGCCGGGCTTTCGATCGAACCGCTGGAGTGCCGCGCGGATCGTCACGGGGCCGACCGGTGTCCTGGTGGCCGCCAATTCAGAACCGATCGAACCGGTGCAGTCCATCGCGGCGGCAACGATCAAGCAGGCGGCGCCCGGCGTCTGGGTCTATGATTTTGGCCGGATCGTCGCTGGTCGGCCCGTGCTGGACGCGGAGGGACCGCGTGGCGCGACTGTATCGATGGTCGCGGGCGAACAGATCGGTCCCGATGGACTGGTCATCCCGGCATCCGGGCTGATCGATGCGCAGCTCCAAACGGACCGCTACACGCTTGCCGGCACGGGCCGCGAGCATTGGGAACCGAGCTTCGGCTATCGCGGCTTCCGTTACATCCAGCTCGATGGATTCCCCGGTACGCCGACCGCAGCGACGCTGAGTGCGCGTGTGGTGCATTCGGCGGTCGCGAAGACCGGCAGCTTCGCCAGCGCCGACCCGCTGCTGAAGCGCATCGATGCAGCCGGCACCGCGACGATCCTCAACAACATGCACGGCTTCCAGACCGATACGCCGACTTATGAGAAGAATGGCTGGACCGGCGATGCCCAGGCCTCGGCAGGTGCGGCGGTGCGCAGCCTGGATGTCGCGCGGGTCTGGACCAAATGGCTCGGCGACTTCCGTGACTCGCAGTCGCCCAAGGGAGAGATACCCGAGATCGTGCCGGCCACGCCTTATTACGGCTATGAGGACACGCCAGGCTGGAATCTCATCTGGGGCCCCACGACGCCCTGGGACGTGGCGGCGATGATCCTGCCCTGGGAACTCTACACGACCTATGGCGACACGCGCATTCTCGCGCGCAATCACGACATGCAGCGCCGTCTGGTCGATTACACGGCGACCGTCATCAAGGCGCCCGATTATTACCGCGCGAAAGGCCTGAGCGAATGGTCGCCGCCGGGGAGCATGGACTTTTTCAACGCGCGCGGCGGCGGCATCGATGCGGTGACCACGGCTTATTTCTTCCACGAGGCGGATGTGTTGGCGACGTCATCCGGGATCATTGGCGAGGCGCAGGATGCAGCCCGCTACCGGGCCCTCGCGGACGCGATCCGCAAAGCCTATAATGCGCGCTACTGGGACGACGCGAACGGCTGGTACCGGACGATCGACGCAAAGGGCGTGGCGGGCGTGCCGCTGCAGATCCAGAATGTGCTGGCGCTGGCTTTCGGCATGGCGCCGAAGGGCCGGGAGCAGGGCGTCGCCGATACGATCGCCCGCGACGTGGAGAAGCAGGGGCTGCGCACGGGCGTATATGGCACGCGCTACGTGCTTGAGGTGCTCAGCGACCATGGCCATGCCGATCTCGCCTATCGCGTGGCGACCCGCACCGACGAACCGAGCTGGGGCTGGTGGATCGCCAACGGCAATTCGACGATGTTCGAAAGCTGGGGCCTCGGCAGCCGTTCCCGCGACCATCATTATTTCGCATCGATCGGTGACTGGATGCGCCAGCGGCTGGCTGGCCTGAGGCCGGGCGCGCCGGGGTACAAGGTCGTGCTGGTCAAGCCGGCGATCCCGGACGGGCTCGCCAGCGCCGAGGCAGCGATGGAAACCGCTTATGGGCGCGCCGCGACGCAGTGGCGGGTCGAGCAGGGCAGGCTTGTTCTGCGGGCCGAGGTGCCGCCAAACGCAGGCGGGGAGATCTGGGTGCCGACTCGTTTCGGCGCCATCGCTGCCCCGGCCGGTGCGACGCTGGCCCGACAAGAGACGGGATATTCGGTCTATCGGACCGGCCCCGGAATTCACGAATTCCATGGAGGAGACGCGCGATGATCCGTCCACTGATCGGGCTTGCTCTTCTGGCGGCGGCGTCGTCGGCAGTGGCGCAGGAGGTCCGCACCGACTCCGGGCCGGTCCGCGGTGTTGGGGTCGAAAAGGTGGTGGCCTTCAAAGGCATCCCCTACGCGGCGGCTCCCACGGGGGACCTGCGCTGGCGGGCGCCCGCCGCGCCGGCACCCTGGAGCCAAAGCCGGGACGGATCGAGTTTCGGGGCGGATTGCCCACAAAATGCGCTTGCCGGTGTCACCGGCAGCGGTCAGCCGAGTAGCGAGGATTGCCTGTTCCTCAATGTCTGGACGCCCAGGCCGGTGGCGGGCGGCAAGCTTCCGGTGATGGTATGGATCCATGGCGGGGGCTTCGTCAGCGGATCGAGCGCGCTGGCCGAGACTGATGGTGCTAGGCTGGCCGGGCAGGGCGTGGTGCTGGTCAGCTTCAACTATCGGCTGGGCCGGCTCGGCTTCTTCGCGCATCCGGCGCTCACTGCCGAGGCTGCGGGGAAGCCCACCGGAAACTGGGGCCTGATGGACCAGATCGCGGCGTTGCAATGGGTGCGAAGGAATATCGCTGCCTTTGGCGGCGATCCGGCGAACGTCACGATCTTCGGCGAATCCGCGGGGGGTGAATCGGTCTCCAGGCTGATGGCATCGCCTGTCGCGGCGGGCCTGTTCGCCAAGGCGATTTCGGCCTCGGGCGGCGGCCGCGACAAATGGCCGGTGCTTGCGGCTGCGGAGGCGAAGGGAAGCCTTTTCGCTCCAGGCGCGACTGTAGCGGCGTTGCGTGCCCTGCCGGTTGCGACCGTGCTCGGTGGCATCAACATGCTGAGCAAGGAGGAGGATCGCTATTCGGGTCCGATGACCGATGGGGCGATCGTGACCGGCGACGTCGATCGCCTGTTCGCTGAGGGCAAGCAGGCACATATCCCGTATATCGTCGGCAACAATGACGACGAACTCGGTTTCGTGCCGGCGGCCTTCCTCCCGATGGTGAACGCGCCGGCGCTGGCCGGATTGGGGGCAGGGGCCGCCGCGGTGACGGGGGCCTATGGTTCGCCGGAAAAGGCCCAGCGCCATGTCGCCGCCGATATCATGTTCAGCGAGCCGGCCCTGGCCCTCGCGCTCCGCCATGCAAAGGCGGGATCGCCGACCTGGCTTTATCGCTTCGGCTATGTCGCGGAAGCGAAACGGAAAGACGGTATCGGCGCTGGCCATGCGACCGACGTGATTTTCCAGTTCGGCAATCTGGCGAAGGGCGATGTCGCGCCCAGCGCCGCCGACCAGGCCGCGGCTGGCCTGTTCGCGAGTTACTGGACCAATTTTGCCAGGACCGGCGATCCGAACGGGAAAGGGATTCCCGCCTGGGGACGGGTCGATGCCAGGACGCCGAGCATGATCGAGATCGGGATCGGCGGCACCCGGATGGTGCCGGCATCAAGCCCGGTGCTCAGCGCCATCGCTACCGCTCGCGATTCCGCCAAGTGAAGGTATTCGATATGCGCCGCCTGCTTGTCCTGTTCGCCCTGCTTTCGGTGACCGCTTCGGGGGACGCCCAGGACGTCGTCCGCCTTCGGGCGGGCACCCCTGCGACGCCCCAGGCGGAGGTGACGGAGACCCGCTTTCCGTTCGGCAAGATCGTCCGCAATGTCTCCGATGCGACGCTCACCGCCTATCTCCCCGATCCGGCGATCGCGACCGGCACGGCGGTGATCGTCGCGCCGGGCGGCGGCTTTCACATGCTGTCGATCGAGAGTGAGGGCGCTGCGGTGGCGCGCTGGCTGAACAGCATGGGCGTCGCTGCCTTCGTGCTGAAATATCACCTGGTGCAGACCGATGACGGATTTGTGCCGCGCTTCTTTCAGCTTCTGACTCATCTTCCGGAGCTGGCCGCGGTGGTCAAGCCGGTGCGCCCGGCAGCGACCGCCGATGGCGAGGCCGCGGTCCGCTATGTGCGCGCGAACGCCGCACGCTATGGCGTGAAACCCAACCGCATCGGCATGCTTGGCTTCTCCGCGGGCGGGGCGGTGACGGTATGGACGATGCTGGCCAATCATCCCGCCAGCCGACCGGACTTTGCCGCGACCATCTATCCCGGTCTGTTGCCTGATCCGATCGCCGCGCCGAAAAAGGCGCCGCCCCTGTTCGTGCTGGTCGCCGATGACGACGCGATCGCGCGGGGGGACAGCGGCCGGCTCGAGGCTGCGTGGCGCGCCAGCGGGGCAAGTACCGAATTCGTGACGTACCCCAAGGGCGGCCATGGCTTCGGCATGGAGACCAAGGGCAAGCCGACCGACGAATGGACGGCGCGGATGCGCGCCTGGATGCAATCTCAGGGAGTGTTGACCAAATGAGCGATCTTGTCCGGTACGGCTCGCTTGGAGCCTTCGCGCTGCTGGCCGGTTGCGCCGCGCGCGACAATGCCCCGCCCGCGATCGCGGTGCAGAAGGTGGCGACGTGTGAGGCGCTTGTCGGCCTGCCGCTCGGCAATGTGCGGATCGACACGGCGGTGCCGGTCGCCAAGGGAGCTACGGTTTCCACTGACGCGGGCAAGCCCGGTTTGCCGGCGGCGGGTGCCTTTTGCCGGGTCCAGGCGACGCTGACCCCGGTGAAGGGATCGTCGATCAAGGTCGAGGTCTGGCTTCCCGAGCGCGCCGCGTGGAACGGTAAGCTGCTCGGTGCCGGCAATGGCGGGTTCGGGAGCAACCTGACCGTGCCCTCGCTGCTGATGCGGGGCGGGGTCGAGAAGGGCTATGCCTCGGTCGGCACTGACATGGGGCATTTCGGCGAGAGCGACGTCGACGGGAAATGGGCGCTGAATGCGCCGGAAAAGATCAAGGATTTCGGCTGGCGGGCCAATCATCTGGCGGCCGAGACGGCAAAGAAGGTAGTCGCTGCCTATTACGCGACGCCGCTTGCCGCGAGCTATTTCCATGGCTGTTCGGACGGCGGCCGCGAAGCGCTGATGGAGGCGCAGCGTTATCCGGACGACTATGACGCGATCCTCGCCGGTGCCCCGGCCATCCCCTGGACCCGGATGGCCAGCGCCTTTGCGATGGATCACCTGGCAGTATTCGGCCGTGCCGAATCCAGCATTCCGAACCCCAAGCTCAAGCTGCTGCAGGCCGCCTCGCTGGCGAAATGCGACAAGCTCGATGGCGTGGCAGACGGGGTGATCGATGATCCGCGTCAGTGCCGGTTCGATCCGGTGGTGCTTCAGTGCAAGGCCGGCGATGGGCCCGATTGCCTGACGGCGCCCCAGGTGGAGGCGGTGCGCGCGCTGTATCGCGGCCCGGTCGGTACGGACGGCAAACCCTTCTATTTCGGGACCCAGCCCGGCGCCGAGGCATTTGCCGGGACCTGGGATTTGTGGCTGACCGGTCCTGCGGCGCAGCACGGCAAGTTCTCGACCGAGTTCATGCGCTATATGGTTCATTCGAATCCGGACTGGCAGGTCTCCAGTTTCGATCTGGCGCGCGACTATCCGCTGGCGAAGCGGTTGCAGAGCGAGAATCTCGATGCCGACAATCCCGATCTGCGGGGTTTCTTCCGCCACGGCGGCAAGCTGATCCTCTATCATGGCTGGCAGGATGCGGCGATCCCGCCGGAGAACACGATCGACTATTATCGCCGTGTGCAGCGGGCCAATCCCGCTGATGCCGCCAAGTCGACGCGACTGTTCATGGTGCCGGGGATGTCGCATTGCCTGACAGGCCCTGGCCCCAATGTGTTCGACGCGCTCGGTACCCTCGATGCCTGGCGGCAGGGTGGGGCAGCGCCGGAGCGGATGACCGCCACCAAGTTCGACAATGATCTGTTCGCGTATCTCGGTCTGCCGGCCAAGCCGATCCGGACCCGGCCGCTCTGCGCCTTTCCCAAGGTGGCGCGCTGGAACGGCACGGGCTCGACCGACGATGCGGCGAACTTCAGCTGTTCGGCGCCGAGCAGCTGATCATGGCACCGTTGAATATCAGCCATGTCCGGGGACCGGCGGAGCCGCCGCTGCTCGATATGACGATCGGCGCGGCGCTGGTCCGCGCCGCGGATCTCTGGGGGGACCGCGAGGCGCTGGTCTCGGTCGAGCAGGGTGTGCGCTGGAGCTTTGCGGAGCTGCTGGCCCGGGCTGACTCGCTGGCGGCCGGCCTGATCTCGCTTGGGCTCGAGCCGGGGGAGCGAATCGGAATCTGGTCTCCCAACTGCGCCGAATGGACGCTGCTCCAGTTCGCCGCGGCGCGGGCCGGGCTGATCCTCGTCACGATCAACCCGGCCTATCGCCTGTCCGAGGTCGAATTCACGATCAATCACGTCGAACTGAGCGCGCTGGTCGTCGCCGAGCGATTCAAGACGAGCAACTATGTCGAGATGATCGAAGCGCTCGCCCCGGAACTGGCGGGCAGCGTGCCGGGTGGCTTGCGTGCCGAACGATTGCCGTCACTGCGCTGCGCAATCCAGATCGACGGGGACTCGCGGCCGGGATGGTTGCGACTGGGCGACATCGCGGCGGTATGCCCGGGCGTACGCGAACAGCTCGACCGGATCGGGGAAGGGCTCGACCCTGACGATGCGATCAACATCCAGTTCACCAGCGGCACTACCGGCCTGCCCAAGGGAGCAACGCTTTCCCACCGCAACATCCTCAACAACGGCTATTTCGTCGGACGCGGCATGGCGCTCGGGCCGGATGACCGAATCTGCATCCCAGTGCCGCTCTATCATTGCTTCGGCATGGTGCTCGGCAACCTCGCCAGCCTCACCCATGGCGCGGCGATGGTCTATCCCTCTCCCGGCTTCGATGCGGGGGCGGTGCTGAACGCCGTGGCGGCTGAGCGCTGCACCGCATTGTACGGCGTGCCGACGATGCTCATCGCGGTGCTGGCTCATCCCGACTTCGCCTCGTTCGATCTCTCCTCGCTTCGCACCGGCTGCATGGCTGGCGCGATCTGCCCCGAGCCGCTGATGCGCGACGTGATCGGCCGACTGAACATGCGCGACGTGACCATCGGCTACGGCATGACCGAGACAAGCCCGGTCAGTTTCCAGACCGGGCTCGATGATCCGATCGAGCAGCGGGTAGGGTCGATCGGCCGGGTCCTGCCCCATCTCGAATGCAAGGTGGTCGATGCCGATGGCGAGGCCGTGCCGGTCGGCCAGCCGGGCGAGCTCTGCACGCGCGGCTATTCGGTGATGCTCGGCTACTGGAACGACCCCGAGCGCACGGCTGAGTCGATCGATGCGGACGGCTGGATGCACAGCGGCGACCTCGCGACCATCGACGCGCAAGGCTATGGCAACATCGTCGGCCGGCTCAAGGACATGGTCATCCGCGGCGGCGAGAACATCTATCCGCGCGAGGTCGAGGATTTCCTTTATCGCCACGCCGGGGTCGAGGACGTTGCGGTGGTGGGGGTTCCCGACCCGAAGATGGGCGAGGAGCTCTGCGCCTGGGTGCGGCTCAGGCCGGGCGCCGAGGCCGATCCGGAGACGCTGCGGTCGTTCTGCCGCGGCCAGATCGCCCACTACAAGGTCCCGCGCTATATCCGGGTGGTCGACGCCTTTCCCACCACGGTCACGGGCAAGATCCAGAAATACTTGATCCGCGATGCAATGATCGCTGAACTCGGGCTCGACGAAAGAGCCTCGGGCCCGTCGTTCGAACCCCATCACAAGCAAGAGGTGAAATAATGAAGCTGTTCCTGACTGGCGCTGCCCTCGCGGCTTTCGCCACCGTTTCCGCGGCGAGCGCGCAAACCGCATCCACGCCGCCCGCGGCCCCGTCGGCAACGCCAGCACCTGCATCGACTGCCGGCGGGAAGTTCTCGCTCGATACGCCGATCCAGGACATCGTGGCGGACGAGCGCGGCAAGGCAGTGATGGACAAGAATTTCCCGGGCATGACCGCCTTGCAGGAATATGACATGTTCAAGGCGCTGAGCCTGCGCCAGGTCCAGCCCTATTCGAACGGCAAGCTCACCGACGAAATCCTCGCCAAGGCCGAGACCGATCTGGCGGCGATCAAATGAAGCAGCTTGGCCGGCATCTGGGCAATGGCGTCGCACTTCTCGCGCTGATCGGCGGCGTCGTGCCGTCCGGGGTCGCCATGGCGGCGGCTTCGCAGGAAGTGCCGGCCTATAAGGACCGCGGCGCGTCTCTGGAGAAGCGCGTCGCGGATCTGATGGGTCGATTGACGCTCGACGAGAAGATCCTCCTCCTTGCCGGGGAGACGTCGATGACGCTCAACCCGATCCCGCGGCTGGGCATCCCCTCGCTCAAGATGACCGACGGGCCTACCGGAGTCCGGTCGCCGGACGGCAAGCCGGCAACCGTCTTTCCCGTCGGCGTGGCACTGGCGGCCACCTGGAATCCCGAACTGGTCGGGAAAGTGGGCACGGCCATCGGCCTGGAGAGCCGCGCCCATGGCGCCGACGTCCTGCTGGCGCCGACCGTCAATATCGTGAGAACGCCGCGCTGGGGGCGTAATTTCGAAACCTATTCCGAAGACCCCTGGCTCACCGGCCAGATCGCGCTCGGCTATGTGCGCGGGGTGCAGGGCACCGGTGTCGGGGTATCGATCAAGCATTTCGCGGCGAACAACCAGGAGACCAACCGGTTCGTCGTCGACTCGGTCGTCGATGACCGGACGATGCGCGAAATCTATCTGCCGGCGTTCGAAACCGTGGTGAAACAGGCTGAACCATGGTCGGTCATGGCGTCCTACAACAGGCTGAACGGTACGTTCGCGACCGACAATCGCTGGCTGTTGACCGACCTCCTCAAGAAGGAGTGGGGTTTCAAGGGTTTTGTCGTGTCCGACTGGGGCGCCACGCATTCCACCGCGCCTGCCGCCAATGCCGGCATGGACCTGGAGATGCCCGGTCCGCCTTCCAATTTCGGCGCGAAGCTGAAGGCTGCGGTCGATGCCGGCAAGGTGAGCGCGGCGCAGATCGATGACAATGCCAGCCGGATAGTGCGCTTCATCGTGCGAAGCGGCGCGCTGGACCGCGCGCCGGTGACCGAGGCGACACCGGGCGCGCTGCATCATGCCGCCGTCGCGCGAAAGGCCGCCGAGGAAGCGATCGTGCTCCTCAAGAATACGGGCGTGCTGCCACTCGATCCGTCGATCCGTTCGCTCGCCGTGATCGGTCCCAATGCCGATGTCTCCCGCATCCAGGGCGGGGGCAGTTCGGCGGTGGAACCGTTCGATGCGATAACGACGCCGCTCCAGGCGTTGCGCGCGGCATTGCCGGGCGTGCAGGTCACCTACGCGAAGGGCGTCGATAACGAAGAGACGCCGCCTGCGGCATTGCCGGCCATGTTCAGCCCGGGACAGGATCGCGCCGAAACCGGCATGGCCGCCACCTATTACGCCACTGCTGACGCCTCGGGAACGCCGGTGCGGAGCGAGCGGGCGACCAGCTTTCTCAAGCGGATCAGCGGCAATGTCGCGGGGCCACAGGTGACCGGCTATAGCGCGCTTCGGTGGGAGGGTCTTTTCTGGCCCAAGACCTCCGGGCCTCACGAATTCAGCGTTCGCGGCACTGGAAACGCCACGATCACGTTCGACGGCAAGACCATCCTCGACAAGGCCACCGCCTCGACCCCGGATATCCGCGACGTGCTCGGTTTCCCGATCCCGCGGCGGACCGTGGTGGTGGATCTGGTCGCGGGGCGCGGTTATCCGATCCGCCTCGACTACAAGACCGGGCAGACACCGTACGAATATCTCAGCTTCGGCGTTCGCGAACCGCGACCCTCGCTCGATGCCGCCGTCGCAGCGGCGCGAGCGGCCGACGCGGCGATCGTGCTGGTCGGATCGTCCTCGACGACTGAGGGCGAGGGATATGACCGCACGTCGCTCGACCTGCCGGGAGACCAGAACGGCCTGGTCGAGGCAATCGCGGCGGCGAATCCGCGCACCGCGGTCGTCGTGAACGCAGGGGCTGCGATGACGATGCCCTGGCGGGATAAGGTACCGGCGATCCTCGACATGTGGTTGCCGGGCGAAGGCGGGTCGGCCGCGCTGGCGGATGTGTTGTTCGGGCGGGTGAACCCCTCGGGCAAGCTGCCCGTTTCGTTCCTCGCGCGGACTGAGGACGATGTGGTGAATCTGAGGAATCCGAAGAGCAGCTACTCGGAAGGGTTGCTGGTCGGTTATCGCGGCTATGAAGCGCGAAGCGTGAAGCCGCTGTTCCCGTTCGGCCACGGACTTTCCTACACCAGTTTCACCTATTCCGGTCTCCAGGCGCCTGCGAAGACAGGCGGAAACGCGTCGGTGAAGGTACGGTTGACCGTCCAGAACAGTGGGTCGCGTAGCGGGCAGGAAGTCGTCCAGCTCTATGTGGCGCCTGCGGTTCCCCTGGCCAATGAAGCGGCAAAGCAGCTTCGTTCCTTCGCGAAGGTCGAGATACCGGCGGGCGGGAAGCGCCGTGTCGAGCTCACGCTCGATCCACGATCCTTCTCCTACTATGATGTTGCTGCCAAGCGCTGGCAGGTCAGGCCAGGCGAGTACAAGCTGATGGTCGGGGCGTCGTCGGAGGACCTGAGGCTGGTTCGCTCGATCCTCGTGTCCAAGTGACGGTCGCTGACGACAGGGCCGATCGCATGGCGGCCTCGAAGACGCTGCAACGCGGCCTCGATTTGATCGAGGCCGTGGCGCGCGGGGAGGGGCATCCGGTCAACCTGGCTGATGCTACGGGGCTCACCTATAGTACGACGCATCGCATTGCGGGCGTGCTCGTCGAACGAGGCTATCTGGTTCCGATCAGGCGCGGTGGCTACCGGCTTGGTCCGACCGCGGCGCATATCGGGTTCGAGGCACAGCGCCAGCTCGACCTGATCCAGGTTGCGCGCCCGCATCTAGAGGCGGTTGCTGCCGCGACGCGCGATACCGCGAGTCTTGCGGTCCTGCGGGAAGACGGGGTCCTCCATCTCGATGTGGTCCTGGGCACACGGCCCACGATCGTCGCGCGGCGTCTCGGAGAACGCCAGCCATTCGACTCCGCGATCGGCAAGGTCCTTCGCGGCGCCGACTTCGCGGCGGGCGAGGAGGAGGGGGGTCAGATCTATTGCGCCGCCGCCCCCGTACGTGGTTTCGCGCGGAACGTCGTCGCCGCGCTCGCGCTGTCGAGCCCGGCGCGCGATAGCGACGAAGCCCGTGCGGAAGCGCTGGCGCGTGCTGTCACGGAGGCAGCCGAAGCCCTGTCGCACGACCTTGGGTCGGTTGCCCGGTAGATCGCGACGTCCCCGTGATCTGGCGACGCCTGATGCCGGCTATCTGCTATTGCGAGGGCGACTGCTGGACTCGAACCAGCCGAAGCTCGATGGTCTGGCCGGCCGGCGGCAGATCCATATGGGTATCGGTGATCCACAGCAGCTTGCCATCGGCGGCGAGAATGCGGGCTGACACCGAATAGCGATTGCGCGCGATGATCCGGGCAGGATCATAATCGAGCGAGAATGCCAGCGGCACCTGCCGACCCTTTGTCGGGATCGTGACCTGGGCGATCGTCACCGACGGGGCATCCATGAGACTGACGTCGCTGATGGTCACGACAAGCTGCGCGTCGGTTGGGAGCGCAATTCGTTCACGATAGAGTGCTGTTCCCGACAGCGTGACGGTTTGTTTCGAGGACGGCAGGCCAGGCCCCTTCTCGACAGTGGCCGGATGGCACGCGCTGAGGCCGATGAGCAACGGCAGGAAAAGGTGGAAGCTTCTCATCGGGATTTCCTCTCATCAACGGAATGAAAGCTGTTCGTTCGCTTCGGTCGACGGCTGGTCAATCGCAGGCGGCATTCTCCAGTTCGGCGCTCTCACCGGCGCGTGCCGGGCATATCCGGCGACGCTATTCCCCGACCTGTATGGCCGCACGCGGCTGAACGGTGCCCTTATCGCAAACCTTTGGGCCGATAGATAGTAGTCATGCCGCTGAGAGGATGTCCCGCATGCGGGCAACTTTCGCATGCACGGAGAGGCGTAGGCGGGGATGCCTTTTGCCCGGCACTTGCCAGGCCTCATTGACGTGGTGAGGCGATATCCTGGAACGACCGGTTGCCGATCGGATAGTCCTGCCAGCCGACCAGATCGAAATGCCACCATTCCTGGGAATAGACGGTGAAACCGTTACGCTCCATCGCGGTACGCAACACTTCGCGCAGCCATCTTTGCTCGTCGCTGCCGCCGACATAGTTGGAATAGGAACGGCTGGAGAATTCGTCATAGCGCCCCGTCGTCACGATCGGCGCACCCGTGGCGAGATCGACCATGGTGAGATCGACCGCAGCGCCGCGATTGTGACGGGACCCCTGGCTTGGATCGGCAACGAAGATCCGGTTGGAGGGCGGCGTCGCGTCCCAGAACATCTTGGTGACGTACCAGGGACGATAGGCGTCGTGGATCATCAGGCCAAAGCCCTGCGATGCCAGGGAACGATGAACCCGCCCGATCGCTTCAGCCGCCGGGCGCTGCATGAATGCGCCGGCGCGTTCATAGATCTTCTGACCCATGAAATTGTTGGTGGTGGCGTATCGAATATCGAGGCGAATGCCGGGATCGATGGCGGTCAGCGCCACAAGATCCGGCATTTTGACCGGACTGGCCTCGGCTGGCGGGCTGGCGGCCCGTGCGGCGGTACGCAGCGCGTCGATGCCCGTATTCATGACCGAATGGACGGCGGCTTCCGCTTCGGCACCAAAGTCTCGCCTCGGGAACCGGATCGCGCCGAGCAACGCTGCCGTCACCTTGCCAGAGGCATCCCGTTCGAACCGCAAGGATTCCAGCGGATACAGCCCGAGACGTTCGGGAAGGGCGTAATGGTCGGCTTCCAGTCGCCGCAATGGCGACCAGCCCGTCCACTCGATCCGGGCATAGGGCCTGCCGTCGCGCTGATAGACGCGAAGGATATTATGGTCCCAGCCATATTCGCCGATCAGGCCGGCCAGTTCGGTGTCAGGCACTGAGGGGCGTTGCCAGTCCGTGCGCGTATAGCGCCTGCCTGCCAGTTCGACCGAATTCGCATCCGGGGCGAAGGAAAACGCGTCGCTGAAATATTGGGCATCATCCAGATAATAACGGTCGCCGTTCTGTCGAACTTCCGCGGCCACTTCCGGCCCGTCGAGCACGAGACCGCCGTCGAAAACGCGAACGTTGACGCTGTCGTCGCCGTCGACGAATCGGCCCGATTTCCGCACGGCGTCGGCACCCGATACCCTCCGGGTCTGCAACCATTGCGGTAGTGCCGCCCCATCCCGCGCGGCGAGCAGGCTGCGTAGCGCGAAGGAGCCGATACGGTCCGCTGTCGGTCCGGCATCGACGGTGCTGAAAACGACCACGCCGATACCGGCATCGGGCATCATGCGCACATCGGCCACATGGCCATAGACGGCGCCCGAATGTCCCACGGTACGCTGGCCGTCGAGCATCCCCAGTATGAAGCCGAGTCCGAAACGGCGTGCGCCGGGCGGCACCTCAAATTGGGGCCGCCACATCTCCGCCAGGCTTGCGCTCCGCAGAAGCGCGCCATTGCCTCCGGGCAGCGCGCCGGCGTTGAGCATCGAGGTGGCGAACAGGCCAAGATCGTCGACATTGGTGTAGAGATTACCCGCAGCGGACGTCCCCAGATCGAAGGCAGGGGCCTGCCAACGGCCACCGTCGAATGACGCCATTTGCGCATAGGCGATGGGAGTCTTGAGCTCGGTGCGCGCGAAGCTGCTGGCATTCATGCCAAGCGGGGTGAGTACCAGCGTGCGGACGGCATTTTCGAACGGCATGCCGGCAATGCGTGCGACCACCTCACCCACGACAGCGAGACCGGCATTGGAGTATTTCGTTGTCGTGCCGGGCCTTGCTACCAAGGTCGTGTCGTTGAGACTGGCAACCGTATCCGCCTGCCCCTTTGGGGTGGCATCGAAATAATTCCCGCGGGGTGGTTCGCGGACCAGGCCGCTGCGGTGAGTCATCAACTGCCGCAGGGTGATCGCCGTCCCAAAGGGATTATGTGGCGAGAATTCGGGTAGATAGCGTGTGACGGGTGCATCGAGATCGATCTTGCCCTGCTCGACCAGCCTCATCACCGCGACGTCGGTAAACAATTTGCTGACCGACCCAGCCCGATAGAGGGTGGCCGGGCTTGCCGGTCGGGTGCCTGCCGCGTCGGCGTTACCCCAGGCCGCGGACCATATTACGCCCGACCTGTCGACCAGTGCCACCGCGATCGAGGGGATCGCCTTGTCCTTGAGTTCAGCGCGCGCGGCGGATTCGATATTGCGCGCGGCAGTCGCAACGACGGGCGCGGGTGTCGCCGGGTGACTGGATTGGGCTGCGGCCGGACTGATGGCCGCAGCGACCGCCACAGATAGGATGAGCAGGGGCCGGATCATTACTTCAGCCGACCAGCAGGAAATAATCATAGGCCGCGCGGGCGATATCGGCGATCACGCGTTCCTGCACCTCGGTACCCTTGGTGTCTCCCTTGACATAGACGGCGATGGCGAACTTGCTTCCATCGGGCAACGTGACGAGGCCAACGTCGTTGGCGATGCTCATCAGGGTACCGGTCTTGTGCGCGACAACGGTGCCGACCGGCAGCAACCCCTTGAGGCGCTTGTCGCCGGTGTGGCAGCGCTCCATGATTCCGAGGAGCGCCTTGGTGCTGGCAGCGCTGACCGCCTTGCCCGACTGGATCTTCAGCAACAGGTCAAGCATCGCTTCCGGCGTCGTGCTGTCTCGGGGATCGTCATTGAAGGACTTGTTCGGTTTCCCGCTGGCGTCCTGATCGCGCTTCGATGGATCGGCGGCAAAGGCTGCCTTGATCCGCTCCGCAAAGGTTCCGGGCCCGGGCGGGATATCAAAGGCGCGGTAGATGATATGGGCGGTATCGCCATCGATCTGCTGGCCGGTCACGCCGAGCTTCCGAAGCCAGGCGGTGACGGCGGCCGGTCCTCCCGCCTGTGCGGTGAGAACGTCCGTCGCCGTGTTGTCGCTACGGGTCAGCATCAATTCAAGCAGGTTGTAGAGCGACAGCGAAACGCCGGGATGCGGCGTCTGCTCGGCGATCCCGTCGGAGTCCACGACCATCGCCGGATCAACCGCGATCATCTGGTCGAGCTTCAACTCGCCCTTGTCAATCCGGGAAAAGATGGTTCCGGCCACGGCGATCTTGAACGTGCTGGCGAGCGGAAATGTCGTGCCCGCATTCAATACTGTCCGGCTATTCCCGTCAACGCGCTGCACGGCGACGCCCACCGTGCCGTCGGTCTGCTTCGCCAGCCGCGCGAATTCGTTGGCTAATCGCGTTCTCGCATCCATTGCCCCCGGGTCCGGCGCAGCGGCTGCGCCATGCGCGAACAGAGGCGAACCCGCCAGAAGCGCCACGGCGCTTATCGCAGACAGAAGAGGCATTTTTTTCATGGAGACCCTTTTCAATCTGATCGAGGGGAGGGGAGCCACGGACTCTCGCCTCTCATCTGAGGAGTTCATCGATTTTTTTCGGTTTTGTCAACTAATGTCCCGGTTGGGCAATTTTGAGCGGTGGGAGCAATGGTTGAGCCGAAGTTCGATCTGAAAATGGACGCTTTTTCGGGTTTTTAGCTCGTGATGACAGTGATATCGGTATGTGCTAAATAAGAAAATCGAGTGAAAGGAAGAGAATGCGGCCTGCCAGTCTTCGCGAATCTCCGGCCAGTGACCGACAGGCGTTCGCGGAGGACAATCCTGGAGCGGTCCTGCGCGAGATACGCAGAGCCAATGGCTGGACACTTGCCGATGTCAGTCAGCGCACTGGTATGCCAGTCTCCACGCTTTCCAAGGCCGAAACCGGCAAAATGTCGCTCAGCTATGAAAAATTGCTGCGTATCAGCCGCGGTCTCGAGATCGATATAACCAGACTCTTTTCGACCGCGGCGCCGGCCCCCGTCAGTCGAAGCGCTGTTACGGGGCGTCGCAGCATTACGCCGTCAGGCGAGGGGCCTTCGATCCGCACCGCAACGTATAATTATGTTTATCCGTCGGCGGATCTGCTTCACAAGACGCTGAATCCAATGATCATCGATATCCAGGTGCGATCAATCGAGGATTTTGGTGATCTGATGCGCCATCCGGGCGAGGAATATGCCCTGGTTCTTGAAGGGCAATGTGAATTCTATTGCGACCTGTATGCGCCGTCTCTTCTCAAGACTGGGGATTCCATTTATTTCGATGGGACGATGGGGCACGGATATGTGGCGGTCGGTGAGGGGCCTTGCCGTATTCTGTCCATATGCTCGGCGACCGATGCGGATTTGAAATCGGCCCTGACGCCGATCGATGGTCGGGGCGTTTCCAAGCTCTGAAAATTTTCTAATATTGAAAAATGAATCCTGTCGTGCCAATCATCGCCGATGGCACGGGGGTGATGATGGGCATATCGAAGGAAAACGCCGCCAAGGCGCCGCTCGACTGGTGCTTCAAGGCGTGGCCGGCCAATGTGCCTGCCTATATGCCGGACACGCTGGCTGATCTCGGCTGGTCCATCCTGAACGAGGATGTCATGCTGCCCGTCGCGGTGCTGAGCGAGAGCGCCATGCGACACAATAGCGCCTGGATGCGGCGTTTCACCGAGCTGGCGGACGTCAAGCTCGCGCCGCATGGCAAGACGACCATGAGTCCCGAACTGTTCGACCTTCAGTTCGCGGATGGCGCATGGGGCATGACGGCGGCAACGGCGGCGCAGGTTCGTATCTATCGCGCGCATGGGATCAACCGCATCATCCTGGCCAATCAGCTCGTGGGGCGCCAGCCGACTGACTATGTGCTGGGCGAACTGCGCGGCGATCCGGATTTCGATTTCTACTGCCTGGTGGATTCGGTGGCGGCAATCGAGCAGCTCGAGCGGCGGATGTCCGCCTATCCGCTGGCCCCCAAAGTCCAGGTGCTGCTTGAGCTGGGGCTTGATGGCGGGCGGGGCGGCGTCAGGGACGATGATGAAGCGATGGCGGTCGCCTTGCGCGCGTCGGTGTCTCACCATCTGTCATTGCGGGGCATTGAGGCGTTCGAGGGCATCCTTCAGGGTGGAGGTTCGGAGGGGGAGGCCAGGATGTGCGGCCTCCTGCAGCGCATGGTCGATATCGCCGAGCGCTGCAGAAGGAACGGGCTGTTCTCGGGGCGGCCGATATTGTCGGCAGGGGGCTCCTCTTTCTTCGATGTGGCGGCGGCTGTTCTGCATCAGGCAGGCGAGCGCGGGGCTTATGAGGTCATCCTGCGCAGCGGATGCTATCTGGTCCATGACAGCAGCTTCTATGCTGAACTCGTGGAGCGACTGATCGCGCGATCTCCCAGCGCGGCAAGCCTGGGGGAGGGTTTGAGGCCGGCGCTTGAGGTCTGGGCATATGTACAGTCCCGTCCTGAACCGACCCGTGCGATCATCGGTCTCGGCAAGCGGGACACCTCGGCCGATGTGCGCGATCCGACTCCGGTGCGTTGGGCCCGGCCGGGCGAAGGAAAGCCTCTCCTGCTTGATGCCGGGCACAGGACCGTGCGGCTCGACGACCACCACGCCTATGTCGACGTTCCGGCAGATTCTCCTTTGCAGGTGGGAGATATGGTCGCCTTCGGTGTGTCACATCCCTGCACGACCTTCGATCGCTGGCCTGCCTTGTTTGTGGTCGACGATGCTTTGACCATCACTGGAGCCGTAAGGACATTTTTCTAAGGCAGGTTTCTGCGGGGAGGGGCGTCGTTGATTTGAGAGGGACGCATGGAACCGCCAGCTCCAGGGTGCTCGCCATTTAGATTGACAAATCCCCGAATGGGATGATTATATCTAAAATAGATAATAATTTCGATATACGAAAAACTTTCACACGTGCTCGGCCCCACTGGCCTGCGCGTCGAGCCGGCAGGGATGGGGATGGCATGAGGTCTTTACATTCGTTCAAGCTGATTGCCGCTGGCATACTTGCGATGCTCGCCGTGCCGGCCACGGCGCAGCAGGCCAGGCCGCAGGCGGCTTCGTCGCCCCGGCCGGTTGCGGATGCGCGGGCTGCGGTTCCTGGAGCGCAACTGACCAAGGCCGATGTGGATGCATGGCTGGACGGTTATATGCCCTATGCGCTCAAGCGAGGCGATGCTGCCGGCGCGGTCGTGGTCGTGGTCAAGGACGGCGCAATATTGACCCAGCGCGGTTTCGGTTATGCCGATATCGACGCGCGCAAGCCGATCGATCCGGAAACGACGCTCTTTCGGCAGGCGTCCGTGTCCAAGCTCTTCACCTGGACTGCGGTCATGCAGATGGTCGAGCAGGGGAAGATCGATCTCGACCGGGACGTGAACGCCTATCTCGATTTCAAGATTCCGCTCCGTGATGGAAAACCGATCACGATGCGCAATCTGATGACACACACCTCTGGTTTCGATGAAGTCCAGCGCGGCATTTACAGTGACGATTCCAGAAATATTCCGCCGCTCGGCGCCTTTTTGAAACAGTCGCTGCCGCGCCGGATCTTTGCGCCGGGTACCACGCCGGCTTACTCCAATTATGCGACGGCCCTGGCCGGCTATATCGTGGAGCGTGTCTCGGGCGTGCCTTATGACGACTATATCGAACGGCATATCTTCGCCCCGGCCGGCATGAAGTGGTCGACCTTCCGCCAGCCTCTGCCACCGCGACTCCAGGCGCTGATGGCGAAAGGATATACCCTCGGGTCAGGCAAGCCGAACAAGTTCGAAATGAACTATCTTGTCCCGGCGGCCGGCCTGACATCCTCGGGCGCCGACATGGGGCGTTTCATGATTGCCCATCTCGATAATGGCGGGGGTCTGCTCAAGCCCGCGACTGCGCTGCAGATGCATACGAGCATGCTGACCGTCATACCGCCGCTCAACCGCATGGCGCTGGGTTTCTACGAACAGAACGTCAACGGCCGCGAAGTACTGTCTCACGCTGGCGATACCGTGGTCTTCCACAGCCAGCTCTGGCTTTTTCCGAATGAAAAAGTCGGCATCTACATGTCGATGAACGCTGCCGGCACGCAGGGCGTGTCGGGGGTCATTCGCAGTCAACTGCTCGACTCATTCGCCGATCGTTATTTCCCGGCCGAACAGCATGATGCGAAGGTCGATGCAGCGAGCGCCCGGGAGCATGCGCGCCTGATGGCCGGCACTTATGTCAAATCCCGGCGACTGGAATCGAGTTTCCTGAAGGTCATGGAGCTTGCCGGCGGACAGGTGAAGGTCGGGGTCGACGGCAAGGGCGCGCTTCGTCCGCAGGCTTTCCCTGGCCTGGGTGGGCAGGCCCGCAAATGGGTCGAGATCGCGCCGTTCGTATGGCGAGATCAGGATAGCAAGATGCGTCTCGCCGCCAAGGTGGAGAACGGCAAGGTCACGCGTTTCAGCCTGGACGCGACTCCTTTCATGCTGTTCGAACCCGTGGCCTGGTATCTGTCCAGTGCCTGGCTGACTCCTGCCCTATTGTTCAGTCTGGGGGTGCTGTTGCTCACGGCCCTCTCCTGGCCGGTCTCCGCGCTTGTCCGTCGCCACTATGGGGCCAAGCTGGCGCTCACGAGAACCGAACTGAAAAGCTATCGTCTGACACGCGGTTTCGCTGCTCTCGCGGTTGCGGTCATGCTGGCGTGGCCTGTGTTCATCACCATCCTGCTGTCCGATTTCTCGTTCCTGGGCGGGCAGCTCGATTGGGCATTGATCCTGCTCCAGCTTCTTACGCCGATCGCCTTTTTTGGCCTGGCTTTCCTGACAGCCTGGAATCTCTGGCTGGTCTGGAAGGGCAAGCGCGGACGGTTCTCGAAGGTCTGGAGCGTGGTTCTGCTGCTCTCGTCAATCATCCTCCTGTGGGTTGCCGTCGGGTTCCACCTCATCGGTTTCGGTACCAGTTTCTGATCGTCGGAAGAGCTGGAGCCCGATGCGCAGTTCGGGCGCCGCTCTTCTTCGTGACGATGGCGAAAGCCTCAGCGCGGCAAGGCGGGCAGGGTTCGGTGAGTTTTGCACCGCTGCATGAGGATCGTTGGATGAGAAAATTTCGATTCTATTTGCAATTATCCTAATTGGAAAATACGATCCTGATCGGGATAGGGGTGCTGGAGCGGGGAGGGGCAATGCGATTATTTCCACGAACCTTCCGCCGTCACATGATTGACCGTCCAGCGGCGGTTGAATCCACCACTTATTCGACAGGCAGGGGCGCGCCTCGCCACAGCGTCGGGCAGGGTCCTGTTTTTCTCGCACGTGTCGGACGATCCTCCGATCACGATTCAGCAATCGACTGGCCCGATTCCATCGGGCGGCCCGGGCTCGGCCATGTGCCGCGGGCGGACCGTCGATCTTCTCTTTTGATTTGCAAGGTATGAATGGTGGGTACCAACACATCCTTTGATGCGGGCACGATTAGTCTGAGCCTGCCCCAGCCCTATCTGTTGTTCCTCGGGGACACGACCCAGGCCGGATTCGCCAAGACCGCCTATGGTCTGCGGGACTGGGCGCCCGACAAATGCACGGGCGAATATGCATTGCCCACCGCAACCGTCAGCACCGGGTTGCCGGTGTTGACCCCTGCGGAAGCCCATGCCCGGGGTGCGCGATCGATGCTGATCGGTGTCGCCAACAGCGGCGGCGTCATCCCCGCGAGCTGGATTCCGGCTCTGGTCGAGGCGCTTGAGGCTGGCCTGGACATCGTCAGCGGCATGCACGTCCGCCTGGCGAGCCTGCCTGAACTGGCTGTTCTGGCCGAACGGCTTGGACGGCAGCTCATCGACGTCAGGCATCCGCCGCTTGGCCTGACCGTGGGCACCGGGCGGAAACGAACGGGCAAGCGGCTGCTGACCGTCGGAACCGATTGTGCGCTGGGCAAGAAATATACCGCG
Organism: Candidatus Sphingomonas phytovorans; assembly: GCA_029202385.1. NCBI lineage: Bacteria > Pseudomonadati > Pseudomonadota > Alphaproteobacteria > Sphingomonadales > Sphingomonadaceae > Sphingomonas > Candidatus Sphingomonas phytovorans. Next base: position 785,824 of record CP119314.1, read on the forward strand.
CTCGCTGTGTCGCGGGCCTTTGCTGGCCGTGGGCTCGACGTGCATTTCCGCGCCAGCGGGCAGACGGGGATCATGATCGCGGGCGGCGGGCTTCCCATGGACGCTGTCGTTTCCGATTTCGAGGCCGGCGCTGCCGAGATGCTCAGCCCGGATGCTGCGCCCGAGCATTGGGACGTGATCGAAGGGCAGGGATCGCTCTTCCATCCGGCCTATGCGGCGGTGTCGCTCGGCCTTCTCCACGGAAGCCAGCCCGATGTCCTCATCGTCTGTCATGAGCCGGGCCGGACTCAGATGCTGGGTACTCCAGGCTATGCGTTGCCAAGCCTCGAGGAGACGATCGATATCAACCTCCGTCTCGGGGCCCGAACCAATCCGGCGATCCGGTGCGCGGGCATTTCGTTCAACACAGCGCATCTCGGCCAGGAAGAGGCGATCGCGGTAATGGCCGAGGAGAGCCAGAAGCTGGGTCTTCCGGTTGCCGATCCCATTCGCGGCGGCGACCAGTTCGCCCGCCTGGTCGACAACTGCCTCGCATGACCGATGTGGCCGCCATGACGGGAAAAGGTGGATCCACCTGGTTCCAGCGTTTCCTGCTGCCAGGCTTCGCCTTCAAGGCGGTGGTGATCGGCGGCGGCTATGCCACCGGACGGGAGCTTGCCGAATTCTTCCTGCCGAGCGGCCCTTGGGGTGGCCTGGCCGCCATGCTGCTGGCGATGGTGTTGTGGAGTGTCATCTGCGCGGTGACCTTCGCATTCGCCCATGCAGTGGGGGCTTTCGATTATCGCAGCTTCTTCGAGGAGTTGCTTGGGCCTGGCTGGATCGCGTTCGAGATCGGCTACATCCTCTTCGTTACCCTCATCCTGGCCGTATTCGGCGCGGCCGCGGGCGCGATCGGAAGCGCGATGTTCGGTTGGCCACCGCTTGCCGGCACCTTGTGCCTGGCGGCGGCGATCGCGCTGTTCGCCACCTATGGCAACAGTTCGGTGGAGCGGCTTTTCAAATATGTCTCGTTCCTGCTGTACGGCGTCTACGCCTTGTTTCTGGTGTTGGCGCTGAGTGATTTCGGCGACCTGATCGCGGCGAATTTCAGCATTCCGGCGCCGAGCGACGGCTGGGCTTTGGGCGGGCTGACCTATGCCAGCTACAACGTCGTCGGGGCGGTGGCGATCCTGCCGGTGGTGCGCCACATGACCAGCCGGCGCGACGCGGTGGTGTCGGGGATGATCGCGGGGCCTCTCGCCATGGCGCCGGCACTTCTCTTCTTCGTCTGCATGATCGCCTTCTATCCCGGCATCGTCCACGAGACATTGCCTTCCGACTTCATGCTGCAGCGCCTCCAGCTGCCGTTCTTCCATGTGCTCTTCCAGTTCATGATCTTCGCCGCACTACTGGAAAGCGGGACCGGCTCGGTGCATGCCATCAACGAGCGCATCGACGCGGCACTGCGCGCGCGCTGGAACAGGTCGCTCAGTAACCGGGCGCGGGGCATCATTGCCGGCACGCTGCTGATCGGGTGCATGTTCCTCGCTGATCGCTTCGGCCTCGTGGCCCTGATCGCCAGTGGCTACCGCGCGCTGGCCTATGTCTTCCTCGCGATCTTCGTCTTGCCGGTGCTCACCATCGGTGTCCTTCGACTGATGTCGCGCAACCCAGGCCGAAAGAAACAGGCGTCCGAAAGCGTCGCCAAGGGGATATCATCATGACATCGACCAGATCGTTCCGCCGCGCCGCGTTGTTCATGGCATCGGCGATGTTCGTCGTCGCGCCCGTCATGGCGGCGGCGCCCGAAGGGTTCAACGCGCGGGTAGAGTCCCTGCGCAAGCAGGCCGGTGTGCCGGGCATGTCAGTGGCCATCGTCGAACAGGGCAAGGTCACGCTTGCCGAAGGCTTTGGCGTTCGCAAGCTTGGCGGCAGCGACAAGGTGGACGCGGATACCATCTTCCCCACCGGCTCGACCGGCAAGGCGTTTACGGTCGCCGCGCTGGCCGTGCTGGTCGATCAGGGCAAGATCAAATGGGACGACAAGGTGACGGATCACCTGCCCGGCTTCCAGATGTACGACCCCTGGGTAACACGCGAGATGACCATCCGCGACCTGCTGGTCCACCGCAGTGGACTCGGATTGGGGGCGGGCGACCTGCTGTTCGTGCCGCGCTCCAATCTCAGCCGGGCCGAGAGCGTGAAGCGGTTGCGCTACATCAAGCCGGCAACCAGTTTCCGAAGCGGCTACGCCTATGACAATGTGCTGTACATGGTCGCGGGCCAGCTCATCGAGGCCGTCAGCGGCCAGACATGGGAGGCATTTACCCACGAGCATGTCCTGAAGGCCGCTGGCATGAAGGAATCGACCAGCGATGGCGAAGCGCGCTTCGCGACCGCCAATCGCGCTTTCCCCCATGCGCGGATGAACGGTGGACTGCGGGGCGCAGGCGACCAGGAACAGCTCGACGAGCATGACGAACTCGGCCGTAATGCCGCGCCCGCCGGCGGGATGGCGATCAGCGCGAGCGACATGGCACGGTGGCTGCAGATCCAGCTTGCCCATGGCAAGCTGCCGGAGGGCAATGGCCGCCTGTTCAGCGAGGCGTCCTCGCGTGAGATGTGGAATCCGGTGGTGGTGATGCCGATCCGCCAGCTCCCCGAGCCGCTCAAGGCAGCGCAGTCGCAGTTCGAAACCTACGCGCTGGGCTGGAACGTTCGCGACTATCAGGGAACGAAGCTCGTCATGCATGGCGGCGCGGTGTTCGGTTTCCTCACCATGGTGGTGCTGATTCCGGAAAAGCAGGTGGGTTTTTCCATCGTCATCAACTCCGAGGACCGCGAACTGGTCAACGGCCTCGCCTATGAGCTCGTCGATCACTATCTGGGCAGACCGAACGCGCACTGGCCTGAAAAATGGTCGGCCTTCAACAAGCAGCAGGTCTCCGACGCGCAGAAGGCACTGAAGGCGGTCCAGGCGACGCCGGCGAAGATCGGCCCCTCCCTTCCGCTGGAGCGATACGCCGGGACCTATGCTGACGCCTGGTACGGCAACATTGCCGTGGGCGGGGGCAAGGACAAGCTGACGATCGATTTTACATCGACCCCGCGCATGACGGGCACGCTTGAACATTGGCAATATGACACCTTCGTCACCCGCTTCGACGACAAGGCGATCGAGCCGGCCTATGTGACCTTCGGTCTCGACGCCGATGGCAAGGTGGATCGCGTGACGATGCGTCCGGTCTCTCCAATCGCCGATTTCAGCTATGATTATCAGGACCTTCTGTTCACGCCTGCAAGGAAAGAGAAATGAGCAAGGGCTCCTGGTGGCCGCGCACGAGGCGCTGGCTGAAACGTATCGTGCTGGGCCTTCTCGCCCTGTTGCTGCTCGTGATCGTCGTTGGCGTGGTCTACGAAATTCTGGGCCGGTGGAATGCGGAGAAGGCATATCCGCCGCGCGGGCAGATGGTCGATATCGGCGGACGGCGCATCCACATCGATTGTCGCGGAACGGGATCGCCGACCGTTATTCTCGAGGCCGGGCTTGGCACGGGCGGGACGATCGACTGGAGCCTGGTCCATGACAAGATTGCCCAGTTCACGCGCACCTGCGCCTATGACCGGGCCGGTATCATGTGGAGCGATCCCAAGGACACGCCACAGGACGCGGCCGCGGTGGTCGAGGATCTCCACGCCACGCTGAAGGGCGCCGGGATAACTGATCCGCTGGTGCTAGTCGGGCATTCGATCGGTGGCCCGTACACGACGACCTATGTCGGCAAATATGGCGATCAGGTTGCCGGGCTCGTCATGGTCGACCCCTCCCATCCCGATCAGGTCGAGCGGCTTGGGAAAGTGGTGAAGACCAGCGTCGATCCGATGCAATCCCTGGGAATGATGAAGACCATTTCGGCCTTGTCCTGGACGGGGGCTGTGCGGTTCGGGTTCAGCATGGCCAACACCAAGGTGACGAAGGTCCCGAGCAAGGAGATGGCCAAGGCGTCCGCTTATGCCAGCACATCAGTCAATGGGGCGATTTCCGAACTCGAGGGGTTCAATCGTACGATGGCCCAGGCACGCACTGTCCATAGTTTCGGGAACCGCCCGGTGATCGTGCTGACCGCCATGGCACCTCTGACCCCCGACCAGCTGAAGAGCCTGGGTGTACCCCCGCAGCAAGGCGCGCTCTTCAAGCAGACATGGCGGGCTCTCCATCAGGAACAGGCGCGAATGTCGACGCGAGGGCGCGAACAGAGCGTGTTCGACGCCACCCATTACATCCAGGTCGATCGGCCCGATGTCGTGATCGCGGCGGTCAAGGAAGTGGTCGATACTGTCCGCGCGGACGGCAAGACCAGCAAGTAGCAGGCATATCGCGCGCGCCGCGGGCTCCCAGGCCCGCGGCCGATGCGCGGAGCATTCGAACCCCGACAGGGAGAGGGAATAATGAAGCACATTTTTCTTGGCTGCGCCGCATCGATGCTGCTCGTCGCGAACGCGCCCGCACCGGAATATGACATCGTCATTCGCGGCGGCCGCGTCCTCGATGGGGCGGGCAATCCGTGGGTCGGTGCCGACGTCGCCGTCAAGGATGGCCGCGTGGTCCGCATCGGCAAGGTTGCCGGACGGGGCAAGAAGGAAATCGATGCCAAGGGACGTTACGTCTCGCCCGGGTTCATCGACATGATGGACCAGTCAGGCAGCATCCTGCTCAAGAACGGTGCGGCCGAGAACAAGCTGCGCATGGGCGTAACGACCGTCATCGCGGGCGAGGGCGGAACGCCGGTGGATGCGGCCGCGATTCCCACGTATTTCCAGACGCTTGAACGCCAGGGCATCTCGGTCAATTTCGGGACCTATTATGCTTCCACCCAGGCGCGTGTGAAAGTGATGGGCGATGGCGCGGGTTCCCCCACCGCCGCCCAGCTCGACGCCATGGGGCGCGAGGTGATGACGGCAATGCGGGCCGGCGCGTTCGGCATCACCAGCGCGCTGATCTATTCCCCGAGCAGCTTCCAGACCACGGCGGATCTGGTGTCGCTGGCGAAGGTCGCGGGCCGGTGCAACGGTTTCTACGCGACCCATATGCGCGACGAGAGCGCCGACCTTGTCCCGGCGATCAAGGAAGCGATCGAGATCGGCGAGAAGGGTGGGGTGAAGGTCGAGATATTCCACCTGAAGGCTGCCTTCGCCCCCGAATGGGGCAAGCTGATGCCGCAGGCGCTCTCGACCATCAATGCGGCGCGCGCGCGTGGCGTTGACGTCGCAGCCGATCTCTATCCCTATACCGCCGGCGGCACCGGTCTCGAGATCACCGCCCCGAGCTGGGTGTGGGCCGACGGCGTCGAAAAGGGCATCGAAAGGCTCCGCGATCCCCAGGTTCGCGAGCGCATGAAGAAAGAACTCGCGGCCGGGTCGATGCCCGGCTGGTCGAATCTCGTCTTTGCTTCCGGCGGCTGGGGCAATGTGGTGCTCGCCAACGGCTTCAGTGCGAAATACGCCCCCTATCATGGGCAGAGCCTCGAAAAGATCGGCGCGGCCCTGAAGCGCGACCCGGCTGACGTGGCATGGGACATCCTGCTGGAGGGGCTGCCGAACCGGTCTGTCGCGCTGTATTTCATGATCAGCGAGAAGGACATCGAGGCAGCGCTGCATCAGCCCTGGGTCAGCATCGGCAGCGATGCAGCGGCATCGGCGAAGCTGGGTGAGATAGACGCGCTCGGCCTTCCACATCCCCGCGCCTACGGCACCTTTCCGCGCATCATTGCCGAATATGTGAAGCGTCGCCCTGTCCTGTCGCTTGAGGATGCCGTGCGGAAAATGACCAGCTGGCCCGCGCAGCGAATGGGGCTGACCGACCGTGGTCTGATCCGCGACGGGATGCGCGCCGACATCGTCGTTTTCGACCTCGACACGCTGGATGACGTGGCAAGCTGGGAAAAGCCTACGGCGCTTCCCGCCGGGATCGAGACGGTGATCGTCAACGGCGTCGTCACGATCGAGGGCGGCAAGCACAATGGCGCGAAGGCAGGCAAGGTCCTTCGTCATAGCTGCGACGCCTAGGCCGGGTAGCGTCCATGCCCATGCGCCGTCACATCCCGAACCCTCGTTTCTGGGCACCGGCGGTCCGGGCGGGGCGACACGATCTCCAGGGGAATTGCGCATGATCCGACATGTCTCCAGAGCAAGCCTTGCCGGCCTGGCGCTGGTCGCGTCGACCGCGGCCCTGGCTGGCGAGAAGATTTCCGCCCCGGCCGATCTCGGCACTGCGGTGTCCGCGCAGATCGCCTGCGCCGGGATCTTCGTAACCGGGCGGGCCGAGGCCGATGTCCTGCGAGACGATATCCACGCGCTTGCGCCGTTCACCAGGGCCGTGACGCTTTCGGTCGATCGCAAGGCGAACACGGTCGCGGCGTCGGCACCCGGGGCGGCGACACGCACGGCGTTGTATCGTCAGGCCGTCGGCTGCACGTTGCTGACGGGCAACGTCGCCCGCGACGTGCTGGAACGTCAGGCGGCGAAGCTGAAACCCCTGAAGACACAATCGGCAAAGCCCTGGCCGATGGGGGATGCGCAGCCGGCTGGCGCGGCGGTGAAGGTGGATCAGGCCGCGCTCGACAAGGCGGTGGGAGATGCCTTCGAGGAGCAGAACAAGGACGGATATCCCGATACCCGGGCGATTGTCGTCGTTCAGGGCGGGAAGATCGTCGCCGAGCGCTACGCGCCGGGCTTCGACCAGAACAGCCGACTGCTCGGCTGGTCGGCAAGCAAGAGTATCGGCGGAACGCTGATCGGCCTTCTGGTCGACGATGGTGTGCTCAAGCTCGATGCGCCCGCGCCAGTTCCCGAATGGCAGGGGGCGGGAGATCCGCGTGGGAAGATCACGCTGCGCCAGTTGCTGACGATGTCGAGTGGCCTTCGCTTCGTGGAGCGTTACGATCCCGGGACCGATTCCATCGCGATGCTGTTCGCCGCATCGGACATGGGCGGGCTGGCGGCGTCGCTGCCGCTGGACAAGGCGCCGGGTACTGTCTGGAGCTACTCGTCGGGTACGAGCAATATCTTGTCCGGGATCGTGTTCCGCGCGACCGGCGGGTCGCTCGACGCCGTCACGCAATTCGCGCGCAAGCGATTGTTCGAACCTGCCGGGATGACGAGCACGATCATCGAACCCGACGAAGCGGGTGCGCAGATCGGCAGTTCCTATGCCTATGGCACTGCGCGGGACTGGGCCCGGTTCGGCCTGCTCTATCTCAATGGCGGGGTGGCCGGGGGCAAGCGCCTGCTCTCTAGGGATTGGGTCGATTTCATCCGGACGCCGACCGAAGCAGCGCCGCGCCCCTTCTATGGGGGACAATTCTGGCTCAATCTTGGTGATGATGCGGGGGATCGCCGGCGGATCTTCAAGGATCTGCCGCGTGATACCTTCATGGCGATGGGCCATAACCAGCAGATGGTCGCGGTCATTCCTTCAAGGGACACCGTGATCGTCCGGCTTGGCTGGACCCCCGAAGGGCAAACCTTCGACTTCAACAAATACTTCTCCCGGATCGTGGCCGCGCTGGCGCCCGGTGCGGTCGCCCCGTGATGTGAAAGACGAGACCGGTTTCGGCACGGCCGGCCGGTCGACAGGAAGGATTGATCATGAATATGCGTACCGGGCTTTCGCTCGACTATACGGTTGAATCGCTGCCGCTTGCCAAGCCGTTCCGCATTGCGGGCCATGTCTTCACTGAAGCATCCGTGGTGGTGGTCACGATTTCGGATGGCACGCATTTCGGACGCGGCGAGGCGTCGGGCGTCTATTATCTTGGCGACGACGTTCCCGCGATGCGCGCCGCCATCGACGGGGTGCGCCACGCAGTTGAGGCAGGGGTAACGCGCGCCGAGTTGCAACAGCTTCTGCCGGCAGGCGGGGCGCGCAATGCGATCGATTGTGCGCTGTGGGAACTGGAAGCACGGCGCAGCGGCAAGGCGGTATGGGAAAGCGCGGGGGTATCTGAGCCGAGCCCGCTTCTCACCACTTTTACCCTCGGCGCCGATGATCCGGATGCGATGGCGGCGGGCGCGCGTGCCTATGCCCAGGCGCGTGCCCTGAAGCTCAAGCTGACCGGGGAGCTTGCCCTGGATATCGCACGCGTAAAGGCGGTGCGCGCGGCACGGCCCGAATGCTGGATCGGTGTGGACGCCAACCAGGGCTTCGCGATCGGCGATCTCGATACGCTTGTCGCGGCGCTGGTCGCAGCGGATGTGAAACTGCTCGAGCAGCCATTGGCGCGGGGCAGCGAGGCTGATCTCGATGGCTATGAATGTCCGATCCCGATCGCCGCGGATGAAAGCGCGCTGACGCTTGGCGACGTCGAAGGGCTCGTCGGAAGGTTCGACGTGGTCAATATCAAGCTGGATAAATGCGGTGGCCTTACCGAGGGGCTGGCCATCGCAGAGCGCGCCCGCGCGCTGGGACTCAGCGTGATGGTGGGCAATATGGTCGGCTCCAGCCTTGCCATGGCGCCTGCCTTCGTTCTCGGGCAGTTGTGCGACATTGTCGACCTTGACGGGCCGATCTTCCTCGCCGCCGATCGTATCCCGTCGATCCAGTATGAAAACGGCAATGCGTGGTGCGCCGAGGCTATCTGGGGTCGCGAAGCGATCTGATCGCGTCGAGCGCACCGAGACTGAAAACGGAGAGGGATATATGAAGAAAACGATCGTCGCCGCGCTGATATCCGCTGCCTTTGTCCAGCCGCTCATGGCGCAGGAGCAGGTAGGAACGCCCAGGACCTATATCCACGCAGGGCGACTGCTTGCCGATCCGGCGACCGGCCGTGTCGAAACCAACAAGACCATCGTCGTCGAGGGCAACCGTGTCGCCGACATTCGCGATGGCTTCGTCGGCGAAGGCAAGGTGATCGACCTGCGCGACGAACTGGTCATGCCCGGCTTCATCGACAGCCATGTTCATCTCACTTTCCAGTCTGGTCCAACCAGTCAGTTGGATGCGGTGACCAAATCGACAACGGACCAGGCCTTTGACGGCGTCGTCTATGCCAAGCGGACCGTGCGCGCCGGATTCACCACTGTCGTCGATCTGGGCGCCGATCCGGAAGCGATCAACGCGCTGCGCGATGCCATAGCGTCCGACAAGGTGATGGGGCCGCGGATCATCGCGGCCGGAGGCGTCGCGGCGAATGGTGGCCATGGCGATATCCATGGCTATCGCACCGAAATCCTCGATCTCTTCCGGTCGCCGACCTTGTGCACCGGCGCGGACGATTGCGCCCGCGCCGTACGGCTTGCGGTGCAGCATGGGGCGGACATCATCAAGACGGCGTCGACCGGTGGCGTGATGTCCAATACGGCGGCCGGGCTCGGCCAGCAGATGAGCGACGCTGAACTGACGTCGATCGTGGAGACCGCACATCGCCTTGGACGCAAGGTCGCCGCACATGCGCATGGCACCGACGGCGTGAATGCGGCACTTCGGGCAGGCGTCGATTCGGTCGAGCACGGCACGTATCTCGATGCTGAGTCGATCCGCATGTTCAAGGCGAAAGGGACCTATCTCGTCCCGACTTTGCTGGCGGGCGATACGGTGGCGCGCCAGGCGGAAAGCGCTGAATGGATGCCCGCTGCGGTCCGCGCCAAGGCGAGGACGGTGGGCCCGGTGATGATCGCAGCACTGCGTCGTGCGCATGAAGGCGGCGTCCTGATTGCCTTCGGCACGGATTCCGCGGTGTCGCCGCACGGCGAGAACGCCCAGGAATTTGCCCTCATGGTGAAGGCGGGCCTCACGCCGCTCGATGCGATCCGTTCCGCCACTGTCTGGGGAGCGACGCATATCGGACTTCAGGACGAAATCGGGACGCTCGCCAAAGGCAAGGCGGCGGATATCGTCGCGGTGAAGGGCGACCCGCTGGCCAACATCCGGGTGCTTGAGAAGATGGCCTTTGTCATGAAGGGCGGTGTGGTAGCGCGCGCGGTAGGGGAATAAGGGCCGGGCGCCCCACAACCCGGCAGCTTTGCCCCGCTTCATGCGAATGGACGCGGGGCAAATCGCCGGGCAGTGATTCCCAACACGATCGCAAAATACCGCCCTTCTTGGTGCCCGGCTTCCCAAGGGCACGATTCGTGACGTCAGCTATGGGGCGCCGTGGTGCGCCAGTTCGGTCCAGACTGTATTGACAGTTTTCCGATTTGGACCATTATGTTCGAAATCGGAAATTTTTTCCAAATTAGTATTTGCTCACGGCCCGACGATTCTGGCGAGGGGCAAAAATGGGAGGGGACGTAGGACATGCGCTCGATCAAGTTGTTGGCGCCATTGGCATTGATGCTGATGGGTGGTGGCGCGATAGCACAGCAATCAGCCCGGATCGTCTCATCCCCGGTGGCATCCGCGACTCCCGAGAAGCCTACCGTCCCGTTGCCTGCGTCGGCTGCCGTGCCCGGCGAGCGAGCAATGACCAAGCAGGATGTGGATACATGGCTTGACGGCTTCATGCCCTTCTCTCTCAAAAAGGCGGATGTTGCGGGGGCCGTGGTCGTCGTCGTCAAGGACGGACAGGTCCTGACGCAGCGCGGATTCGGTTATGCCGACATCGCGAAGCATGTGCCGGTCAATCCCGATACCACGCTGTTCCGCCCGGGTTCGGTCTCCAAGCTCTTCACCTGGACGGCGGTTATGCAGCAGGTCGAGGCCGGGAAGATCGACCTCGATGCCGATGTGAACAACTATATCGATTTCAAGATCCCGCTGAAGGACGGCAAGCCCGTCACGATGCGCCAGATCATGACTCACACTGCCGGTTTCGAAGAGCATGGCAAGGAAACCATCTTCGACGATCCCCAATATCTCACCTCGCTGGGCGACTATGTGAAGCGCTCGATTCCCAAGCGCATTTACGCGGGCGGATCGACCCCTTCCTATTCCAACTACGCCACGGCGCTGGCGGCCTATGTCGTCGAACGGGTCACGAAGATGTCCTTCGACGACTATATCGAGCAGCGCATTTTCAAGCCTCTCGGTATGACTCGGTCGAGCTTCCGCCAGCCGCTGCAGAAGACGCTCATGCCGCTGATGGCGACTGGCTATAGCCAGGCGTCGGCCGAGCCGTCGAAATATGAATTCATCGGCCCGGCCCCGGCGGGCAGCCTGGCGTCGCCGGGCGCCGATATGGCCAAGTTCATGATCGCCCATCTCAATCAGGGCCAGGGCCTGCTGAAGCCCGAGACGGCACGCGTGATGCACGATACGCCGCTCACGCTGCTTCCGCCGCTCAACCGGATGGAACTGGGTTTCTTCGAGACCAACATCAATGGCCGGCAGGTGATCGGCCATCTCGGCGACACGCAGCTTTTCCACACCGCGCTCCACCTTTTCATGAACGAAAAGGTTGGTCTCTACATGTCGTTCAACAGCACGGGTGAGCAGGCCGGGGTGGGGCCGTTGCGTCGTGCCCTGTTCGAGGATTTTGCCGATCGCTATTTCACCGATCTCAGCAAGCTTGACGGACGGGTCGATGACAAAACCGCGGCCGAGCATGCGAAAATGCTGGTTGGGCAATGGCTCAACAGCCGCCGGGCGGAATCGAACTTCTACGCAATCGGCAATCTGCTGCGTCAGGCATCGGTCAGCGTCGATGCCAAGGGCAAGCTCGTCGTTTCAGCCGGGCGCACCGCCAATGGCAAGCTGATGAAATGGGTCGAGATCGCGCCCTTCGTCTGGCGGAACATCGACGGGCATGAGCGGCTTGCGGCCAAGGTGGTCGACGGCAAGATCGTGCGCTGGAGCATCGATGGCATATCGCCGTTCATGGTCTTCGACCGCGCACCGGCCTCGCAATCCTCGACCTGGATTCTCCCCTTGCTCTACGCGAGCGTCGGAATCCTGTTGCTTACCTTCCTCCACTGGCCAGTCTCCGCATTGATCCGCCGTAGCTACAAGGCGCCACTCGCGCTCCAGGGCCGCTCGCTCCTCGCCTATCGCAGCGTCCGGCTTGGTGCCGGGTTGACGGTCGCGTTGCTCACGGCATGGTTCGTCACCGTGTCGACGCTGAAGGCGACGCCCGCGTTCGACGCAAGGCTGTGGTCTCTCCAGATCGGCGGATTGATCGTCTTCGTTGGTGGCGTCCTGCTCGCGGGATGGAACCTCTGGATCGCCACGCGGGAGGCGCGCGGCTGGTTCGGAAAGCTCTGGGCGGTACTCATCCTGCTTGCGACGCTCATGGTGCTCTACACCGCCTGGACCTTCGGCCTGCTCTCCATGACGGTGAATTATTGATGTCGAAGCTGAAACTTGGGGTGGCGGTCGAAACGCTACGGCTCGCCGCCCCGTTTCGTATCTCGGGCCATGTGTTTGATGGCCGGGATGCGATTATCGTCAGGCTTGACGACGGTGAGCATGTGGGACGCGGAGAAGCCTCGGGCGTCTATTATGTGGGCGATGATCTGGGCCATATGCTGGCCGCGCTGGACAATGCCCGGGACGCGATCGAAGCTGGTCCGTCCCGTGAAGAACTGCGCTCCATCCTGCCGGCGGGCGGTGCGCGCAACGCGGTTGACGCGGCGCTGTGGGAGCTTGAATCCAAACGGCTCGGCAAGCCGGTATGGGCGCTGGCCGGGCTCGAACGGCCCCGGCCATTGCTCACCACCTTTACGATTGGCGCCGACGAGCCGGCGAGGATGGTCGAGACGGCAAGGGCCTATGGCGATGCCCGCTCGATCAAGATCAAGCTGACCGGCGAACTCGATCTCGATATCGCGCGCGTAAAGGCGATCCGGGCGGCACGACCCGATGTATGGATCGGCGTCGACGCCAATCGGGGTTTCTCCATCGGCGATCTCGATGCGCTGGTCGATGCGATGCTCGCGGCCGGGGTCTCGCTGATCGAGCAGCCGCTCGCGCGCGGACGCGAAGCTGATCTCGACGGCTATGGCTCGCCCATTCCCCTCGCGGCGGATGAGAGCGCGCTTACGTTGGAGGATGTCGCTGGCCTGAAAGGCAGGTTCGACGTCTTCAACATCAAGCTCGACAAGTGTGGCGGCCTGACCGAGGGGCTGATGATCGCCGCCGCGGCGCGCGACGCCGGGATGGGCGTGATGGTGGGTTGCATGGTGTGCAGCAGCCTGGGCATCGCGCCGGGCTTTGTGCTGGGCCAGTTCTGCGATCTCAGCGATCTCGACGGACCGATCTTCCTGAAAAAGGATCGGTCACCCGCCACGGTCTATCGCGACGGCACGGTTTGGTGCGACGACGCCATCTGGGGTGTCGGGGCGATCGCGTGAGGATCACAGAGGAACGTTCGTCTACCTGGTTCGGTCAGCCGCGCGGGCTGACCGTGCTGTTCCTGACGAACATGTGGGAGCAGTTCTCCTACTACGGCATGCGCACCCTGCTGGTCTATTACATGACCAAGCAATTGCTGATGAGCCAGCAACAATCCTCGCTGGTGTACGGCGCCTATACGGCGTGCGCCTATTTCACGCCGATCGTGGGCGGGGTCATTGCCGATCGTCTGCTCGGCAAGCGCCGTGCGGTCGTGCTGGGCGCGAGCATCATGGCCGCGGGGCATTTCATGATGGCGTTCGAATCGTTCTTCTATGTCGCGCTTCTCACCATCGCGCTCGGAAACGGGCTGTTTCTTCCCAGCCTGCCGAGCCAGATCAACGACCTGTACAAGGCGGGCGATCCCAGGCGCGGCTGGGCGTATAATGTTTATTATGTCGGCATCAATATCGGCGGCTTCATCGCGCCGCTGATATGCGGCACGCTCGGGGAATTCTACGGCTGGCACTATGGCTTCGGTGCGGCCGGCATCGGCATGTTCGCCGGGCTGCTCATTTATCTCTGGGGGCAGCGTTACCTGCCGCCTGAGCCGCCCCGGGTGCCGACCGTCGATATGCCGGCGGCACGATGGGCGGACCACAAGCGCACCTTCATGGTGCTGGCCGGGATCGCGCTGTCCGTGACGGTATTTCGTGGCGCTTATGAACAGGTCGGCAACACGGTGGCTCTCTGGGCGGACAGCGGCCTGGATCGAAGCGCTGGCGGCTTTGTCATTCCGATGACCTGGTTCCAGTCGCTGAATCCACTGCTCGTCATGCTGGTGACGCCGCCGCTTCTCAACTATTGGCGGCGCCGTGCCGATGCGGGCCAGGATAGTTCCCCGGCCAGGCGCATGGCGCTTGGCGCTGTGATCGTCGCCTGCGCCTATTTGCTGCTCGCGATGGTCGAATGGAGCGGGGGTGGCGCAAAGGCCACATGGCTGTGGTTCGTGATGTTCTTCGCGATCTTCACGCTGGGTGAGCTCTTCGTCCTGCCGACGGGCCTCGGGCTGTTCGCCAGGCTTGCGCCGCCACGGCTCGGCGCGACGACGGTCGCGGCATGGTATCTGGCGATCTTCACTGGCAGCCTGTCGGCCGGAATGGTTGGCATGTTGTGGAGCCGGACAAGCCACGGGGCCTTTTTCGCGTTGCTTGGCCTGATCGCGCTCGCGTCCGCGCTGCTCTTGCGCTCGCTCGACGGGCAGGTGCGCAAGGTCGATCCAACCTGGAAGCCCGACATCGATTGATAACCTCCCGAAGGGGGGCGACGTGGCTGTATCCACGCGCGTCGACCATTGGCCAGCCCCGCGATCTGGATATCATCGCAGGGCTGTGTCTTGCCTCAAAAGCAGGGCTGGCGAGATCGCTGGCGCGGATTTGGCCGCAACAGTTCAGCAGCCTCGCGCCACAGCATTCTCGAATTCGGTTTGTCCGGCGCGCTGCGCACCCCGGTTCTTGTCGAAACCTGTCATCGCATATCGGGATTGGCGATTGGTCTGTGATGTGATGGCCTGACCGCCGGGTGTCTGCCTTGGCGATCGAAGGGGCTGTTCTTTCCTCCCTGGAGGGGCAGGCACTTCGACACGGGGGAGGGCTGAACGCGAAGGGGATGCCCAGCAGCGCCCTGTTTCAGGCGGGAGGGCGCTTCCGCGAGACGGATCGCTCACTGGTCTTTTGCGGCGACCAGGAGGAGCCTGGAAGAGGGAAGGCCGCGGAGCGAGCATTTCACCCTGCAGGCCATTTACGGCGCCCGGATGAGCGGGGCGACTGATCACAGTTCCCGGAAATGCTTCGGGGCAGCGGTGGATCTCACCGCTGCCCCGATGGCCGCGCTTGGGAGCGGCCGGATGGTGCCCCGTGCTGGGGGCGGTCGTGACGATCAGAACTTCACTTTGACGCCAGCCGAGAAATAGCGACCGATCACGTCGTAGTTCGCGTTGGTGTACGGAACATAGGGCGGGGCGACATCGAACATGTTGTTGACGTTGCCGAACAGGGTGAAGTCTCCCACCTTGAAGCGCAGGCCGAGGTCGACATAGGTCCGGCTGCTGATCTGGTTGTTCAGGATCGCCTGAGTCTTGCTGTAGATACCACCACCGACATAGCGTGCGCGCAGATCGGCGCCGAAACCTGCATTCTCATAGGTCACGGTGCCGGTCAGCCGCCATTTCGGTGTCGAGAAGGCAGTGTCCCCGCCAACGACGCCTGCGACATCCGTCGAGCTGTTGGCATTGGCAATCATCAGATCGAAGATATGATTGGCGAGCACGCGGAACCCGAGTTTGCCATTGCCCAGCGACGTCCGGTACGATGCTTCAATATCGAGCCCACGGGTGCTGTACGAAACGAGGTTCCGATACGTAGCCGCAATTGACTCCATTGCACCGTTCGCGCCGCGGCTGATCACGCCGCCGCAGGTGGGATCATTGGGGTTCGTACGGAAACACTGTGCGAGCGTGTCCGTCACGGTGACCACCGTGATCACATTGTCGATCTTGATGTCGTAATAATCGACCGAGACGCTGAATCCCCGCACGTAATGCGGCGAATAGGAACCGCCGACCGTCAGGGTGTGCGAAATCTCGGGCGTCAGGTTGGGATTGCCGCCGGTATAGATTCTCACGCCGGCCTGGGTTGCTTGCCGGAAAGGATCGTAGAGGTCGGCGATATTGGTCGAGCGAGTGGAGAAATATTCGGGGACGCTCGGGGAGCGAATGTCACGCGAATAGACGGAACGCAGCAGCAGGTCGTTGACGAGGCGCAGCGTGCCGCCGGTTTTCCAGGACCAGATGCCACCGCTGGTGCTGTAGTCCGAATAGCGTGCCGCGCCGTTGATCTCGAAATGCACTGCATCCTTGAGATCGATCAGCGGCAGGTTGACCTCGCCGAATACTTCCTTGACGCTGAAGCGGCCGTTGGTCGGAGCTGAGTTGAGCGTCGCAAAGGCATTCGCCTTGGACATCGGGTCGATATAGTTGGTTACGAGAGCTTCCCACCGGAAATCCGTACCAACGGCGATGTCCACCGGCCCGGCCCAGGTCGAGAAGGGATGGCCGTGCAGGCTGGCGCCCGCCGCGTCGAGCTTGATCGTGCTGATGGACCGGGTTCCGCCAAAGGCGTAGGCGACGCCGGCCGCGGAGATATTGCCGTTGCCGAGCAGGTTGATCGGCGTGCAATTCGGATCGGTAACGGTGACGGCATTGACGCGGCATACCGGCGTGCCGTTCACCAGCACTGCGTCGATGGCGCGATCGAAATTCGCCTTGATCCGCTGGTTGTAGAGCGACTGGTCGCTCCTGGCCTCGCCGTGATCGTAATAGGCATCATAACCCCAGCCGTCGCCGAAGCTTCCCTTGAGGCCGACCGAGCCTTCGAGGTTGCGACGGGAGAACTTGAAGTTCAGCATGCGATTGGGACCGACATCGTCAAGGATCCGGCCCAGCAGGAAGGGCCCGGTGACGCCGGCGGCGCTGAGCTGACTGCGCGCAGCCGGCGTCAGGAACGCATTGTCCGGCATGATCGCCACGATCGGCGTTTCCGGGAAGAAGCTGTAGTTGCCCCACATGCGGCTATAGCTGCCATCGGCCCAGAGCTTCAGGGAATCCGTGATATCGAAGGTGGCGCGCGCGTAGACATTGTTGCGCTGATAAGGCGAACTTACGGCGACATAGTCGTAGATGTTCTGGCCGTTGCCGCCGACGGTGAATTGACCCGCCGTCTGGCTGCCGAGCGGTAGCGGACCGACGCTGCCGTCGGGGTTGAAGATCAGGTTGTACGGTGTGCCATTGGTGCGCAGGAGCGATCCGCCGCGATTGAGGACGGTGTAGTTGACGTCGTTGGCGAGGATCAGCTTGCCATCGGGGCGCTGGAAGACGGACGATTCGAGATTGGGACGGTCCTTGCGGCCGAAGGCACCCTTTTCCTGAAGATAGTCGGCGGAAATCATGAAGTGGCCGCGATCGCCCGCGAAGCTCGTTCCCCAGGCCATATCGACGCCGTAGCGGCCCATGTCGCCGCGCGAGGAGACGCCCGTCTGTGCACCCATGCGCAAGCCCTTGAGTTCGTCGTCAAGGATGATGTTGACGACGCCGGCGACCGCGCCCGAACCCCAGGCGGCGGAGGCGCCGCCGGTGACGACGTCAACGCGCTTGATGAGGTTCTGCGGCACGATGTTGAGATCGTTGCTGCCCGTGAAGCGGTGTCCGTTGAGCAGGGTCAGCGTCCGCACGGCACCCAGCCCACGCAGATCGGCGGTCGAGACGCCGCTGGTCGTGTTGCCCACCGTCGTCGCCGGAGTCGACGTGCCGCGGAACTGCGGCATGTCGTTCAGGACCTGGGCAATGCTCGGGCGATTGCCCTGGCGCAGCTCGGCTTCGCCGACGACCGTGGTCGGCGTCGGCGCGTCGAAACCGGAACGCTGGATTCGCGATCCAGTGACCACGATCTCATCCGCCGCCTCGGCGTCGGTATCGGCCGTTTGCGCCGAAGCCGGCGCCAGGCTCAAGGCCATCGAGAGCGCGGTGCTGGTGTACCAGAACAGGCGAATGGACTTCATGCATACCCCCCTTTGTTTATAGATACGGAAAATCGGTTGCCATGCGCCCGGCTCCATTCTCGTTTTTTCAAACCGGAAGCCGTCAACGATCTCAACATTTACCGATTGCGATAAGATCAGGTAGTTTCCGAAAATGCAATCCCAATTTGGATATAATTATCTTTTTTGGAAAATTTTCATTCGAAGAAACCCGTTCAGGTCGCTGCCGTAAGGGTGGTGCGCCCGGTGGCGATTTAGGCCGCGCCGCCACTCTGGAGGGCCAAATGGATCATGCGGATCAGTATAAATGATTGTAATATAAGTGAAATTATTGGAGCGGTTGGCGTGCGTCACACCGCGGCAAGGGTCGGTCAGGGTCGAGCCGGGAGATTATGAGCGCCCCTATTCGGTTCGCCGCGGAAAATCCCGGTGATCGACGCTCGCGCCTTTGCTGAAGGCGGACACAATCATTCTGGCGGAATCGGCAGCCGGATGTCGGAGCCGGAATTAGCGTGCGATACCGGTTGCGTCGAAGGTATCAGGCGGATTTTACGGAATCCGCCCGTTCGATCCGCGCGAGCACTGCGCCTTCGCTGACCTGTCCGCCGGCCTCCGCATTGAATTCAGCCACGAGGCCGTCGAACGGGGCGACAAGGCTGTGCTCCATCTTCATCGCTTCCAGGGTGAGCAGCTTCTGGCCCTTGGTGACGGCGTCACCCGCCACGACTTCGACCGCGATGATGCGGCCGGGCATGGGGGACAGGATCGCGCCATCGGCGGCAGCGCCAGCGGCGCCTGCGCCCTCGACGCGACAGGGCCGCGTCTCGAACGCTGCACCGCCTTCGAACAGGGTGGTGGACTGGCCGGCCTGCACAGCGCCCGGATTTTCGTCGGAACGGGAGTCTAGGATATAGTCGACCTCGGTCGCGCGACCATCGACAGCCAGGCGAACCCGCCGATTGGCCGGTGCGTTCAGCCTGAACCCGAGCAGTCCGCGCAGTCGGTCGAAGTCCGGATCGCCGGCGTGGCCGGCAACGAAGTCGCGATGGAAGATCGCCCGATCGGCTGCTGCCTGAAGCAGGGCTGCCCCGGGCTCCGGAGCACGTGCCAATCGGTCGGCGTGATCGGCTATGAAGCCGGTGGTAACGTCACCCGCGCGAAAGCAGGGTTCCTTCAGGAGCCGGGCGAGGAACCAGGCATTGGTCTTCACCGGTTCGCACATCACCTGCGCGCAGCCATCGGCCAGGGTGCCCAGCGCGTCGTCGCGGGTTGCCGAACGGGTGACCAGCTTTGCGATCATCGGGTCGTAGAAGGGCGATATCGTATCGCCCTCTTCGACACCGGTTTCGATCCGCAGGCCTTGCGGCAGCTGGAGACAATCGAGCCGGCCTGTCGAGGGGAGGAAGCCCGTTGCCGGGTTCTCGGCATAGAGCCGCGCTTCGACTGCCCATCCGTTGATGGAAAGCTCGTCCTGCCGCTTGGGCAGCGTCTCGCCGCTGGCGACGCGCAACTGCCACTCGACCAGGTCCTGCCCGGTGATCTCCTCGGTGACGGGATGCTCGACCTGAAGGCGAGTGTTCATCTCCATGAACCAGATGCGGTCGGCGCGAAGGCCATCGCTTGCATCGGCGATGAACTCGATCGTGCCGGCGCCGACATAGTCGACCGCCTTCGCTGCCTTGACGGCGGCGGCGCAGATCGCTTCCCGCGTGGTCTCGTCCATGCCGGGGGCAGGGGCTTCCTCGATCACCTTCTGGTGGCGGCGCTGGAGCGAGCAGTCGCGCTCGAACAGATGCACGACATTGCCGTGCGTGTCGCCGAACACCTGCACCTCGATATGCCGGGGTGAGAGGATGTACTTCTCGATCAGCACCTGGGTGTTGCCGAAGGAGGAGGCCGCCTCGCGCTGGCAGGAGAGCAGGGCGTCGGCGAAGTCGTCAGGTGCGTCGACCCGGCGCATGCCCTTGCCACCGCCGCCCGCGACCGCCTTGATCAGCACCGGATAGCCGACCTTGGCGGCTTCAGCTGCGAGACGTTCGGGCGACTGGTCGTCGCCGAGATAGCCCGGCGTCACGGGCACGCCGGCTGCGATCATCCGCTGCTTGGCGGCATCCTTCAGGCCCATCGCGCGGATGCTGTCGGGCTTCGGCCCGACCCAGACGATGCCGGCATCAATCACGGCTTGCGCGAAATCGTCATTCTCGGAGAGAAAACCGTAACCGGGATGGATCGCCTCGGCGCCGGTCGCCTTGGCGGCGGCGATGATCTTCTCGCCCACCAGATAGCTTTCGCGGGCAGGCGAGGGGCCGATATGCACCGCCTCATCGGCCTGGCGCACGTGCAGCGCTTTGGCATCGGCATCCGAATAGACCGCGACCGTGCGCACGCCCATCGCCCGCGCGGTGCGGATGATCCGGCAGGCGATCTCGCCTCGATTGGCAATGAGAAGGGACTTGATCATGGCGGTCACATCCGGAACACGCCGAACTGCGCCCGTTCAGGCACAGGGGCGTTAAGGGTAGCGGCAAAAGCGAGGCCGAGCACATCGCGGGTCTGGGCGGGGTCGATGATGCCGTCGTCCCAGAGGCGGGCGGTGGCGTGCCAGGGATTGCCCTCGTCCTCGTATTTCTGGCGGATCGGGGCTTTGAACGCCTCGGCCTGTTCCTCGGTCCAGCTTTCCGCGTCGCGGTGGACCGTGGCGAGTACCGAGGCGGCCTGCTCGCCGCCCATCACGCTGATCCGGCTGTTGGGCCAGGAGAACAGGAAGCGTGGGGAATAGGCCCGGCCGCACATGCCGTAATTGCCCGCACCGAAGCTGCCGCCGATCAGGATAGTGATCTTGGGCACGCTTGCGGTGGCGACCGCGGTGACGAGCTTGGCACCGTGCTTGGCGATGCCCTCCGCCTCGTAACGCCCGCCGACCATGAAGCCCGAGATGTTCTGCAGGAACAGCAGCGGAATGCGCCGCTGGCAGGCGAGCTCGATGAAGTGGGCGCCCTTCACCGCGCTTTCGGAAAACAGCACGCCGTTATTGGCGAGGATCGCCACCGGCATGCCCCAGATATGCGCAAAGCCGCAGACGAGGGAGCTGCCGTACAGCGCCTTGAACTCGTGAAACTCGGACCCGTCGACCAGTCGGGCGATCACTTCGTGCACGTCATAGGGCGCACGGACGTCGCTTGGAATGATGCCGTACAACTCTTCCGCATCGAACTTCGGTGGACGTGGCTCCTTCAGGGCGATGTCGGGCTTGCGGTTCTCGGCCAGCGTAGAGACGATGTCGCGCACGATGGTCAGCGCATGCTCGTCATTCTCGGCGACATGGTCGACCACGCCCGACTTGCGGCCATGAGTCTCGGCACCGCCAAGCTCCTCGGCCGAGATCACCTCGCCGGTCGCTGCCTTCACCAGCGGTGGTCCGGCGAGGAAGATCGTGCCCTGGTTGCGCACGATCACCGTCTCGTCCGACATCGCCGGCACATAGGCGCCGCCTGCGGTGCAACTGCCCATCACGCAGGCGATCTGCGGGATGCCCTTGGCCGACATATTGGCCTGGTTGAAGAAGATCCGCCCGAAATGATCGCGGTCGGGGAACACCTCGGCCTGGTGCGGCAGGTTGGCACCGCCCGAATCGACCAGATAGATGCAGGGCAGGTGGTTCGCCTCGGCGATCTCCTGCGCGCGCAGATGCTTCTTCACGGTCAGCGGATAATAGGTCCCGCCCTTCACCGTCGCATCGTTGCACACGATCATCACCTGCCGGCCAGACACCCGGCCGATGCCGGCGATCATGCCGGCCCCCGGCACCTCGTCGTCGTACAGGCCGTTCGCGACAAGCTGGCCGATCTCGAGGAAGGGCGATCCCGGATCGAGCAGCCGCTCCACCCGCTCGCGCGGCAGCAGCTTGCCCCGCGAAACATGCCGCTCCCGGCTCTTCTCCGATCCCCCCAGCGCCGTCAGCGCCACGTCCGACCGAAGCCGCTCCGCCAGCCCGCGATTGTGCACCGCATTCGCCCGAAAGGCCTCGCTCTCGGGGGACAGCTTGCTCTCCAACGCTGGCGCGCTCATGCCCCGATGAGTTCCCGGCCGATGAGCATGCGGCGTATTTCGTTGGTGCCTGCGCCGATATCGAGCAGCTTTGCATCGCGCAGGAAGCGTTCGACCGGCCAGTCCCTGGTGTAGCCGGCGCCGCCAAGCGCCTGGACTGCCTCGCCCGCGACGCGGAAGGCGTTCTCGCTGGCGAGCAGGATGGCGCCTGCAGCATCGAAGCGGGTGGTCTTGCCGGCGTCGCAGGCCCGGGCGACGGCATAGACATAGGCGCGGGCCGAGTTGAGCGCGACATACATGTCGGCGACCTTGGCCTGCATCAGCTGGAAGGCGCCGATCGGTTTGCCGAACTGCTTGCGCTCGCGCAAATACGGCAGCACCACGTCGAGGCAGGCCTGCATGATGCCGAGCTGGATGCCGGCAAGCACGGTGCGCTCATAGTCGAGGCCCGACATCAGCACGCCGACGCCGCCATTGACCGGTCCCATGACATTCTCGTGCGGCACCTCGCAATCGGTGAATACCAGCTCGGCGGTGGGGCTGCCGCGCATGCCCATCTTGTCGATCTTCTGGCCGATCGAGAAGCCGGGCATGTCCTTCTCGATCAGGAAGGTGGTGATGCCGCGACTGCCCTCGCCGGTCTTGGCATAGACGACCAGCGTGTCGGCATAGGCGGCGTTGGTGATCCAGAACTTGGTGCCGTTGAGCACATAGCCGGCATCGGTCTCCTGCGCGCGCAGCTTCATCGAGACGACGTCGGAGCCGGCGCCTGCCTCCGACATGGCAAGGCTTCCGACATGCTCGCCCGAAACGAGCTTCGGCAGGTACTTCGCCTTCTGCTCGGGGTTCGCCCAGCGGCGGATCTGGTTGACGCACAGGTTGGAATGCGCGCCGTAGCTCAGGCCGATCGAGGCCGAGGCGCGGCTGACTTCCTCGCAGGCGATGACATGCTCGAGATAGCCGAGGCCAAGCCCGCCAAACTCCTCCTCCACCGTAATGCCGTGAAGGCCGAGCTCGCCCATCGCGGGCCATAGCTCCTTCGGAAACCAGTCCTCAGCATCGATCCGTGCCGCCAGCGGCGCGATCTGCTCGCTCGCAAAACGCTGCGTCACATCGCGGATCATGTCCGCATTCTCGCCAAGCGCGAAATCAAGGGTCATGTCCAACGCTGCTCTCCATTCAATCTTTCCACGCTGATAGCACGTGGCAGGAATCAAGAAAAATTGAACATATAGTGCCTATGCTATAGATGGTATCTATGATTGATCGTTATCTGCTGCGGTATTTCCTGGCCGTTATCGACCATGGGAATTTCTCTCGTGCTGCCGGGGCCTGCAGCGTGTCGCAGCCGACGCTGTCGGTTGGTATCGCCAAGCTCGAGCGCGAACTCGGCCAGATGCTATTCCACCGCACCAACCGGCGGATCGAATTGACCGAGGCTGGCGCGCGCTTTGCTGCATCAGCCCGGCGGATCGAGGCGGAGTTCCTTATTGCCGAGCGCGCCGTGCAGGAAACGCCGGCGCGTGAGACGTTTCGCCTTGGCGTGCTGGCGACGATTCCGACGCCGTTGATCGAGGATTTCCTGATCGAGCTGCGCCGCGAAGGCTCGGCAATGCGGCTTGAGATCGTCGAGGCCGGCGAGCGCGACCTCAATGAGCGCCTCGGGCGTGGGCGAATAGACGCCGCCGTGACGCTTTTGCGCGGCGATCGTGACAGGCAGTCCGGTATCGCGCTCTTCTCGGAAGGTTATTCGCTGGCAATGGCCGGGGATCATCCGCTCGCTCATCTACCGGTGATCGAGCCACATCAACTGGCCGACAATGTGATGATCGTACGCCGTCACTGCGAGTTGCTGTCCGAGACGAGCCGCTATTTCACCAGCCATGGCGTCCGCCCTTTCTTTGCGGCACGCACCACCAGTGAGGATCGTACCCTGGCGCTTGTTCGTCGCGGCCTCGGTGTGACGGTGATGCCCGACGGTTTCCGTCACCCTGGTGTGGTGCGCCCGGCGCTGGCTGATTTCGCCTTTACCCGCACGATCGGGCTAATGCCGGCGACGCATGCCGACCCTGAAACGATCGAGCGGAGCGCCATCGTCCAGGCGCTTCGTCGCACGCTGACCGTGCCGGCGACGGATAGCTGAAGATGCACGGCCTAATCTCGGCCTGAAAACCAGCCCGGGCGGTGACGCAACAGGCTGGCTCTATTCTGGATGAGTGAGGATCACCCGTCAGTGAAGAGGAGGACGGGGGTTTCGAGATATTTCTTGAGGGCCTGGACGTAGCTTGCGGCGTCCCATCCATCGACGACACGGTGGTCGCAGCTGATCGAGAGGTTCATCAGCCTGGCGCGGACGATGTCGTCGCCACGGAAGACGGGGCGCTCGACGATCTTGTTCGGGCCGATAATCGCGACCTCGGGCCGGTTGATGACGGGCGTGGTGGCGATGCCGCCGAGCGGCCCGAGCGAGGTGATGGTGAGCGTCGAGCCGCTGAGCTCCTCCGACTTCGCCTTGCCGGTGCGGGCTGCCTCGGCGAGGCGGGCGATCTCGCTGGCGAGCTGCCAGACGTTCAGGTCCTGCGCGTCGCGGATCACCGGGACCATCAGGCCAGCCGGGGTCTGCGTCGCCATGCCGAGATGGATCGAACCGTGGCGCGTCACCACGCCCGCCTCGTCGTCATAGCGCGCGTTGATCATCGGGAAGTCGGGGATCGACTTGCAGATCGCGACGATCATCAGCGGCAGCATGGTCAGCTTGGGCCGGTTGCCGCGGTGTGCGTTGAGATCGGCACGCATCTCCTCGAGCGCGGTGACGTCGATCTCGTCGACATAGGTGAAGTGCGGGATGGTCCGCTTCGAGGCGGCCATGTTCTCGGCGATGCGGCGACGCATGCCGATGACCTTGATCGGCTCGTCGGCGCGGGCGCGCGACACGTGCGGCGCGTGATAGCCCTGGCCTGACCCATAGCGCAGATACGCATCGAGATCGGCGTGGCGGATCCGGTCGCCCTCGGCCTTCACGCTGCCAAGGTCGATGCCAAGGTCGGCCGCCCGGGCGCGGACCGCGGGCGAGGCGAGGACATGGGCGCTCTTCTCCCTCTCCCCTTGGGGGAGAGGGTCGGGGAGAGGGGCAGTTTCGGGCGATGGCGCTTGTGACTGCCCCTCTCCCAAACCCTCTCCGCGATGGGGAGAGGTCTTTTCAGCTACCTCCTCGGCCCCCGGCGTTTCCGCCTCGATCTGCTCCTCGATCTCTTCGGCTTTGGTCTCGGCTGGCGCGGCATCGGCCACCGTCTCGGCGGCATCGGTCTCGATCACCACCAAGGCAGCCCCGATCGACACCTGGTCGCCGACCTCGCCGGCCAGCTCGACCACCACGCCCGCGACCGGCGATTCCATCTCCACCGTCGCCTTGTCCGTCATCATGTCGGCAAGGCCCTGGTCCTCCTCCACGCGATCCCCGACCGCCACGTGCCACGCGACGATCTCCGCCTCGGAGATGCCTTCCCCAATGTCAGGAAGCTTGAAGGTGAAACGTGCCATGTCAGAGATCCATTACGGTAACATCGGCCATCACGCGCCGAAGCGCGGCGGCGACGCGGGCCGGGCCAGGGAAATAGTCCCATTCGAACGCATGCGGGTAGGGTGTATCCCAGCCCGCCACGCGTTCGATCGGGGCTTCCAGATGATAGAAACAGCGTTCCTGCACCAGCGCGGACAATTCGCCGCCGAAGCCGCCAAACCGGGATGCCTCGTGAAGGATGACGCAACGCCCGGTTTTCTTCACCGAGGCGACGATCGTATCGATATCGAGCGGCACGATCGACCGAAGATCGATGAGTTCGGCGTCCACGCCGCTATCTTCGATCCCGGCCCGTGCGACATGCACCATGGTGCCGTAAGCGAGGATCGTCGCCTCGTTGCCGGCGCGAACGACCGCTGCCTTGCCGAGCGGAACGGTATAATGGCCTTCGGGCACCTCGGCTGAAGGATGGCCGGCCCAGCTCGCCACTGCCTGGTCGTGACGACCGTCGAACGGGCCGTTGTAGAGGCGCTTGGGCTCGAGGAAGATCACGGGATCATCATCCTCGATCGCGGCGATCAGCAGCCCTTTCGCGTCATAGGGCGTCGACGGAATCACGGTCTTGAGGCCGGTGATGTGCGCGAAGATCGCCTCAGGGCTCTGGCTGTGAGTCTGACCGCCGAAGATGCCGCCCCCATAAGGCGAGCGGACAGTGATCGGCGCCCAGAATTCGGCGTTCGATCGATAGCGCAGGCGGGCCGCTTCCGACACGAGCTGGTCGAAGGCGGGAAGGATATAATCGGCGAACTGGATCTCGGCGACCGGCCGCAATCCATAGGCACCCATGCCGATCGCGGTGGCGATGATCCCGCCTTCGGAAATCGGCGCGTCAAAGCAGCGCTCGAGGCCGTGGCGCTGCTGCAGTTTGTCGGTGACGCGGAAAACACCGCCGAAATAGCCGACATCCTGGCCGAAGACGAGCACGTCGGGGTCGCGCGTGAGCATGGTGTCGAGCGCCGAATTAAGCGCCTGGATCATGTTCATGCCGGTCATGACTGGATTCCCAGTTCGCCGCGCTGTTCGATCACGCGCCAGTCGGGCTGTTTGAACACGCCCTCGAACATCTCGGCGACGTCGGGCTTGGACGTGCCCAAGGTGCCGACCGCTTCAGCCTCGCGCTGGGCGTCGCGCAGGATCTCGCTCAGTTCCGCCTCCATCTGCGCATGACGCTCCTCGGTCCATTCGCCGATCAGGATCAGGTGTTGCTTCAAGCGTTCGATCGGGTCGCCAAGCGGCCAGTGCGCGGCTTCGTCCGCCGGGCGGTATTTGGTCGGGTCGTCGCTCGTAGAATGACCGGAGGCGCGGTAGGTCACGAACTCGATCAGCGTCGCGCCGCGATTGGTCCGTGCCCGCTCGGCTGCCCACAGCGTCGCCGCCCAGACCGCCAGGAAGTCATTGCCGTCGACCCGCAGACCGGGCAGCCCGTAGCCGATCGCCTTGGCGGCGAAGGTCGTGCTTTCGGCGCCCGCAATCCCCGAAAAGCTGGAGATCGCCCATTGGTTGTTGGTGACCACCAGGACCACCGGCGCGCGGTAGACCGCCGCGAAGGTCAGCGCCTCGTGGAAGTCGCCCTCAGCCGTCGTGCCTTCGCCGATATAGCCCAGGGCGATGCGATGGCCGCCCTTATAGGCTGACGCCATCGCCCAGCCGACGGCATGGCCGAAGCGGCTGCCGACATTGCCGGACAGCGAGTAGAACCCATAGTCGCGCGCCGAATAGAGGATCGGCAATTGCCGCCCCTTCAGCGGATCGCGCGCATTGGAGTAGATCTGATTGATCATGTCCACGATCGGATAACCGCGGGCGATCAGCCAGCCCTGCACCCGGTAGGTCGGGAAACACATGTCGTCAGGGGCGAGCGCGAGCGACTGCGCAACCCCGATCGCTTCTTCGCCGGTCGATTTCATGAAGAAGCTGGTCTTGCCCTGGCGGTGTGCCCTGAACAGGCGGTCCTCGAACAGGCGGGTCTGCACCATCGCCCGCAGGCCCTTGCGCAGTACCTCCGGCGCGAGCTGCGGATTCCAGGGGCCAAGGGCCTCTCCGTTATCGTCAAGCACGCGTACCAGCCCATAGGGGAGTTCCCGCATGTCGGCCTCGTCCGCCGAAATATCAGGGCGACGCGTCGTTCCGGCCGCGTCGAGACGCAGGTGGCTGAAATCGGCAACGTCGCCCGGACGTGCTGTCGGTTCTGGAATATGGAGCGACAACGCGATCGCGTCGGCCCCCGGTATCGCCGGCTTGGTCATGGCCGCGTTATTGCCGATCCGATGAGGAAAGACTTGTTCTCGTTGTTCCGTTATGGCGAGCAATCGCGCAAAAATTCGTGCGTTATGGCTGCCGATATTAGGATATAAATTGCGTGGACAAGATAGATCGTAAAATCCTGGCTTCCCTTCAGGCGAACCCGCAATGGTCGGTCGCCGACCTGGCGAGCGATGTCGGCCTGTCGCATACGCCATGCTGGCGCCGCCTCAAGAAGCTGGAGGAAAGCGGGGTGATCCGCGAGCGCGCGGTAATCCTGGATCCGCTGCTGCTCGACCTGACGGTCAACGTTTTTGCCGAGCTTCGCCTGAAGCAGCATGACGAGGAAACGCTTGAGGCGCTGGAAGCGCAGGCGCGAGACCATCCGGAGATTGTCGAATGCTTCTCGATGAGCGGGCAGGGTGATTATCTGATGCGCGTCGTCGTCCGCAGCGTCGGCGATTATGAGGTGTTCCTGAAGAAGGTGTTGCTCCACCTGCCGGGCGTGGGCTCGATCAATTCTAGTTTTGCGCTGAACTGCATCAAGCTGACGACCAGGCTTCCGCTTTAGCTGCGCGCCTCAGGCGAGGAACGAGTCGCTTGATGAGATATGATTGTAGATCATAGTGGCGCAATGACGACGAAACAGGCGCCCGAGCGCTCCGAGCCTCGTACGGGGGAAGCGAGACCGACGATGCAGGACATCGCGCGTATCGCGCAGGTGTCGATGCCCACGGTGTCGCGTGTCCTCAGCGGCAGTCCCCTGGTGACCGAGAAAACGCGCGAACGGGTGCTCGAGGTGGCGCTGGCGCAGGGTTATGTCGTCAATCGCAATGCGCAGAAGCTCCGCCACTCGCGGACCAGCACGATCGCGGTGATGCTCGATTTCGGATCGCATGTTCACGGTGCCATCGGCGATCCGTTCGTCTTCGAACTGCTCGCCGGCGTGTCCGAGGCGCTGTCGATCCGCAATCAGGATCTTCTTCTGTCTCCTCCCGGCCTGGACGACGTCCGGGCCTTCCGCGATTTCTATCGCGCGCGTGGCGCCGACGGCTTCATCGTGCTGGGGCAGGGGACGCGCGACGCGATGCTTCGAAGCCTTGGCCGTCACGATGTACCTCTGGTGGTGTGGGGCGCAGTGGCGCCCGATACCGGTTATTGCGCCGTCGGCAGCGACAATCTCCTCGGTGGTCGCCTGGCAGGGCAGCACTTCGTTGCCGCGCACCGCAAGCACTGGTTGTTCGTCGGCGATATCAGGCATGAGGAATTGCGCCTGCGCTTCGAGGGGCTGAGAGATGTCGCTACCGAGCAGGGTGACGTTGCGATCGATTTTCTCCCGATCGCATCGATGGGCTTCACCGCGACTGCGGAGACCGTTTCCGCCTATCTCGTCGGCGCGCGCCAGCCGGACGCGGTGTTCGCTTTCTCCGATACCGCAGCGATGGCCGTAATCGGCGCGTTCAAGGAGCGTGGCCAACTCGCGGGGCACGATTTTTCGCTGGTCGGGTACAATAATATTCCTCCGGCGGCGCATTTCAGCCCCGCGATAACGACGATCAGCCAGAAGACCGATGTCGCGGGCGCGTTGCTCGTGGAGAAGCTGATGCAGCAGATCGACGGCGGCCGGCCGCGTTCGACCACCCTCAGAACCGAGATCGTGGTCCGCGATACCTGACCTATATTTTTTGAAAACGATATCACTGATTGCCGTGCGATCGGCGCGATCATGTGGACGCTTCGAAAGGATTTTCGTGTTTCTGGCGCAACGGCCAGACTTGGAATGCCAACGGCTGTGGCCCCGAAGCATGGGATGAGAGGAAGCAATCCGGGCAATTTCGCCTAGTGCCGGCGTGTTGTCGAATGATTCTCCGCCGCGGCGGATGACTCCGTGGTGCGGCATCGGGCCACGTTGCCCGTCTGCAACAGCTTGGTCAAATTTCGCAAAAATGTTGCAGAAAAGGTTTTCAAAAAAACCGTCCCGGGACTAATCGGCCCGCGAGCCGGAAGACCCGGCGATAGAGTGACTGGGAGGATCTATGCAGTTTTCCATTCGTGCCGGCGTTCGCGCCGCGCTGCTGGCAGGCGTGGCCACGATGCCGTTGACTGCCGCTTTCGCGCAGAACGTGCCGAGTGACACGGCGGCGCCCGCGGCGGTCCAGACGCCCCCGAGCGATGACGCCCAGCCGTTGACTGACATCGTCGTCACCGGCCAGACGACGCGCAACCGCCCGCTGATCACCGCTTCGGCCGACATTACCTATGCCGATCGCATCGCCCTCGATCGCAAGGCGCCGCGGTCGACCGCCGACATGCTCGAACTCGTGCCGGGCATCTTCGTCGAGGCTACCGCAGGCCAGGTCTCGAACAACTATTCGGTGCGCGGCCTTCAGGGCGGCGGCCAGCGCTTCGTTCAGCTGGAAGAGGACGGCATGCCGATCCTCTACAATGGTGGCGGCGCGGATTTCTTCTTCGACCAGGACCTCACCATCGATCGCCTCGAGGCGGTGAAGGGCGGTTCGTCGGGCGTGCTGACCGTCAATGGTGCGGGCGCGACGATCAACTTCATCTCCAAGACCCCCAATTTCAAGCAGGCCGAGGGGATTGCCCGCGTCACCGCGTATAATTACGGGCTGAAGCGCGGCGATTTCTATTATTCGCAGCCGATCTCCGACCACCTCGCGTTCAACATTGGCGGTTATATCCAGTCCAGCCCGGGCGTGCGTGACAACCCGTTCGATTATGCCGGCTGGCGCCTCAAGGGTGCGCTCGAATATCGCTTCGATGATGGCGGCTATATCCGCCTCTCGGCCAAGGGCGGCGATATGGAGAACGCCTATTATGCCGACCAGCCCTATCGCTTCACCAATGGCAAGCCGGGCGGCATTCCCAGCCTCGACACGCAATTCGGCAATGTCGGCGGCGACGCTTTCTCGAACATCGCGGTGCCGGTCTCGACCGCCGCCCATCCGAGCGGGTTCCGCGATTTCCGCTATCGCGACGGCATCAAGGCCAAGACCGCGCAGATTCGCCTCGACATCGACAAGCCGGTTAGCGATTCGATCGATCTGTTCGCCAAGGCGCGCTATCTGAAATATTCGTATGACTTCAACGGCCTGTTCCCCGGTTCCGGCACCGGCAACGCTGGCCTGACGAGTGCGGTCAACTACCTGACGCCAGGCGCATCCTCGCCCATCGACAGCCTGCTGACGGCCGGGCGTGCGGCTTTCCCGACGACGGTGCGCTTCGGCATCAAGAACCTGCGCACCGGCGTGCTGCTGGGCGCGAACCAGACGGCGGAGCTCAACGCGCTCAACGGCAATGGCTTCCTACAGCGCACGACGCTCAATCATGATTATCTCGACGGGCGCGACTTCGGCCTGAATGTCGGTGGCCGCTGGGAGTATCAGGGCGACAGCTTCAAGAACTCGCTGACCGCCGGCGTGATGTACTACAATACCAAGCGGTCGCAGGATCAGTCGGCGACGGCCAGCGTCGTCAACGACGTGCGCACCAATAGCGACATCTA
This sequence comes from Candidatus Sphingomonas phytovorans, assembly GCA_029202385.1. NCBI lineage: Bacteria > Pseudomonadati > Pseudomonadota > Alphaproteobacteria > Sphingomonadales > Sphingomonadaceae > Sphingomonas > Candidatus Sphingomonas phytovorans. Next base: position 817,057 of record CP119314.1, read on the forward strand.
CGACGTCGTCGCGCTTGATGCGAACAACAAGGTCATCGGCACGCTGAGCGACAACGGTCTGGTCTCCTATGGCGACTGGGGTGGCGGCATCCGGGAGCGCAAGGATTCGTCCATATCGCTCTACGTGAACGATGAATTCGCGATTGGTGATCTGCGGATCGACGGCGGCGTTCGCTGGGAAAGCGACGACGCGACGTTCCGCGACGGTCAGACCGCGGCGGTGAACCAGCCGGTGCAGCCGGGCGTGGGTGGTGTGATCCGCAATGTCGGCTCGACCTTCAACGGCACCTATGTCACGACGCGGCGTACCCAGAAGAAGGCGGCGTACACCGTTGGCGTGAACTATCTCTTCACGCCGAACTTCGCGGTTTATGCGCGCTACGCCAACGGGTTCCAGACCAACAACACTGATCCGATCACGACGATCGAGCTCTATGAGGCGGGCGTCCGGTATCAATATGGCCGTATCTTCAGCGGGTCGGTCACGCTGTTCCGCACCAACTTCAGGAACCAGAACTATAATTTCGCCGACCCGGTGAACCCGGCGGTGCAGAGCAACATCAACGCCGATCTGCGTACCAATGGTGTCGAGGTCGATCTCAACGTCCGTCCGATCGACTGGTTCGCGATCGATTTCCAGGGCGTTTTCCAGGATCCGAAGCTCGTCAACCTGGCGATCAACGGCGCCAACCAGGCGGGCTTCGAGGGCAACCGGCCTGAGCGCACGCCGGCCAAGCTGTTCACCATCACCCCGACCGCGAAGCTCCCGAACGGGCTGGGCGAAATCTATGGCCGCTACAAATATATCGGTAAGATCTTCGCCGATGCGGGCAACGGTGTCGCGCTGCCAAGCTATGGCGTCACCAGCCTGGGCGTGAACTTCAACGTCACCGACCGGCTCCAGCTGAACTTCAACGTCGACAATCTCTTCGATGTCGTGGGCCTGACCGAGGGCAATCCGCGGCAGGGACAGACTCAGGCGGTCACCGACGGCTATTTCTATGCCCGCGGCATCGTCGGACGGACCTATGGCGGCTCGATCACGATGAAGTTCTGATCCTGTCGATGATTTGATATGTTGATGGGGGCGCGGCGGCTGCAAGGCTTGCCGCGCCTTCGTCATTCCGGAAGCTGAGGAGAAGACGATGCGGCACCACTTGCGCAAGCTGACAGCCGGGGCACTGTTGTTGGCGGCGGGCCAGAGCATGGCCGCCGGCGGGCAGCCGGTAGCTCGACCCGAACTCGCCTATCGCCTGGTCGAGGGACAGAATCTCAATGCCTTCGTCCGTGACGGGAAGGTTGCCGCGCACCTGCTGCTGCGTAACGGAGCCGATCCGCGAATCCTCGTCGCGTTCCCTGCGGGCAACAGCGGCGTAGGGTTATGGTTCGCGCCGCTCGCGGCACCGGTGACGTGGCAGCTCGAACAATCGCCTGCTCCAGTGACGCTGGCCGATGCGAAGGGGCGGCCGCTTTACGGTATCGCTGCGACCGCGTCGCTGACGACGCCGCGCCTCACGATCCGGCAGGCGGTCCTGTCGAACGTCCGCTTCCTGCGCGACTATCAATCGGTCGGACGCTTTCCGGCCGAGGTCGCGACACCGGCGCGGGTAGAGGGATCGCGCCTGATCTATGCCCGGGATCGCGTCGATGGGGCGCCGGGGTATCGCCTCGAGATAGAGGTGCTCGACGGGCGCATCGTGGATAACACGATCGTGGCCGGCGCGAGCGGCCGGATACGGATGCGGATCGTGGCGGCAAGCGGCGACACGCCCCTGACCGGGCTGACCGAGACCGAACTCCTCAATACGCACGCGGCGCGCGATCCCGTCGCGCGGGACGCGCTACGTTTCCTCAGCTATCGCGAGAAATTCCTCGCCGGCTCATGGCGTTTCGATACTTATTTCGGTCGCGACACGCTGATGTCGGTGCGCTTGCTCATGCCGGTACTGCGCGGCCCTGCGATCGAAGCGGGGATCGGCGCGGTGCTTGCCCGGCTCGACCCGTCAGGCGACGTGGCGCATGAGGAGGGACTGTCCGAATTCGCGATCGTGGACCATCGCCAGCACGGACAAGCGGGTGGCGACGCGCCTACGCTCGACTATGCGATGATCGACGACGACTATATGCTTGGCCCTGTCGCGGGGGACTATCTGCTCGATCACGCCAGCCCGGCGGAAGCCCGTGCATTCCTGGCGCGCACCGTCCCCAGCGCGGCGCATCCGGGCAGCGCCGAATCCGCGGGCGCATTGTTGGTACGCAACCTGCGCTTTGTCCTGACCGCTGCCGGACCGTTCGCCGCTGAGCCCGACTGGAAACGGCTGGTAGCGATCCTGCCGGGGCGATTGACCGGGCAATGGCGGGACAGCGAGGAGGGGCTCGGTCGCGGGCGCTACCCGTACGACGTCAATGCGATCTTCGTGCCCGCCGCGCTTGAGGCTACTGCCAAGCTTCTGAAGGCGGGGCTGCTTGAGCCTTATCTGACGCCGGCCGACCGCGCCGCGTTCGCCCGTGCCGATACGCTCGCGCAAACGTGGCGCGAACAGGCACCCCGCTTGTTCCGGGTCGACGTGCCAGCCGGTGAAGCTTCGGCCCAGGTACGACGTTATGCCGGACGCGTCGGCGTCTCGGCTGCGCCGGCGCTTGCGGCCCTCAAGGGGCAATCGCTCACCTTCCACGCGATCTCGCTCGACGATCATGGCGTGCCGGTGCCGATCATCAACTCCGATGACGGCTTCCTGCTGTTGTTCGGCCATCCCAGCCCTGCAGAGCTCGCCACCTATGTAGGTGCGCTCGCGCGACCATTCCCCGCAGGCCTGATGACCGATATCGGGCTATTGGTCGCCAATCCGGCGTTGGCCACGCCGGTGGTGCAGGATCGCTTCACGCCGGCCGCCTATCACGGCGCGGTGGTATGGTCGTGGCAGCAGGCGCTGTTCGCGGCCGGGCTGGAGCGCCAACTGGCACGGCGCGATCTGCCGGCGACGACACGCGCCATCCTGATCGACGCGCAGACCAGGTTGTGGCGCGCGATCGAGGCGACGCGCGCGACACAGAGCTCGGAGCTCTGGTCCTGGGCCTATGACAAGGGGCGCTACCGGGTCGTTCCGTTTGGCGCCGGCAAGCAGGACGTCGACGAATCGAACGCCGCCCAGCTCTGGAGCACCGTCTATCTCGCCGTGCAGCCGCCGCAGCGGCTTAGTCAGCGGAAAGGAAAGCGGTGACGGTCAGCCGACCCGTCGCCGGGTCGGCATCGAGCGGTGTGCCCGGCCGGATCGCGCCGCTGTGCAGGATCGCGCTGCGATAGATGACTGCGCGATTGTAGCGCGCGGCGACCTCCGTGATCCGTTCGAACAGGGCTGTGTCGTCATGGACATAGGCATGCGGCGGCATGCCACCCCTGTTCAGTTCGCTGTTGAGTTGCGCGAGATAGCCGGCCGATCGCGTTTCATCGATCGTCTCAAACCCGCTGGCGCGGTGCCGGAAGAAAGCGGTGCCGTCGCCGTCGTCGCGTGACAGATAATGGACCAGCGCGATCCGGCCGGGTTGCACCGCATCGACATGCGGCAGGCGCTGCTCGATGGTCAGGTCGGCTGGCGGCGCGGTCACGATCGAGAAGCTGGCGTCGATCAGGTCGATCGCCCCGGCATGACCGAACACCTCCCGTAGTACCGTGACCAGGACCGGGCGAACACGCGTGAAATAATCGGTCGGCAATGTCGCGCGGATTCCCGGATAGTGGCGATGCGCTGGTTCGAACTGCGCGGATTCCGCCGCACTCCGCAACTGTTCGGGATCGGGATGGAAACCCTCGACGATGACGATCGGCTGCCGCTCGTCGCCGATACGCCGCGCGGTGATTTCGGGCCGGATCATCCCGTGGACGCCATTGCCTGGGCCAGCGCTTCATCGTGCCGGGGCAGAGTCGGCACCGCGCGCGCGATCACTGCTGCAATCTGACGGACCTGCGCCACGTTCGTGGCTGCATCGAGCGCGTCGGCAAGCGGGTTATAGTCACTGGCCTCGATTCCCTGTCCGTCGAGCACTGCCAGCCAACTGGCATCGCGGAACAGTTCGTCGGAGCGGAGCATCAACCGGCCGGAGCGGCGATACTGGTCCTCGCGCTCGACCAGCGATTGGGGCAGCGGCATCGCGCGGCGTTCCGTCCAGAACGGCTCGGGCTTGTCGGTCGTTGCGTGATAGTGGAGGATCAGGAAGTCCTTGATCGTATCCATGTCGGCATTGAGCAGCATGTTGAAGCGCTCGGCGAGCGTCGGATCGCAGTCTCGATCCGGAAACAGCGTCAGCAGCTTGGCGATGCCGCTCTGGATCAGGTGGATGCTGGTCGATTCCAGTGGTTCGAGGAATCCGGAAGACAGCCCGATCGCAACGACATTACCGATCCAGGCGCGACGCCGCGTGCCTGCGGTGAAGCGCAGCACGCGCGGGTCGGCGAGCGCTTCGCCGTCCAGGTTGGCGAGCAGCGTCGCGGTCGCTTCGTCATCACTGATGAAGCGGCTGGCGTAAACATAACCGTTGCCGGTGCGGTGCTGGAGCGGGATGCGCCACTGCCACCCTGCCGCCCGCGCGGTGGAGCGGGTGTAGGGCGTTGTCTCCGCGACGCGGGCGCAGGGCACCGCCGCAGCTCGATCGCACGGCAGCCAGTGCGACCAGTCCTCGAAGCCACCGCCCATCACCTGATCGATCAGCAGTGCGCGGAAACCGGAGCAGTCTATGAAGAGGTCGCCTTCCAGTCGCTCGCCCCGCTGGGTGGTGAGCGCGGTGACGAAGCCGCTCGACGGATCACGCTCGACATCCTGCAGCCGGCCTTCGATTCGTGTGACGCCCGCCGCCTCGGCGATACCGCGCAGATGTCGTGCGTACAGGCTGGCATCGAAGTGATAGGCGTACCCAAGCGTGGACAGGATCGACCGCGCATCGCCCGCCGGTTTGGCGAAGCGGTTCTCCGCCGCGAGCTGTCCGGCCAGCGAAAAGCTCGACAGCGGCAGGTCGACGCCTGCCGCGCGCGCCTTGAGCCAGCGATGGTGGAATGCCACGCCGGGCAGGCGCGCGCCGAACTCTCCGAACGGGTGGAAATAGCGGTGGCCGGGCCTTTTCCAGTCGACGAATTCGATGCCGAGCTTGAAGCTCGCCTTGGTCGCGCGGAGGAAGTCTGCCTCGTCCAGCCCGATCAGCTCGTTGAACCAGTGAATGGTCGGGATCGTCGCTTCACCGACTCCCACCGTCCCGATTTCTTCGGATTCGAGCAGCGTGATAGACACCGCGCGCCCGAACGAGCGGGCGAGCGCGGTTGCCGTCATCCACCCCGCCGTGCCCCCACCCAGGATGACGACCGAACGAATCCGGCCAGGCCCGAGCGGGTGTTCCTTGTTGGCTGATGACGTCAAAAAACCTGTCTCCTGCGAATCAAGCGGCATTTCTCGTCACTTCGAGCGATGCGATCGATCGCCAATAGCGTGACCGGTGTCAGGCCCGATAGTCCAAGACGAGGGCTGAGAGGGCCAGTCCTGCAAGGTAGCAGTCCAGCCGATCGCTATCTCGCGCCAGCGATCGTCGGGGATGGCCAGGAGGCGATGGCGCGGGCGACCGCATGGAGGTCTCCGTCGATCGGCACGCCTGGATATAGCGTCCGCATCCAGAGCACGCTCGCCGCGTCGGCGGCGATGACATCGTTGGCGCCAAGTTCCCCAAGCAGTGCCAGCAATCCCTCGTCCGGATAGACGACCAGCTTGCGCGCCAGATCGTCCATGATCGCGCCGAGCATATAAGCGACCAGCAGCACGAGTGGCTCCGACAATGCTCCTTCGGGATAGCGGCGCGTGACGCTGGCGGCGATACGTTCGTACCAGCGCCGGTTGCTGTTCTGGGCCATCCGGGCGAATTCGGGATCGGCATCGCCCACCTGCAGCATGCATCGCATCAGGCCCGAATTGCTCCGGCAGATGGCGAACCAGCGCCGATTGGTGCGGCGGATCGTGTCGAACGGGCCCTCGTCGGACTGGCTGGTCAGATTGACGCCGAAAAAGTCCTCGAGCAGCGATGTCAGCACCGCCAGCGTCACTTCGGTCTTGTCGCGGAAATAGACGTAGAAGGAGCCCTCGGCGACCTCCGCGGCTTCCGCCACATCGGCGACCCGCAAGGCGTGATAGCCTTTCTGCTCCAGCACCCGCGCGGCGGCGATCTTCAACCGTTCACGGGTGCGCTGCCCCTTGGTCGGCGGTGGCGCCGAGGCAAGCCGCTCGCTCAGGAAGTCGATGAAGGAAAGCCCCGTATCGGCGGCGGCGGTGAACGGCGCGGCGGTGGTCGGACGAGGGGCGGTTGACGAATTCATAAAACTGAGCTCAATATCATATTTATTAGCGGATCAATTGTACTCACGGGAGACTGCATGTCCACGCCCAGCTTAGACCGAATGTCGCAAGGCTTCACGCCAGGAAGCCTGATCGGCATATCGGACTGGATTACGGTCACGCAGGAAATGATCGACGCCTTTGGCGCGACCACGCTCGATCCGGACCCGATGCATATCGATCCGCGATGGGCGGCCGCCAACGGGCCATTCGGCGGCACCATTGCCTTCGGTTTCCTGACCATCGCGCTGCTGACGCGCATGTTCCATGACGCGACCGGGCAGGGCTGGGACACGGACCCCGCCTTGGCCGGATATAATCTGAACTATGGCTTCGATCGGCTCCGGCTCGTTTCACCGATTCCGGCTGGCGCGCGGGTCCGCGGGCATTTCGAAGTGGCGGACGTGCGCCACGACGACAAGGGGCGGCGCATCACGGCGATCGATTGCGAGATCGAGATAGAGGATGCTGACCGACCTGCCCTGGTCGCGCGCTGGCTGACCGCCTGGGTGCCGCCCTCGGCATGATCGCCCGCGCTCCGGCACCACCGGCTTTGACCATCTCGCGCGCGGCGACCGGAGTCTATGCGATCGGCTCGCTCGCGAACGGCGTGTTCTCGACCGTGCCGACGGTGCTGCTCCTCTATTTCTGCACCGAGACCCTTGCGATTCCACCGGCGTGGGCGGCGATCATCCTGTTCGTGCCCAAGGCCTGGGCGATCTTCTGGGATCCCTTTGTCGGAGCCTGGTCGGATCGGACCCGGTCGCGCTTCGGGCGACGGCGACCCTTTCTATTGGCGGGGGCGATCGGCCTGCCGCTGGCGTTCGCCGCTTTGTTCACGGCACCGGTAACGGGCGCGGTGAACGGCTTTCTCTGGGCGGGTGGATGCTATTTCCTTCTCGCCACCTTCTATTCGCTGTTCGCGGTTCCCTATAGCGCCGTACCCGCCGAGATTACGCCCGATGCGGGCGGCAGGGGCCGGCTGGTCGGGTGGCGGATGACCGCCTCGATGGTCGGTGTGCTCGCGGGTGCGGGGGTCGCCCCGGCGCTTGTCGCCTATTATGGCGGCGGCAGGACGGGTTATGCCGCGATGGGCCTTGTCGTTGCGGCGGCCTGCCTGATCGCGATGATCGGACCGATCGCGATGTTGCGGCGCCACGATCTCGCAACACCCGTCGAGCAAGGGCCCGTCGAGCGAGGGTCAAGGCCGCAGGAGGGGCTTGTCGCTCAACTCCGGCTGGCGATCGCCAACGCAGGATTCCGCAGACTTGCTTGCGCATTCCTTCTCCAACTCACCGCCGTTGGCGCGGTGTCGGCCGCCGCGCCCTATCTCGTCACCGGGGCATTCGGCCGGCCGGAGCGCGATATCGGCGTCGCGCTCGGGGCAATGCTGCTCGCCACCATCCTGAGCGCGCCGTTCTGGTCGCGGCTCGGCCGGCGCTTCGGCGAAAGGCGGATGCTGGCCGCGGCGGCGCTCGGTTATGCTGCGGCCGCGACGGCGGTGGGGAGCGCGGCGTGGCTCCACGCTCCATGGGGGATCGCCATTGCCTGTTTCGTCAGCGCGGGGGCACCCTTTGCCGGGTTGCAGGTCATGCCGTTCACGCTCGCCGCCCATATCGCGCACGCCGAAAGCGCTGGGCGAAGGGCAGGGGGCGAAAGCGGGATCGAAGGCGTCTTCACAGGAATCTGGACGTCGATTGAAAAGCTCGGCCTCGCGCTCGGTCCGGCGCTTACCGCCTTGATATTGTCGCTGACCGGCAAGGCGGGGCCGGCGGTGGCGGGTTTCGTCGCCTTCGTGCCGGCCCTGCTGGCGCTGGCGTCCCTTCTCTTTCTCGTCCCGTCGCGGCGTGGACGATCATAAGGAATATGCAGATGATGGTTGTGGAATCGGGCGCCCCGCGGCTGGACCGGGTCAGCGACTATCCGGCCTGGATCGCGACGCGAGCGCCGGATGCCGAAGCGATGGTGCTGGACGACAGGCGCTGGACCTATGCGGCGATGCGCGACGCGATCGACCGGCTGGCGCGGTCGCTGATCGCTGCCGGCGTAGGCAAGGGCGATCGCGTGGCTACCCTGCAGACGCCGCATCCGGAGTATCTGATCGCCTTCCTCGCAACGGCTTCGATCGGCGGAATCTGGATCGGCCTCAATCCGCGCTACACGCTGGATGAGCTTGCCTATGTCGTCGGCGATGCCGCGCCCCGTGTGCTTCTGACCCGGACTCGCATCGGCGAGCGCTCTTACGGGGGCGAGATCCGTGCGCTACGTGCCGCTTCCTCCGAGCTCGAGCATATCGTGGCGTTCGACGGCGAGCCGCCGGTCGCGGGGGTGAGCCCGTGGTCCGATTTCCTCGCGGCAGGCAACTCGACGACCGACGCGGCACTGGCGGCTGCCCGGGACGGGTGTGGCGGGCGTGACCCCTGCCTGATCGTCTACACATCGGGATCGACCGGACAGCCCAAGGGTGCGCTGCTGCATCATGAGGGTCTGGCTGCGTTCTGTCTCGAGCAGAATCGTCTCTGGCCGGTCGAGCCGTTGCGGGCGGTCAATTACTTCCCGATCAATCACGTCGGATGCGTCGTCGATGTCAGCTTGCCGGTCCTGCTCGCGGGTGGGACGATATTGTTTCTGGAACAGTTCGATCCGCGCCGATGCCTGGCATTGATGGAGGCGGAGCGCGCGACATTGTGGGGATCGGTGCCGAGCTGTTTCCAGATGCAATTGGCGCTGCCGGATTTCGACCATTTCGATCTTTCGGCGGTGCAGCTTATCCTCTGGGAAGGCGCCGCGATGCCGCGGGAAATGATCGAGCGGCTGTTGCTGGTGCATCCGCGGCTGGCGACCAATTATGGCATGACGGAGACGACCAGCGGCATCACCGCGCTTGAGCCGGGCGATGATCCCGACCTGTTGGCGGAGTCGGTAGGGCGGCCCTTTCCGGGTGTGGAGGTCCGGCTGGTCGGAAGCGACGAACGGGATGTGGCGACCGGCGAGGCCGGTGAGGTCTGGGCGCGCTCTGCCTATACCATGCTCGGCTATTGGAACCGGCCGGACGCAACGGCCGTGGCGCTGACGGCCGAGGGCTGGTTCAAGACCGGCGATCTTGCCGTCGCGCGATCCGATGGGCACTACCGGATCGTCGGACGGCTGAAGGAAATGTTCAAGTCCGGCGGCTACAACGTCTATCCGCGCGAGATCGAGGCGGTGATCGAAACCCATCCGGCGGTGGCAGAAGCGGCGGTGGTTTCCGCCGAAGACCCGATCTGGCAGGAAGTGGGTATCGCCTTCGTTGTCGCCGAACGGCCGGTCGCAGCGGACGAACTGGAAGCCTGGTGCCGGGCGCGATTGGCCAATTACAAGATTCCGAAGCATTTCGTTTGTGAAGCTGCCTTGCCGCTGCTGCCGATCGGCAAGGTCGACAAGGCGCTGCTCAAGCGCCGTGCCGCGATGCTGGCGGCAGGTTGAACGTGCCGCTTGCGACCCTTGCGCGCCGCGACGCCGTGGCCATCGTCAGCCTGGACCGCGCCGAGCGGCTCAACGCGATTAGCTTCGACCTGCTCGGCGATCTGATCGACGCGCTGGATCGTGCCGCGGACGACCCGATGGTGCGGGTGATTCTGTTGCGCGCCGAGGGGCGGGCCTTCTGCGCCGGCGACGATCTGGCCGAGTTCATCGAAGGGTTCGGGAACGAGAAGGCACATGCCTTCATCGACCGGCTTCAGGCGGTGACTCGGCAGATCATGCTGGGAACGAAGCCGGTGGTTTGCGCGATCCAGGGCGCGGTCGTCGGCGGGGGCGCGGCGTGGCCGGTCAATGCCGATGTCGCGATCGCCTCGGACGACGCGGTCCTGTTCTGCCCCGAAGCCGCGTTCGGCCTGTTCCCCACCGGGGGCATGAGTATGCTGCTCGATGAACGCTGCGGCCCAGCCCGCGTGACCGACATTCTGTGGCTCGGCGAACACCTCGATGCGCAGGGCTTGTTGAAAGAGCGGATCGTCAGCCGCGTCGTTCCGCGCGTGGCGTTGGAGGAGGCCAGTCTTGCCGTGGCGGATCGGCTGGCGATGCTTCCGCCCGAAAGCCTGGCCCGGTTCAAGTCGGCGCGGGTGGAAGATATTGGGCTCCGGCTTGAGGCTGCGCTTGCGCGTGAAAGCCGCCATTGCCTTGCTGCGGGCGATTCTCTCGAGGTGCGGGCTCGCGTGCAGGCCTATCTCGCGGGTGGTTGCTGAGATCGAACCTCCGACCACGGCCCATCAGGACGGTTTCCAGGGGCGCGTGGTGATCTCCAGCCCGCTCGGTGCCCCGGCGCCGTAGGAGATGGTGAAGGTGTCCGGCCCGCCGTTCGAATAGACATGGAAGGTGTCGGCGTCGGCACCCGCGATCGCGACGCGGAGGCGATGTCCGCGCCTGATCAGGGCGGCGGTGGGGAAGAGGGCGAAGCGCAGCGTCATCCGCGCGCCGGGCGTGACCGCCAGCGCGTCGGCCCTTCGGAAACTGTGCGGCGCTGGTCCCTGATCATAGGGCAGGGTGGCCGGATCGGCGGGCTTGCGGTGGATCGCGCGGAACTGGCCCTCGCCGAGATAGGTCGACCGACCATCGGGGGCGACATCCTCCAGATAGACGAAGACTGCCGGATCGCTCGTTCGCGCCGCCATGTGGAGTGTGACCACTGGCGTGCCGACCAGTTCGGTATCGATATCCATCGGGCTGCTGTTATAGGTTAGCAGCCTGGCATCCTGCTTGCGTCGGTCGGGATAGGCGGGTGGCGTGCCGAATTGCGTGGACCAGCGCGTCGCCTTGCCGGTGGTGGCGGTGAAATCGACGGTGTAGCGATCAGCGCCCCGCCGGCCTGGGGCGCGCGGGGCGAGCGACCGGCCCGGAGCGAAGTACAGCGTGGCGGATTTCGTATCCGCCGGTGGCCACGCCGCGGTTGTACGGAACTCCTTGGCGCCCATCACATAATAATGGATCGCACGCTCGATCCGGGCCCCCGCGCGAACGCGATCCGCGAAGGCGATGTTGCTGGCGAAAATATCCGTCGCGGCTGGTATCGGCGTGCGCTCACTGGGAAAGAAAGGATCGGCTCCGATACTCTGGCCATGATTGTTGGCGGTGATCCAGACCTCGGCCGGCACCTCGGGCGCCGAGCGGTAGCGCGCGAGCGCAGCCTCGGCCATTCCGGCATCCAGCCAGGAACCCCAATATTGCACCGGCTTGCGCTGCCGTCGGATGGCGGCGAGCTGCGCGGCAGGGGAGGAGGCGAACAGCGTGTGGCTATTCCTCCCCGGCTCGTCCCGGAATGCGATGCCCTCATAGTCCTCAGGGCTCCAATGGAGGCCGCGTGTCGCCAGGGCCTGGCGCAACAGGTCGAAATTTTCGTCACCGTCGACCGGCTGGAGGATGGGAAACAGCCGGGCGCAATCCGCGACCTGCTTCAGGCAATCGGCGTCGCCACCTTCGGGATCGCGACCCATATCCATCTCGCGGACCGCGTTTCCCCAGTTCCTGAGCATCCAGTCGTTGGAGACGCCACCGGGGCTGAACAGGTGCAGATAGGTATCGAAGTCGGTCTGTCGTGGAATTGCGGCGAGGAGGGCAGGGGCGGGACGGCTCGTCGCCAGATCGGCGGTGTCGGCCATATAGGATACGCCCGAGGCGATGACCTGGCCGTTCGACCATGGCTGGTGCGCGAGATGGGCGATGATCTCGTCCATGTCGCGCTGTTCCTCAGGCCCGATATCGACCCGGCGGGCGCCGAAGGATGCGGTCGATCCGCGCGTGTCGGCGATGGCGACGACATAGCCTGCGCGCCGCCAGGCCGAACCGAAATCGGCTTCGCCCGCACGCCCGTACCGCGTCTGGATCAGCATGACCGGCGCCGGCTTTTCAGGGGGCACGCCACCGGGGAAGTAGAGGCTGATCGCTAGTCTGACTCCGTCGCGCATCGGCAGATAATAGGACTTGTCGCTCCACCCGTCGGGACGCGCTGGCGTGCTGGTGGGAACTGACTGCGCAGCACCCGCGCCCGGGCCTATGATTGCGCCGGCTGCCAGCGCGGCGGTTAGGAGAAAATGGTTCGTGCGGGTCATGGCCGGTCCTCAATAGCTCAGCTTGAATTCGGCGCCGAAGGTGCGGGGCTCACCGAGGATGATGAACTTCTGTCCCACCAGAGGTTGGTCGGACAGGTCGAACAGACGCTGCTCGTACGTCCGGTTGGTCACGTTCTTGGCCCAAAGGGTCACACGCCAGCGTTCGTCGTGGGACTGCAGCGACAGGCGGATGTTGAGCAGCCCATAGGGGTGCACCACGCCGTCGGGATCGGTATCGTTGCTGATATAGGTTCGCCCGCGCAATTGATATTCGCCGAACAGGGAGACCGAGCCAAGTCCCGCGACCGGAACGCGATATTCCGCGTTGAGATCGGCGGTATAGGCGGGCGCATAGGGGATGTGGTCGAGCAGTGCGCCACTCGGCAGGCGTCCGCCGTCGAAACGGGCGTCTTGCACGGACAGGTTGCCGCCCAGCGTCCAGCGGTCGGTCGGGCGCGCGGTCACCTCGATCTCGACGCCCTTGCTGTGCGCCTTGCCGGCATTGAGGATGATCGGATCATAGACCGGGGTGGCCGGATTGTCCTCCGAGAGCTGGATCTTGCTCCAGTCCATGTAATAGAGCGCGGTGTTGATCACGAGCCGTCGGCCCAGCAATTCGGTCTTCAGGCCGAGTTCGTAGTTCCACAGCGCTTCCGGGCCGAAGGCGATTCCGTCGGCGCTGCCCAGCGCATCGTTGAAGCCGCCGCTCTTGAAGCCCTTGCTCGCGGTCGCATAGGCCATGACGGTCGGCGAGAAACGATAGCGGATATTGGCATTGGGCGTGAACTGGTCCCAGCTTCCACTCGTCCTGATATCGGTGTTGCCGCCGAGCAGGTTGATCACGTCGCGCTGGACATAGTGGATAGCCTTGCTGTCGCTGGTGTAGCGGCCGCCCACGGTGACATCCAGGCGCGGCGTGACCTTCAAGGTCGCGCTCAGGAATGCGGCCTTGCTGGTCGTGTCGAGATTGCCGTCGGATCCGGTGCGAACACCTGTCAGCGTAGGATCGCCCAGGATGGTGGCGAGATCGGATCCAATCTCCACGAAGCTCTGGTTGCGGCTGTTCTGACGGAAATAATAGAGGCCGGCGAGCCAGTCGATCGGACCCGTCGAGAGATCGAGGCGAAGCTCCTCCGACCAGCGCCAGACCTTCTCCGGATCGCCGTCATACAGGAATTTCAGCGGGGAGCGGTCGGTGTCGGCCCGGCTGAAATAGTCATGGTCGTGATAGGAGGCGATGTTGGTGATGCCGACACGGCCGATCTGCGTCTTGAAAGTGGCTGAGACGTCCCATGCCCGCAACCGTTCCTGATTGGGGCTGTCGGAATAGACCTTCCGGTCGAACGGATCGGTATTGAGCGGCAGGCCGGCGGCGACCAGCGCCTGGGGCAGATCGGCGTTCATATTGTAGCGCCGTGTTTCGAAGACGAGCTGTTCCTGGTCGGCCTTCCGGTAACTGGCGGTCAGCAACAGGCTGGTGGTCGGCGCGATGTCGAACAGCAACTGGCCGCGTACCGCCCAGAAGCGATGATTGTTCACGTCGCGGTCGAGCAGTACGTTGTGATCATAGCCGCTGTTGACGTCCCTGATCGCGGAGATCTTGGCGGAGACCAGACCCGGTATGATCGGCCCGGAAACCGACGCGCCAAGGCGAAGCGCATTGTAATTGCCGATATTGGCGGTCGCGGAGGCGGTGAAGGTATCGGACGGGCGCTGCGTGGTGATGCTGATGACGCCGCCGATGGTGTTGCGGCCGAACAACGTTCCTTGCGGTCCACGCAGCACTTCGACACGTGCGATGTCGTAAAGGTCGAGATCGGCGCCCGGGCCCTGGGCCTGATATATCTCGTCGACATAATAGCCGACGGCCGGGTCGGCGCCGGCGGAGCCAGACCCGCCGACGACCCCACGTAGCGAAGTGGGGGACAGCTTCATGTCGCCGAAATCGCCATATTGCAGGCCGGGGGTCTGACGCGCGATATCGGCGATATCCTTGATCCCTTTGCGCTCCATTCCCTCGGCGGTGATGGCGGTGATCGAAATGGGAGTATCCTGCAGTCGCTCCGACCGCTTCCGCGCGGTCACCACGATGTCCGCGGCATCGCTCGCGGCAGCGTCCCCATCTGCGCGTCTGTCGGCCTGTGCCCAGGCAGGCGTGGCCAGCCCGAGAGCGATAAAAAAGCAGACACGGGTCCTGGAATCGACGCGCAGCATATGACCTCCCCTCTTGATTATTAAATATGAGCTCAGTATCAATTATTGCTATCAAGGCTGTGGTGCTTGTCAAGAAGCATCCACTGCGGGCCGATCTGGAAAGGGAGGAGACAGGATGTTGATTGGCGTTCCCGCCGCCCCTGGAGTCGCCGGCAGATGATGATCGTCGGCTTGCGCAATCTGCTGTCGCCCGATCTTCAGGGGTGCTTCGCTCCGGCGATCCGGGCAAGGCGGGGCGGCGTCATCAATCCCCGTGGAAGGAGCCAGTGAACTTATGAGCGTGAGAGCAACTTTGCGGCATCGGCTGGCAGGCGACGCTATCGTGCGGGCGCCGGGCGTCTTCGACACTCTGTCCGGACTGCTGGCGGAACAGGCAGGTTTCGAAGCTGTCTTTCTTTCCGGTTCGGCGCTGGCATGGTCGCATCTGGCCAGGCCTGATATCGGCCTGATGTCGGCAAGCGAGACCGCAACGATATTGGCGCGGCTGTGTGACCGGATCGGCATCCCGGTGCTGGTCGATGCCGACAGCGGCTTCGGCAACGCGATCCAGGTCGCGCGGACGGTGCGCCAGTTCGAGGCAGCGGGCGCCGCTGCGATCCAGATTGAGGATCAGGCCGAGATAAAGTCGCCTGGGGCGCCACTGGGAAGACCGCTGATCTCCCAGGAAGCCATGGTCGGGAAACTGAAGGCAGCGCAGGACGCACGCCGCCATGACGACACCCTGATCAGCGCACGGACCGATGCCGCATCGAGCCTCGGCTTCGACGAGGCCCTGCGCCGCGCTGTCGGCTATGCCGAGGCAGGGGCTGATCTGATCTTCGTCGAATCGCTCACCGAGCCGGATCAGGTCCAGCGGCTGGTAAGTGAACTCGGCGGTTTGCGGCCGCTGGTCCACAATATACTGGCGGGCGGGACGTCCCCGCTGACCTCCGCCGCGGCAGCCCGGGAGGCGGGCTTCTCGCTTGTCCTGTTCCCAGGTGCAGTGATCCAGGCGACCGCTCATGCCGGGCAGGCCGCGCTTCGGGCGCTGGCGGCTGGAGTGCCGTTCGCCGGGCCGACATTGGATCGCAGCGCCCTCAACGCGGCGATCGAAGGGCCCGCCTTTCTGGCCGCTGCCGCCGGTTATGCGGGCTGAGGGATTTTCCGTCTTTCAATGCAACAGAGTGAGGGCAGCAGAATGAGGATCGTCATGAGACAACGCCGCCGGGTCGCCGCGGCGACACTGTTTGCGAGCCTGATCCTCGGGACGTCCGCCCGCGCAGAGAACGGCGCGGCCGATCTGGACCGTGAACTTGCCGCATTGCAGGTCGGGTCGCATGTCCCCGGTTTCTGCGTCGTCATGTTCGATGCCGATCATATGATCTACGAGAAGGGTTTCGGCTTCGCTGACCTCGCTGCCAGACGACCCTATACGGTCACCACCGTGCAACCGATCGGATCTATCAGCAAGACTTTGATCGGGATGGCCTTGATGAAAGGGGTCGAGCGTGGTTGGTTCGGGCTCGATGACGACATCAATACGATCCTGCCCTTCCCGGTGCGCAATCCCGCTTTTCCGGATCGGCCGATCACGCTGCGCCAGCTTGCCACCCATACATCAGGCATTGTCGACCGCGAAACCGTCTACGCCGCAGGCTATGTTCCCGGCGACCGCAATCCGCTGCGGATCGACGCGTTCCTGAAGAGCTATTTCAGCAAGGACGGGAAAACCTACAGCAAGCGCAACTTCGCGGCGACCGCCCCGGGTAGCACTTACGCCTACAGCAATATCGGGGCGACGCTGGCTGCCTATGCTGTCGAGTTGAAGGCGGGCGAATCCTATGCCGATTTTACCCGCAAGACCTTCCTGCAGCCTTTGGGCATGACCAGTTCGGGCTGGACCGATGCCGAGACCGGGGCCGACCACGCGACACTCTATGGCGAGAAGCTGAAGCCCTATCCGCTCTATACGTTGGCGACCTATCCCGATGGCGGCCTGCGTACATCTTGCACTGACCTGGCGCGACTGGTGACGGCGGTACTGAAGGGGCGGGCTGGTGAGGATGGTATCCTGAAGGCTTCGGCGATCGCGGCATTGCTGAAGCCCGAATTCGCGGCTGGCGAGATACCTGCCGGCCTGTCCGCAAAGGAGCCGAACCAGGGCATCTTCTGGCAATATCGTCGCGAGGGCACGATCGGCCATTTCGGCGGCGATCCAGGCGTCACGACCTTCATGGGCATCGACCCGAAGACCAATATCGGGCGTATCGTGCTCGCAAATGCCGGCGGCGAAGAAGCGTTGCGCGCTTATGGCGGTGAACTGGCGGCGATCTGGCGCGCGGTGCTTGCCCACGCGCCCGCGGTCGCGCCGAAATAGCGTCAGGCCGGCAACAAGCGCAGGGCCCACCCGACAAGCGCCCAGCGGCGCGTCACGAAGGCGTGTTTCGCGCGTCGCCGGATGGCCGAATGGATGCAGGCGGCGGCTCGATCCGGGGTCGCGACCCAGAATGGTTTGTCTGCCTTCATCATCGCGGTGTCGACGAAACCCGGACAGGCCTCCGTCACGGCAATGGGCAGCTTGCTCGTCCGTACCTTGTCCCGCAATCCGTCGAGATAGGTCGAGACGAACGCCTTGGAGGCGCTATAGGCTGCAGCGTCGCCGTTTCCCCGGAACCTGGCGACCGAGGATATCCCCACAAGATGGCCGCCACCTCGCTGGAGGAAATGATCGATAGCGAACTGCGCCAGTGCGGCGAACCCTGTCACGTTGACGTCGATGGTTTGGCGGTCAGGGCCCCAATGCAGGTCGGGATTGAGCTCGCCCGTGCCGGCACTCAGGACGATCAGGTCAGCGTCTCCAAGGGCTTCGAGCAGGGAGGCAAGCTCGACACGGGCCCGCTCCGGACTGGCGACATCGATCGCGCGGATGACGGTTCCCGTGCTGAGCTCCGAAGCAAGGGCTTCGAGTTTCGGGAGGCGACGCGCGGCAAGGCCGAGGCGCCAGCCAGCGGCCGCCAATCGCCTGGCCAGGGCTTCTCCGATTCCGGATGACGCGCCGACGATGACAGCAGTGCCTGTGCGTTCACCCAAGTTTGTTGCTCCTTGTCCGCTTCTGCGACGGGTTTGGCCGGTTAAAAGCGTAACCTACTGGGCAAGGACGCATCAATGCTGGCCCGAACATTGCGATTGATAATCATTATTGAAAAATCTATCGGCTGATCCGGATAGCGGGGGAGCCCTGTAACCGTTCGTTGGATGTTGGCCTGATCATGCTCATCTCGACAGACCCGGTCGTTCCTGTTCAGTCGCGAGACGACGGGGCTGGAGCAGCGGGAGACTGACTCGTGCGATACGATGGCAAGTCTCTCCCTGCGTCCACCTGCACCGGTTCGCCATGGTCGTTTGCCGCGTCCGCGAGCGTGTCCGTGTCCGGCGGATGCATCGATCACCCTTCGGCAGTCGAAGAAGAAGAGACCCTCTACAACGGGGTCAAGCTTATCCTGCTGCTCAGTGGCTCGCTTGAGTGTAGCTCGCCGGACATCGCGCGAGTCAGGATAACCGGGCCATCATTATGTGCTGTCCTGAACGACGGTGATCATGTCGCTTCCCAGGCATTCCATCCGCACGATCGGCTTTGCTACGTCAGCGTGTGCTTCGATCACGAGACCGGGGCTACACTCTTCGGAGCAGATGGCGGCGCTCTGGCAGGGGACCATCATCCCGGGGTACCACGCCTGATCCGCAGGCCGGTTGGCGCGGCGTTGGCCGGCCTGGGGCGGCAGATGCTGACCTCTCGCCTGCGACCCGAAGCGGCATCTCTTTATATGATCGGCAAGGGCTTCGAACTCGGCGGGCTCGCTGCCGATGTCCTTGCCGGCGATTCAGCCGACAACCGGAAGCTCCGCTTGTCGACATCTGATGTGGAGCGTTTGCGGGAGGCAAGGCGGATTTTGCTGGCATCGCTCAGCGACGCCCCGGATCTTGCCACTCTGGCGCGGCAGGTCGGCCTCAACATACGCAAGCTCACGACCGGCTTCGACGCGCTTTTTGGTGCAACCCCCAGCAGCTTTCTGCAGGCGGCGCGACTGGACGCCGCGCATCGGATGATCGCGACGGGCGAGTGGGGCATTGCACAGGCAGCGTGGCGGGTCGGCTACACGCCTGCTGCCTTCTCCACTGCCTTTCGCCGCCGCTTCGGAATACCGCCAAGCCATCTGCTCAGCTGATCTTTTCACGAAACTCTTAGTCGGTTTCGCGAAAGCCAGGCGCGTTTCGATTGGATGATATTGCGAGTAATTCGCAAATGTCATCCAATCGATCCGGGGGTATTTTCCTTGTTAAGAATTACGGCGTTCGAAAGTATCGGACGCGCCCGCTTTCTCTGCGCCGGTGCCATGCCGCTATTGATTCTGGCGCCCCCCGCCCTTGCCGAGGAAGAGGTGCCGTCACCTGACGTCCAGGCGGAGACCATCATCGTCACAGCGCGTCAGACTGCATCCACCGGAAGCAAGAGCGGTACGATTCTCGTGGAGGTCCCGCAATCCCTCTCCATCGTCGCTCGCGATCTGATGGAAGCACAGGGCGTTCAGAGCGTGAGCCAGGCGATCGCTTATCAGGCGGGCGTGTTCAATGGTTCGACCCCGGCCAACGGCCGATATGATCGTATTTCGCTGCGGGGGTTCGATGTAACCAATTCCGGCGTGCTGCAGGATGGCCTGCGCCCCACGACCGCGCAGAGCTATACCAAGGCCGAGCCTTATGGCCTGGAACGGATTGAGGTGCTTCGCGGTCCGGCATCCTTGCTCTACGGCCAGAATGCCCCGGGCGGGCTGGTGAACATGATCAGCAAGCGCCCGACCGACAAGCCAATCCATGAGGTCGAGTTTCAGGGTGGGAGCTTCAGTCGAAAGCAGGGACAGTTCGACCTTGGCGGGCCGTTGGGCGAGGGAGTGTCCTTTCGACTTACCGGCCTCGCCCGTGAGGCGGATACGCAGATCGATGTCATTCCGGACAACAAGCTCTTTCTCGCGCCTGCCCTCGCCTGGAAACCCGGGCCTCGCACCACGCTGACCGTATTGACGAGCTACTCATACGAAAAATATGGCCCGCCGGCCTTTGGAATTCCGTTGCAGGGGTCGCTGCTGCCCAATCCGAACGGAAAGATCGCGCGCAATCTCTACACCGACGAACCCGGCGTCGATAACCACCGGGTACAATATGCGGCAGGTGTCCTGTTCGACCAGGACCTGGGTGGTGGATGGAAGATGCATTCGGCTGTCCGCTACACCGACACCGATTTTCTCACCAACACCGTCAGCGCGCGGGGTGCGCCACTTGGTGGTCGGCTGTTGAGCCGGGCCTATTATCGTTTCCGCATCACCGGCGATGTCATCGCCGCGGATAGCCAGATCCATGGCGACTGGATATTTGCCGGCCTCGCGATGAGAACCATGGTTGGCTTCGACTATCGCCATACCCGTGAAGATTATGTGCTGAACGGGGGACCAGCCGCCTCGATCGACGTCTTCGCACCCGCCTATGGCAAACCTTATGGCCCGGCCGCGATGCCGATGGCGAGCACGCTCCAGATGTCGGATCAGATCGGTCTTTATGGAGAGCAGCAGATACGCTTCTCCGAACGATGGATTCTGTCGGCGGGGCTGCGGCATGACTGGTCGGACACGTCGACACGCAACCGCCTTGCCGTCACGCAGGCGAGGCAGGACGACCAGGCCACCACGTGGCGCGCAGGTCTCGTCTATCGTGGCCCCTGGGGGTTCACGCCCTATGTGAGCTATGCGACCTCGTTCAATCCGATTCTTGGCACCAATTTCGATGGTCAGCCTTATCGCCCCAGTGAAGGAAAACAGCTCGAGGGCGGATTACGGATCGAACCGCCGGGCTGGCGGACCTATCTGACTCTTTCGGCATACCGGTTGACGCAGACCAACGTACAGACGACCGATCCGAACAATCCGCTCAACCAGATCCAGACGGGGGCGATCCGCTCACAGGGTTTCGAAGCGGAAATCGTGGCCAGCCCGATCCGCGGACTGAACCTCACCGGATCGCTGACGATCGCTGATCTGGCGGTGACGAAGACCATGGTTGCGGCGCAGCTCGGCCGGAGGCCAGCCGGACAGCCCGATCGAACCGCCGCGCTCTGGGCGGACTATAGCGTCCCGGCGGGCCCGTTCGCAGGGTTCGGTCTCGGGGCCGGTATCCGCCATGTCGGCGCGACCTATGCCGACGTTGCGAACAGCATTCGTGTCCCCGACTATTCCCTGTTCGACGCCATGGTCAGCTATGATGTCGGCCGGTGGCGCCTTTCGGTCAACGCCACCAACCTGTTCGACAAGCCCTATTATGTGAGCTGCTCGGCGAGTGGCTGCGGCGTTGGTGCGGATCGCACGGTGATTGCGGGAATTCGCTACCGCTGGGGAGCCCGCAAATGAGGGGGCTGGCATATGTAGGTGCGACACTGGCGCTTCTGGCGAGCACGCAGGCCTTTGCGACGCCGGCGCAACTCTCTTCGCAGACTCCGCCACCCGAGCGCGATCTTGCGTGGCGCGGAGAGGAGCGTTGGCGCCTCACCCTTGCGGAGGAGACAGGGCTCCTCCGGCTGGCGTTCATCCAGGTGCCTGGCGGCGACTATCTGCTCACCGGCACCCTGCAACTCGACGATGCCGAGCTTGGCGTAACCGGTTCAGGCCGGTGGCGGGGCGGCAAGCTCATTCTCGATCTGTCGATCAGCGGTGGCGTGCGCGCGACCGCGCCCGATGAGGAAAAGCGACGACTCTTTGCTGATCGAAACGCTCCGGCTCTGTTGGATTCAGCCGGCTTTGCGATGATGCGGGCAGAGCTTGACCCGACGACGCTGGATGGGATCACGCAGCAATATCAGACCAATATCGTGACGGGAAATCGGGTGCAGGGACCGATCTACCGGGCTGGCCTCCTCCGACATGTCCGTTGAACAATCATGAGACGAATCAATATCGCCGACCGTCTCGCCTGTATCGGCCTCACCGCGCCGGATATCCTGGCGACCTATGCCTGTGAAGGGCCGGCCATGATCGGCCTGGTCCGGATTGCCGCGGGGAGTACCGACCATTTCTGGGAGCGTCATGGCGACGGAGACGAACTGCTGTTCCTGCTGGAAGGACGGGCGGAGTTCACGTCGCGCGATGCAGCATCCGATGACACCATGATCGAGGTGGGCGCCGGGGACATTGTGCTGCTCTCCCGCGAGGAAGCGCATCGCGCGCGTGTACAGGAGGATCTGTGCCTGCTGTTCATCACGCCGCGGGACGGGAATGTCGCGTGGTCGGATGACCCGGCCGTGCCGCTCCGGCATGGCTGAACGGCCTTTCAGACTGCGGCTCGCGCACAAGAAGATATCGCCTGGATTTGCTGGTCGAATTGCAGTGGGGCAGCATGACGAGGCGGCGCCTGGAAAAACCAAGATATCGGTGCCTGTGGCCCCGGCACCCTGGCCCGAGCCGCAGGAAGTCTCGCAAAGGTCAGAACTTTTCCGCTGCGATCTGTGCTTCCGCCCATGTCGAAAGAAAGACGATCGCGTTCACTAGGCGCTCGTCGGCATCAGTCGCTTTTTCATCCCGCAATCCCTTGCTCGTAAGCCTGTTCGGCGGAACTGGAGCGCTGGTCGGTTGAACTGGAAAGCTTTTTGTATAGACATTTATATGTCGTGATAGGAATTCGACGCCGTGCTGAGTCGGCGCCATCAGGGGAATGGGCATATGAATCACAAAAACCGATCGGGGTACAGGGGATGGCGCCCCGCGATGCTCGCTGGTGTGACCCTGTATTTCGCAACTATCGCCGGGGGCGTCCCGGTGGAATCGTGGATGTCGCAAGCGGCAGCGGCCGATAACCCCTCCGCGGGCTTTCCGATGAACGAGGAAGTCAGGACCAGGGTGCGCGCGATGCGCGGCATCGCCCTGTCACCTGACGGCAAATCGGTTCTCGCCGGCATTACCGACACGACGGCGGAGGGAGGCCTGCCTCATTTGTGGCTGCTTGGCACCGGAGCGAAACCGCGCCAGCTGACCTTTTCGCGTTCGGGCGAGCGCGGTGGCGAGACGGCCGGACAATTTTCTCCGGACGGGAGTTCGATCCTCTTTATCGCAACCCGTGACGGGACGCGCTCCCTGTTCAGGCTGCCGCTTGCCGGAGGAGAGCCCGAACGGCTGCAGATCGCGAAGGACGCGAATGGCGTTGTGAGCGCGGCCTGGGACGGGGCCAGGAAGGACAACCCGCTTTCTGCCGGCGGCTTCGCTTTCTCGCCGGATGGCAAATACCTCGCTTTCTGGGCCGAGGACCCCGAGACGGCGGCGGTGAAGACCCGCAAGGAACGCAAGGACGACGCCTATAATCACAGCGAGGACGATCATCGCACCCATCTCTACCTGCTCGATCCGGCCAGCGGCGCGGCGCGGGCGGTGAAGCTGAACGGCGTGTTCGACCAGGTGAGCTGGTCCTATGACAGCGCCGATATGATCGTGACCACCGATCCCAAGTCGGACCTTACGGGTCCGGACACGACGACGTGGAAAGTCACCCCGGATCTGGCAGTGACCAGACTCGATCTTCCGAACACGGCGGCGGACGCGGCCTATCTGCCCGGGCGCAGGAGGATGGTCTATACGGACAATTGCGCCGACGACGCGCCGCCGCGCTGCAACGACCTGTTCGTCAAGGACCTGGCAACCGGGCAAGCGCGCAATCTGACGCGCGGCTTCGATGGCGCGGTCCCGTCCGACTTCACCGTGCTGCCGAGTGGAGATCTTGTCGCGACCATCGCGACCCATATGCGCAGCCGCCTTGCGCGGATCTCCACGACCGACGGATCGGTCACCTGGTTCGATATCGGCCGCCCGGTCGTTGGATCGCTGGCGACCAACCCCGGCCAGACGGCCTGGGCAATGATCGGGAGCGGCCCGACCGACCCAAGCACGATATTCGTGATGCCAAGGCTCGGCGCCGCGGCCTCAGCGCTCGAAGCGCCGGCGCTCGTGCCTGCAACCTGGGCGAAAGTCCCGTCGAAGCTGGTCAGCTGGCAGAACGAAGGCCTGACGATCGAGGCGATGCTGTACATGCCAAGGGTCGCACCGGGCACCAGGGTGCCGCTGGTTGTCAGCATCCATGGTGGCCCCGCCGGTCGTTTTGCCGACGATTATTCGAACCTCATCCAGATGCTGGTGGCGGAAGGCTGGGCGGTGATGCAGCCCAATATCCGGGGTAGTACCGGCTATGGCGCGAAGTTCCTTGCCGCCAATAGGAACGATCTGGGCGGCGCTGACTATCGCGACGTGATGACCGGCGTCGACAGCGTGCTGAAGGATTATCCGATCGACGAAAAGCGCATGGCGCTGATCGGCTATAGCTATGGTGGCGAAATGGCCGGCTTCGTCGTCGGCAAGACCAACCGGTTCAAGGCGATCGTCTCCGGCGCTCCGGTAATCAACCAGTTCAGCGAATATGGCACTGAGCGCGGCACTTTCTACGATCGCTGGTATTACGGAAAGCCATGGCTGAACTTCGCCGATGTGTGGCGGCAGAGCCCGATCTCGACCGCCGCCAATGCCAGGACGCCTTTCCTGCTGTTGCAGGGGGCCGAGGACGTGACCGATCCGCTGGGGCAGTCGCTCGAGATGTGGCGGGCGCTCAAGCAGAGCAACGCGCCGGTCGCCCTGGTCGTCTATCCCCGCGAGGGGCACGGCGAGACCGGTGCCCACTTCCGCGCGCTGGCGAGTGCTGAGCCGTGGCACGGCATCGACTTGCGGCGGCGGATGTTCGGGTTCCTTCGCTCCGCTTTTGCGGGTGAGTCCGATCCGCTCGCCATTGCGCGGAAGGATGTTCCATAGTCCGAGGAAAGTTGCTCGGGGCGTCCCCTGAGGGCGCCCCGGTCGCTTGGAGCAGGGTTCAGGAGCCCGAGACGAACCGCGCGGTCAGGTCGAAATTGTCGCCGTTGAACACTTGGCGGACATAAGTGATCGATTCCTGCTCTCGCCATGTCCAGCGTTCCAGCACGAGGCACGGCTTCTCCTCGCGGACTGCGAGCATCCTGGCCTGCTCGCCGGCCGGCGCCGCGGTGATGCGGTGCTCGGCCTCGGTCCAGGGCACGTGGTTGAGCAGCCAGCTCCCAGGCGGTGTTTCCGAAAAATCGGCGTCGATCGCTTGGGGGACTGCGTTCAGGTTGATGAACCTGTCCTCGGTGGCGAAGGGCACGCCATCGGCGAGATGGAGGCAGCGCAACGCCAGCAATTCGCCCTTTTGCGGGATGCGCATGATCTCGCCAGCCTCGCTGTCGGCATCGAGCACGACGCAACTTAACAGGTGCAGCCGATAGACATGGCCGCGTCGCACGATCTCCTCGCGCATGTCGGGTATCTGCAGCGCGGCCATCTGGATACGCGGCCGGTTGACGAAGGAGCCGCGGCGGCGCTGGCGCGAGATCAGGCCTGCGGCGGCAAGGCTCGACAGCGCCTTGTTCACCGTCATGCGCGAGCAGCCATATTCAGCCATCAGCTCATGTTCGATCGGAATACGGTCGCCCGGACGCAGCGCGCCGGACATGATCTTGGTCTCGATGGCGTCGCGGATCTTCTGGTAAAGCGGCCGATGATCCGGCGGGGAACGCTTCAGATGGACTGCCATCGGTGCTCCGCCACTGCGCGTGCCTTGACCGAGATAGTCACCATGATTCGAGCCCACGACATTTGAGAGAGAAAAGGCTCGGAGGCCAAAAGGTCAAGCGCGGACTGGCTTGGCCAGCCCGCGCATTCCAGTCCGTCGGTCAGTCCGGTTTTACCTCGAGCGTTGAGGCCTCATGCGTCGGATAGGCGTAAAGCAGGTTGAACAGCAGCTTGTAGGTGCCATGCGCCTGGCCGCGCCATTGCGGCTTGAAGCCATAGAGGAAGATGCGTCCCTTGCCATATTCGACCTCGAGCGCCGCTGCCTTGCCGCGGATCTTCTCCGGATGGAGCAGCACGCCGCTGCGTAGGGGATTGCCTTCGGCGGGATAGGAGGCGAGGACGTTGCCCTTGAACCCGACGGCCGGCTGGAAGACCGGGCCGTTCTCGAACATGACGACCGGCTCGGCCGGCATGCCGGCCGTTGCCCGCGATGGCGTCGCAAGCTTGATCTGCAGAAGCGCACCCGAGCAGAAGAACTCGTCGCTCCGCGCATTCTTGACGATGTTGGTGACGGGCAGGTCGAACAGGTCGATCGCCGAATCCGCCGCGCCGTTCATGGCGACCAGCGTGCCGCCATCCGCCACGAATTTCTTGAGTGCGATCGATCCTTCGTCACCGATACCGCCGGTATATCCCGGGGGCGCCTCGATCGCGTCCAGGCCGTTCAGCAACTGATCGCGGCTGCGCAGGTCAGGCAGGATGATGGTGTCGAACTTCGCCGACAGGCCACCCTTCTTGATGTCGTCGTTGCGCAGCGAGACCGGGGCGTATTGATATTGCTCGAGCAGCCAGCGGGTCCAGCCTTCATCGATATTCGAGCCCCATGGACGGTAAAGGCCCACGCGTGCGCGCTTCACCGTTTGCGTGGCGGGTGACGATGCGCCGGCGGCGGTGGCGCTGGTCGCGGCGGTGATCGCCGCCATCGCATCGGCACTGATTCCGCTGACGACGATCGCACCGGTCTCTTCGCCGTTGGCGGTAGTGACAGGCGTGGTCGAGAAGCCGATTCTGGCACCCTGCCTGGCTGCCTGGTTGGCGGCGAGGAAGCTCGCATTGGCCTTTCGGCTGAGCACAAAGGCGTTGCCTGCGCCGGTGACGCTGCCCTCGACTTTCGCCGAGGCGACGGGGTCGAGCGCCGCCAGCGCTTCGGGGCTGAGTTTTTCCGTCACCGCGACTGCCTTGACGCCGAATTGCAGCGGCAGGGTCCAGCCGGTCACGTCATAGGGGAGGTCAACAGGCTTGCCGTCACCGCCGAGGATGGCATCGGGATATTTCTGCGTCTCGAACAGTTCCTGCGCGAGGCCGGCATAGGGCTGGTCCATCTTCACGACCCAGGACCCGGCAGGATAGGTCTGCGCGCCGAGGGCGATCACCGAGGACGTCTTGCTGATCATCAGGCCCTGATCGATCAGCTTCTGCGCCAGCAGCGCGGCTTCTGGCGCGTCGGTCTGGCCGGCGGGGATCACCCAGGCATAGGGGCCGTCGCCGCTTGAATATTTCCTGATGGTGTCGCGCGCCGCCTGATAGCGATTGAAGAGCAGCACCTCGCGGTATCGGACCGCGGTGTCGAGCGTCGACATCGATGCGACGGTTTCATAGCGGATCGAATCCGCGAAATGCCACCAGCCGCCCTTCCACGGCGAAGGGTACATCACCTGTGCCTTCAGGTCCTGCATGTTCCGCGGGAATTTCTTGGGATCGTAGAATTTCGGCGTGGCCGACGCATGGGCGACCTCGGTGAAGTAGGAGATCGTGTTGCGGAAGACATGGGTATAATCGAGGAAGCCCGGATACCAATTGTCGAAGCGCGCCTGCGCGATCGCGCCCGGCATCTGCTTCTCCTCGAACGCGTTCATCATGTTGACGCCGATCGCCGTCGTCCACATCCGCATATAGGGGCTGATATTGCTCGACATCGGGTCAGCGAAGGGCGGTACCCAGATGCGCGCCGGGAAGGGCGCGACCTGGTGATGAGTGTACCAGATGGTCGGGCTGTAATCCTGCTCCGCCTTGAAGACGTTCTGCGATTCCAGCATGTTGAGCATATAGCCGTCGCGATTGTTATCGTGCCCGACATACTCCTGGTAGAGCCAGGGCATGCCGCTGGTCTCCCATGGGGTGCCGCGGTTCTTGCGGTACCAGTCCACCACCATGGTCATGCCATCGGGATTCAAGGTCGGCCAGAGCACGACGATGACATCCTTTAGGACCTTCTGGACTTCCTCGTCGTCGGGCGAGGCAACGAGCTTATAGGCCAGCGCGATTGCTGATTGGTGAGCGGACACCTCGCTAGAATGCAGGCCGCCATCGATATGGACGATGATCTTGCCGTCCCTGACCAGCGCCTTGGCGGTCGCGTCATCAAGGCCGTTTGCGGTGGAAAGGCGTTTCTGCAGCGCCTTGGCCTCTTCCCATTTCGCCAGATTCTCGGGGGAGGATATGATCGCATATTCGATCGTCCGGCCCTGGGTCGTCCTGCCCGCCGTGATCATCTTCATCTTGTCGGTCGAGGCGGCCAGCTTGTGGAAATAGGCGACCGCGTCTTCATAGGAAGCGAGATAATAATCCTCGCCGATATCATGGCCCAACACGGATTTGGGAGTGGGCGGCTGCGGTTGCGATTGCGCTAGCCCCGGTGTCGTCATCATCAAACCGACAATAATCGCCGAGAGCGCCGCACCCGATTTCAAACCCCGCATCGATTATCTCCCTCCTGCCGGCATAGCCTGAATGCGCCCCTTTGCTACAAGGCTAATTCCTAGATTTTGTATATACAATATGAATGGCAAGATTCATGAGGACTCCGCCTATTCTTCAGACGTTTTGCCATCCTGATACAGGCGCAATCGGATTGCGAAGCTCGATTCAGCGCTCTTGACGGCGATGGATTCAGGAATGGGCACCTCGAACAACAGCGCATCGAATGGGCGAAGCGTTTCGACGCTGGCACCATGAGCGACGGCCGCGTCGCCTGTAGCGACGATCATCAGGCATGTCTCGCCTTTGCCGTCGACATGCACTGTACCGCCCGGCAACCGTTCAACCTCCGCCCGGCACATGTTCCGGCGTATCATCACATTGAGGTCGCGAACGTCGTCGTCGATTGGCGTGCCCGTTACCGGTATGTCGGCGGGGAAGGGGAGTGGCGCGTCAGCCGAGGTCAGCCGCCTCTCGGGGGCATCCGCCACGACCAGCGCAAGCTCGCCTTCGAGCACTGACAATATCCGGTCGACGCCGTGAAAATCCGAGAATGGCCCGGCGGTGCGCACTTCGGCGATGCTGACTCGCCATATGAAGTCGTTCATGCCGGCATCTGCTGGAAACACCGCCAGTTCGGTTGTGGTGCCGCCGCCATTCTTCCAGGGCGTTGGGCGGCGTGTCACTGCCGGGAGTACCCGCCGGATGCTCACTCGAATACTCCGGACGAGAGCGGGTTTTCTGGGCGGTCGCGATCGATGCCGGTCCCTCCACGAATCGCGGGGAGGATCAGCTTGCTATCGTCCATACGAAACACGAACGTTCCTTCCGTTCCCAGGGGCGGTGCGGTCAGCATAGCCGGGCTCCGTCACCTTCCTGCTCGGCTCATCGCATGTGTGATTGTGAATTGTATATACATAGTTTGAAGGTGGGTCGAACGTCGGGGCATAGGCGTGCCCGAAACTACTCCAGCGTTGCCGCCAACGGAAAACATCGCGCGCGCGGAAGGCTTGCCTCCTCATCGACCGCGAGCCACCGGTTCGCGCTCAATAATGGCCGCATCATGTGGGATCGCTGGTCCGGCAGGATTTCAATCGATTGTCCGCCGTCGGCTGCTGATTGCCGGGCCTTGAGGAGCAATGTGGTTCCCGGTCGTGTCGGGAGATCGGCCGGCACGGACTGCCCTTTTTCGAGCGGCCGTCCGGCCATGGCGCGGATCGCAGCTGAGACGAAGAAACGAAAGCCGACGAGCGCGGCTACCGGGTTGCCGGGCAACCCGAAAAACATCGGACCGTTCTCGAAGGTCGCGAACAGGATAGGCTTGCCTGGGCGCATGCGGGCACCGTGGAAATGCACTGTCGCGCCCATCGCGCGAAGCGTTGCTGAAACATGGTCATGGTTCCCAACCGAAACGCCGCCGGTCGAGATGATGATGTCCGCCGATCCTGGCGTCAGCGCCGCCCGCAGCGCGTTCTCGATCGATCGGGGGCAATCGGCGACCGGCGCGCTGCGGGTCACCGGAAGGCCAAGCGCAGCCGTCGCTGCGGCGATCATCGGCCCGTTGGAATCGGCAATGCCGGAAGGCGTCCCGTGGCCGACAAGCTCATCGCCGGTGGGGATGATCGCCACGCGCGGCTGCGCCCAGACGGGCAAGTCGACAAGTCCGAAACAGCCCAATGCCCCAATCGTCTCCGGGCTGATCGCGCTCCCGATTGGGAGGACCAGTTCTCCCGCACGAACGTCTTCGCCCCGGCGCCGAACATTTCGGCCGGCGGTTTCGGGAGCATCGAATCTCAGGGACATGCGCCCTGCCAGTTCGGTGACCGAGGCGCGCTCGGTGGCGATCACCGTGTCGTATTCCGGCGGCATCATCGCGCCCGTGCTAATTACGCAGGCCGCCCCCTCGGAGATAGAGGGGAGGGCACCCCCGGCGCGGCTTTCGCCGCCGACCGGCAGGGTGACGGGGCAATCGGCCGTCGCGCCGGAAACATCCCGTGCAGCGAAGGCGAAACCGTCCATTGCGGACGCATCGAAGGCGGGATGGTCCCTCGCGGCTCGTATATCAGCGGCCGTCATACGACCCAGCGCATCCGCCAACGGCACTTTCATCAGGCGCGGGCGGGGTGCCAGAGCTGCGACGAGCGCACGCGCTTCGTCGAATGTCGGCCGGCAGGCGCGTGCGGATTCAGTCAATCGGCTTGCTGCCAGACAGCGCGGCAAGGTCGGCGGGCGTATTGATGTTCGGCAAATCGCCCGGCAGCACAACCGCCGTGGCGGCACTCTTCCTTGCCCAGCCGCGCATCGAACGTTCCAGCCCGCTTGCGAGATGTTCATCGAGCAAGGCGGCAAGGCTGGACGGCCAGAAGCCTACGACAGGCGTCGCGTCGAGAAATGATGATCCGGCCGTCGTCTGAAGCCGCGCGACCAGGTCACGCGGCAGGGAGGGCATGTCGCATCCGACCGAGACCACGGCGTGGAAACCGTTTTCGCGCGCGTGATGAAGCGCGGCATTGAGGCCGCCGAGCGGTCCCAGCCCGGCGATTGGTCGATCGGGGATCGCGCCTACCCCGCCATTCCCCGGAGGGCGTCCCACGACAATGACCTGATCGACCTGCCCGGCGAGGCAGTCGATCGCATGTTCTATCAACGGCCTGCCCGCGAGAACCGCCTGCGCCTTGTCGGTACCGAACCGCCGTGACTGGCCGCCCGCGAGGACTGCCCCAAGGACACCCGTCATCACGGCGAAACCGTGAGGATCGCATCGGCGCGCGCGAGGATGACAAGGCGTATGCCGGCCTCTCGCGCGCGTTCGACCGCGAGAGTGGTCGGCGCGGAGATGGTCACGAGCATCGGGCAGTTGGAGAGCGCTGCCTTTTCGACGAGTTCGTAGGAGCAGCGGGACGACAACAGGGCGAACCCGCCGGCCCAGCCTTCGTTCGCGCGGGCCATTGAACCGATGAGCTTGTCGAAGGCGTTGTGGCGGCCGACATCCTCGCGGACGGAGATGATGGTGCCGTCGGACGAACATCGGGCGGCTGCATGGACCGCACCGGTTTCACGGTTGAGGGGCTGCATCTCGCGCAGGCGCCCGATCGCTTCAAATACAGCGGCGTCGCTGGCCTGGCTGGCTGCGGTAACTCTTGGCAAGGGGCGCAGCGCCTGCTCCAGATTCTCGATGCCACATAGCCCGCAGGATGAATCTGAAACTCGATGGCGGACGCGCGCCAGCAACATGTCCGAGCGTGACGCCGCCAGCAAGACGCGCAGGATATGCCCGGCAGCGGAGTGATGATGATCGATCGCGACGATCTCGCTCGCATTTTCCACCAGCCGTTCGCTGAGCGAGAAGCCGGTCGCGAAATCTTCCAGATCGGCGGGTGTCGCCATCATCACCGCATAGCCGATGCCGTTGAACTCGACGGAAACCGGCGCCTCGACCGCGACCGCCCGCGACACCTCGCCGTCTTCGCCGTCCGGCGTCGTCCTGAGGAAGCTGACCGGCAGGGCTGTTTTATCCATCCGGCGACCGTTGGTGCGCCAGCATGGCAATCGCCTGCAGACTGGTTTCGGAGAGACCCTCGCCGCCGGCATCGAGATGACCGATGATCTGCGCGCACATCCGTGGATCCCAGAAGTGCCAGAGATGGTCCCAGGTGGCTCGTGCCGCCGTAGCCGGCTCCTGGTTCTCGAACTCGGTCGCGATCTGGTTGACCATGCGGACGAGCTTGTCGAGCGTACTGCTCATTCGGCGGCGACCGTTTCTATCCGGCGCGAGCGGCGACCGAGTTCTTCATATTTCTCCTGCCAGTCGGTCGGGCCGTTGGAGCGGCCCACCTGAACTGCGGTAACCTTGTATTCCGGGCAATTGGTCGCCCAGTCCGAATTGTCGGTGGTGATGACGTTCGCCTGGGTGCTTGGGTGGTGGAAGGTCGTATAGACGACACCCGCCGCCACCCGGTCAGTCAGCAGCGCCCGCAGCGTCGTATCGCCGGCCCGGCTGACCACCTTCACCCAATCGCCATCGAGGATGCCGCGCTGTTCGGCGTCGTGCGGGTGGATTTCAAGCCGGTCTTCCTCGTGCCAGCGGCTGTTCTCCGTCCGCCTGGTCTGGGCGCCGACATTATACTGGCTGAGGATTCGGCCGGTGGTGAGCAGCAGGGGGAAGCGCGGGCCGGTACGTTCCTCGGTCGCGACATATTCGGTACGGACGAACTTGCCCCGCCCGCGGGCGAAGCCGCCGAGATGCATCACCGGCGTGCCCGCGGGCGCTGCCTCGTTACAGGGCCACTGGATAGAGCCGAGCTTGTCCAGCCTCGCGAAGGAAACGCCGGCAAAGGTCGGGGTTACCCCGGCGATCTCGTCCATGATTTCGGACGGATGGGCATAGTCCATGTCATAGCCCATCGCCCGGGCGAGCAACTGGGTGATTTCCCAATCCTCATGGCCGTTCCTGGGTTGCATCACCTTCCTGACGAGCTGGATGCGGCGCTCGGCGTTGGTGAAGGTGCCGTTCTTTTCGAGGAAGGTCGATCCCGGCAGGAAGACATGCGCGTAATTGGCCGTCTCGTTGAGAAACAGATCCTGCACTACGACGCATTCCATTGCGGCAAGGCCGGCCGAGACGTGACGGGTGTCCGGATCGGACTGGAGGATATCCTCACCCTGAATGTAGATGCCCTTGAATGTCCCGTCGACTGCGGCATCGAGCATATTGGGAATGCGGAGGCCCGGTTCGCGATCGATCTCGACGCCCCAGAGTTCCCTGAACATCTCGCGCGCGGCATCATCCGAGACATGGCGATAACCCGACAGTTCGTGCGGGAAGCTGCCCATGTCGCAGGCGCCCTGGACGTTGTTCTGGCCTCGCAAGGGATTCACGCCGACG
Source organism: Candidatus Sphingomonas phytovorans (assembly GCA_029202385.1). Classification (NCBI taxonomy): domain Bacteria; kingdom Pseudomonadati; phylum Pseudomonadota; class Alphaproteobacteria; order Sphingomonadales; family Sphingomonadaceae; genus Sphingomonas; species Candidatus Sphingomonas phytovorans. The sequence goes on from CP119314.1 coordinate 850,004, forward strand.
CCGTTACGACCGAGATTGCCGGTCGCCATGGCCAGGTTGGCGATGGCGAGTACCGTGGTCGAGCCCTGGCTGTGCTCGGTGACGCCAAGACCATAATAGATCGCGCCGTTGCCCCCGGTTGCATAGAGCCGGGCCGCGGCGCGCAGGGTCGCGGCAGGCACCTGGCTCATCAGTTCGGTTGCCTCCGGGCTGTGGCGCGGATCGGCGACGAATTCGGCCCAGTCCTCGAATTCCGACCAGTCGCAGCGCTCGCGCACGAACGCCTCGTTGACCAGCCCCTCGGTGACGATGACATGCGCCATCGCCGTCAGCACCGCGACATTGGTCCCGGGACGCAGCGCGAGGTGATGGGCCGCCTCGATATGCGGCGAGCGGACGATGTCGGTGCGTCGCGGGTCGATCACGACGAGCTGGGCGCCCTGACGCAGGCGGCGTTTCAGCCGGCTGGCGAAGACGGGATGGCCGTCGGTCGGGTTGGCGCCGATGATGACGACGACGTCCGCCGCCATCACGCTATCGAAATCCTGGGTGCCGGCCGAGGTGCCGAAGGCGGTCTTCAGGCCGTAACCGGTCGGCGAGTGGCAGACGCGTGCGCAGGTATCGACATTGTTGTTGCCGAAGCCGGCACGGATCAGCTTCTGGACGAGGAAGGTCTCCTCATTGGTGCACCGGCTGGAGGTGATGCCGCCGACCGAATGCTTGCCGTAGCTCGCCTGGATGCGGCGGAACTCGGACGCGGCATGCGCAATTGCCTCGTCCCAACTCACTTCGCGCCACGGCTGGTCGATCGAGCCGCGGATCATCGGATTCAGGACGCGCTCCTTGTGGTTGGCATAGCCCCAGGCGAAGCGGCCCTTGACGCAGCTGTGACCGCGATTGGCCTTGCCTTCCTTCCACGGCACCATGCGGACAAGCTCCTCGCCACGCATCTCGGCGCGGAAGGTGCAGCCGACGCCGCAATAGGCGCAGGTGGTGACGATCGATCGATCGGGCGTGCCGATCTCGGCGACCTTTTTCTCTATGAGGGTCGCCGTCGGGCAGGCCTGGACACAGGCACCGCACGACACGCATTCGCTGGAGAAGAAATCCTGGCCCTGGCTCGGCGAGACCCTGGAACCGAAGCCCATGCCCTCGATCGTGAGCGCAAAGGTGCCCTGTACCTCGTCGCAGGCGCGAACGCACCGCGAGCAGACGATGCACTTGGACGGATCGAAATCGAAATAGGGGTTGGAGACATCCTTGGCTTGGCCGAGATGGCCGGCACCTGCGGCGTAACGAACCTCGCGCAGGCCGACCGCGCCGGCCTGGTCCTGCAATTCGCAATCGCCATTGGCGGCGCAGGTCAGGCAGTCGAGCGGGTGATCGGAGATATAGAGCTCCATCACGCCACGCCGGAGCTTCTTGAGCTTCTCGGTCTGGGTGCGGACGGTCATGCCCGGGGCAACGGGTGTGGTGCAGGAGGCGGGATAGCCGGCGCGGCCCTCGACCTCCACGAGGCAGAGGCGGCAGGAGCCGAACGCGTCGAGATTGTCGGTCGCGCAGAGTTTGGGAATGCTGGTGCCCATCAGCGCCGCGGCGCGCATCACTGACGTGCCCTCGGGCACCGTCACGGCCTGACCATCGATGGTGAGCGACACCATCGGCCCGGTGCCGGGGGCGGGCTTGGTGCCCAGGTCGATCTCGCCGCGCCATGCCATGCCGCTACTCCGCAGCCACCGGAAGCGCCGTCGCGCCGCCGAAATCCTCAGGGAAATGATCGAGGGCGCTCAACACCGGATAGGGCGTGAAACCACCCAAAGCGCAGAGCGACCCGAACTTCATCGTGTCGCAGAGATCGCGCAGGAGGGTTATCTGACTCTCCCCCTCTCCCTGTGGAAGAGGGAAGGCGTGGGAAGGGTGAGGGGGACACTCGCTAGTGTCGCGAACCTCGCTCCCCCTCATCCGGCGTTTCGCGCCACCTTCTCCCACAAGGGGAGAAGGAAGGGTGGCGATAATCCGGTCGATCACTTCCACACCACGGGTCGAGCCGATCCGGCAGGGCGTGCATTTGCCGCAACTCTCCGCCGCGCAGAACTCCATCGCGAAGCGTGCCATCCTTGCCATGTCGACACTGTCGTCGAACACCGTGATGCCGGCATGGCCGATGAGCCCGCCAGCCGCGGCGAAGCTTTCATAATCGAACGGCAGGTGGAACATGGACGGGGGAAAATAGGCGCCGAGCGGCCCGCCCACCTGCACCGCGCGTACCGGGCGGCCACTCTCGGTGCCGCCGCCGATCCGCTCGACCAGGTCGCCCAGCGTTACGCCGAAGCCGATCTCGTAGAGCCCGCCATTCTTCACGTTACCGGCGAGTTGCACCGGCATGGTGCCGCGCGACCGGCCGAAGCCGACTGCCGCATAAGCTTCCGCTCCCTCGGCGAGGATGAAGGGCACGGCAGCGAGGCTCAGCACATTGTTGATGACGGTCGGCTTGCCGAACAGGCCGGCAATCGCCGGCAGCGGCGGCTTGGCGCGGACCTGGCCACGCTTGCCCTCGATCGACTCGAGCAGGGCGGTCTCCTCGCCGCAGACATAGGCACCCGCCCCGACCCGGACCTCGAGCGTGAAAGGGGCCACGCGATCGGCCGAGCGTCGGATCGCCTCGCGCATCGTCGCGATCGCGGATGGATATTCGGAACGGATATAGATGTAGCCATAGCCCGCGCCGACGGCATGGGCGGCGATCGCCATGCCTTCGATCAGGCAATAGGGATCGCCCTCCATCAGCATCCGGTCGGCAAAGGTGCCGCTGTCGCCCTCATCGGCGTTGCAGACGATGAACTTCTCCGGTCCCGCGGCATCGAGCACCGTCTGCCATTTGATGCCGGTCGGAAACCCGGCACCGCCCCGGCCGCGCAGGCCGCTGGCCTTTACGATCGCTACGACCTCGCCCGGCTGAAGCGCGCGGGCAGTGTCAAGGCCAGCCCAGCCGCCATGCGCGGCATAATCGTCGAGATCGACAGGATCGATTGCGCCGCACCGGGCAAAGGTGAAACGCTGTTGGGAGGCGAAGAAGGGAAGGTCGGCGATCCGGCCGAGCCGATGAGGATGGGTGGCGTCGAGTACCTTGCCCACATCCTCGGGGTCGACGGGGCCGTAGCCGATCCGGCCTTGGGCGGTCTCGATTTCGACCAGCGGCTCTATCCGGAACAGGCCGTGGCTGCCGGTCCGGACCACCTCGGCGCCAGCATGGACGAATGCCTCGGCTACTTCGTCGGCGCCAAGCGCGACTGAAACTGTATCGCGGCTGATGAAGACGCGGGTCATGCCGTCACCTGTTCGAGCAACCGGTCGAGCTTCGGGCCGTCAAGGCGCGACACGATCTTCCCGTTGATGATCGCATTGGGCCCTGTTGCGCACAGGCCTATGCAATAGACGGCTTCGAGCGCCACCTCTCCATCCGCACGCGTACCGCCCATCGATGTCCCGAGCCGCTCGATCGCTGCCTGCTCGATCGCATTGCCCCCGCGCGCCTGGCAGCTTTCGGCACGGCAGAGCCTGACGATATGGCGCGCGGGCGGACGGCGGCGAAAATCATGGTAGAAGGTAACCACGCCGTGCACGTCGGCGCGGCTGAGGTTCAGCGCTTCGGCGACATGCGGCACCAGGGCATCGTCGATATAGCCGAATTCTTCCTGCAGCCCGTGAAGCAGGGGAAGCAGCGCACCACGCGTGTCCGTTTCCCGGGGCATCAAGCGGCGAATGGCATCGAGGTAGGCGCTTGCCCCCATTGCCTCGTTCGCACCCGATCGGTGGGTCTGTGTTGTCGTGCGCATCACGCTGCGAGATAGCCCTCTTCGTCAATCTCAGGTCAAATCGACTCTCTTCATCGTTGATAGGCAAACTCTATCAACGATGGCGATAGGAGCGGGGCAGTTTGACGGCATGGGCGGCTGCCAGCGCTGCCTGGGCGAGCTGGCTTGAGGGCCGTCGGTCAAGCACGACCAATCCGACCCGGCTTGCCGGGAACGGTTCGGCGAAGGGCAGGATACGCGCCCAGGTCCCGGCTGGAATCAGCGCGGCATAGCCTTCGGGCACCACCGTCGCGAACCCGCCTGCCTCGACCATGGCGAGCAGGGCGACATAGGAATCCGCTGTCGCCCTGGGGTGGGCGGCGAATCCGCGCCCGGCGAGGTTGGTGTCGAAGATCCGGCGGTTCTGCATGCCTTCGTGCAACAGGCACAGGGGCTGTGTGAGGACGTCCGGCCAGTCGACCGCCTTGCGATCGTCGAACCCGCTTCCCGCACGGGCCACGAACATGGCGCGCTCGGTATAGAGGGGTACGGCGATTACCTGCGCGGGAGGTTCATGGTCGAGATAGGTCAGTCCCGCGTCGAGTTCGAACGCCGCAAGCGCCTGCTCGATCTCGCGCGAGGTGAGGGAGCGGACCGACAGGGTCAGTTCCGGATTGGCGGCGCCCAGGGTGCGGGCGAAATGGCCGACCACGGGCATCGCGGCCGGGATTGCGCCGAGCCTGAGCGTACCGCGCAGCGGGCCCCGGGCCGTCTCGGCCGCGTGGGCGAGACCGTCGATCATCGCGATTGCCTGCTGCGCCCAGGGCAGGGCTGCCCGGCCCTCTTCGGTGAGACCGATGAACCGGCGATCACGGTCGATCAGGCGCTTGCCCAGTTGTTCTTCGAGCGCGGCGATGCCGGCGGAGAGAGTGGGCTGGGTGACATTGCAGGCCGTCGCGGCACGGGCGAAATGGCCTTCGCGGGCGAGCGCGACGAAATATTCGAGGAGGCGCAGTTGCATGATTGGCCTCTTCTATCAGTCAGTCGATGAAGATGCACATTCGTGGGAGGAAAGGCTAGCTGGCCGGCCGCTCGGCGCGGGCATCGGTATCGCTCGGCGCCCGAAGCTTCAGCGCCGGTTTTGGTCGCGGGCTCGTTCCCTGTCCGTTGACGAAATCGATGCCGACGCGACTATTTCTTCTGGCGCGTTCCGTCAGCGTGTTCACCTGCTCGACCATGTCGCGCGCGAGTGCCGCCTGCTCGTCATTGCTGAACGGATAGCCGGTCGGCTGAGCGAGTTTCCCCATCGTCTTTGCGCGAATGTCGATCATCTCCTCGATGCTCGGCGCAATATGACCCGCACTGCCCGTCGGGCTTTCTCCGCGCTCCAGATCTGTTGTCCAGCCTGTGGTGAAGCGCGATGCGGTAACCTCCAGCCCTGCCAGGAAGGAACGGAAGCGCACCATTCGGTGGTTGGCCCAGTTGAGTACGAGCTTCTCCTTCGGGCGGAGCGGATCGCGAAGTGTCCCGGGAAGGAAACGCTCGGCGATCACCGCGCCGGCCTTCTCGCCGCGGGTCTGCAGATCGTCGATGGTCGAAGCGCCCATGTCGAAGTTGAAGCCCCCTTCGTTCTTGCGCATTCTGATATGGACGATGCGGTCCCTGTAGCCGGGCACGTCGATCAACTGATTGTCGCCCCATTGACGGGCGGTCGTGACGATCCGTCCGGCGAACTTCAACAGGGCGCCCATGCCGTTCGCTGGCAGGGGCGTGTAGGCGGATACCCGTCCACGATTGCTGCGCAGCATATAGACGAGCTCTTCCGGCGGAGCCTCGGCATCCATCGTAAGACCGTCGGATTGCGGCTCCGTGCCGGTGCTCGTCGGATTCGCGCCGCGCTCATCCGGTTCCAGCTCGTCATCATGATAGAGAAGATTGAGGCAGAAGGTGGGGCGGGTCGGAATAGGCGCATCGAACAGGTGGATCGGGAAATTGGAGGTGATTCCGCCGTCCGCTAGCCAGAGTTCTGACAGGGCCTGCGTGCCGCCGGGCCGATGCCTGATGATGTAGAGGCGAACCGCACGGAACAGGAAAGGGAAGCTCAGCGACATCCGGACCGCGAACAGGATCGGCAGATTTTCCGACGCGGGTAATCTGATCAGATCGGCTGGATCGATGTCGCCCAACGTGACGCCTTCAAGGTCGCTCCTGCGCGCATGCGCGATCATCCAGTCGACGACGATATCCGGAAACAGGCCTTTCAGATCGGAGATGCGCGCGTAAAGCCGGTCTTCGCGCCGCATGAAGGGAAGTTGTACCGACTGGGCACGGGTAATGTCGGAGGCGACCAGCGCCAGTTCGATGTCGCGTTGAAGAAGATCGAGGACCGGGTCCATCGTCTCCATCCGGTCCTTGTTCGCGCCGGCCGCGATCATGGCTTCCGCACGGTCTCTCCCCGCGGTCCTGTGTTCGGCGATCCACAGGTCGCCGAAGCACAGGGGTGATCCGTCATCCAGGCCCGCAAGCGTCTGGAACTTGTCGTGCAACCACCCCGACAGGGAAGGAAGACTTTTACCGGAAGCGGTGCAGTGCTGCGCCTTGCCCGAGCAGAATCCGAATCCATGCGTCCCGGCCGCCTTGAGCCCGTTCGACACGACCGGAGCCCAGTCGAATATGAGAAAGGCCACCAGCATGACGAGCGTGGTGAAGAGGAAGAGCAGCACCAGCGCGATCCCGGTCGCGATCCCGGTTGGATGAGCGGAAAGGACGAACAGGCCGGCGACAAGGATGAAGGCGACAAGGATCGCCATGCCAAGAGGCGGCAGGAGAATATGCAGGGCGGCAGCGGCCACCCCGCGGGTGCGTTTGATCGCGGCGAGCTCCATCAGCAGCGTGAACAGCGGCTCATTGTCAGGCTCGGGCTCGAACAGTCGTTGCAGGAGGGGGCTTCCATCATGGTCCTCGGCAAGCTCTTCGGAAAGCGCCGCGAGCATTGCCGGTGCCCCGGGATTCCGGGCCGAACGCCGGCCGAACTCCATCGCTGCGGCCGCGGCCGCGCCGATCGCGCCGGCGGAGGTCCCGCCGACCGCGCGGAAGCGATAGTCTTTCGCGATCCGGGCGATCGCGGCAGGATAGACGATGCCGCTGGTGACGCCGCCTTTCAGCACGAGGTCGCACTCATGGGAAGGTTGCAATGCTGATGGCTCGGCCCTCATGCGGGTGTCCACCCGGGCATCCCGCACGCGACGCAGCTATTCAGGCCGAATCCCGTTGCGTCGCTATATTCGAGATATTCGAGCGGCAGGCGTTGGCCCGCCGAACAGGCCTCGCCGCGTTTCATTGCCCCGTCCATGGTGAGTCCCCGCAAGACCGATCCCGGTCGCCTGCCTATCACAGCGGAGCAGAGGCGAAAGCGGCGCGAGACAGGGAACCCGAGCCATATTGGCGAGTGTTTCCTGGCTCGTCACGGCTTCCCGGTCGCGGTGCCCGCCAGCCGCTCGCGCGTGCGCGCTTCGCAGATTGCCTGGAAACCCCCGGTCATGAAGGTTGCCATCCGCGCCTTGACCGCGGCAAAGTCATCGGAATTGCACAGCCCGTTCGACAGCCGATCGATCCGGCCGGTACGGGCGAGGGTCAACAGCAACCCGCCCGTCACGAAATGATAGCCCCAGAAGATATCCTCTTCCGGACTATCGGGCATCGCCTGTTTCAGGAAACCGATCAGGCGGAGTACGACCGGGTCGAAATGTTCGTCCATCAGCTGGGCGCCCCATTCGGTATTGCTGACCTGTCCCCCCAGGGCTCCCCAGTTGCGCCAGCCTTCGCCGCCGTTGATATAGAGATCGAGATCGGTGTCGAGGAAGGCGTGAAGCGCCCCTTCGACGCTCGGCTCGCCGGCGCATTCCACCTCGTATCGGTCGAGCGCCTTCATCCGGAGCTCGGTGGTGACCGCTGCCCTGCGCTCGAACACGGCCAGGAACAGGGTGCGCTTGTCCTCGAAATAATAATGGATGAGCGAGGTATGGATACCGATCCGTTTCGCCACGTCCTTCAGCGTGACGCCGTCGACGCCGTGCTTGGAAAACAGATATTCGGCGGCATCGAGGATCGACTCGAGGCTTTCCGCCCGCTGTTCCGCCTTCGATCTGCGTTTCGGTTTGGCGTCAGTCGTCATCATGCCCTCGGTTCTCGGGTTGGGCTGGAGCAGCGTCGACAAGGTCTGCTGCGGATGCACTGTCCCGCAACACGCCGAACTCGGCCCGCAAGCGTATTTTGTCGATCTTGCCGGTAGATGCCAGTGGCATCCGCTCGACGCGTATGATCGCGTCGGGCAACCACCAGTTGGCGATTCTGCCGCGCAGGGCATCGAGCAGCGCTGAGTCGTCCATATCCGGGCCTGTCGACGGCTCGATGATCAGCAACGGCCGCTCGCCCCATTTGTCGTGGGCGCGGCCGATGACCGCGGCGAGGGCGACACCCGGAACGCTGCCGATGATGTCTTCGATCTCGGCGGGATTGATCCATTCACCGCCGGATTTGATCAGGTCCTTCGCGCGGCCGGTGATCGACAGGTCGCCATCATGGCCGATGACGGCGAGGTCGCCCGTATCGAACCATCCCTCCGCATCGGTCGCCGCATCGATATGGCCGAAATAGCGTTCGACGACACTCTGTCCCTTGACCTTGAGATAGCCTTCGATGTTCCGTTGTTCGGGCAGCGACCGGCCTTCGGCGTCGGTGAGCTTGAGGTCGAGGCCGATCGGCGGGCGCCCCGAGCTGCCGGGGCGAGTCCCGGTCGTCCCCCTGGAAGAGATCGTGCCGAGCGGCGACAATTCGGTCATGCCCCAACTGGTATGGACGGTCACGCCGAGGCGTTCTTCCATGCGGCGCTGGACGGCATGGGGCAGGGGAGCGCCGCCGAGAAAAAGACGCCGTAGCGAGGGCAGTGCCTGGCCGGTCGCTTCGAGATGATCCAGCAGGCCGAGCCAGACGGTCGGCACGCCTGCCGCGACGGTCACCTGTTCCTCGATGATCAGCCGGGCAAGACCCGCACCGCTCGCGTCGCGGCCCGGCAGGACGAGCTTTGCCCCAACCGCCGGTGTGGCGAAAGGGATGCCCCAACCATTGGCATGGAACATCGGGACGGCTGCAAGCACACTGTCGTCAGCGCCCAGGGCGAGTGAGTCGACCTGGAGCAGGCGGAGCGTGTGCAGGTAGCTCGATCGGTGCGTGTAGAGTACGCCCTTGGGGGCACCTGTCGTACCTGAGGTAAAACAAAGTCCGGCCGCGCTCGATTCTCCGAACGCACCCCAGGCGACAGGTTCGCCTTTCGTCCCGATCAGCGTCCCGAGTGTCCATTGCTCCCGTGTCGCGGTTGACTCCAGCTCGCATCCAGGATCGTCGAGCGCTACCACGTGCCGGATCGTCGGACACAGCGCCACGATCTCCGCGACCATCGGCGCGAGCCCGGCACCGAACGCCAGTACCCGATTTTCCGCCTGGTTGATCATCGCGGCGATCTGCCTGGTCTCCAGGCGGGGATTGAGGGTGTGGCAGACGATTCCGACACCCACGGCCGCGTACCAGATTTCGAGATGCGCGCGGGTATTCCAGGCGAGCGTTGCCAGCCGGTCTCCCTTGCTCAGCCCAAGCGCGAGCAGGGCGCCGGACAAACGGTTGGCGTCCCGCCGCAGCCCGGCATAATCGGTCCGCGAGGATTGCCCGCCACCGGTGACGATCTCGACATCGCCATGCCATTTGGCGGCATGGTCGATGAATTTGTCGAGCGTCAGCGCATAGGATTGCATGCTGGACATCAGCGGGCTTGCATCGCTGCCCAATGCTTCTTCGCGTCGTCGAGTGCCAATGCCTGAACCCTTTCCTCCAGCGGGGTCAGTCTGGTCGCGTGCGTGTCGGTGCCGATGATCAGATAGTCGGTCGGCTGAGACGAAACCGCTGGCCAGTTCGGTGCCCCTCCGCCGTTCGGATTGCCGGTGCGCGCGAACCGGACCCAATAGTCGCCGGTCAGACGCGAAACCTTCTCGTCGGCCGCGTCCCAGCGGTGCTCGGCTGCCTTGTTGCCGAACAGGTATTCGATCTCACCGCCGTGCTGCGTGCCAAGCGATCCGGCGCGTTCGTCGACGGGAACCTGGGTGAAATAGAAGCCGTACGCCTTTGCGCCGGCCGCCGCGTGCAGATCTGCGACGAAGAGCGATTGAAGGACTGACGCGGCATCTTCGACCAGATCGATCGCGGCGCTCTTTTCCGTGCTGCCCGGCCGTTTGGCATAGGCAGCGAGCAGTTCTGGATAGGCATCGCCAAGGATCGCCTTCGCGGGTTCCGGATTGTTGCCGATCAGGCTGCCCTCGTTCGAATTGGATCCGATCATCAGCGGGATGCGCATCTGCTTGCGCTGGTAGAAGCCGTCGCCCGGGCTTTGCACGACGACCTTGCCGTCGATGAACGGGAAGCTGCGACCCTTGATGATCTCCGCGAGCGGGATCGCGCGCAACTGGTCGACGGTCGCGTCGCGCAGGCCAAGGCCGTCAGTCCAGCGCTGGCCGAGCGCCTCGGCATTCAGCGCGCCGCCCCGGATCGGAAACAACGCGGTGCCGCCTGCACCGGATTCCGAGATCGCCTTCTGGAACAGTCCGGTCGAGACGGGCGATGCCATCAGCAGCTGCACGACGCCCGCACCGGCGGATTCGCCGAACAGCGTGACATTGGCCGGATCACCCCCGAAACGGGCGATGTTGCGGCGTACCCAGTTGAGGGCGGCCACCTGATCCATGATCCCGTAATTGCCGAGCTGGCCGTCCGGGTTCTCGCGGGTAAGGGCGGGATGGGCGAAGTAACCGAGCCGGCCGAGCCGGTAGTTCAGCGTGACGATCACCGCGCCGCGCTCGGCAAGATGCGTGCCCTCGTAAAGCGGCACCCCGGCGGCGCCATAGGTGAAGCCGCCACCGTGCAGGAACACCATGACGGGATAGGTGCCCGCGCGTTTCGGGCGCCACACATTCAGGAAGAGGCAGTCCTCGCTGGTCGGGCCGACCTGTGCCCATGCTTCCTTGTGATCGGGCGCCTGGGGGCAGGCCGCCCCATAATGGCTTGCGTCGCGCACGCCTTCCCAGCGGCTTGCCGCTGCCGGTGCTTTCCAGCGCAATGGCCCCACGGGCGGCGCTGCATAGGGAATGCCGCGAAAGACCAGCGTCTTTTCGCCAGCGGTTCCAGCGATCTCGCCGGTGTCGATCCGAACATGGGGCCTGTCCCGTTCGGCGGCGATGGCTGCGATCGGCGATGCCGATCCGGCGAGTGCCGCGATGCCCGCGGCGATGTGCATCCATCCCATTTTCCTGCTCCTCCGACTGCGGATCGTCCATGACGGGCACCTGCCGGTCGCGTTGATCAGTCTCGATGCGCCGACTAGAACGCTCACTGAGCTGCTAGTCAATAAGATATTCATTCACACGACAGTCAGTATTGACTCGGGGTCGCTTTCCTGTGACATCCGGGGCTCTGGCGACGCAGATCGCCATCGATCAGGAGAGGTCAGCATGAAGCGGAGCCTATTGTTCGCGTCGGCGTCGTTCGCGGTTATCGTCAGCAGTTCAGCCATGGCGCAGGTCGCGCCGCCACAGTCAGGCGTGGACGCCGCATCGCAGGATGAGGCGGTCTCGCCCGCATCGGCGAACGATCAGGACATCGTCGTCACCGGTTCACGCACCATCGTCGACGGTTCGCGAGCGCCGACTCCCGTCACGGTCGTTTCTGCCCAGCAGCTCCAGGCTGGGGCGCCCGGAACGGTAGGGGAGGGGCTGAACCAGCTCCCCGCGTTTCGTGGATCGACCAACGCCGCTTCCGGCCAGACATCCTCGACGAGCGCGAATTCAGGCAGCTTCATCAACCTGCGCAACCTTGGCGCGCAACGCACCCTGATCCTGCTGGACGGGCGCCGTGCGCCGCCGTCGACGGTCCTTGGAACGGTCGACACCAACATCCTGCCGCAGGAATTGATCAAGCGTGTCGACGTGGTCACCGGCGGCGCCTCCGCAGCCTATGGGTCGGACGCGGTCGCCGGCGTCGTCAACTTCATTCTCGACAGCCGGTTCGAAGGTGTGAAGGGCAGCGTCCAGGCGGGCACGACCACCTATGGCGACAATGGTACGCAAAAGGTCACGCTGACGGCCGGCACGTCGTTCGCGGGTGGGCGCGGGCACATCGTCGCCAGCGGCTCCTATTACAACGCTGATGGCGTCGACAGCACGTTCGCCCGTGCCTATGGCCGCGCCGCCAAGGTGGTGATCCGCGATCCGGCGAACCCGGCGCAGAGCATCATTGTCTCCAACTATCACAACACGATCTTCACGCCCGGCGGGCTGATCTACGGTGGTGCGGGGCTTGGCCTTGGTGTCCAGCAATTTGGTCCCGGCGGTACCGTGTTGCCGTTCCGGCCCGGCACGATCGCAAACGGTGTCCAGACCGGTGGCGACGGCCCGTTGCTCGACCTGACACTGATGGCGAAGGTCCGCACGAAGAGCGCCTTCACGCATGTCGAATTCGACGTCAGCGACAAGTTCACGCTCTATGCCGAGGGCTCTTACGGGCATACGCGCAACCAGTATCGCCAGGTGCCTGACTTCTTCATCCCGGCCTTCAATGCACCGACGATCATCACCGGCAATCCCTATCTTCCTGCGTCGATCCAGAGGATCCTGACGACGACCGGGCAGGTCGGTTTCCAGCTTGGCCGCTATTCGTTCGACACGCCGCCTGCCACCGCGACGACGACCAACGAGACCTATAATCTGGTCGGCGGTTTCCGGTACAAGCTGCCGTCGAACTGGCAGCTTGAAGGCTATTATTCGCGCAGCCAGAATATCCAGCTCACCAAGGTCGCCAACGACCTGATCTACAGCAAATTCTTCGCGGCGGTGGACGCGGTGCGCGATCCCGTCTCGGGCAACATCGTCTGCAATGTCACGCTGACCAACCCCGGCCTGTACCCCGGCTGCGTGCCGATCAACCTGTTCGGCAACGGCAGCCCCTCGCCCGAAGCGATCAACTATATCAAGGGTACGGCATTTTTCCGCGCCAAGGTCGTCCAGCAGGTCGCCGAACTCAGCGTCAGGGGAACGCTGTTCGACCTGCCCGCCGGCGCGGTGGCGGTCGCCGTCACCGGCGATTACCGGAAGAACTCAGTGGTGCAGATCGCCGATCCGCTGTCGTCGACCCCTGTATCGGCGACCGGCCTGCGCGCGGTTCCCGCCCAGGTCCTTGCCGGTGCCGGCAGCTATCAGCTCGGCAACGTCCAGCCGCTCAACGGTGCGTTCGACGTCAAGGAACTCGCTGGCGAGATCAACCTGCCGATCCTCGCCGACACGTCGGCGATCGGCTCGCTCTCCTTCAACGGTGCGGTGCGCTACACCGACTACAGCATCAGCGGCAGTGTCACGACGTGGAAGGGCGGTGCGGTCTGGCGGCCGGTCCCCGCGATCACGCTGCGCGGGACGGTCTCGCGCGATATCCGCGCTCCGAACATCTCCGAGCTGTTCGGCGGTTCGATCCAGAGCCAGGTCGCGGTCAACGACACGCGCAACAACGTTCCGGCGAATGTGATTCAAAGCCAGGTCGGCAGCACCAACCTCCATCCGGAAATCGCCAAGACCTATACTGCGGGAATCGTGTTTTCGGGCATTCGCGGGCTGACCGCGTCCGTCGATTATTTCAATATCGATGTGAAGGACGTCATCGCCTCGCTGACGCCCCAGCAGACCATCGATGCCTGCACTGCGTCGGCCACGTCATCGCAATGCGCCAATCTCGTCTACTCTAATCCGACGGCGCACACCGGGCTCGTGCGGGTCTTCACGCCCCGGCAGAATCTGAGCAAGCTGAAGACCAGCGGGATCGATTTCGAGTTGAACTACGCGACGCCGCTCGGTGGCGGCGCGCTCCAGGTGCGCGGCCTGATGTCCTATCTGCTTGATTATGAAATCGGGATCCCGGGCGGCGCCACCACTGATTATACCGGCGTCGTCGGAACGTCAGCCAACCCGAAGGTCACCGCATTGGCGAGCGCTGCCTATACGACTGGCCCCTTCACCTTCTACGCGCAGGAGCGATTGATCGGTAAAGGCCATTTCCAGGCGTCGAACGAGTTCTACAACCCGGCCTTGGCGGACAACAGCGTGCGGGAGACGTGGTACACCGACATCACGGTGAAGGCCAATCTCGGTACGACGCGGCGTCTCGAGATATTCGGCACCGTGAACAACCTGTTCGACCGTGCGCCGCCAGATATTCCAGGCGGGTCCTTCCAGCTCGACTATCCGACCAATGCCAGCCTGTACGACGTGGTGGGCCGCACCATTACGGCGGGTGTCCGTTTCAAGCTCTAGGCTCGATACCGCGCTATCGGCGGGATGGGGAAATGATGACGATCGACAGCATGAACGTGCGCGATATCGCGCACGCGGGGCCGAAGACCAGCCGCTACGCCTGGTCGGTGCTGGGCGTGCTGTCGGTCGTCTACCTGCTCAATTTCCTCGACCGGCAATTGCTGTCGATCCTCGCCAAGCCGATCCAGGACGAATTGCACCTGAGCGATGGCCAGCTCGGCCGGGTCGGCGGGCTCTATTTCGCCCTGTTCTATGCGACCATCTCAATCCCGGTCGCGTGGCTTGCCGATCGCGGCAACCGCGTGCGGATCCTGACGGTCGCCTGCCTGCTCTGGAGCGCGGCGACCATGGCGTGCGGTCTCTCCCGTACCTATGCCGAACTCGTCCTGGCGCGCATGTCGGTCGGCGTCGGCGAAGCGGGGGGCGCACCGCCATCCTATTCCATCATTGCCGATTATTTCCCGTCGGAAAGGCGCGGCACGGCGCTTGGGCTGTTCAGCCTGGCGACACCGCTCGGCCAGTCGCTGGGTGTCGCGCTCGGCGCGGGGATCGCGGGGGCCTATGGCTGGCGCATGTCCTTCCTGATCGTCGGCGGTGCGGGCCTGTTCGCTGCTGCGGCGACAGCGTGGTGGGTTCGCGAGCCGAGAAAGGGCGCGACCGATCGCCTCGTCGAGCCAATGATTGCCGAGGACCGTACCGGTTTCATCGCGACCGTCCGAATGTTCTTCACAAGGCCTGTCCTGTACCTGTCGGCGCTGGCGGCCGGCGCATGTTCGTTCTGCGGCTATGCCATACTGAGCTTCGCCACCCTGTTCCTGATGCGCGAGCGCGGCATGTCGCTTGGCGAGGTCGCTATCTGGTATGCGCTTGTCGTGGGGATTGCGACGGCGGGCGGCATCTATGTTTCCGGCTGGCTGATCGACCGGTTTGCCGTGCGCTCGCGTCAGGCTTATGCGATCGTACCGGGCGTCGCCATCCTGGCCTGCATCCCGTTCTTTATAGGGTTCGTCTATTCGTCGAGCTGGCAATGGGCGCTCGCCTTCCTCGCCGCGCCCCTGTTCCTGTCGGTCTTCTATCTCACCCCCGCGGCGACGCTGGTGCAGAATTCGGTCGCGGCGGGGCAGCGGACGATGACGAGCGCCCTGTTGCTGCTTGTCCTCAACGTGATGGGTCTGGGCCTCGGTCCGACCTATCTCGGGGCGATGAGCGACTATTTCCGGGCGACCGACCCCACCCATTCGCTGCAACTGGCCTATCAGACGCTGATCCCGTTCTTCGCTCTTGCCGCGTTGCTCCAGTATCTCCTGTCCCGTGCCTTGGCGCGAGAGGCGAGGATCGTCTAGCGGGCGGTTCCCCGCGCCGCGGTCCACGCATCGACGCGATCACGGGCATTCTGGCGCAACGACGCGTAGAAGATCCCATAGTCGTTCAAATGATAGCTGCCGAACAGGATGCTCAGCTTGTCGATGAAGCCGGAGGGGGCGGACCACGGGATATCGACGTCGAGCAATCCGTTGCGACAGACGGCCCCGGTAAGGTTTCTGGTCAAATCAAGCGCTTTCGCCTGTGTGCCGAAGGGGGCCGTAGGGAAGGGGAGGCTTCCCGCATTCGCGCCGGCGGGTGCCGAGCCTTCGCGGCGCCAGGTCAGCGGGTTGACGCAGATCGCCGGCGCCTGTCCCTTGCTCTTCTCCGCGCCGCGCCACCAATAGACCTTGTCGTCGATCAGCATGCGTGCGCCGGTCCGTCCTGTTTGGCTGGTGTTGTACGAGAGCACACATCCCGTCGCGCGCGGGGCATCGCATGTCGGGAGGCCGAGTTCCTCGAACGTCGCAGGCGTATAGCCGCCGATCAGATAAGCCGCGACCAGCCGGGATTGCAGCGGGGTGCCGAGTATCTCGTCCTGCAGCAGCCGTACCGCGTGCGCGGTGCCCTGGCTGTGCGACGCGATGATGAAGGGACGTCCGTTGTTCTCGTGCGCGAGATAGTAGCGGAATGCCCGGGCGACGTCCGAATAGGCGAGTTCGACCGCCGGCAGGCTCTTGCCCAGGGCTGCCAGGGTCGCCTGCCGATACCGCGGCACATAGATGCGACAGCAGCCATTGAAGACGCTGGCCTGCCCGATCAGGACCGGGGGATTGTACGGTGCGGCCGCATCCGATGCGTCATAGCGTGCGTTCCAGACGGGGCTACCCTTGAAGGTCGTCGGGTGGATGAAGAACACATCGGCCGGGGCCCTGGCCTCGTCGACGAGGGACATGCCCTTTGGTGTGGAGCGTTCCAGTCCATTTCTGCCGGGAAAGGCGAGCCAGGTTTCAGGTCGGGCATAGTCCGGGGCGGGCGGGGCGGTTTCCGGTGCGAATGCCGTCGAGGGGCCGCGGAGGCTGCCGATAATGGCATGGCCGCCTAAGCCGATGAATGCGGCGGCGGGCAGCAGGACGATCCCCGCTCCCCATAGCGCGCGGCGTTTCCAGCGCCGTTTCCCGGTGCTCGTCGGGGGTGAAGCGTTGGCAGGCATGATCGGTTCTTTGCCGGACATCAAAGGCGGTTCGCTCTTGCCTGCGCACCGAGATAGCGGGCGCTTGGCTTCGGGCTTCTGCGGAAGGTGGATCGATCGACGGCGACCAGGCCGAAATGCTTGTCATAGCCGGCGGTCCATTCGAAATTGTCGAGCAGAGACCAGTAGATATAGCTTTTCACCTCGATGCCTTCGGCGATGCAGGCACGGACCTCGGCGATCGTATCCCTGATGAAGGCGACACGCCGGGCATCGTCTTCCGTCGCGATGCCGGTCTCGGTCAGATAGATCGGCTTGCCGATGTGCTTCGCGGCATAGCGGATCGTGGCACCCACCGCGGCCGGGTAATACTCATAGCCGGCCGAAGTCAGTTCGGCCCCAGGGAGCGACGGCAAGAGGCCCTTGTCGCCGATGCGCAGCCTCGAATAGGTCTGCACCCCGATAAAGTCGCTGTTGCGCGCAGCCTCGATCCAGCCGCCATAGATCGTATCCTCGACCGAGCGAGCCAGGTTGCCCGGACCGACGCCCTGGATCTCCTGCATCGACAGAGTCACGCCGACCGGGAAATCCCCGGGGCCGGCCTTGATCGCGGCATAGGCCTTGGCGTGGGCGTCGAGCATGACGGTGCTGATCTTGTCGGGGTCGCCGAACAGCATCGACGAGAAACCGGGCGAGGCGGTGCGGCGGGCAGCCGCCACGATCATCGCCCTGGCGTTCGCTGCCGCCGCTTCTGTCGCAAAGCGCGGCAGGACCTTGCGCAGAAGGACGATATTCGCCTCGTTGAAGGTCGAAGCCATGCCGATCAGCGAGCCCAGATGCTCGGTCGCCCTGCCGCAGAAACGGGCGAACAGGTCGGCGCCGTCGGCGACCTCGAAACCGCCACGCTCGGCGAACCAGAGCGGGACGGTGAAGTGGTTATAGGTAACCATAGGCATCAGGTTGCGCGCGTGGCAGGCCTCGAGCACCCGGCGATAATGGTCGAGCTCCGCTAGCGAGAACCGCCCCGGCTCGGGTTCGATGCGCGCCCATTCGATGCCGAAGCGATAGCAGTTCAGCCCCAGCTTCGCGGCGAGGTCGAGGTCTTCTTCGTATCGGTGATAGCTGTCGCATGCATCACCCGATGGTTCGGTGAATGCGGTCGGCGTTCCGTTTTCGAGAAACCAGGCGTCGGAATGCACATTATTGCCCTCGCTCTGGTGAGCGGAGATCGCGGTACCCCACAGAAACGGCGTTGCCGCCTTCTCGCTGGCGGGCGTTGCCGCTTTGCTGGCGGATCCTGCGCCCAGGGTGAGCAGCGCGGCGGTCCCGCCAACAAGTTCCCGTCGCGTCGGTCGGACAAATCGCTGGCTGTGCCCTTGGTCGCCCATTTCTCCTGCCTCTCCTGCTTCGACGCGGTTTCGAAACCGCTTTTCACCTCACTGTATGACAGGGCGGCGATCGTCAGGAAAGATATTCATTCATTCGTCAGTTAGTAAAAATATCTCGTGGCAAGTAGCAGGGGATATTCCCGCATGCCGGAGATGACGATCAACGCAGCTGCCGTTTCTCGAGTTTGCGCGCGAGCGTGCGGCGATGCATGCCGAGCCTGCGCGCGGCCTCGGAGATGTTGAAGTCGGTCTCCACCAGGGTCTGGTGGATATGCTCCCATTCCACCGTCTTGATCGAGGACGGGCGGGCGGCAAGGGGTGCATCCGGGTCTCCCGCCTCGCGCTCGAACGCAGCTTCGATGTCGTCGGTGTTGGAGGGTTTGGCGAGATAATAGGATGCGCCCAGCTTGATCGCCTCGACGGCGGTGGCGATGCTGGCGAAGCCGGTCAGCACCACGATCCGCATCGTTGCATCCTGGGCACGCAGGGATTGAACGCAGGCCAGGCCGGAGGCGCCGCCGAGCTTGAGATCGACCACCGCATAGCCGGGCGCGAAGTCGACGAGCAGCGCCGCGAGTTCCTCGTGGCTCGCGGCCACGCGCACCTGATAACCCCGGCGCTCGAACGAACGCTTGAGTGTCCGTGCGAAGGCTTCGTCGTCCTCTACGATCACGAGTCGGCTGGCGTCGGTCATGCGTGGTTTCCCGCAGGCCGGGCGATCGAGTCGAGGGGCAGCCGAAGGCGTACCACTGCGCCGCCGCCAGGTCGATTTTCGGCGCTCGCCGAGCCGCCCAGCTTGCGCAGCACATTGACGAGGAGGAATAATCCCAGCCCTCCGCCCGCCCGGCCCTTGCTCGAGCGATAGGGCTGGCCGAACGTCTCGAGCATATCGGCGGGGAAGCCCAAGCCGCGATCCGCGATCTCGATCACCAGATCGTCGCGCTCGCGCAGCGAGGTGATTCCGATCCAGTCGGGCGAGACCTCGGCCGCATTGTCGATGACATTGCCCAGCACCTGGCGGAGCGCGGGATCGGACACGATGGGGACGTCGCCGCCGAAGCGGTCGATATAGTCGAGCGTCCCCGGCAACCGGCTGGCGCGCCAGTCGGCCACAATGGCATTGAGGAAGCCGCGCACCGTGGTGAATTCGGGGGCGACGCCACGGGCCTCCCCGGCGGAAAGCAGGATGCCGCTGACGATCGCCTTGCAGCGCGCGACCTCGGCCTGCATGTCGGCGATGTCCTGCCCGACCTCCTTGTCTTCGACGAGCCGTGGCATGCGCTGCCAGTCGCCAAGGATGACCGATACCGAGGAGAGAGGCGTTCCCAACTCATGTGCGGCGCCGGAGGCGAGCAGGCCCATGCGGACGATATGGTCCTCCTCGGCCGCGCGCTGGCGGATGGCCGCAAGCGCGGCGTCCCGATCGCGCAGGTTGCGGCTGATGCGGGTGACGAAAAGGACGAGCAGCACCGCGATCAGCGCGAAGCAGACCATGCTGCCGGCGAGATAGAGTTGGAATGGATCTCCAAATGCCGGGGGCACCACCAGCGGCACCGGCTGGACTGCAATGGCCAGGAGCCCAAGGCTCGCGGCGCCGACGATCGTCCAGCTCGACCAGGGGCTGAGGAGCATCGCCCCGATCACCACCTGCAGCAGGAAGAGCGAGGCAAAGGGATTGGCGAGCCCGCCCGAGAAATGCAGCTGCCAGGCGAGCGCGACGACGTCGAGAAGCAGCGCTGCCGTGAGCTCGCTATTGGCGATGGCCCTGCGGCGGCCGAGCAGGGATTGGGTGGCGAGATTGATCGCTGCCAGCAACAGCGGCGCGACGAGCAGCGGGACGAGGGGCAGGCGCACACCCATTGCGAAATGGACGATGGCGATGGTGAGCAGTTGCCCGCCGACCGCGATCCAGCGGAGCTGGACCAGCAGACGCATGTTGCGCTGGCCGGCATCGGTTTCGGGTGGGGGCTCGGCGCTCATCATGCCGGGGTGTCGTCCCGCCGGATCATCCGAGCCGCTGCCCACAACGCCAGGCCGGCAAGCGTGAACCAGGTGAGGGCGTAGAGGAGATGATTGTCGGTGAAGCGCACGACGGTGAGCCCTCCGACAGGGTAGCCACGCGGATTGGGCGTTGCGTCGGCGTCGATGAAATAAGGGGCAACGCTGCCCAGTCCACGCGCGGCGGCGATGGCGGCGACGTCGCGCGAATACCAGCGATTTGCTGCCGGATCGTTCGCGCGCAGGAAACCGCCGCCCGGCTCGCTGACGCGCAGCAGGCCGGTTGTCGTCACTATTCTATTGTCGCTCGTCTGCGGGCGCGTTGCCGGATCGCGCCGGTCGGGAGGCACGAAGCCGCGATTGACCAGCACGGTGAAGTCGGGCGTCTTGAGCGGCGTCAGCACCCAATAGCCACCGCCGCGTTCAGTGACGGCCTGCACCAGCGTCTCGCGATCGTGCAGGAAGCGGCCGGCGATCCGGATAGGGCGATAGGCGTCCTGCGCTGCGGAAATCGCGTTCCAGGTCGTCGGCCCCGGCGCCGGCACCGGCGCTGCATGTACACGCGAGTCGACCGCCGCAATCAGGCCGTGCTTCCACACCCGCCGTTCGAGCTGCCACACACCCAGCGCCACCAGCACCGCTGCGCAGAGTACCGCCGCCGTGGCGGCCCTCCACGCACGGGGCCGGCGTGCTGCGGTCACGGCAATTGGCTCGGGTCGTGCGGCATCGGCATCATGTTCGTGTTGAGGTGGTACATCACCCAGAGCGATCCGGAGAGCATGATCGCGACGATGATGATCGTGAAGATGAGCGCAGTCATCGTCCATCCGCCTTCGGCCTTGGGGCTCATATGGAGGAAATAGACCATATGGACCACCATTTGTACCGCCGCGAACGCCATCACCGTCACGGCGGTGGTGACGTCGGAAAAGGGCCGGGCCATCACCAGCCAGAACGGGATGGCGGTGAGGACGACCGAGAGCAGGAAGCCGGTCGCATAATCACGTAGCGATCCGTGCGGAGCCTCGATTTCATGAGCGTGCGGATTCTGGCTCATCGAAGCATTCCCATCAGATAGACAAAGGTGAAGACGCCGATCCAGATGACGTCGAGGAAGTGCCAGAACAGGCTGAGGCACATCAGCCGGCGCCTGTTGGCCGGGATCAGCCCGAAACGGTTGACCTGAATCATCAGCGTGATCAGCCAGATAGTGCCGAAGGTGACGTGCAGCCCATGGGTGCCAACCAGCGTGAAGAAGGCCGAGAGGAAGGCGCTGCGCCAGGGGCCTGCTCCCTCATGGATCAGGTGGCTGAACTCGTAGAGTTCGATGCCCAGGAACGCCGCGCCGAACAGCCCGGTGACGGCGAGCCAGAACAGTACCGGGCCACGCTGCGCGCGCTGCATCGCCAGCATCGCGAAGCCATAGGTGATCGACGAGAAGAGCAGCATCGCGGTGTTGAGCGCGACGAGCGGGAGGTCGAACAGGTCGCGGGGGCCGGGACCGGCGGCATAGTTGCCGCCGAGCACCGCATAGGTGGCGAAGAGGATCGCGAAGATGAGGCAGTCGCTCATCAGGTAGATCCAGAAGCCGAGCATCGTGCTGTGGCCTTCCGGATGCGCATGCTCGTCGAGGTCGTAGAAGCGGACGGTCTCGTCCGCGGCGGGAAGTGTCGTGGTGGTCACGGCCTCAGGCTCCCGCGGCAAGCAGGCGAGTGCGCGCCGCTTCGGTTTCGGCGACGGTCTCGGCCGGGATGTCGAAATCTCGCTTGTAGTTGAAGGTATGGATGATCGTCGCGGCGATCAGCGAGACCAGGCCGACCACCACCAGCCACCAGACATGCCAGATCAGCGCGAAGCCGATCAGCGTGCTGATCCCGGCCAGGACCACGCCGGCGCCGGTGTTGCTCGGCATATGGATCGGGCGGAAGCCGGTCACCGGGCGTTCGGCGTTATGGCTCTTCATGTCATGCCAGGCATCGAGCGAATGGATCACCGGCGTGAACGCGAAATTATAGTCAGGCGGCGGCGACGAGGTCGCCCATTCGAGAGTACGCCCGTTCCACGGATCGCCGGTGGTATCCACCAGTTCCTCCCGCCTCCAGATGCTCACCGCGAACTGGATGAGCATCGCGGCGATGCCGATGGCGATGACGACCGCACCGATCGCGGCGATCACGAAGAAGATCTGAAGCGACGAATCGTCGAACACGCGCATGCGCCGCGTCACGCCCATCAGGCCCAGGATGTAGAGCGGCATGAAGGCGAGCCAGAACCCCGTCACCCAGCACCAGAAGCTCACCTTGCCCCAGAACGGGTCGAGCCTGAAGCCGAACGCTTTGGGCCACCAATAGTTGATCGCCGCGAACAGGCCGAACAGCACGCCACCGATGATCACATTGTGGAAGTGCGCGATCAGGAACAGCGAGTTGTGCAGCACGAAGTCGGCCGGTGGTACCGCGAGCAGCACGCCGGTCATGCCGCCAACCACGAAGGTGAGCATGAAGGCGACTGTCCACATCATTGGCAGTTCGAAGCGGATTCGGCCGCGATACATGGTGAAGAGCCAGTTGAAGAGCTTCGCGCCGGTGGGAATCGAGATCACCATCGTCGTGATGCCGAAGAAGCTGTTGACGCTGGCGCCCGACCCCATGGTGAAGAAATGGTGCAGCCAGACGAGGTAGCTCAGGATCGTGATGACGATCGTGGCATAGACCATCGAGGTATAGCCGAAGAGCTTCTTGCCCGAGAAGGTCGAGGTCACTTCCGAGAAGACCCCGAACAGCGGCAGGATCAGGATATAGACCTCGGGATGACCCCAGATCCAGATCAGGTTCACGTACATCATCGGGCTGCCGCCAAAGTCGTTCGTGAAAAAATTGGTGCCGGCATAGCGATCGAGGCCGAGCAGCGTGAGCACCGCGGTGAGCACTGGGAAGGACGCGACAATCAGCACGTTGGTGCACAGCGAGGTCCAGGTGAAGACCGGCATCTTCATCAGACCCATGCCCGGCGCGCGCAGCTTCAGGATCGTCACGATCAGGTTGATGCCCGACAGGGTCGTGCCCACACCAGCGACCTGCAGCGCCCAGATGTAATAATCGACGCCGACGCCGGGACTGTAGGTAAGCCCCGACAAGCGGCGGATAGGCGAGCCAGCCGGTCTGGGCGAACTCGCCGACGAACAGCGATACCATCACCAGCACCGCGCCGCCGGTCGTCATCCAGAAGCTGAAATTGTTGAGGAAGGGGAAGGAGACGTCCCGCGCGCCGATCTGCAGCGGCACGATATAGTTCATCAGGCCGGTGACGAACGGCATCGCCACGAAGAAGATCATGATCACGCCGTGCGCGGTGAAGATCTGGTCGTAATGGTGGGCCGGCAGATATCCGTCCGACCCGTTGAACGCGACCGCCTGCTGGAGTCGCATCATGATCGCATCGGCGAAGCCGCGCAGGAACATCACCAGCCCAAGGATCATGTACATGATCCCGATCTTCTTGTGGTCGACGCTGGTGAACCACTCCTTCCAGAGATAGCCCCAGAGCCGGTAGCGGGTGAGCAGGCCGATCACGGCGAGGCCACCGAGCGCGACGGCGGCGAAGGTCGCGAGCAGGATCGGCTCGTGCAGCGGCAGCGCGTCGAACGAGAGCTGCCCAGGATCGGGCTGACGGGTGCGGGGTGTTGCATCATGGCTGACCAGCGATCACGAAAGAGGGCGCGGCCGGATTTCGGACGCGAAATTTGGGGCGGGCGGGGTCGACCGATTGGGCAGCGGCAGGCCGGCGCCGGCAAGCGGGGCGAGGCTGCCGGGACGGAGCGGCGCGCGGAGCATCGGCGTCATCGGCGCGGCACACATCGCGCCGACAAAATTGCGGTTCGCGAACGGCCCGCTGCCGCGACCGGCGAACTTGTCATAGGCCAGCTCGCGCACATTATAGAGGCCGGCCTTGCCCAGTCCGCCGCGCGCATCGATCGCCATCATGTCGTGCATGCACATCTTGCCTGGCTCGACGCAGAGATTGGTCACTGCATCGAAGAGCCCGGCTTCGACCTTGGCGAAGCGGCGTACCGGTTCCTGCTCGCTCGGGCGCTCGAGCTTCGAGATAGGCGGCGCGATCGAGCGTTCCGCCATCCCGGCGCGCCTCGGCCACCCAGGCGTCGAACGCGCCGGGACCAAGGCTGCGGGCGCGGAAGCGCATCGAGGAGAAGCCGGCGCCGCTATAATTGGCCGAGAAGCCGCTCGAAATCGCCAGTCTTGTCGAACACGGCATTGAGCGGCGTCTCCATGCCCGGCATCGCGTAGATCTGCCCGGCGAGCGCCGGGATGTAGAAGGAATTCATCACCGACGAGGCGGTGATGCGGAAGCGCACGGGCCGGCCGGCCGGCGCCGCCATCTCGTTGACCGTGGCGATGCCGAGTTCGGGATAGATGAACAGCCATTTCCAGTCGAGCGCGACCACCTGCACCTCGAGCGGGCGCACATGCGCCGCGACCGGCTTGCCGGGTGCGGTGCGGGCGAGCGGGCGATAGGGATCGAGCAGGTGGGTGCCCACCCAGGTCAGCGCGCCGAGGCAGATGATGATCAGCAGCGGCGCCGCCCAGATCACCAGTTCGAGGCTGGTCGAATGATCCCAGTCGGGGTCGTAGCGCGCTTCCTTGTTGGCGGCACGATAGCGCCAGGCGAACAGGCCGGTCAGGGCCATCACCGGCAGGATGATCACCAGCATCAGGGCGGTGGATGCTATCACCAGATTACCCTGCTGACGCGCGACGTCGCCGGCGGGGTCGAGCACGACCATGTTGCATCCGCCGAGCATTGCGGCTGCGAGGAGCGGCAACAGGAGGCGAATCCGGCGACGAGCGGAGGGGGGGCTGGGGTTGCGCATTCGGCGCGCCTAGTCGGGTTATGCTGCACCGCACATAGGACATTTTGTCCAATCCCCGGAACAGCCCGGATCAGGCTAGAGGGCCGGAAGCCGGCACCCCGGATTCCCGGAATTGAAGAATTGCGCCTGCGCGCCCTGTTGCAGAAAGTTCGAACCCGATGAGCGGTGAAACCGTCCCCACCCTTCAGGCAGAGCGGGATGCGCGCGCGCTGCACGCCCATGGCCACCGTATCGCGCCGGGCGAGATCGCAATCGGCGTGATCATTGGGCGCACGTCCGAATTCTTCGACTTCTTCGTCTATGCGATCGCCTCCGTGCTGGTGTTTCCGAAGCTGATCTTCCCGTTCCTCGATCCGCTCAGCGGCACGCTCTGGTCGTTCGCGATCTTCGCGCTCGCTTTCCTGGCGCGGCCGGTGGGCACGCTGATCTTCATGGGCGTCGACCGTGCTTATGGCCGCGGCACCAAGCTAACCGCGGCGCTGTTCCTGCTCGGGGGCTCCACGGCGGCGATCGCCTTCGTGCCCGGTTATGAGACGATCGGCATCGGCGCCGCCGTGCTGCTCGCGCTGTTCCGCATGGGGCAGGGCGTGGCGCTGGGGGGCTCGTGGGACGGCCTTGCCTCGCTGCTGGCGCTCAATGCGCCGGAGAACCGTCGCGGCTGGTACGCGATGATCCCGCAGCTGGGCGCACCGCTCGGCCTGATCGTGGCGAGCCTGTTGTTCGCCTTCTTCGTGTCTGAGCTGTCAGCGGAGGATTTCCTGGGCTGGGGCTGGCGCTATCCGTTCTTCGTCGCCTTTGCGATCAACGTGGTTGCGCTGTTCGCCCGGCTGCGCATCGTGGTGACGCCCGAATATGCCCGGCTCTTCGAAGACCGTGCGCTACAGCCTGCCCCGATCAGCGAGACGCTACGCTTCGAATGGCGCACCGTCGCGATGGGCGCCTTCGCGCCGCTGGCGAGCTTCGCGATGTTCCACATGGTGACGGTGTTCCCGCTTTCCTGGGTGTTCCTCTATACCGGCGACAGCCCCGCGCGCTTCCTGGTGATCGAAGCGGTCGCGGCCGTTATCGGCACGCTTGCCATTATCGGTTCCGGCCTGCTGGCGGACCGTTTCGGCCGGCGCACCCTGCTCGGGATGTCGGCGGCGGCCATCGCTGCGTTCAGCGGTTTCGCGCCGCAATTGCTCGCGGCGGGCGAGACGGGCGAAATCGCGTTCATGCTGATCGGTTTCGCGCTGCTTGGCCTTTCCTTCGGACAGGCTTCGGGCGCTCTTTCATCGAGCTTCTCGCAGCCGCATCGCTATACCGGTTCAGGTCTGACGTCGGATCTGGCCTGGCTGTTCGGGGCGGGTTTCGCGCCGTTGGCGGCCCTGTTGCTGGCAAGCCGGTTCGGCCTCCTTGCGGCCGGGGCGTACCTGCTCTCCGGGGCTGTCGGCACGCTGCTCGCTCTCTGGCTCAACCGCGAACTGGGCCGTGTCATCGAATAGGATGGGCACGGACGAGGGGACGATGCCGGTCAACCGAAGGTGAAGGCGAATGCCTGGACTCCCGGGTCGAGGAATTCGATTTCGAAATGCCGTTCGCGGACCGGGCCGGCCTGCCGGATCAACTGGTACAGCCGCTGCTCGGTCACGATCCCCGAGCCGCCCGGCGTCACGTCGACGCCGTGATCGGCGCCCGGCGGCTTGCCGTCGATCGTCACCTTGAACCGGACTGGCCGATGGTCCGCCGACGGCCCCAACACCAGATGGAGGTCCCGTGCCTGGAAGCGATAGGCGATCCGGCCACCGGGGGCGTCGGCCGACGCATGCTCGGCGCCGATCGTCCATCTGCCGGCCAGAGCCCAGTCATTGAGTCTGGGAAGCGCCGGAGCCGCATAGTCATGGGCAGCATCCCTGATGCCACCGCCGGGCGATACGAAATGCTCCGCCCGCGCATAGCCGATATAGGTTTCTGGTGACCGGACGTCCCGGCCGCTGGCCGCGCCAACGCCGCGCGCATCGACCTTGACGATGGTCATGTCGCCGACCGCGTTGCCGTTTTCGGCGAGGAGGCGCTGGATCACCTTCTCGGACTCGGCATAGCCGCCCTCGCCGAAATGATGATAGCGGATGCGGCCCTGCCCATCGATGAAATAATGCGCCGGCCAATAGCGATTGGAGAAGGCGCGCCAGATCGCGCGATCATTGTCGAGCGCGACCGGATAGCCGATGCCGAGATCGCGAACCGCGGCCCGCACATTGGCGGGGTCCTTCTCGAATGCGAACTCGGGCGCATGCACCCCGATCACCACCAGCCCCTGCGGCTTGTACTTTTCCGCCCAGGCCCGGACATAGGGGAGGGTGCGCAGGCAGTTGATGCACGAATAGGTCCAGAAATCGACAAGCACGACCTTGCCGCGCAGTTCCTCCCGCGTCAGCGGCGGCGAGTTTATCCATTCCGTCGCGCCCGACAGGGGCGGCATCATGCCTTCGATCGCCAGCGCGTTCCCCTCGACCATGGCGGCTGACGGCATGTCCTTGCCTGGATTGAACCGGTCGAGCAGCGACTGCTCGACGCTCGCCGTGCCCGACAGCGAGAGACGGGTGAGCAATCCGGTATCGAGTCCCAGCGCGATCGCCACGATACCGAGAAGGACGGCCGCACCGAGCCCGCGCCGGATCCATTCGCTGATCCCCAGTGAGCGCTTCATCGCCGTAAAGACTTTGCCGCCCACCAGCAGGGCGAGCGCCAGCGAGGTCGCCGCGCCGGCGGCATAGGCAAGAAGCAGCAGCGTCGTCTGTGCGCTCGCGCCCTGCAGCGCGGCACCGGTCAGGACGAGGCCAAGGATCGGCCCGGCGCAGGGGGCCCAGAGCAGCCCGGTCGCGACGCCCAGCAGCAGCGAGGCAGCGAAAGTCGATGTAGCGCTGTGGCCGGCGGTCGCCGATTGCGAAAGACGCGACCCGAGCTTGACCAGTGGCCGCGTCGCCCGATCGGCAAGGGTGGGGAACAGCAGCAGCAGGCCGAAAGCCGCCAGGATGACCAGTGCCGCCAGCCGCCCGTAGCTGTTCGCCTGCACAGCCCAGCCGCCGCCGACCGAAGCCAGGGTGGCGACCCCGGCAAAGGTGACCGCCATGCCAAGCAGGAGTGGCAGGCCGCTGCGGGCGAAGGGCTGGTCGGCGCGTGCGAAGACGAACGGCAGGACCGGCAGGATGCAGGGGCTGACGATCGTCAACGCGCCGCCAAGATAGGCCAGGAGGAAAAGGATCATGAACGTGCGCTTCCGGCCGTTGGAGTCGATTCCTATACGTCGCAGATGCGGCGTCGGTTACCTTGCACAGTCTTTTTCTCGCGGAGAAGGGCTATGACCGGAAGCGCCGATGATGGAATAGGTCGGCCGGACTGGCGAGTGCGGGTAGTGGAGTCTTTCAGGTGACGGATCGGGAACCAATCCATCTTTTCTCTTATGGGACGCTGCGCCAGTCCGACGTGCAGATGGCGTCCTTCGGCCGGCTCCTTGACGGATCGGAAGACGCCTTGCCCGGATATCGCACGACCCTGGTGGAGATAACCGACCCCATGGTCCTGTCGACCAGCGGCGAGCGCTTCCACCCGATCGTCGAGCCAAGCTCTTCACCCGATGACGAGGTGCCGGGCACCGTCTTCCGGATCACCGAAGACGAACTCCTGGCCGCCGACACCTACGAGGTGTCGGATTATGTACGGGAGCGCGTAAGGCTGAAATCGGGCGTTGATGCGTGGGTCTATGTCAGTGCGACGAAGCGGGATCACGCTGATCGCCTGGAAGCCCTGATTGTCGCCGAGGAGCGAGCCTTCGGCCTTCTCGACGCGCTGGAGGCAGCCGGCGTGATCGCCGCCGGCCGCACCGAACTCGAAATCGAGCAGGACATCTTCACCATCGCGTCGCGGGATTTCGGGGTGCGCGAACATTGGCATGACCGGGTCGTGCGCGCCGGGATCAATGCCTTGTGCGTGGCCGGTGAAGAGGCGCCGGATCGCCTCGTTGCCAAGGACGATATCGTCTTCCTCGATCTAGGGCCCGTGTTCGAAGGATGGGAAGCGGATGTCGGACGCAGCTATGTCGTCGGCAATGATCCGGAGAAACACAGGCTCGTCGCGGATCTCGAGATAATATTCGGCCTGGTCCAACGGCGGTTCGAGGAAGATCGGGACATTACGGGCGCTCAGCTCTACACCGCAGCGCTTGAGGAGGCGGAGAAACGCGGTTGGCGGTTCGGCGGGAAGATCGCCGGTCACCTCGTCGGCAAATTTCCCTATGCGCGTTCTCCCGCCGCGAGGGATGGAGGTCGTATCAGCCCCGGCAACTCGCAGCGGATGCGCGACCCCGATCCGAACGGACAGCCGCGTCACTGGATCCTCGAAATCCATCTCGTATCGCCTGACGGCGCTTTCGGTGGCTTCTACGAAAGACTCCTGCGGGGCGCCTGGGGTGCCCAGCCCTGACATTTAACGGCAGGGGCACGTATCCGGCGCCGGGTTGTACCTGCCGGGGAAGGGGCGGCCGCCACCAATCCCTAATCGCCTTGACCCGCAACGACAGTGTCTTGGCGATGCGGCCGGGTTCGAGGTCGAGCGTGGCGGCGGCGTCGGCGACTGTCGCCGCGCTCGCCGCCTGCTCGATGATCGCGATATCGGGGGCCTTCTCCGCGAAGAAGGCCCTGACCGATTCGAGGCTCATCAGGCGTTGAGCTTGTCCTTGAGCGCCTTGGCTGCGGTGAAACCGAGCTTCTTCGAGGCGGCGATCTGGATCGTGGCGCCATTGGCCGGGTTGCGGCCTTCGCGCGCGGGGCTCTGCTTCACCTTGAACTTGCCGAAGCCGTTGAGCGAGATTTCTTCGCCGGCGACGGCCGCGTCGGTGATCGCACCGAGGACGGCGTCGACCAGCTTCTTCGCGTCGGCCTTGGTCAGGTCGTTGGCTGCGGCGATCTTGTCGGCGAGGTCGGCGTTGTTCATTTGTATCTCCATTGAAATGAAGCGACGCCCGCTAGCGATGACGGTGCCGCAGGTCCATGGCAAATCAGGCAAACGCGTCGAACTTTTCGTCGCGCTGGTCGTCGGAGGCGGCATGGCGATAATGCGAGGCGCGTTGACTTGCCTCGCGGGTCTCGGTCGTGTCACCCTGGACAAGACGCGAACGACAAAGGATCGCGGGGCTTTTGACGAGAGGATTGGCGATGGTTCGATCGGGGGTTGCGATGGCGCTCGGCCTTGCCCTTTCCGCCTGTGGCGGTGCCGGCATGGACGGCAATGCGGTTGATAATGCTGCAGCTAATGCTGCAGCCAACCTGATCACCGCTACCGACAATGTCGCCGCCGGCGGTCCGGCACCTGGAGTGCTTGATGTCTGGGCGGGCAAGCATCCCTCGGAAAAGATCGATGGCGTCACCTTCCTTGGCCAGCCATCGGTCAAGGCGGCGGTTATTGCCGTCGTTCCCAGCGGGAAGGTTCGCGATTTCGTGTTCGGATATAACGGCCCCGATGCACCGATCGTGAAAAAGGACGGACGCCTCCTCGCCTGGGGCTGCGAAGCGCATAATTGCGGCTATCACAACTGGTCGATCGCGATCACCCCGGACGGATCGAACGCCGAAGTCTGTTTCTACCAGGATGACGCGAAAGCCGATGGCCCGTCGACCTGGTATGTCGCGGGCGGCAAGACCGAACAACGGCCGGGGAATTGTCCGTCCCAATAGCCGGTCATGCATGGCGCCGCCGTCGCGCACGTCAGCGGGGAATTCATATCGCCTTCGCCAGGCGCGTCGTTAAACGAGGCTTCGTTTGATCGACCGCTTCGCTTCCCGTGAAAAGACGGGAGCACCGTTATCGAAGGCCTTGATCGTCTCGACGATGTCGAACGCTGACGATGTCGATCTCACTTCGAAGGCGATGCGGAGCTCGCAATTCCAGCCGTCGCGGCGATAGCGGCTGACCCGCTCGCCCGACCAGATGCCACTATTGGGATCGCCGCGCGTAATCCTCGCGACCGTATTGGGACCATAGCCTGATAGTTGCGTGCCATTGGCGCAGGTCCGGGGCTTGTCGGGCCAGACACCCGAGACGCTTAGCCGGCCATCCTCGTCGGTCGTCGTCACCACGACGTCGCCCTTGTCCGGCGCGATCGGCACGATGCGGACCGGCATCGCCGGTTCGATCGGCGGCGACACGCGGATCGGCAGGGTCAATGTGCTGCCCCCCGGCTCGAGTGTCAGTGTCGGACTGTCGGGAGAGGGCCAGGTCAACGGCCACAGCCCTTCGGAGATCGCGAGCCGCAGGCGCTCACCCGCCTTCAGCCGCTGGGCAATGAACCCGAGCGAAATCTCCACCTCGACTGGCTTGCCCGGGATCAGCCGGCGCGGCGCATCATGCCCGTCGCGATGAGTCAGGTTCAGCAGTCCACAGGCAAGCCGCCACGACGTCCCGTCCGGCATCACCTTGCACAGCCGCACGGCGACCTGCGCGACCGGCTTGTCGGCGGCCACGCGCAGCCTGACCGTCGGGACGCCGAGCAGATCCATATCGGCCTCGAGCGGCGCAAGATCATAGGTGATCGACAAAGCATCGTCAGCCCGCTGGTCGCCCGGCATCTCTTCCTGTCCGAACGGTACCCATTCCGGCGTCTTCAGTCCGACCGCATTGTGCGACTGATGACGGCGCGTCGAAGCTGGCCCGGCGCTTGGCGAGAGGCCCTTGTCGGTCAGATGCAGCGTGCGCGGCCGGATATGTCGCGATGGCCACGCCGCTTCCGCCGCCCATTCGCCCGGTATCTCGCCCGGGGCGGATTGGGCGGCGGTTGCCGTTGGCCGGTAGAAGCGCAGCATGGGCTCTTCCATGATGCCGGTGTCTTCGCCGCGCAGCCACTGCGACCACCAGCGTATCTCCTCGAAGGCCCAGTCGAGTGCCGGGCCGGGGCCGCCGAGCCAGGGATAGGTATGGCCCCAGGGGCCGACCAGCGCCTTGCGGGGGCAGGTGAGGCCTTCGAGCAGTCGCGGCACCGAATGGACATAGGCGTCGGCCCATCCGCCCACGACATAGGTCGGGCATTTCACCGCGGCATAGTCGAACCTGAGCGATCCGTGCCGCCAATAGGCATCCTCATGCTGATGCTCGGTCCAGCGGGCGATGATCGGCGGAGACGCCTCGAGCCGCTCCTGCCACATTCGTTTCCAGTCCGGGCCGGCAATGGCAGGGTCCGGCGGGCCAGCCATGACGGCCTTGAAATTGGCCCCCCATTTGAAGTTCGTCAGGCCGAGGCAGCCCCCGATATAATGGGCGTCGTCGGTGTAGCGACGGTCCGAACAGGCCATCGGCATGATCGCCTTCAGCGCAGGCGGGTTGAGCATGGCGGTCTGGAGCGTGGAAAAGCCGCCCCAGGAAATACCGCGCATGCCGACCGACCCGTTGCACCAGGTCTGGCCGGCAAGCCAGGCGATGATCTGCGTGGCGTCATCCTGTTCGCTCGCGAGATATTCGTCGTGCAGCAATCCTTCGGAATCACCTGAGCCGCGGATGTCGATACGGGCAAAGCCGATGCCGTGGCTGGCGAGTGTTTCGCCCCAATAATCGTCCGCCGCGCTATAGGCATCGCGGGTACGATAGGGGATGTATTCGAGGACGACCGGTGCCGGTTTCGTCTCCGCATGAGCCGGCAGCCAGAGCCGGCCGCACAGCCGGATACCGTCGCGCATCTTTATTCGCACGACATCGATGCGCTTCACCTCACCCTTTTCAGGCAGCTTCCAGGGCGCGCGGCCATCGGCACGGGCGACCGCGCTTCGCCCGAGGGCAAGCCCGGCGACTGTTGCCGCCAGAAAATCCCGGCGTGAATTCAGCATGGTCATGACCCCCTCCGCCCCGGAAAAAACCGGCATCGATGCCGTTTGCCGGTCGTTTTCGGCACAGCCTGCGGGGAACCTCCTCGCGTCACCAATGCCTTTTTGCAATGCCATCATAGATTTTCGGTGGCGCGCTGATAGACAGGCGAGCCTATCCTGCGCCGCGCTATCCCGCTCTGCCCGGGATATCGAATTTCGGGACACCTGTTCTGCCCACAGCCATCGACGATCCTCCATCCGCGCCCCGGGAACCGACTATTGCCCAGGCCAGGCGGATGCTGGGTACCGATCCGGCAGGGGCGGTGGCGGTCGCGCGAGCGCTTCTGAAACGCACTCCTCACGCGATGGAGATACGCTTCATCCTCGGCGCGGCGCTTCGCCGCTGCGGCGATCTGCGCGAGGCGCTGCCGATGCTTGCTCCGCTCACCGACGCTCGGCCTGACGCATGGGGGCTCCATTACGAACACGGGATGACGCTGGCGGCGCTCGGTCAGGGGGCAGCCGCGTCCGCCGCTCTGACGCGCGCGACCGCAGCCAATCCCAATTCGTCGCTGGCATGGCATGCCCTTGGAGATCAACTGCTCCTGACCGGCCAGCCGATCGAGGCCAGGGAGGCCCAGTCGCGCCCGCTGCCGGGCAGTCTCGGCGACGCGATGTTTGCCGAGGCAGCGAGCGCGGTGTTCGACGGTCGCGAGGGTGCGACGGACATGCTGAGGACGCGCTTCGGTCTGGACCTGAACGATGTGGCGGCACTGTGCCTTCTGGCCGATGTCGGTATGCGCCTGGGGCGTGACGAGTCAGTTCTGCCGCTCCTCGCGGCCGCGACCCGGCTTGCGCCCGGCTATCTCCCGGCATGCTATCGTGAGGCGATTGTCCTTCACCGGCTTGACCGGCCGCAGGCAGCGCTTGCGGCGATCGATCCGGTGATTGCCGCGCGACCCGGTGTCGCCTTGTACCGGGCATTGCGGGCGGCGATTCACCTGCAACTTGGGCGCGAAGGGCAGGCGGTGGAGGACTTCGCCGCGGCGCTTGCGCTCGATCGGGACGATGCGCAGGTCTGGCACGGCTATGGTCACGCCCTGCGTGCAGTCGGGCGGCAGGCCGATGCCGTGGACGCCTATCGCCAGGGGCTTGCCCGGGCGCCAGCACTTGGCGAGGTCTATTGGAGCCTCGCCAATCTCAAGACCTGGCGTTTCCAATCCGCGGATGTCGATCGCATGGAAGCTCTTCTCTCGGACAGGGGGCTGTCTTCGGAGGATCGTTGCTACCTGCATTTCGCGCTCGGCAAGGCGAAGGAGGACGGCGCGGATTTCGCGGATTCTTTCGAGCATTATCGGCAGGGAAATGCGGCGCGGCGCGCGACGCTTCCCTATGATGCGGCGGCCCATGCCGATTTCGTCGACCGGATGATCGCGACGTTCAGCCCGGATTTCCTCGCGGCACGGTCGGGCGTCGGCCTTGATGCCGCCGACCCGATCTTCGTGCTCGGCATGCCGCGATCTGGGTCGACGCTGATCGAACAGATACTGGCCAGTCACAGCGCGGTGGAAGGCGCGTCCGAATTGCCGGACGTCACGGCGATGGCACGGCACCTGGCGGGGCGCGTGGACCCGTCCCATGCCTATCCCGGCTTGCTAGCTGATATGCCGCCGCTCGCCTTTACTGAACTCGGCGCAGAATATCTTGAACGGACGCGCGTGCGGCGATCGTCGGGCCGGCCTTTTTTCGTCGACAAGTTTCCCGGCAATTTCCTCCATGTCGGGCTGATCTACCTGATGTTGCCGAAGGCACGGATTATCGATGTGCGCCGCAACCCGCTCGCTTGCTGCGTCTCGCTGTTCAAGCAATGCTTCGCCCAGGGGCAGGCCTATAGCTATGACCTGGCCGATCTCGGCGGCTACTTCGTTCAGTATGAAAAGCTGATGGCGCACTTCGCCACGGTTCTTCCCGGTCGCATCCTGCGCGTGTCGTACGAGGATCTGGTCGACGATCCGGAACGTCAATCGCGCCGGCTGCTGGACTATTGCGGGATCGATTTCGAAGCGGGCTGCCTGAGGTTCTTCGAGACCGACCGGGCAGTCCGGACGCCGAGTTCGGAGCAGGTGCGACGCCCGATCTTTCGCGACGGGCTTGATCAATGGCGTCGTTTCGAGCCATGGCTCGGGCCGCTGGTCGGAGCCTTGGGGGCGCTCGCGGACGAAGGCGCGGCGCGGCCATGATGCCTATATTGGATGCGCCCATCCGATTATTTTGCTTTCCGCTTGGGCCGAATCGCGAGAC
This sequence comes from Candidatus Sphingomonas phytovorans, assembly GCA_029202385.1. NCBI lineage: Bacteria > Pseudomonadati > Pseudomonadota > Alphaproteobacteria > Sphingomonadales > Sphingomonadaceae > Sphingomonas > Candidatus Sphingomonas phytovorans. Next base: position 885,072 of record CP119314.1, read on the forward strand.
CTTCGGCATCAATCGGGGGCAGGCCCCGGACAATCACAAGCTGACGCCCATGCAGGCTCGAGGCTGTGACGGACGGGCCTGATATACACTTTCGTCAAAATGGGGGGCTAATGACAAAGTCACATGAAAAATCGGGCCGGATGAGCCGTCGTGCGCGGTTGCTGGCGATCCTGATGGCATCGGGTGCAAGCCTTGTGGCGGTCGCGCCCGGCACTGCCTTTGCTGCTTCCGATCCTTCCCCAGCGGCCCCTCCGGTAGCAACACAGGCTCAGGACGGAGAGGGCGCGCCGGCAGACGCCGCGAAGAGCGGCGAGCTCGCCGATATCGTCGTCACCGCCAACCGCTCCGGTGCCGAATCCCTGCAAAAGGTGGCGATGGCCGTCTCCGTGGTGAACGTCGACCAGATCACCAAGTCGGGGCAGGGCAACCTGTCCGATCTCGCCAAATTCACACCCTCGCTGTCCATCACCGAAGGCGCGCCGGGCTATCAGAAGTTCAACATGCGCGGGCTTTCGACGGGCGGCTATGCTTCGTCGGACACATCCGATCGCTCACTGGTCGCGGTGTATCTCGACGACACGCCGATCTCGGTGCAGGGGCAGACGCCCGACCTCAAGGTCTATGATCTGGAGCGCGTCGAAATCCTGCGCGGCCCGCAGGGAACGCTCTACGGGGCCGGGTCGATGGCCGGTACCGTCCGGTTCGTGACGGCCAAGCCCGATCTCAACCGGATGTTCGGAACGGCCGAGGCCGGTGTCTCGACGACCGAGCACGGTGCTGCCAGCTACAATTTCCGCGGGATGGTCAATCTGCCGGTCGTGTCCGATCAGCTTGCGGTGCGGGCGAATTTCTATGTCGGCCGCGACGGCGGCTACATCGACAATATCGGCACGTACAACAAGCAGAATGCCAACAGCAACCGCACCTATCAGGGGCGTGTCGCCATCCGCTGGACGCCCACTCCCGACCTGACGTTCGATGCGAGCATGACCTATGAGCGCAGCATCGCGAACGGCCTCAGCACCGGCCTGAGCGGGCTTGCGCCCTACACCGTCTCGACCAACGGGCCCGAGGGTACCGACGATCGTTTCCGGCTCTATACGCTCGGTGCCGACTATGATGTCGGTTTCGCCAACCTGGTCGTCACGGGCGCCTATACCGATCGTGCGATCGGCTTCGATGCCGAGCCCGGTCCGCAGATCGGCTATTTCTTCCAGGACTATAGCGGCGGTACGCTGCCGATAAGTTCGACCACCTATCCGCTGTTCAAGGCGCCGACCAAGTACGACCAGTCGGTCACCAACAAGATCCCGGCCGAGCTGTATCAGATCGATCAGAAGCTTAAGGACTATATGGGCGAAATTCGCCTGGTTTCGAAGGATGGCGGCCCTGTCAAATGGACGATCGGCGCGTTCTACGAAAAGCAGAAGCGACATCTCCGTCAGGATATCCCGACGCCCGGCTTCGATACGCTTTCCTACATGAATTACTTCTACGGCCCGTTCAACACGCCGAACGGCAAATATGATTCGAAGCTGGTGGATGGCGCGTTCCAGTCGAACGATATCTTCTCAGGCCTGCAGGACATCGACGAGCACCAGATCGCTGCCTATGCCGACGGCACCTGGCACGTCACCGACAAGCTCGATCTGACGGCGGGCCTGCGCTACTTCAACTTCAAGGAAAAATATTACCTGTTCGAAGCGGGTGTCTATGGCGTGGTCAACCACGTTCCATTGACGACCAACGCCACCCTGAAGTCGGATGGCGTCAACCCGCGCGGCAATATCTCCTACAAGATCAACGACAATGTCATGATCTATGGCGAGGTCGCCAAGGGATTCCGCTATGGCGGCGGCAACCAGCCTGTGCCGCTTGGCACGCAGGGCGTTGCCGGCCAGTGCACCCAGAATCTCGCGGCATACGGGTATAGCGCCGCACCGCTGACCTTCGGGCCTGACAAGCTCTGGAACTACACGATCGGCGAAAAGGCCAAGCTCGCCGGGGGGCGGATCACCCTGAACGCAAGCGCCTATTATATCGACTGGTCGGATGTGCAGACTCGCCTGCGCCTCGACTGCTCCTATTTCTTCACTGACAATAAGGGCAAGATCACCAGCAAGGGCGTCGAGCTGGAGACGATGATCAAGGCGAGCCCTGAGATCACGCTGGTCGGCAGCGGCTCCTACAACAGCTCAAAGGCGAAAGGCGATATCCCGACGGTCGGCGCGTTCGATGGCGACCGGACGCCTTATTTCCCGGCCTGGACCGGCTCGGCATCGATCTTCTACGATCGGGATGTCGGACCGGGCCAGTTGCACCTCCAGGCGAGCTACCAGTACCAGTCCGAGCAATATACGACGTTCAACAATTTCGCGACCAAGATCGTGAATGGCGTCCTGACCAAGAACGGCCCGAACTCGAGCTATGCGGTCATCCCGGAATCGAACAATGTCAGCGCGTCGATCGCCTATGATATCGGCAATATCGAGCTCGGGGTGTTCGGCAATAACCTGACCAATGGGGTGAAGATCACCAATGTCGCCCGCGCCACCTACTACCAGGTCTATCAGGCCGGTGACCGGGTGACCTATGCCCGTCCAAGGACGATCGGTTTCCGGGCGAAGGTGAAATTCTGAGGCTTTTGCCCAGGACGTCGAAGGGGGTGGCGCATGCCGCCCCCTTTTTTTGTCTGCGGCTGATGAGAACTGACTGAAGCAGATCCTTCGCGCCGTGCTGAAGGAACGTTGGAGAGTTTTGTCATGCCTGTCTGGGCGTGACTGCTCGGGCATCAGGAATATTATCAAATGAAATCATATTCTTGTGCGCGTAATGTGTCGTATTTGTTGTTGGAGAGTGTGACATAATCAGTGCGGCGGAGCATGGCGATTCAGGGCAAAACCTTCCCGCTCAGGCGATGCTGGCGATACCATGCCGCACTCTGGCTGCCGATCAGGCGGGCGAGATCGCCTTCAACGATCGCCATGTCTACGACATGGAAGCCCCAGTCGGGATAGTCGGTGTCGCCGACCGTCGCGGTGCCGATAACGGCCTCGGCCAGGTCGGTCGCGGTGCCCGATTCTACATGAACCGACAGATAGGAAAAGCCATTCCGGACCGTGCATTCGGCCGATAAAAGGCCCGGCATCCGCACGAAGCGGGTCGGCACTGGCTTGCCCTTTGCCGACCAGATGGCAGGCTGCGTGAACTGCGCGACGCCGCCGCGCCACCAGGGGAAGCCGAGCAGGGGATCGAGCGGCGCCTTGCCGCCTTCCAGCTTCGCCGGATTGGTGCAGCCCGCCTCCAGCCCGGCAGCCGACGTGCCGATCGGTGGCGAGCGGCCGAACAGGCCGCTCGCCGGTGGCGGATTGGTGTCGCGATAGCTTGCCCAGGTAACGACGCATCCGGTCTGCGTGGCCGAGCGGCAGAGCGGCACGGTCTTCAGGTCGCCGCCGACATCCTTGCCGCGCGGCACCATCACCGAGAAGCCGGGCAGCATGGCTGACAGCATGCGTTGCTGGATCGGTTTGCCGTCGATCTCCTCGGCCAGCAGGCGCTTCAGCATCGCCGAGCCCTGGCTGTGGCCGACCAGCACGAAGGGCCGCCCGCGATTGTCCCGCGCCAGATAGTCGCGCCAGGCCGCAAGGACATCGGCATAGGGCAGGGCGAAGTCCTCGGCCGACGGCGCGACTCCCTTGCGCATCGCAGCCCGCAGCGCCGGCAGCGTCACCTGGCGGTAGACCGGCGCGAAGATGCGGCACCTGTCGCGAAGCGGGGCGGCCTGAGAGGCGACCATGCCCTGTTCCTGGCGATCCGGGATCATGTCGCTGTGCATCGTCTCGTCCATCGAGGTGGTCGGATAGACATAGAAGCAATCCGCCCTGGGCTGGCTTGCCGGCACAGGCCGGTCGGCCTTGATCGTGCCGTCAGCGCCGATGACGGTCGCGGCCATGTCACTCGAGCAGACGTCAGTCCGTCCGGGCCGGCACAGCCAGGTCTCGGGACGGCGATAATCGTTCGGCGCGGGTGTCTGCGCTGATGCTGCGGCGATCAGGAGAAACAGGCTCATGGTCGGTCCTTCAGGCTGACGGTCAATCCCGGAACACGATGGTGCGTGCGCCGTTGGCCAGCACGCGCCCGCTCAGATGCAGGCCGACCGCGCGGGAGAGAACCCGCCGCTCGATATCGCGGCCCTTGCGCACCAGGTCCTCGGCGGTGTCGGCATGGCTGATGCGCTCGACATCCTGTTCGATGATCGGCCCTTCATCGAGATCGCCGGTGACGTAATGGGCAGTCGCGCCGATCACCTTCACGCCGCGCGCATGGGCCTGATGATAGGGCTTGGCGCCCTTGAAGCCGGGCAGGAAGCTGTGATGGATATTGATGCAGCGGTCGGCTAACTTCGCCGACAATTCGTCCGACAATATCTGCATGTAGCGTGCGAGCACGACTAGGTCGGCTCCGGTCGCCTGATAGACCTCCCAGATCCGGGCTTCCTGCTCCGGCTTCGTCGCCGCGGTGACGGGAAGGTGGTGGAAGGGGATGCCGTCAAGATCGAGCGTGGCGAAGGTCTCGGCCGGATGGTTGGAGATGATCCCGACCACGTCCATGTCGAGTTCGCCGATGCGGCGGCGATAGAGCAGGTCGACCAGGCAATGATCGAATTTCGAGACGAGGATCAGCACCTTCTGCCGTTCCGCCGCGGGGCGCAGCGTGAGCATCATGCCGTAGCGGTCGGCCAGGTTGTCGAAGCCGCGCCGGAGGACAGCGAGGTCGGTGCCGGCTGGAAGGGCGAAGGCGGTGCGCATGAAGAAACCGCCCAGCTCCGCGTCGTTATACTGGCTGGAATCGGTGATGTTGCCGCCGCAGGCGAAGATATGCGCGGAAACGGCGGCAACGATGCCCGGCCGGTCCCGGCAGGATAAAGTAAGGATGAAATGCTGCGCTGACATCGGGGCTCCAAGTAGCGATGAAAGGGATCAGGCGGTTGTGGCGGTCAACTGGATCCGCTCGCCATCCGCGGCGTAGGTCCGGACGCTGGTCCAATAATGATAGGCAGCCCAGAAGCCGGTCAGCGACAGGGCCATCAGCGCATAGCGCAGGGATTCGGCATTGCTGTGCAACGGCCCGGCGAGCGTGTCGCTGATCCAGCCGACCACCAGCGGCGCGACGATCAGATTGGCCACGTTCGCGGTCAGCAGGCTGATCGCCATGCCCTGTGCCCGCATCGAGCAGGGCAGGAAATTGAGCAGCAACGCCATGGTCGGCCCGACATAGAGATAGATCGCCGGCACCACGATCCACAGCATCAGCGTCGCGACCCATAGCGAATGAGTCCAGTAGATGACGAAGGAGGGGATGGTCGAACACAGGGTGATCGCGGCGAGGAACCAGGCGATGCGTTTCGGCTCGCGCATCTGCGGCATGGCGCAGATCGCGCTGGTCGCCAGCGTCGCGGCGATGCCTGCCCAGAGATAGATCGTGCCGAGCCGCGCGCCTGCCTCCGCCGTCGTCAGCCCGTAATTGCGCTCGAGAAAGGTCTGGGTCCAGTACATCAGGCCCCAGCCCCACAGGCAGATCACCGTGCCAGCCGCGTTGATGTGCCAGGCCGAGCGCTGCGACCAGAGGAAGCGCAGCGTCTCGCCGAGCGAGGTCTTTTCCTCGGTGATCGGGTCGACGCACTCGAAGCGCCCGCGCACCGGCTCCCGAACAGTGAGGAAGATGATCAACCCGAACAGCACACCGGGCGCGCCGAGCGCGATGAACGCGGCGCGCCAGCTGTGGAAATGATCGACGATCTGGCCGGCGACGTTCGAGCCGAGCCAAGCGCCGAGCGGGAGGCCGAGCGCATAGACCGTCAGCGCGAAGGCCCGACGATCTCGCGGGAAATAGTCGGCGATGATCGAGGTAGACGGGGGCGTGCCACCGGCCTCGCCGATCCCAACGCCAATGCGCACTAGCAGGAACTGCCAGAAATTCTGGGTGAGACCGAGCAACGCGGTCATCAGCGACCACAGCCCCATCGCGACGGCGACGATGTTGCGCCGGTTGGATCGATCGGCGAGCTGGGAGATCGGGATGCCGACAGTGATGTAGAACAGGGCAAGCGACACACCGGTCAGCCAGCCCACCCCGGTATCGGAAAGGTTGAATTCGATCCTGATCGGTTCAAGGACCGTCGAGACGACATAGCGATCGGCGATGTTCAGGGCATAGACCAGGCCGAGGACGAGCACGACGTACCAGCGGACGGATTCCAGACGCGGCGTAGTCGGTGTCATTATCTGCCCCCCCTTAGTCCCCGGTCATGCCGGGTTGTTTGCGCCCGCCCATAGCTCGGTCAGGGCAGGCGCATAGCTGCTCGCCATATAGACTTCACATGCCGTGTCGCCTGTCACCGCGATCCAGACGGGTATGTGATGGATCGTCGTTGCCGCGACCTGGCCGATGCCGAAGCTCGGATCCTCAGCGTCGAAGCAACCGCTGACCATCAGAAGCGTGCGCCAGCCGGGGCCGCTGAGCGTCGCGCGAACGAGGCCGCCGCCGACCGGTGTCGCTGCACCGCTGTCGGCGATCCGGGCAGCGATATCGTCGGCACGTTCGCCGGCGCCGATCAGCCACCAGCGCCTCGGTTCGACCTGGAGCAAACGGATTCCGTTCTCGACCGGGGGAGCGTCGGCAGCCCAGAGATCAAGGACGATCACGTCGCCTGCCGGCGCGGTGGTGACGGACACATCAATCACGATAACGCGTTCCCTCGCCATCGTAGAAAACCGGGTCGGTCACCGTGACTCGGACATGCTGGTCGCGGGTCGGCGAGGAGGCGAGCAGGACATCGCCCTTGCGGGCCTGGCCATCGGTCAGCAATCCAAGCGCGATCGCGCCGTCGCCCAGTACGCGGCCTGCCGCGGAGGTTACATGACCCTGCACCGGCGCGCCTGTCGCCGCGATCAGCATCGATCCTTCGGGGATTGCCCCGTCATGCGCTTCCAGGCCGACCAGTTGCATCCGTCCGTCGGCAGACAATGCCGGTCGAGTGAGGCCAGCGCTGCCGATGAAGCCGGCGCTCTTGCGCAGCATCCGGCCAAGCCCGAGGTCGTGCGGTGTCGTGCGGCCATCGGCCTCGGCACCGATCACGATATGGCCTTTCTCGATGCGCAGGAACTCAAGCGCTTCCAGGCCATAGGGGCAGCCGCCGCGCGCGCGCGTTTCGGTTTCAAGCGCATCCCACACCGGCGCTGCTTCGCTGCCCGCAGCATAGATTTCGAAGGCGCGTTCGCCGCTATAGCTTGCGGCGAGGACCAGTACCGGGACGCCGGCGATCGTTGCGTCGGCAACGCCCATATGGGCCGGCGGATCGATGCCGGCCAGCGTCGCGAGAATATCGCGCGCGAGCGGCCCGGCCAGCGCGATGCCTGCAAGATGTTCCTGCTGCGCCACCACCGACACGCGCAGATGCGGGGCCAGCACGCGGTGCGCATAGCTCAGATGGGCCTCCATCCGGTCCGCGCCGCCGGTCGAACTGGTGAGCAGATAGCGGTTTTCCTCCAGCCGCCAGAAAGTGCCGTCGTCCATCACCATGCCGTCTTCGCGCAGCATGATGGTGTAGCGCCCGCGTCCGACCGCGAGCTTCACTCCCGTGGCGCAGACAATTTCGAGCAGGGCCGCCGCGTCAGGGCCTGACACGGCAAACTTCGCGAGGGTGGAGACGTCGACGATACCGGCGGCGGTGCGCACCGCGCAGGCCTCGCGCATCGCGGCCTGATGGAGCGTCTCGCCCGCCAGCGGATAGGCACGCGGACGATGCCAATAGCCGAGCGGCTGCCAGATCGGATCGAGCCGTTGGTGCCGGTCGTACAAGGCAAGGCGGCGGCTTGGCGCGGCATGCCCCCCTCCATCGGCGCCGGCAAGGGTGCCCAAGGTGAGCGGCGTGAATGGAGGACGGAAGGTCGTGAGGCCGGCCTGCGGGATATCGACCCCGGCGGCGCCGGCGAGGCGGGCGAGGGCGGCCATGTTGCTGGTCTTGCCCTGGTCGGTCGCCATACCCAGCGTGGTGTAGCGCTTGAGATGCTCGACCGAGCGATAGCCCTCCCGCCAAGCGAGATCGATATCGGCGGCGGTCACGTCGTTCTGGAAATCGATGAAGCTGTGCTTGGGATCGGGCAGGGCAGCGGTGGCCGGGGCGATGGCCGCAACCGCGCCGGCCGCGGCACCTACGCTGGTCACCGCCTGACGCGAGACACCGGGCACGAAGGCCTGGATATCGCCCCGCCAGTCGAGCGCGCCGCCCGCCTGGCTGTGGAGATGCACGACCGGCGTGAAGCCGCCCGACATGGCTAGCAAGTCGGCATCGAACCGCCGCCTATCCGAGCCGATCCGTGCCTCGACCGATGCGAGGTGATGACGCCGTCCCTTGGTCGAGAGCGGTGCTGCATTAGTGAAGACCGGGAAACGTGTCTCGGGCGCGGCATTACGGGAGTCGAGGATCGCGACCACCTCGCCACCGGCGGCTGCGACGGCTTCGGCGGTGGCATAGGCATCGTCATTGTTGGTCGCGATCACCACGCGCCGACCGGGTAGGACATCGAAGCGGGAGATGTAGGTCCGCACCGCCTGGGACAGCATCACGCCGGGACGGTCGTTGCCCGCGAAGGTCAGCGGCCGCTCGAACGCCCCGGTCGCGAGGACGATCCGCGCCGCCCGGACATGCCAGAGGCGCTGGACCGGCGTACCGGCCGGGGGTATCTGGCCGGGTTCGACCAGCCGTTCGGCGAGCGTTGCGAAGCCATGATCCCAAAGGCCCGATGCGGTGGTGCGCAACAGGGTGCGTATGCCGGGCGGTGCATCCCCACCGAGGCGATGATCCTGTTCGACCAGGATGACGCGCGCGCCGGCCTGCGCCGCCTGGTGCGTGGCGGCGATCCCGGCCGCGCCACCGCCGACCACCAGCACGTCGCAAAAGGCGGCGCGGTGTTCGTGACGATCCGGATCGGCCTGGGTCGGCGCCTTGCCGAGGCCGGCGGCACGGCGGATCAGCTTCTCGTAAAGCATCCAGCGCGAGGGCGGGCCGAAAAAAGTCTTGTAGTAGAAGCCGGCGGCGAAGAACGGCGCGGCGAGGCCGTTGATTGCTCCCAGGTCGAAGCCGAGGCTCGGCCAGCGGTTCTGGCTATGCGCGACCAATCCGTCATAGACGAACAGGTCGGTTGCCCGCGTATTCGGCTCGGTCCGGCCGCCTTCGCCGACCGTCACCAGCGCGTTCGGTTCCTCGACTCCGGCAGCCATGATCCCGCGTGGACGATGATATTTGAAGCTCCGCGCAACCAGCCCGACGCCGTTTGCCAGCAACGCCGCCGCCAGCGTGTCGCCCGGCCGGGCAAGCATCGCGACACCGTCGAAGGTGAAACGCAACGTGGCAGCTGCGCCGCCGGAAATCCGCGAAGGGCCGCTCACCGGGGCACTGCCGGAACATAGTCAGTGACCGAGACAATCTCGTGGGTCTGGCGATGACGGCGCAGCACCAGCCATTGCCGGCAACCGAGCCCGTGGCGCCACAATTCGTCATCCAGTCCGCGCGGATTGGCGCGGGCATAGAGCCGCACGACCGCTTCATCGGCCGGCATGTCGAGCGTCACGATCGAATCGAGCGTGCGTTCATAGCTGAACTCGATCTGCGCGCGCTGGCCGCAATGGGGGCAGTGGATCAGCATCATCAGCGAAGCTGCGGCATGAAGCCGACCCCCGCTTCATCGATCGTCGCACCGCGCGCGAACCGGTCGAAGCTGAAAGGTGCTGCAAGCGGGTGCGCCTCGCCGGTTGCGAGCAGATGCGCGTAGCACCAGCCTGATCCGGGCGTCGCCTTGAATCCGCCATAGCACCAGCCGCCGTTGAGGTAGAGGCCGTCGACCGGCAGGGCCGAGATGATCGGCGATCCGTCGAAGCTCATGTCGGTCGTGCCCGACCAGCAGCGCACCATGCGCAGCCGCGACAGGGCGGGGACAAGCGCGATCGCTTCCGCCGCTGCCTTCTCGATCCGGGCAGGCAGGCCGCGTTGAGCGTAGCTGGGGAACTGATCGGGGTCGCCGCCAAGTACGATGCCGCCCTTGTCCGACTGGCTGATATAGCAATGCAGCGACTGCGACATGATGACCGTATCGATCATCGGCTTGACGGGTTCGGTGACGAAAGCCTGCAGAGTCTGGGCTTCGATCGGCAGCTTGATGCCTGCCAGGGCGGCGACCGGCCCGCTATTGCCGGCAACGCAGATGCCGACACGACCGGCGCCGATCGCGCCGCGGCTGGTCTCGACGCCGGTGATGCGCCCGCCCGCCACGACGAGGCCGGTCACTTCGCAATTCTGGATCACATCCACCCCGAGCGAGTCGGCGGCGCGGGCATAGCCCCAGGCGACGGCGTCGTGCCGGGCGGTGCCGCCGCGCCGCTGGGTCAGGCCGCCATGGACCGGGAAACGCGCGTCCGGCGACATGTCAAATAGCGGCACGATCTTGTGGACCTGGTCGCGGGTCAGCAACTCGGCGTCGATTCCAGCGCAGCGCAATGCGTCACCACGCTCGGCCAGCCGAGTCATGTCCGAATCCGAATGGCCGAGGAACAGCGCGCCGCGCGGGCTGAACATGACGTTGTAGTTCAACTCGTCGCTCATCCCCTCCCACAGGGTCAGCGCGAAATCGAACAGGTTGTGGAGGGCCGGCTGGCGATAGTTGGAACGGACGATCGTGGTGTTGCGCCCTGTATTCCCACCGCCGATCCAGCCTTTTTCCAGTACGGCGATCGATTTCACACCGTGCACCCTGGCGAGGTAATAGGCAGTGGACAGTCCGTGCCCGCCGCCGCCGATGACGACCACGTCATAGTGCTTCTTCGGCTCCGGGTCGCGCCAGGCGCGGGGCCAGTGGCGCTGGCCGGTAAAGCCTGCCCGCAGCAGTGCGAGCGCCGAATAGCGGGTCATGCCGCCCAGCCGCGCTGCTCGCGCCAATCGGGCTCGAGCGTCGCGAAGCGGGCGAGGCCGAGCTTGGCGATATCGGCGAAGGAACAGGCCCCGTCGATCACCAGGTCGCGGATAGCATGGCCGCTGGCCGGCGACAGGCCGAAGCCGACGCCAGACATGGTCGCGACGGTGACATTGCCGGGATCGGGGAGCCGGTCGAGGATCGGGCGCCCATCGGGCGTGTTCTCGATGACGCCGGCCCAGGACCGGATGACGTTCAATCCGGCGGCTTTCGGGAACATCTCGGCTACGCGCCGGGCCAGATTGCGGACAAGCGGCGAGGTTGGCCGTGCGACCGGACCCGCCGGCTCCATTGAGATCCATTCATGCGGCCCGCCGCCAAAGGCGAGATTGCCACGCAGCGTCTGGCGTCCATAGAGGCCGTTGCCGTCGACGCCGCCGATTGTCATCAGCGGGGCCGGCTCTGTCACGATCATCTCGGCACGAGCCGAGGCCAGCGGGAAATCCACGCCCAGTGGCGCGAGCAACATGCCGGATTGCGGGCCTGCCGCCACGACGAGCGAATCGCACGCGATCCGACCGCGCGGAGTCTCGACCGCGATGACCTGTCCTCCCGCGGTCACGATCGACAAGGCGGGGCAATGCTGCAGAATCTGCCCGCCCAGATCCTGCAGCGCCCAGGCATAGGCCTGTACCGTACGCTGCGGATTGGCGTGGCCGCCGAAGCGAAGATGGATACCGCCAAGGCAGGTCTCGTCGGTCAGCGGCACCATGTCCTGCGCCTGCTTCGAGTCGAGATCGTCGACCGGATATCCCATCGCTCTGCACATCCGCCCGACGGCGCGATAGTGATCGAGCAGATCAGGATCGCGCTGGATGATGATCCGTTCGCGGCGATATTCGGTGGGATAGCCGAGCAGTTCGTCCATCATCGGCCACATGCGCTGTTCTTCGGCGAAGAGCGGGCTCTGATAATGCGAGGCGCCGCCACCATTTCGGCCCGATGCTTCCCAGCCGACAATGCCCTTGTCGAGAACGACGACGTCGAGGCCGGATCGCGCCAGCCACCAGGCGGCGCTCAGACCGGTCACGCCGGCGCCGATGACGACGACGGATACGCCTTTCGGTGCTGCCGGCTCAGACATGCATGTTGCCGCCAAGGCCTGCGACATGATCGGCCTCTTCCGGGGTGCCGATCACGGCATAGGGGGTCCATTGAGTGGGGATGCCGAACCACACGTCCCAGCCTTTGGTCATCTCCGGGCCTTCCTGCCAGTCGGCGAGAATGCCGAGCGACACCGGGCGAACCGGCGCGCGGAAGCTGGCGACCGGCACCGAGGCGAGCGGCACGCCCTGTTCCTGTGCGAGCAGACATGCGACCTGATCGCGACAGCGGCGCCCCTGGCACTGGCCCATGCCCGCCCGGGTCAGCCGCTTGATCTGGTCGGGATGGGCCGGGCCGTCGTTGAGCAGGCTCGATAGCGACCGCGCGGCCATGCGTTCGGGCCGATCGAGATAGGACGGTGGCTGAACCCCGATCAGGTCGGCACGGGTCACCTCTTCGCACTGGCAGACGATCGTGTCAGCCGGGGCATGGCGGCCCAGCGCCCGGCTCCAGGCTTCGATCCGTTCGGGAGCGGGTGGGGAGGTGGTGGCGCAATCGCCGACCAAGGCTATCCGGTCGCTGGCCTCTGCCCCCGCGGCATCGAGCAGTTCGGTGGCTGGCCGGGTGCCGATCGCGAGGCAGATCGTGTCGCATGCAATGTCGACGATCGCGCCGCCACCGGCTGGTGCGATCCGGGCGGTCTCGACACCGTCGATTCCGCCCGCCGTTGAAACGATCGTGTGGCCGAGATGGATCGGCACACCCGTTGCCGACAGGCGCTCTGCGAGGTCGTCCGGGCCCTGCACAGTGTCCGCGATCTCGATGATCCCCGCGACCTCTATCCCGTGCGACAGTGCGAGCAAGGCAGTATCCAGACCGAGCCTGTCCGACCCGACGATCAGCACCCGGCGGCTCGCCAGTGCATCGTAACGGGTCAGCAGTGCCGCGAAGCCCTGGGCACCGATCACGCCCGGCTGGTTCCAGCCGGCGAAGCCAAGCACCAGGTCGCGCGCGCCCGTCGCGAGCACAAGCCGGTCGAAGCCGATCATCGACGCGCTCTCGGCATCGGCAATCCCCAGCATCGGCTCCGGCATCGCCCGCATCGCCGGGCCGTTGACGTAGAGCCCCCAGGCAACGGTGCCGAGGCGAACATCGACGCCGGCCTCGAATGCTGCCTCAAGCGCGGGGTTGGTGGCGAAAATCTGTTCCAGCATGCGGCCGGGCTGCTGCACCGCGGCGGTCATCCGCCCGCCATAGAAGAGCGGCACGTCAGTGCCCATCAATCCGCCTGGCACTGGATTCTCGTCGACCAGCAGAACTGAGGCCCCGCCCGCCGCCGCGGCGATCGCGGCAGCAGTACCAGCCGATCCGGCGCCGACGACCACGACGTCGAAATGGGCGTCGGGGGCCGGCAGCTTGCCGTCGATCGCGTGAACGTCCCGTGTCGTCACACCGCCTCCAGCGCCTGGGCGAGATCGGCGAGCAGATCGTCGACATGCTCGATGCCGACCGACAGGCGGAGCGAGGCGTCGGTGATGCCGCCGGCCGCCCGCTCATCGGGCGACAAGGCATAATGCGTCGTCGTCGCGGGGTGGGTGATCAGCGTTTCCGACCCGCCGAGGCTGACCGCGAAGCGCAGCAGTCGCAGCCGGTCCAGAAAACGAAACGCTTCGGGTTCCCCGCCCTTTACCGCGAAGGAAAAGGTCGAACCCGCCGCGCGGCATTGCCGGTCATAGACGGTGCGCGCGGGCGTGCCTGGCGCGAGGAAACCGAGATAGGTGATGCCGGCGATTTTCGGATGATCGCGCAGGAATTCGGCGACGATACGGGCATTGTCCATGGCGCGTTCGACGCGGAGATGCACCGTTTCCATCGATCGCAGCATCAGCCAGCTGGTATAGGGATCGAGATGGCTGCCGAGCGTGGTACGCAGCAACCGCAGTGGCGCGATCAACGCCGCTTTGCCTGAAACACCGCCTGCAAGCAGGTCGCTATGGCCGCCGCAATATTTGGTGAGCGAGGTCATGCAAAGATCGGCGCCGAGCTCGATCGGCCGCTGCATCAAGGGTCCGAGCAGGGTGTTATCGACGACCACGATCGGTCGGGCTCCGGTGCGCGCGCCCACCGCATCGGCGACGGCCACGACCATCGCGATGTCGACGATAGCGGCGGTGGGATTGGCCGGGCTTTCGACCACGATCAGTTTCAGCGGCCCCTGATCAAGCGCTTCCTCGACTGCGGCTTCGACGCTCGTCCGGTCGCAACCATCGGTGAATTCGGCATGGCCAACGCCGAAGCCGGGCATCAGCCCGGTATAGAGCCCGTTGGTTCCGCCATAGATCGGCCGGCTGAACACGACGCTGTCGCCGGGCCGCACATGGGCGAGGGCGATGGCGCTGTGGGTCGCCATGCCGCTGTTGAAGACTGCGGCTGCCTCCGCCCCGTCTAGCGCAGCAAGTCGTGCCTCGACCATATCGAGATTGGGGTGGCCGAGCCGCGAGTAAATATGGCCGCTGCCACCGACTTCGGGCCCGGTCCCGTCGAAATAGGCCTCGTGGATATCCTTCGCCTGCCGCGCCGAGGCATAGGCGAAGGTCGAGGTCATGTAGATCGGGGGCTTGGCGGCGTTGGCGGCACCCGCCGGATCATAGCCGGCGCGGACCGCCAGCGTCTCGGGGCGCCAAGCGGGATCGTCGGCCGCGCTCATGCCGCAGCGCGATCGAGATAGTCGGCAGCCTTGGCGCAATACCAGTCGACGAAGCGAAGTGTCAGCGATTCCGCGTCGGGGCTGTACGGGCCGGGCGTATAGCCGGGCGAGTTGACGCCGAGCTGGTTGTTCTCGGCGAATTCCTTGTCCTGCAGATTCGTGCGGGTCCATAGGTCGGTCAGCGTCTCGACGTCATAATCGACACCCTCGACCGCGTCCTCATGCACCAGCCATCTGGAAACGACATGAGTCTCGGTCGGCGAGACCGGGATCGCGGTGAAGGCGAAAGTATATTCGCTGGTCGAGTGGCAGAAATTATTGGGTTCGACCGCCCAGCGCAGCGAGCCGGTATCCCCGCCGCCTGCCTCGCACATCAGCTTCCTGACGTTGAACTGGCCGTCGGTGGTCATCGCGACGGTACCGGGGTTGAGCGGGAAGCGCACCGCCTGCCACCAGTCCTCGCCGACCGGGCCCATTGGCAGTCCGATCTCGGCCATGCGGCGACCAAAGGCGAGCGCTGGTTCGTCCTCAAGGTCGAAATAGGCCGAGGCATTCACCGGGAAGGTCAGCGACAATTCCGGATGGCCCGTCGCGCAATGATAGCATTCGCGGCCATTCTCCATCACCAGCTTCCAGTTCGCATATTCGACCAGGGTCGATTGATAGGCGAGCTTCGCATGCTGCAGATTGTGTGGCGCGAGCAGCGGAGTCAGGTCGCGCCGCATCGTTTCGATATCGGGCGGCGTCTCAGCGAGGCAGATGAAGATCGCGCCGGCGACCCGTTCGAGGTGAACCTGCTTCAGGCCGTGGTCGCTCTTCTGGAAATTCTCGGGCATGCGGCCTGCCGCGAGCAGGCGGCCGTCGAGGCCATAGGTCCAGCGATGATAGGGGCAGGTCAGGCGCGCGGTGTTGCCCTGTCCGGGCTTGCACAGGATCGAGCCGCGATGGCGGCAGCTATTGTGAAAGGCGCGCAATTCGCCGTCGCGGCCGTGCAGGATGATGACCGGCCAGCGCCCGACCATGAAGGACAGATAGTCGCCGGGCTGCCTGATCTCAGCCTCGAAGCCGGCGAACAGCCATGATTTCCCGAAGATCGCGGCGAGATCGAATTCGAACGCCGCGGCGCCGGTATAGAATGCCTGTGGGAGCGAATGGCCCGCCGGGCGCGCGCGCAGCAGCGCTGAAATATCCCCCAGGTCCAAAGCAAAATCTCCAACTTGCCCCATGGGATGAGTGGCATGACCCGATGGCCAAGCTGAAATCGCATTTGCGCATGGTGGCATGCCAAAAGCTGCAAGCGACGGAAGCGCGGGCCTGATGCCGTTGCATCAGCTCAAAAAACGCGCTTGGTATCGAAAAAGGGCATAGCCACTGCACACGGGGAGATAGCCATAGCACGCACATCAACGGTCAATCGGCGCTGGCTCCCCCTGAACGCCTTGCGGGCGTTCGACGCCGTCGGTCAGCGACTGAGTTTCACGGCCGGCGCACAGGCGCTGAACGTCTCGCAAAGTGCCGTCAGTCGTCACGTCATCAGCCTTGAGGAACTGCTCGGGCACAAGCTGTTCGACCGGTCCGGTCAGACCCTGGTGCTGACTGCCGCAGGCAAGGCGCTGCTGCCCGAAGTCAGCAAGTCCTTCGACCGGCTGGAGCAGACGATGAACGCGATCTGCGCCAATCCGAATGCGAGCCGCCCGATCCGAATCCATATCCCGCCGTCGCTGCTGCATCAGGTGGTGATGCCGATGATCCAGGCATTCCATGCCGAGCATCCGGACATTCGCATCGACATTTCAAGCTCGGGCGTCACCGGCCTGCCGAGCAACGAGACCGACATGGCGATCGTGTTCGACCGGCCTAATATCGACGACCGGGTCACCGACCTGTTGTGGATGGTCCGCGTCGCGCCCGTCTGCTCGCCGCAAACCGCTGCCGCTCATGCGGGCAAGCCGCTGGCGCAGTTCCTCGCCGACAACGACTTGCTTCACGTCAAGCTGGACGGCGAACCGCGCGGCCTGCTCTGGAGCATCTTCGCGCGTCAGTGCCGGATCGACCTCGACGTCGATCGCGGCCTTGCCTTCGATACGGCTCTCCTCGCGGTCGGCTATGCGATGAACGGCGGGGTCGCGCTGACCGATATCGACATGTTCGCGCCGGAGATTGCCGCCGGACGGCTGGTCGTCCCCCATGATTGCGTGATCGACGATGGTTTCGGCTATTATCTGAAGCTTCGCCCGGAAGACCTGGCCGATCCGACGATCAGCCTGGTACGAAGCTGGCTGATCGCGCGGTTCGCGGCGCGCCAGGCGGATCAGGCGGCGGCATGATGACCTGGGGTTTTTGCCCCATGACAAGATTGGCATCGCACGCGGCCGGGGATCGGCTATTCGGGGTTTCATGGACATGACCACGATTCCCCCAGAACGCCGGGCCGATCCGGCCACCATCGCCGTGCTCGAGACGATCGAAACCAGGCTGCGCTGGCTGTCGTCCTGGACGATCCACAACGCCAATCACCTGCGGGAGAGTCGCGACGGGCTGAAGGTCGGCGGGCACCAGGCGAGCTGCGCCTCGATCACCGCGATCATGACCGCCCTCTATTTCGGCGCGCTCAGGCCGCAGGACAAGGTGGCGGTGAAGCCGCATGCCGGCCCGGTGCTCCACGCGATCCACTATCTGCTTGGCCAGCAAAGCCTGGATGCGCTGCAGCGCTATCGCGGCATGGGTGGTGCGCAGAGCTATCCCAGCCGAACCAAGGATACGATCCCGGTCGATTTCTCGACCGGATCGGTCGGTCTTGGTGTCGCGATCACTGCCTTTGCCAGCCTGATCCAGGATTATCTGGTCGCGCACGGCGAGATGGCCGAGGCGGATACGGGTCGGATGATCGCGCTGATGGGCGACGCGGAGCTCGACGAGGGCAATATCTATGAATGCCTGATCGAGGCGTACAAGCACGATATCCGCAATTGCTGGTGGATCGTCGACTACAACCGCCAGTCACTCGACAGCACCACGGCTGACCGCATGTTCCGCCGCTTCGACGATATCTTCGAAACCTGCGGCTGGCGGGTCGAGACGCTGAAGCACGGCAAGACACAGCGCGAGGTATTCGCGCGGCCCGGCGGCGGGGCGATCGCCGACTGGATCGACGCCTGCCCCAATGCCGAGTTTGCGGTGCTCACCTATCAGGGCGGCCCGGCCTGGCGCGAGCGCCTGCTGGCTGACCTGGGTGCTGACGGCGCGGCGCGGGCGCTGATCGAGGCGCATGACGATGCAGCGCTGGCTGCCCTGATGACCAATCTCGGCGGGCATTGCATCGAGACGCTGCTCGATGCCTTTGCACGCTGCGACGACGATCGGCCGACGCTGTTCATTGCCTATACCGTGAAGGGCTATGGCCTGCCTTTTGCCGGGCACAAGGATAATCATGCCGGATTGATGAACCCGACCCAGATCGAGGGGCTGCGCAGCGATCTCGGTATCGCGCCGGGCGAGGAATGGGCGCCCTATGGCGGCCTTGGCGACAATGCCGCCGCTGCGGTGCGCTCCTTCGTCGAGGCGAGTGCGCTGGCGCAGCCGCGCGGTGTCGCTGCCGCGGCACCCGTCGCGGTGCCGGCCGTGCTGCCGGTCCCGGACGGCGCCGAACTGTCGACCCAGGCGGCGTTCGGCCGGATCCTGCTCGATCTCGCCAAGTCCGGGCACCCGCTTGCCGATCGCATCGTCACCACGTCGCCCGACGTCACCGTCTCCACCAATCTCGGCGCGTTCGTGAACCAGCGCGGGCTGTTCCGCCGCCAGGAACTCAAGGACGTCTTTTCCGCCGCACGAATTCCGTCTGCGCAGAAATGGGCCGGGCACGGCGCGGGGCAGCATATCGAACTCGGCATCGCCGAGAACAACCTGTTCCTGATGCTCGCGGCGCTCGGCCTGTCTGCGCCGCTGTTCGGCACCCGGCTGATCCCCATCGGCACGGTCTATGATCCGTTCATCGCCCGCGGGCTCGATGCGCTCAACTATGCCTGTTACCAGGATGCGCGCTTCCTGCTGGTCGCGACGCCATCGGGGCTGACGCTCGGGCCTGAGGGTGGCGCCCACCAGTCGATCAATTCGCCGCTGATCGGCATCGGCCAGCCCGGCCTCACCTATTTCGAGCCGGCCTTTGTCGACGAGCTCGCCCTCATCATGGGCTGGTCGTTCGAACATCTCCAGGCAGCGGAGGGAGGGTCGGTATATCTGCGCCTGACGACGCGGGTGATCGATCAGATCGAGCGCACCGATGACGGCTGGCAGCAGGACGCGCTGAAGGGCGGTTACTGGTTGAAGCGGCCCGGCGGCGACCGGGATGCCGCCATCGTGTTCACCGGCGCCGTCGCCCCGGAGGTTCTCGAGGCCTATAAGGAACTGGCTGACGACCTCCCCGGGCTGGGTCTTTTGATGGCGACCTCGCCCGACCTGCTCCACCGGGGTTGGTCGGCACAACGCGCAAGCCGATGGACGGGGAAAGGGGGAGGCGCCTCTCACGTCGAAACCCTGCTTGACGACCTCGCGCCCGGAGCCGGGCTGGTAACGATCATCGATGGATCGCCGTCGACGCTCTCATGGCTTGGCAGTGTCAGGGGAATGCGCGTGAGCCCGCTCGGAACCGACAGCTTTGGCCAGACGGGGGACCTGCCAGACCTGTACCATCGCTACAGGCTCGATACCGATGCCATCATCGATTCCGTCGCGAATATCTTCCTGGATACCGCGAACGGCAAATAGGGGACCGGTCAGCCGGTCTTCCTGCCGGGCATCGACATTTGCGCGCGCTGGGCGCAGCCTATCTTTCCCGGGAGAGCAATGGCTCGCCCTGACCTTGGGAAGGATCGGAGATCATGGCAAAATCGCCAGGCAAAGTGGCCGCCAAGCCGGCCGGGAAGACAGCAACAGCCGCACCAAAAGCCGCGCTGCCAAAAACGCCCAGAAAGGCAGTGTCGGCGAAGATCGCGACCATCGCGCCGGCGCCCAAAAATACCGGCAAGACGGCGAAACCCGCCAAGACCGCGGCGCTCAAGCCAAAGGCAGCGGCCAAAGCCGCGCTCAAGGAAACCTCCTCCCGGATTTCGCAGCTCGCCTCGGATATCCTGACCGACCGTATCGTGCCGACCATCGAGCAGATCAAGGCGATCGCCGCGTCAGCGCTCGGTCAGGACGAGACCAAGGGCGGGAAAGGAAAGGGCAAGGGCAAGAAGAAAAAATAAGAGCCGGTTGGCACCGCGTCAGTTCTGCGCCATCGGAGCGTACGCCGGTCAGGGGCAGGTGAAACGGCCGGCTCCGCCTCAGGCCACGTTGTCGCGATGACGGTAGGCATCACGGGTCAGTGATTCCGGTCATCGGGCCGGTTGCCCGCGTTTCGCCTCCCAGGCAGCGACGCGTTCCGCGGTGTTGTGCCTGATCGCGGCATAGAAGATGCCGTAGTCACCAAGATGATAGCTGCCGTAGAGGAGGCTCAGGGCGTCGTGAAAGCCGCTTGGCGCTGACCATGGAATATCGACCTTGAGCAGACTTTCGTCACACACTGCGCCGGTAAGATGGGGCGTGAGGGCAGGCAGGGTCCTGCCCGGTTCGTCAGCTCGTCCTTTGGGAAAGGGCAGGCTGCCGGGGTTGGCCGCGGCGGGCGCCACGCCCTCGCGGCGCCAGGTCAGGGGGTTCACGCAGATCGCGGGCGGCTGGTCTGAGCTCTTTTCGCCGCCGCGCCACCAATATGTCTTGTCGCGAACCAGTTGGAAGGCTCCGGTGCGCCCTGTCTGACTGGTGTTCCATGAAAGGATGCAGCCGGTTTCGCGGGCGCCGTCGCACACCGGCAGGCCGATCGTGCCGAAGTCAGCGGGTGCATAGGCCCCGATCACATAGGCCGCGACAAGCCGCGCCTGAAGCGGCGTGCCGAGTATCTCGGCCTGGAGCAGCTTGACCGCATGCATCGCCCCCTGGCTGTGCGCGGCGATCAGGAACGGGCGACCGTTATTTTCATGGGCGATATAATAGCGAAAGGCGCGCGCGACATCGGCATAGGCCAGCGCTACCGCCGGCCGGCTATTGTCAAGCGCGCGTAGTGATGCCTGACGGTAATGCGGCGCAAAGATACGGCAACAGCCGTTGAACGCGCTCGCCTGGCCAAGCAGGACGGCGGGGTCGAACTCGGACGGCTTGTTGTAAGCGACATTCCAAACATCGCTCTGTTGATAGGTCGTCGGGTGGATGAAGAAGACGTCGGCCGGCGCATTGGCCTCGTCGATCGCCGCCATGCCTGGCGGCGTCGAGCGCTCAAGTCCGTTGCGCCCGGGATAGGCCAGCCACGCATCGGCCTGGGCATAGTCCGGCTCGGGCGGTACATGAGCAGCATCGAAAGGTCGGGACGGTGACCCGAAGGTCGCGATGACGGTCGCGACCGGGCCCAGGCCAAACACGCCGAGCAGGACGATGGCGCCGCACCCGGCCAGGGTGAACAGCGGCGCCGCCTTCAATATCCTCGATCGGAACACCTAGAATTGCCGGCGTACGCCAACGCCCATCGTCCTGGGCCGAAGCGTGATGGCGGCTTCGATCCCGCTGACGACATTGTGGTCGAGCAGCGGCGCCTTATCGAGCAGGTTGTTGACGAACAGATCGACCTGCCAGGATCCGGTGTCGATCAGCAGGCCCAGATTGACCACGTCATACGCCTTTTGCCGCTGGGTGACGTTGTTGGCCGAGACCGGGCCGGTCGGGGTCGTGACGACGAAGCTGTTCTCGAACATCCTCAGGCTGGAACTGCGATACTGATAGTCGGCCCGCGCCGTCGCGGTGGTGCCGCCCCCGATCGGGAAATGATAGGCGATGTTGGCGTTCGCGATCCATTTCGGTGTGTCGAGCACCGGCTGTCCCACCCTGGCCGAAACGCCCGTCGCGCTTTTGGATATCTTGGCGTCGGTATAGCTCGCCGCCGCGCCGAGCGTCAGGCCGTCCACCGTGAACTGGCTGCTGAGTTCGGCGCCCTTGATTTCGGCGCCGCCGACATTGCCGCTGAACGAGAATCCGCACCCGGGCAGGAAGACATTCTGCTGGATGTTTTTCCAGTCGGTATAGAAGGCGGCGCCGTTGAGGGTCAGCCGACGGTCGAGGAACTGGTTCTTGCTGCCGACTTCATAGGTCCATAGCGAGTCCGACCGATAGCTGACCGGCACCGAGGACAGGCCAAGATTGGCAAGATCGGCCTGGCACTGGCTTGGCGCCACGGCGAACGGATTGCCGCCGCCGGGGCGGAAGCCCTTGGCCGCGCTGGCATAGATCAAGGCGTCGCGGCTGGCGCGATAGGCGAGTTCGAACTTCGGATTGACCCCGCTCTGGCGGGTGCTGGCCGTGCCATGTGTATCGCCGCCGTTCAGCACGCCATCGCCACGGGTGTCGATCGTCTGTTTGAGGTTGAAATAACGCAGCGCGGCGGTGGCATCGAGGCCGGGCAGGATTTCGAAGGTCAGGTCGGCAAAGGCGGCATATTGAGTCAGCTTGCTGAGGGTATTGCCATGATAGACCGTGTCGGTGCCGGTCCCGAGGAGCCCGCCGACGCCGATCGACTTGACGGTCTGGTCGAGCTCGTCGCGCTGATGCGCATAATAGAGGCCGACGGTCCAGCGCAGCCGCGCTGCCGGATTGGACGACGCGGCGCGGACTTCCTGGCTGAACGTCCTGGTGCTGCTATTGGAGGCGTTGGGCGAGTTGACGCCGTACAGGGCGGGAACCAGCGTCGCGATGTAGAAGGAATAGTCGCGATCGAACTTGACCGAACGATCGACATAGGCGGTCAGCGAGGTGATATCGACGCCGCCCAGATGCTTGACCATGTTCAGCGAATAGACGCCGAGATCGTCATTGGTGGGCTGCGCCAGCCGGAACGAGCTCTGCAGATCGGGAAGATTGGTCCAGAAGGCGCCGGTGTTCTTCTGGCGATAGGCTTGGCGGAACAGCGATGGCGTAATGTCGAGCGAAGGATCGGGCTGCCACAACAGCGCCGCCTTCACGGCAAGCACGTGGTCCGAATTCTGGTCCCTGTCGGCCAGCGTGCTGAGCGAAGGCCGCGCGAGTGGCGTCAGCGCGGCGGGCGGCGCTGTCGTGCTGGTCCGCACATCGACCGCGAGCCCGTTCGCCACATTGTCGATATAGCCGGCATTGTTGCGATAAAGGACTCCGGTGCGCAGCGCGAGCTTGTCGGACAGCGGCAGGTTCAGCACCGCTTCGGCCTGATAGGAAATGCCGCCATGCGCGGTGGTTGATACGCCCGCCGCGGTATCAAGCGTCGTCTTGCCAAGCTCCGGCGCGTGGCTGACATATTTGATCGCGCCGCCCATCGCGCTGCCGCCATACAGCGTGCCCTGCGGCCCCTTGAGGATTTCGACCCGGCTGAAATCGAAGAACACCGGATCGGCGGCACCGCTAAAGGCGTTGGTCGCGCCGAGCAGCGATATGTCGTCGAGATAGATGCCGACGGTGGGGCTTGGCGACGTCGTGCTGACGCCGCGAATGCTGTAGCGGCTCTGGCCCAGTTCGGCGCCCGAGAAGGACACGCCGGGTACCTTGCGCAGCACGTCTTTGAAGTCGCGGGCATTCCCCTGGCGGAGGTCGGCGGCCGAGAAGGCCGAGACGGAGAGGGGGGCATCCTGCAAGCGCTCGTTGCGCTTGCGCGCGGTGACCACGATGTCGTCGGACGCTGGTTCTTCCGCATGGGGTTGAGCCTGGGCCTGGGCGCTGGCCGACGAAAGCGGAATGGCGCTGCCGATCGTCGCGAGCGCGAGTGCGGTCCAGGCGGTGCCGCAGAGATGATGATGTCGCATAATAATCCTCCGTCCCAACCGGGCGTCCCTCGCCCTGTGCGCCGCGCCTGATTGGGGGTCGCGTCGCCTTTCTGGGAATTCAACGTGATCACTCATCCACGCCTTTTGACAGGGTGTTGTTATGCGCGGGCGCGGATTGCTTATGCCGGGCGCAGAAAATCGACCGATCCGGGCTGGCGCAGGGGATCGCAGCGATTTGGCATGGGCCGGCTTCCATGCGAAGCTGGGCATTGGCATACTGCTTACCGAGGCAAGATCAATGGCGCTCGCAGAACCGCAAGGAAAGGTCCCGCACTATGTGAGCGGTCGCTTCGAACCGTTCCTCCGAGACGACGAGATCAGCGGTGTCGTGATCGATGGCCGTTCGCGTGGCCGGATCGACGAACATCTGGTCGGCGACGACCGGCTGACGTTCAAGGTGCAACTGACCGGTGCCGGCGAATATCAGTTCAATGATGCGCCGACGTCCGAAATCGCCGGCGAATGCCTTGTCATCGCGCACCAGCCATCGGGCGTCGTCAAGCGGCAGATCATTCTGAACGACACCGAGGAGCGTTCGGTGACACTGTTCTTTCCGCGCCTCGGCAACGGGCGGATCGCCGGCTTCGAGGATGAAGGGCAGGAAGTACGCGCAGCCAGCGAATTCCTGTCGCAGCGTCTCCTGTTCCGGCGTTACCAGTTGCCGCGCGCCGCAGCACTTTGTGCCGCCGATATTCTCGACACCCGCCGGTCACCCTGGACGCAGGAACGGTTCAAGAGGGCCAAGATCGACGAACTGACCTGCCTGCTGCTCGATTTCTTCATCAGCCAGTTCAAGCGATCAGACGATCATGGGCTGACCGAGCGTGAGGTCCGCCGGGTGCGCCAGGCTCGCGCGATCATCGCCGAGCAACTCGACCAGCCGCCTGGCATTGCCGAACTGGCCCGGGCGGTCGGCACTAACCGGACCAGGCTGAACACGACGTTCCGCGCCTTTTATGGCGAGACGATCGGCCAGGCGCTGCAAAAGGAAAGAATGGAAAGCGCTCGCACCTTGTTGGGCGAGGACAGCCTGTCGGTCAGCGAGATCGCCGAGCGCTGCGGCTATGGCCATCTCAGCAATTTCTCGCTGGCCTACAAGGCTTATTTCGGAATGAGCCCGTCGGTCGCGCGCGACGCCGCCGCACAAATAATGCGGTCGGCATAATCCATCCGCCGCGGCCATAAGCAGGAAGGCGGCGTTCCGGCCTAAGGTCACGCCGTTCGTTCCTGTGTGGGGCGTCCGACCATTGGAGCCACCATGAATTCCCCCATGATCCCGGACCGAGATATCGCCCCGCCCGGCGCCGGACGCGAAGCGGCATGACGGAGGTGTTCGATTATGTCGTGGTCGGGGCCGGCGCGAGCGGTTGCGCGGTTGCCGGGCGGCTGGCCGCTGTGCCCGGCACGCGCGTCGCAGTGCTCGAGGCGGGGCGGGCGGGGCGGTTGCGGATCGAGGCGATCCCGGCCGCGACGATCCATACCAACGGCAATCCTTTTTATGACTGGAAGCTGGTTTCCCAGCCCGATCCCAGCCGCCTCGACCGGACCGAGGATTGGCCGCGCGGGCTCGGCCCGGGCGGCAGCACGCGGATCAACGGGATGATCTTCGTTCGCGGCGCGCCTGAGGATTTCGACGCGTGGCGCGATCTCGGCGCGCGGGGCTGGGGTTATCGCGACGTGCTGCCCTATTTCCGGCGGATCGAGACCAGCACTGACGCCGAGTCCCAGGTCCGGGGCGCCACCGGGCCGCTGCGCGTTTCGCCGTTGCCCTATGTGCATGATCTGACGCCGCGGTTCATCGCGGCGGCTGGCGAGGCCGGGTTGCCGTTCAATCCGGATATCAATGGCGAACGACAGGACGGCATCGGTTATGTGCAGAGTTCGGCCAGGAGGGGCCGTCGGCACGACAGCTTCACCGCTTTCCTGAAGCCGGCGATCACTCGCGGCGCTGCCGTCATGCTGGAAGGCGCGCGTGCGCACCGGGTGATTTTCGAAGGCGGCCGGGCGACCGGCGTTGAATTCGAGCAGGACGGCGTCGTCCGCACCGTCGTGGCGCGCAAAGGGGTCATCTTGTCCGGCGGCGCCATCCACACCCCGCAATTGCTGATGCTGTCGGGCATTGGTCCGGCCGCACGGTTGCGCGAACTCGGCATCCCGGTCGTGACCGACGCGCCCGAAGTCGGCCGCAACCTGATGGAGCATGTCGGCATCTGGATGGGCCTGAAGGTCTCGGTCCCGACCCTCAACCAGCAGGTCAATCTGATGGGGATGGCGCGGGCGATGCTGCTCTGGCTGGCCGGGAAGGGGCCGGCCGCCGCGCCCACCGCCCAGGCAGTCGGTTTCGCGCGAACCCTGGCCGGGCTGCCGTCGCCGGATATCCAGATTCATCTGACTCCGTTCGGCCATATCGGTCGTGGTGCCGAGCGCAAGCTGGCACCGTTTCCGATGGTCAGCGTCGTCGCCAGCGTCAACCATCCGCGGAGCAGGGGGCGGATCGATCTGGCAAGCGGCGATCCCGCCGCCGCGCCGTTGATCTATCCGACATTGCTCGAGGCGCCGGAGGATCTGGCGACATTGCGGCGCGGCGTCGAGCTGTGCGGCCGGATCGTCGACGCGCCGGCGTTCCGGGACTTTGTCGAGGAGCGGATCGGGTGGCCGGACCTGAGCGCGGACGATGCCGAGGCCGACCGCCAGATCCGCAGTCTCGCGACGCCAATCTATCACCCGGTCGGCACCTGCCGGATGGGGTCGGACGCCGCCTCGGTGGTCGATCCCAGGCTCAAGGTCCGCGGCGTCGACGGTCTGTTCGTCGCCGATGCCTCCATCATGCCCCGCCACATCAGCGGAAACACCCAGGCCGTCGCGATGATGATCGGCGACAAGGCCGCAGACCTGATCGGAATGCCTCTATGAATTCTTCGGCCGTCGCCCGGATTCTCCCCAACTGGGATACACCTTTTCCGGAGGCGTTGGGTCATGCCTGGATTCAGGGCGAGACCCGAGTGTTTGGCGGGGATCCGGTCGTCAGCGTCAACCCGGCGACGGGCGATATCCTGGGCGGCTTCGACGAGGGCGGCGCGCAGGCGATCGATACGGCGGTGGTCGCCGCGCGATCGGCATTCCTTGGCGATTGGGGGCGGATGGGCGGCGCCGGGCGCGCCGGGTTGCTCCTCGCCTGGGCCGCGCGCATCGCTGAAGAGGTCGAGCAGCTGGCCTGGCTTGAGACGCTGGAAGTCGGCCGTCCGACGACGGACGCCAAGGCGCTGATCGGGCAAGGCCCGCTGCTGATCGGCCATTATGCCAGCATGATCCCTGCGCTCGAGGATCGTGCCGACGGCGCGGCGCGGCGCGCGCGGGGTGTAGTCGGTGCCATCACGCCGTGGAATTTCCCCGTCGCCAATGTGTTGATCCGCGCTGCGCCGATCCTCGCGGCGGGCAATACGCTGGTGCTGAAACCCTCGGAACTGTCGCCGCGATCCGCGGTCCTGCTCGCGCAACTGGCCAGCGAAGCGGGCCTGCCACCGGGCGTGTTCAACGTGGTGCCGGGCACCGGGCACGAGACCGGCGCGGCACTCGCGGCCCATCCCGGCGTCGATATGCTCGCCTTCACCGGCTCGACCCGGACCGGTCAGGCGATCATCCAGGCCTCGGCATCGCGATCGCTCAAGCCGCTGATGATGGAATGCGGTGGCAAATCGCCGCAACTCGTGCTGCCCGACATGATCGATCAGCCGGAGATCTGGCCGGGCGTCTTCGCCGCCGCCTTCTGGAATACCGGCCAATGGTGCGCGGCGCGCACCCGATTGCTGGTGCCCAGGGGCGGGCTGGACGCGGCGGTCGAGGGGCTACGCGCCGCTGCGGCTGACTGGCCGATCGGCGATCCACGCGATCTGGCGACGCGGCTGGGTCCGCTCGCCAGCCGCAAGCAATATGATACCATCCAGGGCTTTCGGGAGATCGCCCGCCAGACGGCGCGGGTCGTGCCGCTGTCGGCCGCTCCCGGGGGCCTGCCGGCGGACGGCTTCTACGTTGCACCGGAACTGGTACTGGATGCGGCGCAGGACAATGCCCTGGTCCAGCAGGAGGTGTTCGGCCCATTGCTGACGGTGCAGGAATATGGCGATCTGGACGAGGCGATCAGGCTGGCGGACGACGGGCCCTATGGTCTTGGCGCGACAATCTGGGGTGCCGACAAAGAGGCCGCGGAACGGATCGCTACGGGGCTGTGCGTCGGATCGGTGGATGTGATCGTCGCGGCCGCCGCCCGGCCGGGCCTCGCGCTCGGCACGCCGTTCGAACCGCGCAAACAGTCCGGCTTCGGCGTTGAAGGCGGGCTTGCCGGCCTTGCCGCCTTCACCGCGCCACAGGCCATCACCTATGCAGGCTGATGCGCCCCGGGAATCGCGGACCAGTCTGGCCGCGCTGATCGTCATCGGTACAGGCGCGATGACCAGCGCCACCCTGAGCCCGGTGATGCTCGGCCTGTATATTGACGAGCTTCGCCTCACCGCCTCGCAGGCGAGCCTGGCGCTCGCGGCGGAGAACGGTGCCTATGCGCTGGGGTTGCTGCTCTTCTACCTCATATTGCACCGGGCGAGGCGCCCGATGCTGGCCGCGACCGGCCTCGGGATCATGGTCGTCACCAGCCTGTTGACCGCGAGGGCGGGGGGCTTCGTGCCGCTGCTGGCGATCCGCGCGGTCTTTGGCCTGGCCATGGGCTTCACCGCATCGACCGTGTTCGCCGCTTACGCTGGCCGTGCCGATCCGCAGCGGGTGTGGGCGATCGCCACTTTCGTCAACCTGACCTACGCAGCCATCCTGCTGACCCTGTCGGGATGGATCGCCCAGACTTTCGGCCTGACGGGTATCGTTGCGGTGTTGGCGATGGTCGCGGTGATCGGCCTGGCCTGTACACGACTGATCCCGCCGGCACCGCCGCGCGCTGAGCGGGAGGTGCGCAGCGGGGGGACGGAAAATGGGGGGGTGATCAATCTTCCCGCGATCTGCGGCGCGCTGGCGCTGCTGTGCCTTTATGCCGGTCACACCACTTTATGGTCGTTTCAGGAACGTATGGGCTTGGCAGTCGGTCTCGATCGCAGTCAGGTGGGTGTGTTGCTGGGGATTTCCGTGCTGGGCGCGATCATCGGCGCTGTCCTGTCGGTGAGCGCCGGGCACCGGTTCGGCCAGCGCGGGCCTAACGCGCTCGCCTTTGCCGGTCTGATCGCCTCGGCGTTGTTGCTCGCCCTGCCGATGATGGCTGCCTATGTGGCGGGCGCGGTAATCGTGAAAACCGCCTGGTTCTTCGGCCTGCCCTTCATTCTTGGCGCACTGGCCCGGCTCGATCGCAGCGGCCGGTGGAGCAGCATGGGCGCGGCGCTTCTCGCACTGGGTTCGGCAATCGGGCCGGCGATCGGTGCCACCCTGGCCAGCTACGGCGCGCACATGATCGGCGTTCTCGCGGCGGGGCTGTACCTGATCAGCTTCCTGTTCACCGTGCCGCTGTTCGCCGCCGACCGATCCATTCCTGCCCATCACTGATGACATGAACATGTTCGTCGAGAGCTATGATGAGGCACGGCATGCCTTCCGGGCCAGCATGGCGACATTGGGTGGCCGGCTCGAGTCAGCCACTATTCCCGGGACGGGCGCACAGGGTGAAGAACTGACGATCGACTGGGCGGTCATCGGCCCGGCCGGCGCGTCCGGAACGTTGCTGTCGATCTCGGGCGTGCATGGGGCGGAAGGGCATGCCGGGTCAGCCGCGCAGCGCGCCTTTGCCGCCGTGCTCGATCCCCGCGATCTGGTCGATGATTGCAACGTGGTGATGATCCACGCGCTCAACCCCTGGGGTGTCTCGCACGGTCACCGCGTCGATGCCGACAATGTCGATCTCTCCCGCAATTTCGGCGACTTCGGTGCCGCGCTCCGGCTCAATCCCGATTACACAAGAATTCACGACATTGTCTGTCCCGACCGCTGGGACGATGGCCAGTTGGGCCGGGTCGGGGCGCTCTTCCAATCGCTGACCAGCGAACTGGGCGCGGCGGCGGCGCTGACGGCCTTTACCGGGGGGCAGCACAGTCATCCCGACGGGGTCGGCTTTGGCGGGGTTCGTCCGTCGCCCTCGCACCGGGTGTTCGAGCACATCGTCGATACCGAGCTCGCCGCCTGCCGCCGCATGGCGTATCTCGAATGGCATACCGGCTTCGGCGACTATGGTCGGCCGCTGGCCGTCGCGCTCGATGCGCCCGGCACGGCGGCGCGGAACCGGATGTCAGGCTGGTGGGCCGATCAGGGGCTGCAAGGCGAGGACCAGGCCTTTGAGTCGGGCGAGACGCCTGATTGGTCGGGCCTGTTGTTGCCCGGGCTGCGCAGGCTGGCGCCGCCGATCGACATTGTCGGGGCACCGATCGAGATCGGCACTGTCTCGAACGTCGAGGCGTTCGAAGCCGTGATGATCGACCGATGGTTGCGCCTGGGGCGGGAGCCGGGGGACGTCGATCCGCGGTCGGCGCTGCGGGCGAGATTGCGGGCGGCCTATGACCCGGTTGATCCGATATGGCGCGAGCGCGTGGTGGAGATCGGCCGCCAGATGCACGTCGCGGCTTTACGGGGCCTCCGCGCCTGGCAAATGGAGGTTCGGACCGGAGCATAGCGCCTATGCCCTGATGTGAGGCGATGCGTGTCCCCCGCGCCCGCCGTCAGTCTTACAGTTGGCATCTATAGGGGCTGTGTGCTTACGTGGCGGTTGCCGCTATCGGCCTCCTCATGATCAGGCTCCAAGCGAAGCGCATGCCCTCCTCATCCCCCGCCGCCATCGAGAGCGTCAAACCAGCCCGTCGCAAGCAGGAGGACCGGACCGCGGACACCCGGCGGCGCATTCTCGAAGCCACGATCGGCTGCCTGTATCGCATGGGATATAGTGCGGTGACCATCGCTGTGGTCGCGAAAGAGGCGGGTGTCAGCCGCGGCATCATTTCCTATCATTTCGCCAGCAAGACCGACCTGATGGTGGCGGTGCGCGACGCGGTCCATCTCGAAGAACGGCGGCTTATCGAGGAGACGCGCAAGCGGATCGGCACCGAGGCATATCTGAACGAACTGCCTCGGCACGTTCTTTCGGGAATGTTGCGTGAACCGGGAATCGCGGTGGACGAGATCCTTCTGGCCGCGCGTGCGGACCCCGATCTCAGCGAGAAGCTTCGTACCGCCGAAAGCAATATCGAACACAGGGTCCTGAATGGACTCAAAGGCTATTATGCCGAACTGGGTTTAGAGCCACCTGCCAATCTTGCGGTCATCATGCGCGTGTTTGTCGCGGCCTTTCGCGGACTCGCCATCACTGAGCTGGTGCAGGGCGAAGGCGCCGAGACCGAGGCGAGCGTCGCCTATCTTATGGAGTTGTTCGCGCACGTTAACACCGGGCGCGATCGCACCTCGGAGACCGCCCCTTCGTGATCACGCGGCGGTCTGGGCAGCCAGTCGCCGGCTGTTCAACGCGGCGATATTCCTGGCATGGGCCTCGCGATCGATGCGGTATTTCAGGATGATGAAAACCGCCGCGAGCGAAAACAGAGCGGCACCGGGACCATAAACCAGCCCAAGCAAGTGAAGGCTTCCTTCCGGCACGTCGCTCGCGCTGAGCTTTCCGTCGGCGTGTTTTGGCAGGGCGATGAAACCAAGCAGGAGACCGGCGACCAGCGTGCCGCCAGCCGATGCGGCCTTGTTGGCAAAGGCGTTGCCCGCCGCGAAAAGACCTTCGCGCCGGGTGCCGAACAGCACTTCATGCTGGTCGGCCACATCCGGCCCCATCGCGTTCATCGCGATCCCGGCTGAGCCCATGAACATTCCCATCATCAGCGAGAACACCGTCAGGGCCGTCGCGAGCGTGCCGCCTTCGAACGGGAAAAAACCGGCAAGGCGCAGCAGGACCGGCGCTGACTGGCAGAGCAGCAACGCCGAAATACCCAGTGCCAGGACGTTTCGTTTTTCCATGCGCGAGAGCAGCAGGCCGCCAAACGGCGCGCCGAGAAACAGGCCGAAGAACAGGGCGATGGTGACGGCCTGAGTTTGTCCGCTGGTCAGCCCCCAGAACAGGGTGTTGGCGTGGATCCCCAGCACGCTGTTGACTCCGAAACCGATGAAGAACAGCACGTTCGTCGCGAGCACGATGCGGAACGAGGGGTTGCGCAGGCACTCGGCGAGTTCCGTGAAGAAGGCGGCGAGGGAATGGGCCTCGACCATGGGCGAATGTTCCCGTCCGCGGGTCGCCAGCGCTGTCCGGCAGGCCACCAGTCCGCCGCCGACCACGATAAGCGATAGCGCGATCGCGAACGGCATATATTGGCCGCGCGCCATCAGCCCTTCAGGCCCGGCGAAGAACAGGCCGAAGCCGAGCAGGAGCCCGGCGATGCCGCCCGACATGAAGAAGAACCAGCGCAGCGTCATGAGCGTTGAGCGCTCGCGATAGTCGTCGGTGAGTTCCGCGCCAAGAGCCGTCACGGGTAGAAGAAATAGCGACACGGATACGCGCAGCGCCACCGACAGGAAGGCAACCCAGACGAACAGGCCGACACCACCGAGCGCTGGCGGGAGCGAAAAGAGCAGTGTCAGGCTCAGGGCAATCGGCAGTAACGAGCCGAGCATGAAAGGAAGGCGCCTACCGAGTCTTGACCGGCAATGGTCGGACGCGGAGCCAATGAGCGGGTCGGCGATCGCATCGACCACCAGACCCGCGGCAATGGCCGCGCCGGCCAGGCCGGGCGCCATCCCCGCAACGCTGGTCAGATAGAAGAGCAGGAATATGTTGAGCGGGTGCAAGGCGGTGCCGTCGACAAGACCGCCCGCGGCAAAGCCGAGCTTATGCCGCAACGGCAACCGTTGCCGCCGGGCCGCGGCCGCCTCGATTGTGCTGGCCATCATCTTCATCGACTGTCTCCGCGTCATTCTTTCAACTCGGCAAAGAGGGCGTGGATAGCGCCGTCGCGATCGACGAGCGACCGCAGCGCGAAGCCGGGCGGTGGCGTCACCTCGACGGGAATCGATCCTGCACGGATCACCGCGCCGAACCCGTCGGCATTGCGGCATAGCGCGACCGAAATCTCCCAGGCACCGGCCGGCACCACGCCATCGGCGAAATCGAGATCGAACAGATTGGGCGTTATACAGGCGCGGGCAAAGCCGGGTTCGGCGGGGGCGACACCCAGCACGTGTCGGGACAGGAAGTGCGTCGGTGACGCCGAGAAGCCGTGGCAAAGGCTCGCCCAGGGGGTAATCGCCTCCCACAAAGTGGACGAGCCCGCCTCGATCATGGGCGCGAAGCGGCGCCTTATATTGTCGAGGGCCGTCGCGCCGCGACCGTGCTTGACCAGGGCTTCGTTGACGAAATGGCTGTAGAAGGTGTTCGCCACGACGACCCCCTGTTCCTCGTCCAGCGGGGTTCCGAAGGGGACGACCGGCGGCGCCGGCGTTGCGGTCTCGCGCTCGGGGTCGGTCGCCCAGTCGAAGGCGCGTGTGATCCGCTCGGGCGCCGCGTCGCCCCATAAGGCGAGCGCGGCGATACCATGCTGCGATGTCCGCCTCATCTGCGCGCCGCTGACGGGATCGACCATATCCACCCACGCGCCGCGCTGCTGGTCCCAATGCTCGGCATCGAGCCTGGCGGAGATGGCGCGCGCGCGATTCTCATAGAGGCTGGCCGCCCGTTCATCCTCCAGCGCGCTGCCGATCGTCGCGGCGGCCCGGTACGCGCCCGCCAATTGCGCGTTGAGCGGCAAAGCCTGATGGTCGCGACCAAGCCCGGCCCAGTCCATGAAGTGCCAATAGGGCATGTCGACCACCAGGCCATGCGGCCCGGCGATCCGTTCGAACCAGCCGAGCGCCTTCCGGATCGACGGCCAGATTTGTTCGATCGTCGCAAGATCGCCGGTGAGTTGCCAATGGTCGGCCGCGCACAGGATCCATTGCAGCGTCCAGTCGGGGATCAGCCGGGCATTGTGACCATGATCCCCGGGCGCAAACATCTGGGTCAACCCGTCGGGCCGCTGGCTTTCGGCGGCCTGCACCAGATATTTGGCCGTCAGTGCCGACGCTGAGCTGCCGAATGCCGCGTGTCCCGCGAGGTTTTCGACCGTCACGTCGCCCAGCCATTGGCGTTGCTCGCGGCTCGGGCAGTCTT
This sequence comes from Candidatus Sphingomonas phytovorans, assembly GCA_029202385.1. Lineage (NCBI taxonomy): Bacteria > Pseudomonadati > Pseudomonadota > Alphaproteobacteria > Sphingomonadales > Sphingomonadaceae > Sphingomonas > Candidatus Sphingomonas phytovorans. The sequence continues at coordinate 918,897 of CP119314.1, forward strand.
CCCAGGCATCGTGCATGCATTGTTTGAGCGTATAGGCTCCGGCAGCCCATAGCTTGGTCAGGATCGGGTCCGAGCAGGAGAAGCTGCCACGTTCGTCGACAGGATAGTGGGTCTCGATCGCGCCCAGGCGGCGGATGGTCATGCCGGCCGGGGCGTTGCGCACGACGACGTGCATATAGCGGACGGCGCACCACTCGAAGCGCTGGAAATGCTGTAGGCCGGCGCGTGCAACATAGCGGCAGAGATGGGCGTCGGTGCCGATATAGGGCCTGCGTTCGATCCGCGCGTCTTCGGCAACCTCACCGAACCATTCGTCGGGCAGTCGTTCGGCGCACGCGATCTCGATCACTTCCCCGCCTCTCGCCTCAATCTCGAAGAAGGGGTGGCCCGAGAAGATACGGCCGAAGTCGAGCGTGAAGGCGGTATCGACGCCGTCAGAGGTGCTGATCATGGTCGACGCCTTGGCGTCGCTCAAAAGATCCTCGACATTGCGCGCCGCGCCGAGCGGGGCGGGTACAAGCTGCTCCTCATAGAGTCGCGTGTGCAGGGGCAGATCGGGCTGGGGTAGCTGACCCCTGATCCAGCGAATGCGCCGCGCGTGAGTCGGGAACGCTCGAAGCGCGGGAATTCCGCGAGGCAGCAGGATGGGAAACGGACGGACGATCACGCCCTGGTACAGTGATTCCGGACCGCCTCCGCCGGCAAGCAGGGGGCGTGCGACGTCCCAGGCGCTGTCGTCAAAACCCAATGCGGCCCAGTCGGCCGGCAATTCATTGGCATCCAGCGATTCGATGAACCCTAGGCTGTGATTGGCCTGCGCCACGTCCTGGACCCAGGCGGTCGACTGCGTGCAGCGCCATGCCTGGCGGGTGTCGATCACGGGGCCTTCGACCCACAGCCCGCCGTCGCCGAAGACCGGACGCCATAGTCCGCGGACACCTTCGTAAAAGGCGGTGTCGACGCCATAGGTGTGAACCAGGACGGCGACGACATTCCGCCCCGGCCGAAGCGCGGACGCGATGTCATGAGTGTCGTAACGCTGGGCGAGGGGACTGCACCGAACCGGGCCCCGCCCTTGTTCCTCGCCATTCACGTACAGGATATAGCGTCCATCGACCGTGATGTCGGTGAGAGCCGCGATCGGCGGTGTCTCAAGCTCGACCTCGGTCCGGAACAGGAACCACCGGTTCTTGCCATCGTCTCGTTCAGGCAGATCCCTTGAGGCGAGCAGCCAGTTCTCGGCGATCGGCTGCTGTGGCGTCCAGATGAACGGGGCGCGGAAAAGGGTCATGGTGCGGGTGTCTCTGCGGGCATTGTGAACTCAAGGGCTGAGGATTCGCATGGCCCCCGGAATCGTTTCGGCGAAGGCGAGGTGGCCGCGACAGTGAGGCCGCGGCCAGGTTCGACGATCAATGCCGGAATCGTAGCGTTACGCCGTAGGTCCTCGGCTCGTTCACGAATACTGAGAGGCTTCCGCTGCCGAGCGGCGTGCCGATGCCGCTCAGATAGGCGTTCTGCTGGGTCAGGTTACGCCCCCAGAACTGGATGCCGAACCCGTTCCGCAGCGCGAACTCGACACTGGCACCGAGAAAGTTCGTGTTCCCGTTTCGGAAAGCCTCTGTCAGCGCCAGGTCGGTGTAATAGCTTGTCGTGTGACGCAAATTGACGTTGCCAAGCAAACGAACTTCGTCGTTCAGGGGCTGGTCGAGACTGACACCGCCGACAATGGTCCAGCGCGGCGCATTGGGCGGCGTCCGACCCGTCAGATTCTGATTGGGGGCAATGCCCCCGGCAGGCGGCGGAGCACCGGGGAAGCTGAGGTAGGTCGCATCCAGATAACTCACGCTGCCGTTGAACGTCAGTGGCTTGACCGGCCGGTAGAGGATTTCAGCCTCGACGCCGCGCGACCGGACCTTGGCGGCATTCAGGGTGACGAACGAGGATGTCTGGCTGTTGAAAGCCTGAACCTGCTGATCATTCACGGTCTGGGTATAGACAGCGATATTGGTGCTGAGCCGGTCGCCGAGCAGGCGGAACTTCGCGCCCGCTTCGAAAGCGTCGGTCGTCTCCGGGTTGACCGAAGGGTTTGCTGCGATGGTCGGCGAGGTCAGAAGAAGGTTGATCGCGCCGGACTTGTAGCCGCGCGCATAGCGCAGATAGAGATTGGCTTCCGGGATCGGCTGGAAGGCGATCGTCGCGGATCCCATCAGCGCGTCGTCATTCCTCTCGGCGGTGCCAGGGAAGGAGAAGGAGCCGGGCGCGACGGTGACGTTGGCCGTCTTCTTTTCCTTAAGGTAGCGCAGGCCGCCGGTGACGCGGAAAGCGCTTGTCAGGTTATAGGTTGCCTGGCCGAATATGGCGCCGCTCTCCGCCGTCCCGATGCCGGTCGAATTATAGAAGGTGACCGTGGTGGCCACCGGCTTGATCCGTATCTGCAACAGGTTGGTATCGACGATCTTCTGGTCGAAATAATACGCACCCGCGACGAACTCGATTGGGCTGCCCGCCGCATTTTGAAGCCGGATCTCCGCCGACGTTTCGCGGATATTGGTCGACGGATCGGACCGGACGTTCGTGACGGCTGAGTTGATGCCGTCGATGTCGAGACTGATGTTCGACTGAAAGCGGCGATGTGCGCCGATCGCCGTCAGGGTGAGGTTGCCGAAGTCCTGATCGACCTGGAGCGAAACGCCCTTGTCGGTCGTCTTCTCGTTCGATGGGGAATCCTGCGTCGTCCTGCGGTTGAACGGTCGATAGAATGTCCCGGTGCTTGCCGGGTTGCTGGGCGACACGCCAGGCGTGCCCGGTGTCGGACCGGTATAACCGATAAACCCGCCCCGCACGTTGAACACGAAGGGACCCGTCGCGGCCGTGTCGGACACGAACAGCGGCAGGTACGAACAGCAGCTATCGTTGAGCTGCGAATAGTCGCCGATCAGCCTTACGCGGGTCTGGTCGGTCGGCGTCCAGTAGAGTTGGAACCGGACGCTCTGCCGATCGCGGCCGTTGGTTCTTCCCCGGGGAAGATTCGGCGCCTCGATGAAGCCGTGGTTGTAATTCTCCGCCACGGCGACGCTGACCGCGAGCTTGTCGGTGACCAGTGGGACATTGACCGAGAGCCGAGCCTGAACGGTGTCGTAATTGCCATAGGTCGCCTCGGCATACATCCCCAGCGCCTTCGCGTTGGGCAGGGCGGTCGAGATGTTGATCGCCCCGGCCGAATTGTTGCGCCCGAACAAGGTGCTCTGAGGGCCGCGCAGGACTTCGACACGTTCGATGTTCAGCAGATCCTGCAACGCCGCTCCTGGCCGGCCGCGGAACACGCCGTCGATATAGACGCCGACCGATTGCTCGAAACCACGGTCGGTGACCGCCGTCCCGATCCCGCGCACCGTGAAGACACCGGCGCTGGGGTTCGAGGACTGGGTGACGATCAGGCTCGGCGATACTTCCTGGATGTTCGCGAGGTTGTTGATGTGCGCTGCCCGGAGCCGGTCGCCGCTGAGCACCTCGACGGAGGCCGGCACCTTCAGCAATGTCTCCGGACGGCGCTGTGCGGTGACGATGATGTCGTCCAGGCCCGTATCGGCCGCCTGTTCCGGGCCCTGCTGACCGACATCGGCCGGGTTCGTCGTCTGTGCAATGGCGGGCGGTGCGAGCAGTGCGACCCCAAGGGCAAACGTCGAACTCATCATCTGAAATTTCAGCATCACAAACGCCTCTCCCTTTTTTTGTAGGCGCTCCGTTGCACGCCCGGACGACCGCTTTGCGATCATCCCGACCCTCTAACATAAATTTACTGGCCGTCCAGCCAGTTTGTGTGATTCGACCTGAGGCGACTAGCGCCGTCGCATTCGACGAGGGGAGTGGTTCTCGTCAGGAATGCGGTGGCGGGGTGCAGACATGGACCAGGATGGCGAAATCCTGACCGCCATCGTCAGTGACGACCTGGCGCAGCTGGCTCAGCCACACGAAGCGGCGAAGGGTTGCGGTGCCATGGCTCGTACGCTCGCCACAGGCGATCTGACGCTCCCGGTCGACGATGCGGACGTCGCGAAGGCTCGTCCCCGGCTCGCCGATCGTTTCGAGGATCTGCTTTTCGACAAGGGCGAGCGCTGCCGCGCTGGTGCCGGCCGCCGGTATCGGGATGGAAGGCAATGCCTCCGGGCGCGCCGAGGCTTGTACCACGACGACATCGTCGTGCCCCTGTTCCACGCCGCGATCGCCTGACCACCAGAACAGGCAGGTCAGGGCCAGGATGATCAAGGCGGCGAGTGCGACGCCCGGCAAGGCGCTCTTCTTCTGCATATTGGTCTGCTGCCTGAATCGGGAGATGCCGGCTCGACGCTCCGAGACGGCGGTCCTCCGAAAGTTCCGGAAGAACCGCCGTTTGGGAAGGCGCGAAACCTGGCGAGGCTTGGCGATGATCGGTGTCAGGGACGTCGCGTCGATACCAGCGAGACCAACTCCTGCATTGGAAACTGCATGTCGAGAACATGAAGCCCGATGTTCCCGGTCACCAATTGGCCGATCTGGTCCAGCGCATTCGGAGAGAGCTTGACGATACCGTGGCGAGGATCGGTGGGCACCATTTCCTCCCTGATCGAAAAGAAGCGCATGCGTGGGTCGGTCGCGGTGGCGCAAGCGCCGCTGAATGCAGCGCTCAGACGGGTGAAGGATTTGGTCTGCGCATCGTCTCGAACGAAGCCGGACGAGTTTGCGGCGGGCATCAGGAGCGTTCCCTGCAGCAGCTTGCGTCCGTTTCGACGGGCATCGGGAGAAAGCCACTGGTCATCGAGGGTGGCAGGATTGACGCAGACACGCTCCTGACCGGCAGGAGTCGGGAGGCGTGTATCGGTCGCCGGATTCGATCCCTCCGCATAGCTGCTGAAGGCGATGAAACACCCCACCTCCCCGGGAAGGGTGCAAACCGGAACATTGGTGAATGTGCCGCCGAGTTTCTGGCCTGTCGGCACATTGACCGGGATACCGGCAAGTATCCCCAGAAGCAGCTTGCTGCGCAATTCAGGCGAGTTGTCGAACCTGCCCTGGATAAGCTTGATCAGCATCTCGCTGCCCTGCGAGTGGCCGATCAGGACTATCTTGCGGCCCTGATTGTAGTTCGCCAGATAATAATCGAAGGCGGCGAGAATATCGGATGCCGCTACCTGAATATAGAGCTGCCTGACGAATTCCGGCAGCGCATACGCCGCGATCGTTGCCTGCCGGTACTGGGGCGCAAACAGGCGACACTCGCTGCTGAACGAGGCCGCCTGAGCCGCCGTCGCCGCCTCGATCGCGCTGGTATCCGTGTAATAGGGATCGGGATTGCCCGGAATGAGGTTCAGGCCAACCGTCGGATAGATGTAGAAGCAATCGACCTGGCTTGAGGTGGCCGTCGCGCGGGGCGGAACAGGCACCGAAGACCCGTTCTCCAGCAACTGGATGGCGTGCAGGTCGCGCGAGCAGGCATCGTCGCGGCCGGGCAGGCACACCCATCGGCCGGCGTCGGCATATTTGGCGTAATTGCTGGCGCTGGATTGTGTGGCTGGACTGGTGGGCGACTGGGCCTGGGCATTTGCCGAGCCGAGTCCTGCGGCAATCGCCAGCGGCGCAAAGGCCCTGGCGATGCGTCGAAACCACGGGAGTGCCTTGGGTTGCCTCAACATGGAACATCCTTTCCTGCTCCGTGCCGATCAAGCTCTATGCCTGATTTCTTGTCCGGCAGACTTCCCCCCGGTGGCTTGTGAGCGCGGCGATAATGCACGAAGTGGCGAGCACTTCAATTACTAACTGTTCAGCCAACAAGTTATGAGCTGATCACCGGTTCTCACCTCATGCTGGCTGGACAGTCCGGCATGCTGATGGCTATCGGCGTGGGGATGAGTGTCATCGCAACCATCATGAATACGGCCACCGGTCAGCCCATCCAGAAATTCACCTTCGGCCGCATGCCGAAGCCATGGGTCTCCTTCAACCTGGACACAGGCGAACTGGTGACTGCCGACCGGGTCGAGGTCGGAAAGCCGGCGCCGGGCAAATTTGCGGTGCCCGTATCGGTTTGGGTGACGCCGAAAAAATAGCGGCACGGGGGCTGGCATGCTCCCGCAGTACGGCTGATCGCAGGATGGCGCCGGACATGTCGGAAGCCGTTCGTCCGCAATCCCCGATAGCATTGCCTGAGGCGGTTTGCTGGCGGCTCGGCCTGTCGCTGACTGTCTGGAGATCAATGCCAGCCTGATCGGCTTCGTTGGGACCGCGCGAACTCCCCTAACATCACCTCGACGGGATACCGTCCTTCAAGCTCGGCCATCATTGTGCGAGGCGATGGATGCTGCCAGTCAGCCCACATGGTAATTGGCCTGACCTATCTGGACAGGCCATTGCAGGTGCGGTAGCCTTCATGCGTGGATGACCGCGGGGGCTTGCCTTCCGTTGCCGACTTTCACGGGGGCGCAAAGCGTCGAGAAAATGTGACGTGGAGGGGAAGGGGAGAGGCATGAAGCGGATACCCCATCTGCGCTGGTGGATCGTCGCGCTGGTCTGTGCCGGCACGATCGCGAACTACCTTGCGCGAAATTCGCTGGGCGTGCTCGCGCCGCAGTTGAAGACCAGCCTGGCGATGACGACTCAGCAATACAGCTATGTCGTCGGCGCGTTTCAGCTTGCCTATACCGTGATGCAGCCGATCGCGGGATTCGTCGTCGATCGCTTCGGCCTGCGCGTCGGGTTCGCGCTGTTTGGCGTCGCCTGGTCGGTCGCCAACATGTTGCATGCGCTTGCTGCGGGCTGGCTGGGACTAGCCTTCTTTCGCGGGCTGCTCGGGCTGGCCGAATCCGCTGCAGTGCCGTCGGGGATCAAGGCGATCGCCGAATGGTTCCCGGCGCGTGAGCGTTCGGTGGCTGTCGGCTGGTTCAACGCCGGCACGTCGCTCGGCGCGCTGATCGCCCCGCCGGTCGTGATCGCGGTATCGCTCTGGGCTGACTGGCGGGTCGCTTTCATCGTCACTGGCGCGGTCGGCCTCATCTGGGCGGCTGCGTGGTATGCCTTTTATCGGAGCCCGGCGGCGCACCCGGCGATCACGCCCGAGGAGCAGGCGCTGATCGCGGCCGACCGTCCGAGCGTGCCGGGACCGCGTGCGAGTGCCCGCGAGATTCTCGGTTCAGCGAAATTCTGGGTCATCGCGGTACCGCGTTTCCTGGCCGAGCCGGCATGGCAGACGTTCAGCTTCTGGATTCCGCTCTATCTCGCCACCGAACGCGGCATGGACCTGAAGCAGATCGCGCTGTTCGCCTGGCTCCCGTTCCTCGCGGCTGACATCGGCGGCGTGCTTGGCGGGTATCTGTCGCCGTTCCTGGTCAGGCGCTTCGGCGTTCGGCTCATCACCTCGCGCGTTGCGGGCATCAGCCTTGCCGCCGTGCTGATGATCGCGCCGGGTTGCATCGGCCTCGCCGTGAGCCCCTATACCGCCATCGCCCTGTTCTGCGTCGGCGGTTTCGCCCATCAGATGATCTCGGTGCTGATCAACACGCTGTCGGCCGACGTGTTCACGCCCGAGGAGGTCGGCACCGCCAACGGGTTCGTCGGCCAGGCGGGCTGGATCGGCGGATTGCTTTTCTCGCTGCTGATCGGCCAGCTTGCGGACACGGTCGGCTATGCGCCGCTGTTCGCTGCCCTGTCGGTGTTCGACCTGATCGGTGCCGTCGTCCTGATCGTCGGCATAAGATACCTGATTGTTCCGGAGCCCCGCCGATGAGACGTGCCACGCTTTCCAACCCGCCGCTGTTTTCGCTGGCGGAGCAACGTCGCGGTCGCCTGACCCTCGTCGCCGATACCGGCGCCGTGGCGCATATCTTCGTGCTGGAGGAAGATATCGCGCGGCTCCTGCTACTGGCCGACGGCGTTGTGACGAGTCCGCCGAGTTGGGCGATCGCGGCGGGGGCAAGTGACATTGCCGAGCCCGGACGCGACCGGATGGATGTGGACGGGTTCACCTGCCCGGACTTCGCCCTTGCTGTCGGGGAGGAGCGGATCGTCATCGAGACGATGCTGCTGCGCATCACCATCCGCCTGCACGGCCTGCATTGTACCTGGGAGCAGCACGATGGCGAACAATGGCGGCTGATGGCGGCGGATCGCCCGACCCAGGCCTATGATTTCGGCTGGTGGGACGGCCGGGTCTACCATTATTGCGCGCGCCAGGCCGGCGAACGCTATTACGGGCTCGGCGACCGGACGGGTGACAGCAATCGCGCCGGGCGCAGCTTCCGCCTGACCAACCTCGATCCGATGGGCTATGACGCCCAACAAAGCGACCCGCTCTACAAGTCGATCCCCTATATCCTCGTCGCTGACGCCATGGGCCGCTGCCACGGCGCTTTCTACGACAGCGTTGCCGATGTCAGCGTCGACTTCGGGCGCGAGCTCGATAATTATCACGGGCACTACCGCCATATCGTCGCTGATACCGGGGACCTCGACCTGTGGATGATCGCCGGGCCCGATCCGCTGGCGGTGACCCGGCGGTTCACCTGGCTCACTGGACGTCCGGCGCTGATGCCGCGCTGGACGCTCGGCTATTCCGGGTCGACCATGAGCTACACCGACGCGCCGGACGCGGCGGAGCAGATGGCTGGGTTCCTCGACAAGCTCGGCGAGCATGATCTCGGCTGCACCTCGTTCCATCTGTCGTCCGGCTACACTTCGATCGGCGACAAGCGCTATGTGTTCCACTGGAACCGCGACAAATTCCCTGACCCGGCCGCCTTCGTCGCCAGCTATGCCGGGGCGGGCGTGCGGCTCGTGCCCAATATCAAGCCCGCGCTGCTGCGCAGCCATCCGCGCTATGACGAGGTCGCCGCCGCCGGCCTGTTCGTCGGTGACGGGCAGGGTGCGCCAGTCGAGGCGCAGTTCTGGGACGAGGTCGGCAGTTATATCGACTTCACCAACCCGGCGGCTGCCGCCTGGTGGCGTGACCAGGTCAAGTCGGCGCTGCTCGACCAGGGCATTGTCGCGACGTGGAACGACAATAACGAATATGAGATCTGGGACAGGCGCGCCCGTTTCCACGGCTTCGGCTCGCCATGTTCCGCCGCAGCGATGCGACCGGTGCAGCCGATGCTGATGGCCCGCGCATCCCGGCGGGCGCAACAGGAGGCCGCGCCGGGCTCTCGGCCTTATGTCGTCACCCGGTCGGGCATGGCCGGGCTGCAACGCTATGCGCAGACATGGAGCGGCGACAATCGCACCGAGTGGAAGACGATCCGCTACAATACACGGATGGCCATCGGGCTGGCACTGTCGGGGGTCTCGAACAGCGGGCATGATGTCGGCGGTTTCGCCGGGCCGGCGCCGGAGCCGGAACTGCTGCTGCGCTGGGTGCAGGCAGGCGTGTTCATGCCACGGTTCAGCATCCATAGCTGGAACGACGACCGCACCGTCAACGAGCCGTGGATGTACCCCGAAATCCTGCCGTCAATCCGCCGGCTGCTGGCGCTGCGCCAGACGCTGGTGCCGTTCCTCTACGACCTGCTGCATCGTTATCATGCCGCATGCGAGCCGATGGTGCGGCCGACCTGGCTCGACTTCCCCGGCGACGCGCGTACCTGGGAGGAGAATGACGAGCATCTGCTCGGTTCCGATCTGCTGGTCGCGACGGTGATGGAGCCGGGGGCCACGACGCGGACTTTGCGGACGCCGGCCGGGACTGACTGGGTCGATGTGTGGACCGGCGAGCATGTTGGGGGCGGTGCTGAGGTCACCCTCCCGGCACCGCTCGACGGGCCGCCGCCGCTGCTCGCGCGTGCCGGATCGGCGATGCTGGTCGATCTCGCGAAGGGTGGATGGCGGCCCGAACCCTATCGCCGCGGCGTGTGGCTGTTTCCGCCACGCGAGGGCGCGTTCGCCTGGAGCGCGATGGAGGATGTCGGTGACGGCGATGCCCCGGTCGATCGCTGGCATGTCGATGGTTACGCGGACGCGGAACGCGTTTCGGTCACGGTGCGACGCGAAGGGCAGGGACAGTTGGGGGAGGCGGCTATTACCCTCCTGCTGCCGCCCGGCGATCAACGTATGTTGCAGGTGAATGGCGGCGTTGGCGATGGCGTGACTCACGATGGACGTCGCGGCGTGAGCCTGGCGGTCTAGCGGCGCTTCACGAGCGAACGATCGGATGCACGCCAATTGCGGACGCCCTGCTAAAGTGCTCAATATGAGCTATGCAAAGATCTTGCTTGGGCCTGTTAGCGGGGATGATCGCGTTGACGGCTTGCTCGGAGCAGCCAAAGCGCGAGGTGTGGGCCGTCGTGGTCAGTATCGCTCCGCACTCAAACCCGAAATGGGATGCTGCCGAGGTGATTGTAACAGCGCGAAGTCCGGATGGAGCCTTTGGAAAAAAATCCGTTTTGACGGCGCGTCTGACCTGTCGCATCGGCGACACGGTTCACGCGTCAGCACGTGGTTTGGCACTACTCTTGGATGAGCGTGCGTGTGCCAGTTGAGGTTCGAAGGCGACGAATCTCAGCCATTTACGATCATTGCGTCATGCCGAGTTCAGACCGCTACCCGGCGCGCGAGATCGCTCCGCTTCGCCTCAACCTCAGCACGCGTCCGCTCGAATGCGTCGGTCTCCGTCGCGGTCAGCAGGCCATCGATCACGCGCGCGAGGTGATCGCGCATCTCCCGCCGTGCCGCATGGGGGTCGCGGTCGCGGAGCGCGGCTAGGATGCGCTGATGCTCGTCGATGCGTGGCTGCACACCCACGCTCCGCGCCCGTTCAAGCATGTGCGCGCAGAGCGGCGACCGGTAGCGTGCGTCCCATAGTGACTCGACGACATCCACCACGGCCGAGTTGCGCGTCGCCCGCGCGATGGTCAGGTGAAAGGATCGGTCGGCGTGCTCGCCGCTGATATTCTCGAGATTCTCGCGCTCCATCTCACCGATCAGCGTTTCGAGCTCAGCGATCTCGTTGTCGGTGATCGAGACAGCGGCAAGCGCCGCAGCCTCGCCCTCGAACAGGCGGCGTGCCTCGGTCAGTTCGAAGGCGCCGATGTCGAGCCCGATCATCGCCGCGTCCTTGGGCGGATTGTCGACGACGAAGATGCCCGAACCGTGGCGAGTCTTGACCAGTCCGATCACGTCCAGCGCGATCATCGCCTCGCGGATCGTCGGGCGGCTGACCTTATATTCCTCGGCCAGGTCACGTTCCGATGGAATGCGCTGGCCCGGCGCGAACTCGCCGCGCTGGATCGCGCCGGCGACAGCTGCCGCGACCTGCTGGTATAATTTGCGCGAGTCCGGCTGCGGGGTGGCGGCCGAGGGTGCGGTGATTGGTCTGGTCAGTTGTTTTTTCGGCATAAGATACAGTGAGACTAGCATCGGCGCCCCCGTGCCGCAACACGCGGCCGCAACGGGCCGTAGTGGGTCGATCGCGAAAGCTTGTATTTGGTAAGACCATTTGCTACCAACACGTCAGACAGGTTTACGGACGGCAGAATCCGCGACCGATATGAGGGGGTTGAAATGAGCAAATATCACGATTCCGTTTGCCGCGCCGCACTGATCGCCTCGCTCGCGCTCGGCGCCTCGCCTGCCTTTGCGAAGGATGCCGCACCCGAAGCTCTTGCCAATTCAGCGCAAAGCGCCTCGACTGGCCCGACCAGCGAGAGCGCGCCGTCGCCGGACATGGGCGGCGACATCATCGTCACCGCACAGAAGCGCGCCGAGAACGTCCAGCGCGTGCCGCTGGCTATTTCGGTGGTCTCCCAGGCGCAGCTCGATGCGACGGGCGTCCGGCAGTTCCAGGATCTCGGCAAGATCGCGCCCTCGCTGACGGTTCGTCCGGCCGAGCATCCGGTCAATGCCAACGTGTCGCTGCGCGGCGTCGGCACCTTCGCCTTCGGCATCGGCGTGGAACCCAGCGTCGCGGTACTGGTCGACGAAGTCCCGCTCGCCTTCCAGGCCCGTGCTTTCACCGACTTGCCCGACGTCGAGCGGATCGAAGTGCTGCGCGGCCCGCAGAGCACGCTGTACGGCAAGTCCGCCTCGGCCGGCCTGATCAACATCATCACCCGCCAGCCCACCGACACCTTCCACTTCCGCGCCAATGCGCTGGCGACGACCGATAGCGAATATGGCGGCAATTTCAGCGTATCGGGTCCTATCAGCCAGGACCTCGGCTATGTCCTGTCGGCCAGCTATTCCAACTGGGACGGCAACGTCCGCAACCTGTTCAACGGGAAGAAAGTGAACGGGCGCGAGGCGGTCAACGCCCGCGGCAAGCTCCGCTGGGAACCGGCCGCCAACGTCACCATCACGCTGTCGGGCAATTATCTCAACGGCAACACAAGCGTCGGGCGGCCGTTCATCCGCCTCGATCCGACCGCGTTGCTGCGCGGCGTCGCCGGGCAGACGGCGGGGGTCGTATTCCCCGGCGTCACGGTCAGCGAGGGCAATCAAAACATCAGTAACAACTACGACTCCCGTACCAAATATCATGGCGGGGGCGGGTCGCTGCGCGCTGAAGTCGGACTGGGCGACATGACCCTGGTGTCGATCACCTCGTACGACAAGTTCCGCCTCAACGACTATCTTGACCAGGACGACACATCTTCCCCGACGGCCAACGGCAACAACATCCAGGTCGGCCAGTTCCGGTCGAAATTGTTCACGCACGAACTGCGCCTGCTCTCGCCCGGCGACAAGCCGTTCCGCTATACGCTGGGTGCCTATTATGCGAACGTGGCGTTCGAGCGGCCTTTCCTTCGCGGCCCTGCTTTCTCGCTGGCCAACTGGTATGCGACATCGAAGTCGGAGCAGATCGCCGCTTTCGCTCAGGTCGACTGGGAGATCGTTCCGCACCTGACCCTGACCGGCGGCGGGCGCGTCCAGAACGAAAAGATCTACTACACCTTCCGCGACAATCTCGCCGCGCCCGCCTCCTCCTTCTTCAGCGGCAATGCGGAGGATACCGCCGGCACCTATCGCTTCAGCGGGCGCTATGAGGTCACGCCCGACATCATGTTCTTCGCGACCTATTCGACCGGCTACAAGGGGCAGACCTACGACCTGACGACCGGCTTCAACGCGAACCGGGCCGCGGCCGGGCCGATCAAGCCCGAACGGTCGCGCGACAGGGAAATCGGCGCGCGCATGCAGTTCCTCGACCGGCGCGTGACGGTCAACGTCACCCTGTTCGATACCGATTATGACAATCTGCAGGCACAGACGATCGAGACGCTCGCCGACGGGACGTCCAATTTCCGTCTGACGAATGTCGGCGGGCTGAACACGAAGGGCATCGAGTTCGACAGTTCGGCGCGGATCGGCAGCGACCTCAACCTCAACGCATCGGTCGCCTATCTCGACGCGAAATATACCTCGTTTCCCGTCGGGCAATGCTATCCGCTGCAAACCGCCGCGCAGGGATGCGTGCCCGCGGTGCCCGCGACGCCCACGAAGCCGGCACAGCCTGCCTATCAGAACCTGACCGGCGCGCGTGCCGTGCAGGCGCCGAAATGGAAGTTCTCGGTCGGCGCCGACTATTCGCCGTCTTTGGGCGGCGACCTGCGCGGCGTGATGCAGGCCAACTGGCAGTATCAGGGCGATGTCTATTATGTGGCGGAGGATCCGCAGACGTTCCAGCGGGCCTATAGCATCGTCAATGTCGGGCTTGGCGTGCGCGACAGCGACCGCAGATGGGAAGTGGTCGCTTTCGTGAACAACCTGTTCGACCAGCAATATTTCCCCTCGCTGGTCAATACGGCGGGCAATTTCGGCAACAAGCTGGCGACCCAGGCGCTCCTGCCGCGCGACTTCCGTCGCTATGGCGGCCTGCGGCTCGGCGTGAATTTCTGATGACGGCGGGGCGCGCACGTCGCCCCGCCACACCATGGATCGGGGGCAATGTGATGTTTCGTTTTGCGCTGCCGTTGGCGATGGCGGGCGCCGCGGCAATGTTGTCGGCTGCGAGCCCGCCTGCCCAGGATGCGCCGGCGAAACCCGGTGTCGATGCGCCGGAACTCGCCGCGCTCGGCTCGTATCCGGTCGGCGTTGCCAGGGCCGAGTTCGTGCAGCCCGGCCAGCTCGATCCTCTGCAGGGGGCGGACAGGCCCGCCGCGGTGGATCGCCATCTGCCGCTCAGCATCTGGTATCCGGCCGCAGCGGCGGGAGCCGGCACACTCTACCGGTCGGCGCTGCCGAGGAAGAGTGGTTCCGACATCGCCTTCACCGTTCCCGGCATAGCCTCGCCGGACGCGCGTGCTGCCGCGGGGCGCTTCCCGCTCGTCGTCCTCGCGCATGGCTATAGCAACACCCCGGAGGTCCTTTCCTGGCTCGGCGAGAATCTCGCGAGCAAGGGCTATGTCGTCGTGACACCAGCCTTTCGCGACCCGCCGATCACCGTCCGCACTGCGGCCGCCGCGGCAGGCCCGATCGCCCGGCGACCACTCGATATCGTGTTCGTCGCCGCGGAGGCGCAGCGTCGGGCGCGGGAAGGGCAGGGGCCGTTCGCCACCGCCGATGCCGACCGTACCGCGCTGATCGGCTATTCGATGGGCGGTTATGGCGTGCTCACCGCGGCGGGCGCGCCACTTCATCCCGGCCTGGCCGCTGCCACCCGCGATGTGCTCGCACCCTATATCGCCGGTGGGCCCAGGGCGGGCGAGCTCAAGGTCGCGGGTCTCAAGGCGGTGGTCGCGATCGCCCCGCCGCGCGCGCTGCGCGGGGCGGATATGTGGGCGCCGCCCGGTGTCGGGGCGATTCGCGCGCCAACCTTGTTCATCGTCGGCAGCCAGGACCACACGGTCGGCTACGATCCCGGCGTCCGTACGTTGTTCGACGATGAGGTGCATGCGGCACGGTATCTGCTGACCTTCCGCGAGGCCGGGCACAGCATCGGCCTGATCGGCGCGCCGCCGGAAATGCGGGCGGACTATTGGGACAAGGACTGGTTCGAGGATTCGGTCTGGCGCAAGGATCGGCTGATGGCGATCGAGACGCATTTCATCGCCGCGTTTCTCGACCGCTACGTGAAGGGCGACATGAGGAAGGCAGCCTATATCGACGGACTCGTGCCAAATTCGAACGACGGTATCTGGGCTGGCGCACCGCCGGGTCGTTATGCCGGCTACAGTCCCGGCCCCCCGACGGCGACCTTGTGGAAGGGATTCCAGCCGAACAAGGCGTCGGGCATGTCATTCGAGTTCAAACCTGCGTCCTAGACGACGAGCAAGAGGTCGCCATCGCATGACGCGGATGTCGGCAAGGGAGTGCCAGTATATGTTCATGACGCAGACGATGCGCTGGTTCGGTCCACCCGATCCGGTCTCGCTGCGCGATATCCGCCAGGCGGGCGCGAGCGAGGTCGTGACCGCGTTGCACGAGGTCGCCAACGGCGAGGTCTGGACGCGCGAGGCTATCGCGGCGCGCAAGCGCGAGATCGAGCGGGCTGGGCTGGGCTGGACCGTGGTCGAGAGCCTGCCCGTGCATGAGGATGTCAAGACGCGCGGGCCGGCATGGGACCGGCTGATCGAGCATTATCGCGAGAGCCTGCGCAATCTCGCGGCATGCGGCATCGCCACCGTCACCTATAATTTCATGCCGATCCTCGACTGGACCCGGACCGACCTTGCCTGGCCGCTTCCCGATGGCGCGCTGGCACTACGCTTCGAG
Organism: Candidatus Sphingomonas phytovorans; assembly: GCA_029202385.1. Lineage (NCBI taxonomy): Bacteria > Pseudomonadati > Pseudomonadota > Alphaproteobacteria > Sphingomonadales > Sphingomonadaceae > Sphingomonas > Candidatus Sphingomonas phytovorans. Next base: position 934,566 of record CP119314.1, read on the forward strand.
CTGGAGGCGGTCGCGGCCTATGACCTCCACATCCTGCGCCGGCCGGGCGCCGATGCCAGTTACACGCCCGCCATGGTCGAGGCCGCGACGCGCCGCTTTCATGCGATGGACGAAGCGGCGCGCCACAGGCTTGAGCGGACGATCATTGCCGGACTGCCGGGCAGCGAGGAGAGCTTCACCTCCGCCGAGCTCCTTGCCGCGATCGACACCTATGCCGATATCGACGCCGAGCGCCTCCGCACCAACCATGCCGACTTCCTTGCCGCGGTGTGCCCCGTTGCCGATGAACTCGGGTTGCGGCTCGTCGTTCATCCCGACGATCCGCCCTTCCCGATCTTCGGCCTGCCACGCGTGGTGAGCAACGAGGCCGATCTTGCTGCCTTGTTCGCCCGGGTCCCCAATCCTTCCAACGGTTTGTGCTTTTGCGCCGGATCGTTCGGCGTGCGGTCCGACAACGACCTGCCCGGCATGATCGAGCGGCTGGGCGACCGGATCGGTTTCCTGCATCTGCGTTCCGTGCAGCGCGAGCCGGACGACGCCTTTCACGAGGCGGCCCACCTCGAAGGCGATGCCGGGATGGCCGGGATCGTGGCGGCGGTCCATCGGTTGCAGCAGCGCAGTGGTCGCTCGATCCCGATGCGCCCTGACCATGGCCATCAGATGCTCGACGACCTGACCAAAGCGACCAACCCCGGTTATTCGCTGCTTGGCCGCATGCGGGGGCTGGCTGAACTGCGCGGGCTCGAACGCGGGATCGCCCACGCGACACCCGGGATATCATCACGAACAGGAATGGGAGAGGGATGTGCTTGAAGGAATGAAGCCCGGATGGCTCATCGCCGCCGCCATTTTGTGGGCAGCGCCCGTAGCCGCGCAGCAGGTCGCGGCACCCGCCTTGCCTAAGGCGACGGCGCAGAGCGGGCCGCTGCTTGTCTCGGCCGACATGCGCCAGGGGACCGACCTGTCCGGCGCCTGGCATTATTCGATCGATCCGTACCGCTCCGGCCTCGCCGGCTTCCACGGTGAAACGCCTGATCGCGGCCAGCAACGCTACCGCGATGTCGATGTGCGCAAGGAAATGGCGCAGGACAGCCGGGTCCTCTATGAATTCGACCTCGCCCATTCGCCGGTCACCACATTGCCCTCGTCCTGGCTGACCGAGGCGCCCGAGCTTCGCTATTATCAGGGGCTGATGTGGTATCAGCGCACCTTTCCGGTGCCGGCGCAGCGCAAGGGGCGTACCTTCCTCCGCTTCGGCGCGGCCAATTATACGACCGTCGTCTACCTCAACGGCCAGCCGGTCGGGCGCCACGAAGGCGGCTTCACGCCCTTCGCTTTCGAGGTGACCCGCCTGCTGCGCGACGGCAACAACCAGATCACGGTCGGCGTGGATTCGCAGGCGACAGAGGCGACCGTGCCCCCGCCCGTCACCGACTGGGAAAATTATGGCGGGATCACCCGGCCTGTGCGATTGATCTCGACGCCGGACACTTATGTCGACGACGCCTGGGTCCGTTTGACGCGGGATGGGCGGATGGCAGTCGATGTGCATCTCGACGGACCGCAGGCGGCCAATCGCGCGGTCAGGCTGCGTATTGCCGAGCTTGGCCTCGACCAGGCCGGCACCACCGACGCCGCGGGCAACTGGCGCGCCACCATGGTCGCGCCGCGCGCGATGGTCCGCTGGTCGCCCGAGCGTCCCAGGCTCTACGACGTGACGATTGCGACGGGCGACGACCAGTGGCGTGATCGCATCGGCTTCCGCACCATCGAGGTGCGCGGTCCGGACATCCTGCTCAACGGCAAGCCGATCTTCCTGCGCGGTATCTCGTTGCACGAGGAGGAACTGGGCAGCGAGCCGACCCGGGCGATCAGCCCGGCGGCGGCGCGGGCCCTGCTCGGCGAGATCAAGGACGGGCTGCATGGCAATTATGTCCGCCTGGCGCACTACCCGCACACCGAGATGATGACGCGCACCGCCGACGAACTCGGCCTGCTCGTGTGGAGCGAGGTGCCGGTCTATTGGCTCGTCGCCTGGTCCAATCCGGATACGCTGGCGACCGCGCGCAACATGCTGGCCGAGAACATCCTGCGCGATCGCAACCGCGCGTCGATCGCGATCTGGAGCGTCGCCAACGAGACCCCCGTCACCGACGCGCGCAACACCTTCCTCCGCACGCTCGTCGGCGATGTCCGCCGCCTCGACGATACGAGGCTGGTCAGCGCGGCGCTGCTGGTCGAGCGTTCGAAGGACGCGAAGACTCCCACGATGACCCTGGCCGATCCACTCGCCGATGTGCTGGATGTGCTGGCAATCAATACGTATAACGGCTGGTATACTAACGACCGGCTGACCGACCTGCCCGCCAGCGTCTGGCAGGTGCCCGCCGACAAGCCGCTGGTCTTCTCCGAATTCGGCGCCGACGCCCGGGCGGGGTTCCATGACCTGACCGGTCCGCAGAAATTCTCCGAGGAGTATCAGGCGGACTATTACCGCGCGACGCTCAAGATGGCGGATTCGGTGCCGACGCTGCGCGGCATGTCGCCATGGATCCTCAAGGACTTCCGTTCTCCACGCCGGCAGAACCCCGATTTTCAGCAGGGTTGGAACCGCAAGGGGCTCATCTCGGAAACCGGGCAGCGCAAGCAGGCGTTCGACGTTCTGGCGAATTACTACGCGACCAAGGCCGGTACGGTAAGCCACTGACGACGGGCCGGACGGGGGAGGGGCGACGTCGGACGCCCCTTCCACGGCGATTTCGTCTCAGCCTCGCTTGTGCGGGCGCGTTACGCCGGTGGGCAACGACCCGAGCCGGGCCATCTCCCCGGTCGTGAACAGGGCGGGGTTGTCGAGGAAGTCGATCAGCATCTCCGTGCTGTCCTCGCCCCAGAACAGGTCGTCGCCGACCGCGATCGTCGGCACGCCGAATACGCCGCGCTCGATCGCGCGGTCGGTGTTCGCCCGCAGCCGGTCCTTGACATGCGGCTGGGCGATGGCGCCTGCGACGTCCTCGAGGCCAAGGCTGTTCCCGATCGTCTCGAGAATATCAGGTTCGGAGATGTCCAGCCCGTCGCAGAAGGCGGCATCGAACAGGGTATCGACCGCTGCCGGCGTCGCACCGAGCGCGACGATCAGGCGCAATGCCGCGATCGGGTTGAACGGATGGGCCGGCGGAAAGCGGAACGGGACCCCGAGCCTGTCGGCGCGCCACTGGCATGCCCGATAGGTATGGAGGCGTTTGGGGGCGATTTCGGCTGGTCCCTTCTGTTCCCAATGGCCGAGCAATGCCCCGAGCACGACGGGGACCGGCGTGAGGCGAACGCGCTCGCCGAACCGGCTCCGGGTCTTCCACTGGAGATAGGCGAAGGGGGAGATGACATCAAAATACCAGTCGCATTCACGGCTGCTCATGGTTGCTTCCCTTGGGTTCGTGCCTCGATCGCGCGGACCACGGCCACCATGTCGAGGCGACCATGCCCCAGTTCCTCGCTCTCGCGGTAGAGAAGGTGGCTGGCATCCAGCAGCGGCGACGCAATCTCCGCCTCCCGTGCCGCGTCCGCGACCAGCCGGGCATTTTTGAGCACGTCGGAGATCGCCGCCTGTACGTCGAAATCCTGCTCCACCAGCTTGGCGAGCTTGATACGCGATACGCTGCTGGCCATCGGTCCGGCATCGAGAATGGCGCGGAATTGATTCATGTCCAGGCCGTGGCGTTCAGCGAAGTGAGCGGCTTCCGCCAGACCGGTGACCATGGTGATCAGAAAGCTGTTGACCGCAAGCTTCATGGTGAGGGCAGCCGGAACCGGGCCGCAGCGGAATATCTTCTGACACACTGGTGTCAGCAGCGGGCTTATTTCGTCCATGACGCTCTCGTCGCCGGCGAGCATCGCCACGAGTTCTCCGGCTTCGGCCGGCTTGCGTGAGCCGGAAACGGGGGCTTCGACATAAGCGCCGCCGGCATTGCTGATCTCGGCGCCCAGTTCCCGGGAATAGGCGGGAGGGACCGTACCCATCTGGACGATGACATGACCTGTCACATTGGCCGCGAAGTCGGGCGTGCCGCGACCCAGGACCGCGTCGATCGCCGCTTCGTCGGCGAGCATCAGGATCACGATCCGCGCCTGGCGAAACAGGGCAGCCGGACTGTCGGCCACTGTCGCGCCGGCCGACCGCAGTGGGCCGTTCCGTTCTGCAGTCCGGTTCCAGACGATGAGCCTGGTGCCGGCGCGCGCCAGATTGAGCGCCATTGGCTGGCCCATGACGCCCAGGCCGATGAATCCCGTCAGTTCCATCTCATCCTCGCCTCGCCTATTCATCGCCTGAGGCTCGTGCCGTCCTACAGATCGTCAAGCGCCATCAGAAAGACGAGGCCACGTTGTCCCGATCCGCGGTGCACCGTGAGCGCGCCATGATGGGCATGCGCAACGCGCTCGACGATCGAAAGGCCGATCCCCGATCCTTCGATATTCGCCCCCGCGCCCCGCCACAGCCTGTCTTTGAGCCGCACGAAATGCGCCTCCGGGATCGGATCGCCATTGTCGCCGACCGCGATGAGCGCTCCCGGGCCGGAACTGACCACGATCGCGGTGCCGGGGGGCGTGTGGCGCGCGGCATTGTCGATCAGGTTTTCGAGCGCGAGTGTCAGTGCCTCGGAGTAACCGCGTACCCGTGCCGGTGTGTCCGCGCGTTCAAGCGCGATCGAGCGGCCGGATGCGATGATTCCGGGCGCCCGGTCGGAGACGACGCCTTCCGCCAGTGCGTGGAGGTCGACCGAGGTTCCGCCATCCTCGACCGGGCGCTCGATCTCGGCGAGCGCAAGCAACTGGGCAATGACTCGGGCAGCCCGATCCACCGCCGACATCATCGCCGTGCGAAGTTCCGGGTTCGCGACCGCATCGGCGCGAAGGCGGACGACGGCAAGCGGCGTGCGCAGTTCGTGCGCGACGTCCGCGGCAAATGCCGCCTGCACATGAATCGCTGCGGCCAGGCGGTCGAGCGCGGCGTTGGTCGCCTCCGCCAACGGCTCGGCCTCGACCGGGAGGAGGCCGCTCGGCAGGCGGGTGTTGAGCGAACGCGGGCCGATCGTCGCGGCGATCGCCGAGACGGCGCGCATCCGAAGCGTCATGCGACGTGCGATCAGCGCCCCGATCAGCGGAACGAGTGCCGCGATCGGCAGGCAGATCAGCGCGAATCTGGGCAGGAAGCTGCGCACGATATCGTCGGTGACGACTGCCGGGTCGGCATCGTCCTGCGAAACGACGATCCAGCCGCTCCCCACGGGCACGCTATAGCCCTCGACCACACCGCTGCGAAAGAAATGCGCTGTCCGGTCAAGCGGCGCCACCGCCAGTATTTCCGGACGCGGCGGGCCATAGGATCTTTCCACGCGGCGGTCCGCTCCGATCGTGCTGACCGCCATGCCGTTAGTCAGCACGACGGGCTGTGCATTACGGGTGTCCGGTCCTGCCGATGCAGCCGACAGCACGGCTTGCCGGCGCAGCAGGTTGCGCTGGAAATGATCGGCTGTCTGGTGGAGCAGGGCGGAGGCGCTCCACAAGAGGGTGATCGCCGCCGCCAGTGCGACCGCCACGTGGAGCGCGACGAACTGCCCGAGCAGCGAGCGAGGTATCGCCAACCTCATGCGACAGGAACGATCATATAGCCGACGCCGCGCACGGTTTCGATCCGCACGCGGGTCTCAGAATCCTCGAGCCGCTTGCGCAAACGATGGACATATACTTCCACCGCATTGGAGCCGAGATCGCCGTCCAGGCCGAACAGCTGGTCCTCGACGATGCGTTTCGGCACGACCTTGCCCGCCCGGCGTAACAATAGTTCCAGCAACTCGGTTTCCCGCACCGACAGGCTGAGCGCTTGCGATTCGACATAGGCCATGCGGGTCTCGACGACGAACTCGAGCGCGCCGCAACGGAGGGACTTTCCGACATAGCCGTCGCGCCGCCGCAGGATCGCGTGAAGGCGGGCATGCAGTTCGTCGACGTCGAAGGGTTTGACCATATATTCGTCGGCCCCTTCGTTCAGGCCAAGGATGCGCGCGTCGATCGAGCCGCGCGCGGTCAGCACCAGTACAGGCCGGGCATCGCCGCGCGCGCGCATGCGCATGAGGAGCGAGATGCCGTCTTCGTCAGGCAGACCCAGATCAAGCAGGACGGCCGCATAGTCGATCGCCTCGAGATATGCCTCGGCCTCCTCGCTGGTACGTGCGCGATCGACCGTCAATCCGCGCCGCGACAAGGCGTCGACGAGCGGCATTGCCACTGCATCTTCGTCCTCGATCAGCAGAATTCGCATCGTCTCGCTCTTCCGCAACGCAGCAATTTGTAAGCCCGCTGTAAGCGAGCCTGCCTAGGGGTGCCAGCCCCACCGTAACAGGCCTTCCGATGCACGCTCCATCATCGCCACACCCGCTGCCCACGATACAGACGTTGCCACGCCGCGAGCAGGTGCGCTGGCTTGCCATCGCCGTGGCTGTCATAGTCGGCATCGTCGTGCTGTGGCTGGCGATCGGAAGCATGACGCGTCGCGATCAGGTCGCCCCTCCTGCCTCGCCGCCGGGCACCTTCCGGCCGACCGCAGAGCAGATGGCTGCGCTGAAGACGATCCGGGTCGGCTATGCGGCATCGGAAGACCGCACCCTGGCGAGCGGGGCGATCACGGTCGATGGCGACCGCAGCACGCCCGTGCTGATGCCTTATGCTGGGCAAGTCGTGCGTGTGCTCGCCGATGCGGGTCAATATGTGCGGCAGGGCCAGCCGCTGCTGCTGGTCAAGACGAGCGACTTCGTCGATGCACGCAGCGGGCTGTTCGCCGCGCGCGCCGCGTTCCAGAACGCGCAGGCGCAACTCGCCACCGCCACACGCAATGCGGAACGCCAGCGCCAGATCTTCGAAACGGCAGGCGGGGCGCAAAAGGACTATTTGCAGGCGCAGACAGATCTGGTCGCGGCGCAGGCCGCCGCGAGGACCACGGCGGCAGCGCTAGGCGCGGCGCGCGACAAGCTTGCGATCCTCGGAAAGTCGCCCGGTGAGATCGGGCAGCTTGAAGGGGCTGGCGAAGTCTCCGGCATCCACGATCGCACCACGCTGCATGCGCCGATCGCCGGGCTGATCGCCTCGCGCGATGTCTCGGCGGGGCAATATGTCTCGCAGGGAGGAGACAAGCCGGTGATGACCATCACCGACCCGTCGCACGTCTGGCTGATCGCGCAGATCGCCGAAGGCGATGCCAATGGGGTGCATCTGGGCGATGCGGTGACGGTGACGACGCCGGCTCTTCCGGGGCGCAGCTTCCACGCCACCATTGATCTCGTCGGGGCGGCGCTCGATCCGCAGACTCATCGGTTGCCGGTGCGCGCGACCATTGCCAATCCCGATGGCGCATTGAAGCCGCAGATGTTCGCCAGCTTCTCGATCCAGCGGCCGCAGCGCGGCAATGCCTTGCGCGTTCCCTCCGCTGCCGTGATCCATGAGGGTGATTCCGCGCGTGTCTGGGTCGTCCGTCCCGACGGCCTGTTGCAGGCACGCGCCATAACCGCGGGCGACGCGCAGGACGGTGCGGTCGTCGTGCTTACGGGCCTCAGGCCCGGCGAGCGCATCGTCACGGCCGGAGCGCTGTTCGTGAACGAGGCGGGTCTTGGCGAATGAACCGCATCGTCGAGTTCTCGCTGCGCCAGCGCCTGCTGATCGTCGGCATCTTCTCCGCGATGTTGCTCGCGGGCGTGGTCGGCTTCTGGAACCTCAACATCGAGGCCTATCCCGATCCCGTCCCGCCGATGGTGGAGATCGTCACGCAGACGCAGGGGCTTTCGGCCGAGGAGATGGAGCGCAACGTCACCATCCCGATCGAAGTCGGCATGGCGGGCATCCCGCACCTGACGGCGATCCGCGCGATCTCGCTGTTCGGCCTGTCCGACATCAAGATACAGTTCAGCTACGACCTGACCAACGAGGCAGCGAAGCAGCAGGTCATCAACCGCCTCTCGCAACTGCCGCCGCTCGCCGGGGGCGCGCAGCCAACGCTGTCGCCGACGAGCCCGGTCGGGGAAATCTATCGCTATAAGCTCAGCGCGCCGGCCGGCTATTCGGTGATGGACCTGAAGACGCTGCAGGACTGGGTGCTGCAACGTCGCTTCAAGCGCATTCCCGGGGTCATCGACGTGACCGGCTGGGGCGGCAAGCTTCGTGCCTATGACGTCGTGATCGACAATGACCGGCTGGCCGCGCACGGCGTCTCGGTCGGGCAGGTGCTCGCCGCGCTCGGCAAGAGCGACGGCAATGTTGGCGGGCAGACGATCAATTTCGGTGCACAGGCCGCGATCGTGCGCGGGGTCGGGCTTATCCAGTCAGTTTCCGGAATCGAGAATGTGCTGGTCGGCACGGCGAACGGGCAGCCGATCCTGTTGAAGGACGTCGCCCATGTTCAGATCGGCAACGCCCCGCGGCTCGGCATCGCCGGCTACAACGACCGCGACGACATCGTGCAGGGCATCGTGCTGATGCAGCGCGGCGCGCAGTCGATGCCGACGATCCAGGCGGTGCAGAAGGAGGTCGCCGATATCAACGCATCTGGCGCGCTTCCGCCCGGCGTCCATCTCGACCGGGTCTACGACCGCTCCGATCTCATTCGCCTGACGATCCATACCGTGCTGGAGAATCTGCTCGCGGGGATATTGCTGATCTTCATCCTTCAATGGGCGTTTCTCGGCAATCTGCGCAGCGCGATCATCGTCGCGGCGACAATCCCGTTCGCGCTCGCCTTTGCGATCCTGATCCTGGTGCTTCAGGGCGAGAGCGCGAACCTGCTGTCAGTCGGGGCACTCGATTTCGGGCTGGTCGTCGACGCAAGCGTCATCATGGTCGAGAATATCTTCCGCCACATGGTCGAACGATCGGCGCATGTCGAAAACGGGCACGGCCACTACACCATGGCCAGCCGTTTCTCGGCGGTGCTTGGCGCCAGCCACGAAGTGAGCCGCGGGATCTTCTTCGCGGCGGCGATCATCATCGCCAGCTTCCTGCCGCTGTTCACGCTGGCCGGGGTCGAAGGGCATATTTTCGGACCGATGGCCAAGACCTATGCCTACGCCATCACGGGTGGGCTGATCGCGACCTTCACCGTCGCGCCGGTGCTGGCGACATTGCTGCTGCCGGACAAATTGTCGGAGGTCGAGACCCGCATCGTCGCTCGGCTGCGGGGCTGGTACGAGCCAGCGGCCGCCTTCGCGCTGGCCAACCGCGTGCTGACCCTTGGTGGTGCGCTGCTGCTCCTCGGCGCGGCGGTCGTCGGGGTGCGGTCGCTCGGCATCGAGTTCCTGCCGCATCTGGAAGAAGGCAACATGTATATCCGCGCGAGCCTGCCGGCCTCGATCAGCCTCGAGGCCGGCCAGCCCGTGGTCAACGGCGTGCGGCGGATGATCGCGCAATATCCAGAGGTGGAGTCAGTGCTCTCGCAGCATGGCCGCCCCGACGACGGCACGGATTCCACCGGTTTCTTCAACGCCGAATTCTTCGTGCCGCTCAAGCCTTTCGGTACCTGGCCCGCCGGTGTGACCAAGGAAACGCTGACGGCCGAACTCTCCAGTAAATTGCAGGCCGGCTATCCCGGCGTCGATTTTTCCTTCTCGCAATATATCGAGGACAATGTCGAGGAAGCGGCGTCGGGTGTGAAGGGCGCGAACTCGATCAAGCTGTTCGGACCCGACCTGCCGACGCTCGAAAAATATGCCGATGCGATCAAGGCCGAGATGGCGAAGGTGCAGGGGATCGAGGATCTCGGCGTGTTCCAGTCGCTCGGCCAGCCGACCGTGCGCATCGACGTCGATCGTGCTCGAGCTTCACGTTACGGGCTGACCCCCGACGACATCAATGCGACGGTGGCTGCGGCGATCGGGGGGCAGTCCAGTGCCGAGCTGTACGAGAAGGGCACCGACCGGCACTTCCCGATCGTCGTGCGCCTGCGCCCCGAGCAACGGGACACAGTCGATGCGATCCGCCGCATCACGGTAGGCGCGCCCGCGCCGAACGGCACCGGTACGATCCAGGTCCCGCTGTCCGAAGTGGCCGACGTTCGGCTGACCTCGGGCGCGTCCTTCATCTACCGCGAGCATCAGGAACGCTACATCCCGATAAAATTCTCGGTGCGCGGGCGCGATCTCGGTGGCGCGGTGGACGAGGCGAGGGCGCGGATCACCCGCAATGTCCATCTGCCCTCGGGCTATCATCTCGAATGGGCCGGCGAACTCGACAATCTCAACAATGCCGTCGCCCGGCTCGAAATCGTCGTCCCGGTCAGCCTGTTGCTGATCCTGCTGCTGCTCTACGCCAATTTCGGTTCGATCCGGGACAGCCTGCTCGCCTTCTCGGCGATCCCCATGGCGATCGTCGGCGGTGTGCTTGCGCTTGCGCTGACCGGGACGGCATTCAGCATTTCATCGGCGATCGGGTTCGTCGCGCTGTTCGGCATCGCGGTGATGGACGGCATCCTGGTCGTCACGACCTACAATCATGCGATCGACGAAGGCGTGACGCGGCGGGACGCGTTGGCGACGACGGTGCGGCACAGCCTGCGCCCGGTGGTGATGACCTGTCTCGTCGCGGCGATCGGCCTGCTTCCCGCTGCCTTGTCGAACGGTATCGGCAGCCAGGTACAGAAGCCGCTCGCGCTGGTCGTGGTCGGCGGGATGACACTGGCGCCGCTTCTCATCCTGCTGGTCCTGCCTGTGCTGATCGACTGCTTCTCCAGGCGCGTGGCGCCGGAATATCGGGGCGCGCATGGCCGAGATGTCGGGCACCTGCCATTGCCCGAAGCCGATCATGGGGAGGTTCGGACATGAAGCCTCTCTTTCTTCCGTTGCTCGCGTTGATGGTCACCGCCTGCGCGGCGGGCCCGCGCGATCTCGATCCCAAGGCGACCTTGCCGCCGCAACAACAGCAGCAACGCTTCGCGCCGCAGGCTGGGCCGGAGCAGGCGACCGTGGATACCGTGGTCGCGGCTGACTGGTGGCGTGCCTTCGGATCGCCGGAGCTCATGGCGCTGGTGGATGAGGCACTGGCGCACGCAACGGATATTGCCGTCGCCGACGCCGCCCTGCGCCAGGCGCGGGAGCAGGCCGGCGCGGCCGCCGGTGCGGCTCTGCCGGAGGTCGATGCGAGCTACCAGGCGCAGCGAACGCGTGTCTCGAACGCGCTTGCGCCTGCGGTCACTGATTCATCGCAATATCTCTACACGCTGCACACCGCGCAGGTGACGGTCAGCTACGGTCTCGACCTGTTCGGCGGGACGCATGCGCATATTCGCTCGGCGCGCGCGGCTGCCGAGGTGCAGCGCCATCGGCTCGAGGCAGCTCGCGCCGCGGTGACGGCAAACCTCGTGCAAGCAGTGATCCAGCGCGCCTCGCTGGCCGACCAGGTCACAGCGGGCGAGACAAGTGTGTCGGTCAATCGCGATATCCTGCGGAACCTGCTTCAGCGCCAGCGCCTCGGCGCGGTCGGCGCGGCCGATATCGCCACGCAGCAGACAGCGCTGGCGACCGCCGAAGCCGCGCTTCCGGCGTTGGTTCGGGCGGAGGCGCACCAGCGCATCGTGATCGGTACTTTGCTCGGCCGCGCGGCGGGCGTCGAGCTGCCGCCTTTGCCGAACCTTGGCGCCCTTGCCCTGCCGCACGACCTGCCGCTGGCGCTTCCGTCCGATCTTGTTGCGCGCCGCCCCGATATCCGGGCAGCGCGCGCGCAACTGGAAGGGGCGGGTGCCGATGTCGGCGTGGCGATTGCGGCCCGGCTGCCGAATATCCAGCTCAGCGCGAGCGCCGGGGGCGCCGCGCAGCATCTGTTCGACCTGTTCCAGGGCGGCAATCCATTCTGGTCGCTGGTCGGCGGTGTCACGCAGCCGATATTCCATGCGGGCGCGCTGCGTCACCAACAGCATGCGGCCGAAGCCGCGCTGGACGGTGCCAAGGCGCAATATCGCGCGGCGGTCCTGCAAGCCTTTGGCGACGTCGCCGACGCGCTCACGGGCCTGCGTACCGACGCGGATGCGCTCGATGCCGCGGCGCGGGCGAGCGACGCATCGGGGCGTGCGCTGGGGTTCATCCGACGCCAGCTAGAGTTGGGGGATGTCGGCACGCTCGCCTTGCTCAACGCCACCGCCGCCGACGCGCAGGCGCGGGGTCAGCTCATTCAGGCCCGTGCAGCACGCCTGACGGACACCGTCGCGATGTTTCAGGCTGCGGGCGGCGGTGTCGTGGAGAATTGAATCATGGCGGGCGTGATCGGGGCGACCAGCGGCAAGTTCATCCTGGTTGGGGCGGCATTGCTGCTGCACGGACGAGTCGATGAAAAGACGGTTCGCGTTTCGGTTGCGCCGGGCATTGCCACCTCGGCCATGACTCCAGATCTGGCGGACCATGTGAAGATGCGGGGTGGCGGCCCCGACGTAGCAATTCATCTCCGTGCCGAGTCATTTCGCGCAAGGGTCGCGGCGGTCGAAACAGAGCCCGGCCCGGATGCGGCATTGCGGATCGGGCAGGACCTGCTCGACGAGAACCCGATCGAGATCGACTTCGCCCATCATGTGCTGCAACCGCTTTCGGCAAGCGAGGCGCGTCGGCTGGAACGTCGTTCCCAGCAGATCGCGATCAGGCACGAACCTGACGGGACGCTGTCGGTGAACATTGCGGCGGATGGTGGCGCGCCGCTGAGCGCGCGCCTCGATCTCTCCAGTGTCGGGGGCATCACCGCTCCCGGTTTCGGGCCCGCGAACGCGGTGAAGGTCGGGGGCGTCGAGGTCCCCAAAACAGAAGTGACGGACGGACCTCGGCCGATGGTTGGACTCTACGCCTTCAGGCACGCCCGGGTGATCTTCGATCTGGGGCACGACCGCATCTGGGTTACCCGCTCGGGATAGCGAGTGGAGCGCCTGAAGCCGGCGGCCGTGCCGCAGGCTGCGGCCGAGCTATGATTTTCACGAGCGGGGCGGAGGTCAGCGGGGCTTGCGGAAGCGCAGGACGAACTGATCGGTCTTTCCGCGAATGGCGGGGTCGAAAACAGCGGCGGTCCGGGGATCGGCGGCGTTGCGCAAGGCCGAGGACTCGCCGTCGAGCACGAACCCGGCCGCCTCGACCTCGCTTTTGACCAATGTCTCGTCGATCCGGTGCACTTTGGCCATGCCTGCATCGTCGAGTCCCGGCGTTCCGGCATGATCGACGATGACATAGAGTCCACCTGGCTTGAGGGCGGCAAATATCACCTTGTTGAGCGCGCCGGTGCCCTGTGCGCCTGCCCAATTATGGACGTCATGATAATTCTGGGAGGTCCAGACCAGGTCGACCTTGCCGGGCACGCCCAGCGTATCGGCATTGGCGACGCCGTCATGGACGTTACTGCGTCCGGGCTCTCCGGAAACCGACGGCGGAAGCGGCTTGCCCTTCAGCCGGTCGATCAGGATCTGGTCCCATACGGCATATACCGCTCCCTTGGGACCGACGGCATCGCTGAACAGCCGGGTGAAATACCCTTTGCCGGGAAGGTAATCGACCACGGTCTGACCGCGCTTGACCTTGGCGAACTGCATCATGGTCGTCGGCTTGCGGTCCACATCGCGCGCCTTGTCGGCGTCGGGGCGTGTGGCGGCCGTGCTGGTGACGGGAGCGGAGCCTTCGCGCTGCGCCAGGGCTGGATATGCGGTGACCGCAACGGCGCCGGCAAGGCAGACGGTCCACAGCATGCGGCTGTGGCCAGAAACAAGGCGGTTCATCAGAATCGATCCTTTCGTGGTGAAGCGGGTAGAGTGGTTCGAGTCCCGGCGATCCAGGCATCGATGCGGGTCTCAAGCACGTCCAGCGGCAGTGCCCCGTCGCCGATGATCCGGTCGTGAAAGCCCCTGATGTCGAACCGGTCGCCAAGCCGGGACCTGGCGCGCTCGCGCAGTTCCAGGATCTCGAGCTCGCCGATTTTGTAGGACAGCGCCTGGGCAGGGATCGAGATGAAGCGATCGACTTCCGCCTGAATCTGGGTTTCATCCTCGCCGGAATGGGCGTGGAAGAAATCCACCATCTGCTGGCGCGTCCAATGCTTGAAGTGAACCCCGGTATCGATCGCGAGCCGGTCGGCGCGAAGCAGTTCGCTGGACAGTCGACCATAGTCGGACAGCGGATCCTTGTAGAATCCGACCTCCTTGCCCACTAGTTCGGCGTAGAGCGCCCAACCTTCGATATAGGCGGTATAGTCAGCCTGTTGCCGAAAGGGCGGCAAGCCGGGCAGCAACTGGGCGATCGAAAATTGCAGGTGATGCCCCGGAACGCCTTCGTGATACGCGGCCGATTCAAGCAACAGCGTTGAGCGAGTCTCGAAATTGGCGGTGTTGACGTAAACCCTGCCGGGCTGCGATCCGTCTGGCGTCCCTTGATGATAGTCGGCGATCGGCGCGGCGGATTCGAGGAAGGTGGGAACCGGCACGACCACCAGATCGGTCCTGGGCAAGGCTCCGAACAATTTGGGGAGTATGGGCTTCATCTGCGCGATGAAGCCGCGATACCGGTTCAACATATCCTCGCGTGAGGAGGCATGAAGGCTGGGATCGGTCTTCAACGCCGCGCGGAAGCTTGTGAGATCCGAAAAACCTTGCCCCTTGGCGATCAGGGCCATTTCCGCCTCGATCCGGCTGACCTCGGCCAGTCCGACCTCGTGCATATGTTCCGGGGATTGTGTGGTGGTCGTTTGCTGCTCGGCCAGATACCGATAGATCGCATCGCCGTTCGGCAGGCTCCACAGACCGGGTTCGGCGCGACCATGGGGCGCGTAATCGTTCGCCAGAAAGCGGTTGAAACGTCGATAGGCGGGCCTGACCACGTCATCGATGGCGGTCACCATCTCGGCGCTGATGCGATCTCGCGCTGCCGACGGTATACCTGCCGGAAAGCGGGTCAGTGGCTGGGCGAAGACGCTGTCCGTGCCGGATGGCACGACCAGGCCGTCGATCCGCGCGACCAGTTTTTTCAACAGGTATGCCGGCGGCATCAGCTTGTCGCGCTGGCCCTGTCGCGCCACCTCGACCGTTTGATCCAGAACTGTGGGGATGCGCTTCAGGCGCGTGATATACTCTTCATAGTCCTTGACCGTGTCGAACGGGAAATCCGCCGCATAAGTGGGGAGCGCCAGGGGCGTCGAACTGCGCCACTGGTAGATCGGCATCTCATAGAGCTTGAGATCGAATCCTTTCAGCGTTGTCCGCAACTGGCGGACCATCAGGAGATGGGAGAGCTTGTCCTCGCTGGAGAAACCGGTGGTATCCACCGCGGCAAATCGCTTGAGGAACGCCGCCGTCGCGCTGCGTTCCGACCGGACATGCGCCAGCGAGGCGTCGGTCCATCGATCATTGTAGCGGCGATCGCCCAATAGCGTAGCGGCTTCGGGATTCGTCTGGAGCTGATGCTCCCACTGCTTGGACAGCAGTTTGTGGAACGCATCGATACGCGCACCGGGTTGTGCGGCCGTCGCCCCACTGAGCGACATGGCCGCAGATCCCAGCGCAGCGACGATGCGCAGGGAGCGTTTCACAAAAGGCCCCCGCCATCGACGTCGATCAGCGCCCCGGTGACGAAGCCGTTGGTCATGACGAACAGATAGGCCTGAGCCAGTTCCCGTGGCGCACCAATCCGCCTGACGGGCAGGGAGCCTGACACGCGCGCGATGGTAGCGGCGCGCGTTTCCGACCCGATTTCACCCCACAGGCCCGTATCGACGACACCTGGACTGATGACGTTGACTCGACGTGGCGCGAGTTCCTTGGCGAGATGACGGCCCGCGGCATCCACGGCTGCGTTGACCGTGCCCTTCACCAACGTCCCGACACCATATTTGCGCGACACCTGCCCCGACGTGAAGGTGATGGAGGCGGTCGGTCCCAGATACGGCAGCGCCGTGCGTACCGCCCTGACAGCACCGAACAACTTGGTCTCGAACGTATGTTGCAGCACCTCGTCGCCAAGCGATTCGAGAGGCGCCGACCCCATCCGGCTACCCACGGTGTAGACCAGATGGTCCATCGCGCCGACCGTCTGCAATGCCGCGGCGAGCGCCACGCGGTCAGTGACATCGACGGCCTTTCCTTCGACGCCGTCGGGGGCGCCGCCCGAGCGGCTGAACGCCACGACGCGAGCGCCCTCGACCTTTGCCAATTCGGCGACTGCGGCACCGATTCCGTCACTGCCGCCAAACACGACGACGGTTTGATTTTTCAGAGTTCCGGTCATCAGGATTATTCCCCTGCGCGTATTGGATCTGCCCGCCGGGCGCTGCCACGATGCTCCCTTGCGAGAGCCGCTGCGCTGTCGGCGACGCTCGCCGAAAAACGGGTGTGGTGATCGGTCCAGGCCAGATTGGTGGCCCCGTTTCTCACCGGACAGCGTCCGGGATGTGCCGCCAGACGGAATAGGCGGTCGTGCCATTGCCGGAAGCGCTGGCTGGAACGGCGTAGGTCAGTACGCCGTCCGTGAACGTATAATCGCGTACCTGAGTCTTCCCTTCCCAATTGGGAAAGGACGCTGCCTCGACCATGAAGACGAGCTGGTGCCTGGTGCGGTCGATCGCCACCGTGCCGAAATGCGTGCTCGAACCGAGCGCGGCCGCGCGATACTCCTCGGCTGTGCCCTTTGTTTTGTCGCCGCTGGCGAAAGCCGGACGGCCGACCCTGAAGATCTGCAGATTATAGTGCCCGGACGAGTCGACCGTCAGCAAACCTTTCGGATGTTCGCCATAATTGGTGGTCCGGCTCCCGTCGGGATGAATCTCGTAAGCCGAGTCCATCACCCATCTGCCCTGAAGCGAAGCCAAGTCCTCGGCTTGAGTGGCGGTCGGCATCGCGAGGGTCGCGGCCAGAACGGCAGCGACGGCATGGGGCAACCTCATCTCATTCCTCCGGTGAACGTGTAACCTGTTAATGAGGTTACTGATTGCTCGGAGATGAGAAACCTGTCAATAGGGTTACATGATGCAGGCCAAAAATCATGGACATCCGGCCGATGAGCGCGATGGCTTCCGGTTTCGTGGCGGACATAGTGCGATCGATTTGCCAGCGACGCTGCAGGCCCGACTGAAGCCAGCACCGCGAGAATTGCTGAAGGCGCCGGAGGATCTGGCGCGCTGGCTGGTGGCGGCTGGCCTGACCCCGACGCTCCCCGAAACCACCGAGGCAGATCTCGCGCTGGCGCACGCCTTGCGGGAGGCAATCTATGCCCTGGCCAACGCCCGGCTTTCGGAAGGGGCGGACCCTTCCGCCGCGCGTGCGATCGTCAATGCAATCGCCGCCAATCCGCCGGCGATTCCCCATTTGTCGCCGGAAGGCACGATCGGAATGATGGGGCCGGCCAGCGCTTTGCTCGCGACGCTGGCGCGCGAGGCGATCTATCTTTTCGGGAGTGAGATGGCCGGCAGCATCCGGCAATGTCAGTCGCCGGCTTGTACCCTGTTCTTTGTCGATACGTCGCGATCGGGCGACCGGCGCTGGTGCTCGATGTCGGGGTGCGGGAACAAGGCCAAGGTCGCCGAATTCCGCAGCCGCAAACGCAAGGCGCGGACTGGCGCGTGAGCGCTGGGCAGGGCCGATGAAGATGCGGGCGTCGCAGCCCCGATAGCGACCTCGATATGGGGGAGATGGGGGTGTCGTTGGTCGAGCCAGTCGTCCGGCGAGACGTTACGACCCGTATTGGGCGCTTCTCCAGGCCAGCAGCACAACCATCTCGGCGACGAGTTGCCCAATACGGCCGCTCGCTTCCCAGGCGTAGAGTGCGACGGCCATCGGTTGCTCTTCACCCAAAGCGCGATGGATGCGGACGTCTCGCCCCTGGGTCGACAGACAGGGCAGAAGCGATATCCCCATGCCGGCCTCGACGGCCACGAGAACGCTCGACAGGCTGTTGCCGGTGAATCCGATGTACCAGCGTCGTTTTTCGCGTTCGATCCGTTCGAACATCTCTTCGCGATAGAGGGCGCCCGGGGGAAACGTCACCAGGGGGATCGGGTCGGGCCAGTCGCGGGTGGCCGAGGCACTTTCGAACCACGCCATCGGCTCCACGAAGAATGCTCGGCAGTCGCTGTTCGCCAAGGGCTCCTTGACGACGATCACGTCGAACTCGCCATTTCGATACCGGCGCGAGAGATCACGGCTGAGCCCAGTCGTCACGTCCAGCCGGATCGCCCGATCCATCTCGGAAAAAGCCGCGAACACGCCGGCCATCGCCGGGGTCAGGATGTCTTCGGCGACGCCAATACCCACCGCATGCGAGCCGGCGGGGTCGGCGAGCAGGTGGGCCGCCTCCGCTTGCAGTGCCAGAATACGCCGTGCATGGCCAAGCAGCCGTTCGCCCGCTGGCGTCGGCATGACGGGCCGAGCGCTCCGGTCGATCAATCGCTGGCCCACCGCTTCCTCGAGCCGCGCCAGTTGCTGGCTGATCGTCGATTGCGTCATGTTCAGCGCGGTCGCGGCACTGGTGAAGCCGCCGTGCTCGGCAATGGCGACGAAGGCCTGAAGAAGACGAGGGTCCAGCATGGCGACATTCACATAGTGGATGATATGCATCAAAACATCTAATTTGCGCATGGGCGCCTGTCCGCGATAGGTCTTGCGCGATCAAAGAAGGGTGGCGCAGGTGAAGATTGCTCGCATCATGTTGTCGGCGGCCATGCTGCTCCAGCCGTTCCAGGCCGTGGCGCGGGAACAGGCCGATGTCCTGATCCGGCATGCCACGGTGATCGACGTCGAACATGCCCGCACCATCCCCGATCAGGCGGTCGCGACCCGCGCCGAGAAGATCGTCGCGGTCGGCGACGACGCGGAGGTAGCGAAGGCGTGGGGGGCAGGGCGTGAGGTCGACGGGAAGGGCCGCTTCCTGATCCCCGGCCTGTGGGACATGCACGTGCATTTCGGTGGCGGTCCGGACCTGGCCGAGGAGAATAAGGCGCTGCTGCCGCTCTACGTCGCCTACGGTATCACCACTATCCGCGATTGCGCGGGCGACATGCCCTATGATGTGCTTGGCTGGCGGCAGGAGATCGCTGACGGCAAGCTGTTTGGTCCGCGACTGCTCACCTCCGGGCCGAAGATCGAGGGGATCAAGCCCGTCTGGAAGGGCACATTGGAAACCGGTTCCGAAGCCGATGTCGACGCCGCGGTGGCGAAGCTGGCCGGGCTTAAGGTCGATTTCGTCAAGATCACCGACAGCACGCTGAAGCCGGAACTGTTCCTCTACGCGGTCGGCAAGGTGCGCGCGGCGGGATTGCGCGCTTCGGGCCATATCCCGATGGCGCTCACGGTAGGGCAGGCGGTCGATGCCGGGATCAACTCGATCGAGCATCTGAGCTACGCCTATAAAGCGGGCGTGAAGGACGAGGCGCGGATCGCGGCCGATTTCGGCGCCGGCCGCATTGATCGCGCGCAGGCACAGGCCGAGCTTGCCGCCGGCTTCGACCCGGCAACCGCGATGGCTTCCTATGCCCGGCTGCGCGACCGCGGCGTGTTCGTGACACCGACGCTCAATATCGAACGAACGCTCGCCTATCTCGACAGCGACGATCATTCGAAGGACGCTTTCCTTGGCCTTATCGGGCCGGGAATCCGCAAGACCTATCAATGGCGCGTCGACCGTAGCGCGAAGGCGACGCCGGCGGAGATCGAGGCGCGGCACCAGCAATATCAGAAGACGGCGGCGGTGATGCCGATGCTGGAGAAGGCGGGTGTGACGATCATGGCCGGCACCGACGCGGGCTTCCTCAATTCGTTCGATTATCCTGGGCTGGCCCTTCATCAGGAACTGGCACTCTACGTGAAGAACGGACTGAGCCCTGCCGGGGCGCTTGCCGCCGCGACACGTGCGGGGCCGAAATGGTTCGGCGTGCTCGATCGTTACGGCTCGGTGGAAAAGGGCAAACAGGCCGATCTGCTGCTGCTCGATCGCAACCCGCTTGAGGACATCAGCGCGACGCAGAGCATCGACACCGTGATCCTGCGCGGCGCGGTGAAGGATCGCACGGCGCTCGACCGGCTGCTGGCGGAGACCAGGGCGAAGGTCGCGCGCTGGGACGCGGAAATGGCCAAGTGACGACGGGCGACGACGACCGGTTCCTGCGCGCTGCGGTTGATCTGGCGCGGGAAAACGTCGCATGTGGCGGCCGGCCGTTCGGCGCGGTGGTAGTGAAGGACGGCGCAATCATCGCGACCGGCGTCAACGAGATCATCGCCACCCACGACCCCACCGCTCATGCGGAATTGGGCGCGATCCGCGCTGCGAGCCGGAAGCTCGGTTCGGCCGACCTTTCGGGGTGCACGGTCTATGCCAGTGGCCATCCATGCCCGATGTGCATGGCGGCGATGCGGATGGCCGGGGTGGCCGGAGTGTCCTTCGCCTATACCAATGAGGAAGCCGAGCCGTTCGGCCTCTCGACCGCCGCGATCTATGCCGATCTCGCACGGCCATTCGACGCTCAGTCGATGATCATTCGCCACCTGCCGATGGACGGTGCGGCAGAGCCTGGGGTCTATGCAGACTGGTGGCGCACCCGGCACTGATCCGATGCGAGGGTTGGAGCAATTGTCCTGCCGACGATATGCCCAGCGTCACGTGCCAGCCGGAATTGATCGGGCGATGCAGCCATCGCCCATCAGCGAGATGATCGGAGATCGCCGTTGTCTGGCCCTGGGGCAGGCGGCTTGTGCGGCGGACACCCCGGTCCGCCGATGGTTGTTGCCCAAGGGTGCAGCCGTCGATCCTAGAAGCGGCCATTCCACTATGACCTTCGAGGCAGACAGGAGTGGGTCGAGGGTAGGCGCTTCACCCTCGACCCGTTGTTTCCCGGGAAATGTTGTTCGGATCAGTTCCGGATGAAGTCGAGAAGGTCCCGATTGATGATATCGGCATGCGTGGTCGGCATGCCATGCGGTAATCCGGGATAGGAGATGAGGCGGCCATCCCTGACAAGCTTCACCGAGCGCGCGCCCGTGATCGTGTAGGGACAGATCTGATCGTCTTCACCGTGCATCACCAGGACAGGGCATTCGATCACGGCGAGATCGTCATAGAACTCGGTCTCCGACAACACCCTGACGCATTCCCATTGGGCGATCGCTGCACCCATCATGCCCTGGCGCCACCAATTGTCCCGGATGCCCTGCGACACCGTCGCGCCCTTGCGGTTGAAGCCGTAAAATGGGATCGTGATGTCCTGATAGAATTGCGACCGGTGGTTGGCGGTGCCGTCGCGAAGGCCGTCCACCACATCTTTGGGCACGCCATCGGGATTGCGTTCGGTCTGCATGAAGGCCGGCGGGATCGCGCTGATCAGCACGGCTTTCGCGACGCGGCCTTTGCCATATTTCGCGACATAGCGAGTGACTTCGCCGCCACCGGTCGAGTGACCGATGTGAACGGCGTTGGTCAGGCCGAGCTTCTCGACCACGGCGAAAGCGTCGGCGGCATAGGTGTCCATATCGTGGCCTTCTGCGGTCTGGCTCGACCGGCCATGGCCGCGGCGATCATGGGCAATGACGCGATACCCCTTGGCGAGGAAGAACATCATCTGGCTGTCCCAATCGTCCGCGCTCAGCGGCCAGCCGTGGTGAAAGAACAGTGGCTGCGCGTCCTTGGGACCCCAGTCCTTGTAGAAGATCTCGGTGCCGTCTGCGGTGGTGACCTTTGCCATCGTCCTAGCCTCTCGTTTGACCGGGAGGACCTGCTTCCATCCCGCAATTGAATAGCTACGGCGGATGCGGCAGCATCGGGATCGGCGGTTCCGACAAAAACGGAGCCAAAACTGACAATCGGGTGATCGTGCGATGACCGTCAAAGACCACGCTGCCGACGTTCAGCCGCGAGGGACGCACCCGGAGATCGAGGTTGGCATCCTGCTTTATCGTGGCTGCCAGTCGGCGATGGTCCATGGCATGACCGATATGCTGGTTACAGCCGGCGACTTTTCCCTGTCGCGCGGTGGGCAGGCGTTGCGGTTGAGCCATTGGTCGCCCGACGAAGCTGGCGAGTTCGATCGTAGCCACGACACTCATCCAGGCGTTGACGGCTTCCCCGACATCATCGTCGTACCGGGGCGACTATCTGGCCCAGTAACCACAGAGGAAGCCGTGCCGTTCGCGCGCTGGCTAACGGCGCAGCACGCGCGTGGGGCGGTTCTGGCGTCCAGTTGCGGTGGCGCTTTCCTGCTGGCTGAGACCGGACTTCTCTCCGGGCGATCCGCGACCACCCACTGGATGTTCGCTGACCTTTTGCAGACCCGCTTTCCCGACCTCAAGGTCGAGCCAGGGAAGATTGTGATCGACGATGGCGACATCATCACGGCCGGCGGATTGATGGCCTGGACCGATCTTGGCATGCGCCTGATCGACCGCCTGCTCGGTCCGAGCATCATGGTCGAAACCAGCCGCTTCTTCCTGGTCGATGCGAGCGGGCGCGAGCAGCGCCACTTCGGCAGCTTCGCCCCTCGGCTGACGCATGGTGACGAGGCGATCCTGAAGGTCCAGCACTGGCTGCAAGCCAAAGGCGCGCGCGCGGTCAATGTGGCTGACATGGCGCGAGAGGCGGGACTGGAGGAGCGCACCTTCCTGCGACGGTTCAAGGCAGCCACCGGCACCAAACCTACGGAATATGCCCAGTGCGTACGGATGGAAAAGGCGCGCGAGTTGCTCCAGTTCACGAAGCGTCCGATAGACCAGGTCTCATGGTCGGTCGGGTATGAGGATACCACGGCCTTCCGCCGGGTCTTTAACCGGGTGGTGGGATTGGCGCCGGGGGACTATCGGCGACGGTTCGGAGCCGATCAGACAGCTTCCGCGGCAGCCTGACGTCGGTTCACTAGCCGCAACCCCGGGGAGGGGGCATGCCTAGCGGCTCATTTCATGCGCGACCAGTGGCGCTATGGCTGACAGGACAGAAAGCGCTGGAAATGGATGAGATACGCCCGATCCACCGCGCGCGCTGATCACCAATAAATCGCTCTTTACAAAAACCGAATGATCGTCATCAGTTCGAGCTTGGCGTTCGCGGGGTTTGGTCGATGCGCGTTTGGGCGTTATCGTTTTACACACTTTTCTGCGCATCGCCGGTCTTCGCGCAAGTTCCGGAACCGCTGGCATTGGACTATCGGTCCGCGCAGGACAGGCTCCTCCAGCGCTCCGATGCGATCGAGGCCTCCGCCGCAAATCTGCGTGGCAAAGAAGCGCAGGAAGGCGCAACGCGCACGCTCGGTCGGCCCGATGTGGATGTCGAGGCGCAACTGCTCGAGTATCAGAAGACCCTTTATCTCCCTCTGGGGTCACTGGCGCCGGTCGCTGAATCGTTCGGCATTCGCGATCCGCTGAAGCTTCCAGCAGGAACGGACCGTCGACGCGGCCGATCGTCACCGCCACCTTGCCGCTCTATGCCGGCGGGCAGATTTCAGGGACTCAGGCCGGCGCGCGTGCTCAGGTCGCGCAGGCCAGGGCCGATCGGGATATCGCGGTGGACAACGCGGTCGTCCAGCTCGTGCAGGCCTATTACGGCCAGCAACTGGCCGGACGCGCGCATTGGGCGTCCGCCGCGATGTGCTCGACGGGCTCAACCGCCACGTCGCCGACGCCGACGAAGCTGGAACAAGCGCGCTTCATCAGCCGGGCGCAGCGCCTTCAGGCTGAGGTGGCGCGAGACGATGCGGCGCGTGAATATGAGAAGGCGATCTCAGACCTCGGCACCGCCAATGCGGCGCTGGCCGGGATGCTGCGGGTGCCGGCCGGCGTGCATCCGGTCAGCCCGCTCGGCGTCAACTCGCGCCCGCTGGAACCGCTCGACACATTCAAGGCGGCGGCGCTCGACGCTCATCCGCAGCTCGCGCGGTTGAAGGCGCTGGAGGATCAGGCGCAGCGCCGGGGTGACGGTCCAGCAATCGAAGCTGCGACCCACGATCTATGGCTTCGGCCAGTATAATTTCGACCGGCGCAACTCGCTGCTGACCGATCCCGACTGGTCGGCCGGCATCGGCCTCAAATACAAGCTGATGTCCGGCGCTCGGCCGGCGGCAACAGGTTGACGCAGCCCGCGAGACGGTGGCGCAGGCGGAGGCCGGGCTGCGCGAGGCGCGCACTCAGCTCGAGATTGGCGTGACCAAGGCATGGGGCGAGACGGAGGCGGCGCGCAGGCGCTTTCTTCTGCTCGACAGCGCGCTTGTCTCGGCGGAGGAGAATCTGCGGCTCCAGACGCTTTCCTATCGCGAGCAGCAGACCACCTCGCTCGACGTGATCGACGCGCAACTCGGGCCTCGGCCGGGCCCGCATACAGCGCGCCCAGGCGGCCAATGATTATGTCCAGGCGCTCGCGCAACTGCTCAGCATGAGCGGCCAGACGTCCCGGATGCCCGATTATCTCGCCCGCGCGGATAAGGTGATCCCATGACTGATACCGCGATCGATGACGAAACCCCCGGCCTCGCCAGGCGGCGGCGCCCGATCGCGCTGATCGGTGCGCTGGTCGTCGCGGCGTTGCTCGCGCTCGGCCTGTGGCTCGCCTATCGCCCCGCGCCCGACCAGATCCAGGGCATGGTTGACGCCCGCGAGGTGCGCATCACCAGCAAGGTGACGGGTCGCATCGCAGCCTTCCATGTCGAGGAAGGGCAGGCGGTGAAGGCAGGACAATTGCTTTACACGCTCGACAGTCCGGAGGTTGTGGCCAAGTCGGAACAGGCGGGTGGTGTGCTGGCCGCGGCGCAGGCGGTGGAGAGCAAGGCGGACGAGGGCGCGCGGCCTGAAGATATCCGCGCGGCGGAGGCGCAATGGCGCCGTGCGCACAGCCGCCGCCGATCTGGCGCAGCACTACATCCGCGTACGCACCCAGCGGCTCTACCAGCAAGGGGTCATCGCCGGGCAGAAGGCCGACGAAGCCCGCACCAACGCTGTCGCTTCCGTTGAGCAGGCGAAGGCGGCGCGCGCGCAATATGATCTCGCGCTGGCCGGCGCGCGACGGCAGGACAAGGCGGCGGCGAGCGGGCAGGTGCAGCAGGCGCGCGGCGCCGTGGCGGAGGTCAAGGCCGCCGCCGACGAGACCCGCGTCCTCGCCCCGGCCGACGGCGAACTCGGCAAGACGGCTCGCCCAGCCCGGCGAACTGGTGCCGCAGGGCTTCCCGGTGTTCGTCCTCACCGACACCGCGCACCCGTGGGTGACGCTCAACGTGCGCGAGGACCAGCTCCACGGGCTGGCGTTCGCGGCAAGGAGACTCGAGGGCGACGATCCCCGCGCTCGAGCGACCGCCGCGTGACGCTTCCGCGTGAGTCTACACCGCGCCGGCCGGCGATTTCGCGACATGGCGCGCGACTCGGCAATCGAGCGGGTTCGACATCAAGAGCTTCGAAGTCCGCGTCGTGCCAGTCGTGCCGGTCGAGGGGCTGCGGCCTGGCATGACCGTGTTGTTCGACTGGCCGGCATAATCGGCGTGGGAGGCGCCTTCGGCAGCTCACTAGCGCCGGGAACTGCGTTTTCTCGCTACTCATTTCTGGGATCTGGCGCTGGTGACATGGGTGCCGCTGCTGCTGATGGCGGTGGTGGCGGTCCAGCTTTCCTCGGGGGTGATGCGCGGCCTGCCGATCGTGGTGGTCGATGAGGACGGCACGGCCGTCTCGCGCGAGTTGACGCGGCGGCTGGACGCCGCGCCAGGGCTTCGCGTCGCGCGCGCCCGGCCGGCAGACATGCGTGCGGCCGAGCGCATTGGTGCGATCGCAACCGCGCTTATGCCGTGGTGCTGATCCCGGCGAATACCGAACGGGCGGTGTTGCGCGGTACGACCGGCAGCGTCACCACCTTCTACAATGCCAGCTACTCCACCCCCTCGGGCGCGGCGCTGCGCGAGGTGGGCAATGTCGTGCAGGGCTATGCCGCGACGCTCGCCGCCACACAGACCGCCGCGACCGTCGGCCCGGGCAAGGTACGCCGTCCGCCGGTCGCCGCGCAAAGCGCCGTGCTGTTCAACCCGCAGGGCAGCTACGAACTGCAACTCGTTGCGCTGATCCATCCCGCGTTGCTCCATCTCATCTTCATGGTCGCAGTGGCCAGCGCGCTGGGCCGCGAACTGCGGGACGGCACGATCGGCGCATGGATCGGCGGCGATACGCCGGTACGGGCGACTGCCGCCGTCGCGGGAAAACTTGCGCCCTATCTCGCGATCTTCACGGGCTGGGGGCTGCTGGCGATCGGCTATCTCGCCGCGCTGCGCGGCTGGCCGGTCGCGGGGAGCGTTGCGCTGCTGCTCGCCGGCTATGTCGCGATGTACCTCGCCTATATCGGCGTGACCCTGCTGATCGTCGGGCTGACGCTGACGATGAGCAAGGCGCTCTCGGTCGCGGGACTTTACGCCGGTGCCTCCTTCGCTTTCGCCGGCGCGATCTTCCCGGTCGAATCGGCGTCCGCCTTCGCGCGATTGTGGAGCGCGCTGCTGCCCTATTCGGCCTTCGCCAAGCTGCTGGCCGAACAATGGATCATGGGCGCGCCAGTCGGCCAGTCGCTGTGGCAGGCGCTGGCGATGCTCGCCTTCCTGCTGGTCGGCGGCTGCGTGGGTCTGCCACGGTATCTGGCGGCTGCGCGACGGTCGGAAACATGGGGCCGGCGATGATCGCCCGCGCCTTCCTCGCCACGTTCCGCGCGATCTTCGCCGATCAATCCGCCCTCATGTTGTTGATCGGATCGTGCATCGTCTACGCCTTCTTCTATCCGTCGGCCTATTCCGGCGAGGTGCCGGTCAGGATGCCGGTGGCGGTGGTCGACATGGACCATAGCGGCACCAGCCGCTCGCTGGAGAATCGCCTCGGCGCGGTGCAACAGGCGGAGATTGTCTCGCGCCCTCCTTCGCCTGCCGCAGCGCTGCGCCAGCTCCGGGAGCGACAGGTCAGCGCCATCGTCGTGATCCCGGAGGGGTTCGAGCGGCGCATCCTTTCGGGAGGTCAGGGGGTAGTCGCACTCTATGGCAACGGCGCCTATCTCCTGCGCACCTCGACCGCATTGGCCGGCGTCGGAGCGGTCCTCGGCGCGGTGGGACGCGAGGCGGCTGCCGATCAGGCGATGGCGCAGGGGGCGCCCGCGCCGGCCCCGCTTGCGATGATCCAGCGTCCGCTGTTCAACACCCGGGAAGGCTATGGCAGCACGATCTTCCCCGGCGTCGCTTTTCTGATCATCCAGCAAACCTTGCTCATCGGCCTCGCCATGCTCGCCGCAACGATGCGCGAGCAGCAAGGCACGCCCAGTCTCGATCCGCGCAGCCTGTTCGGCATCGCACTTGCCTTCTTCGTCATCGGCTGCGCGAACATCGCGTGGTTCACTGGCTTCGTCTTCTGGTTCCAGGATTATCCACGCGCGCAGGCTGATCCGATAGCATTGATCGTCTCCGCCACACTGTTCGTGGCGGCAACCGTGGCGGGAGCATTGGCGCTCGGCAGCTTCTTCCGCACGCGCGAGCGGCCGATCCAGCTCTGGATCGTCACGTCCGTCCCGATCTTCTTTCTTTCCGGCCTGTCATGGCCGATGGAAGCGACACCGCAGTGGCTGACGCTCATTGCCCGCCTGCTGCCGACGACACCGGGCATTCGCCTGATGGTCGGCATCAACCAGATGGGTGCGACTCTGGATGAGCAACGCGGCGAACTGGTCAATCTCGCACTGCTGATACTTCTCTACGGCGGCATCTCTGTTCTACGGTACCGAAGGACGGGAGCGCGGCAGATTTGAGGGCGCGAGTTTGACAGCGCGAGCGCCTCCCGCCGGGCGTGTATATGGTCCTGGCGACATCGCTCTCCTTGCCGTTCAAAGCTTCCATCCCAGCTCGATGCCGACCTGCCGGGATCGTCCGACCGGCGCGTACCAGTTGCCATCGTTGCCGAAGGCGAGGTTACGGAAGGCGAGGCCGGTGGCGCGGCGGACATCAGTGAGATTGTCGACGAAGAGGCGCGCCGCCCAATGATCCTTCTCGTAACCGGCTTGCAGGCCGATCGTCTGCGTTGCCGGCTGCACCGCCTGGCCCAGGCTCTCGAGCGACTCCTTGCCGGTCAATGACAGTTCGGCGCGCGCGAAGAGGCCATTCCGGGTCTGGTAGCGCGCGGCGAGATAGCCGTCATAGGCTGGCACCAGCTTGACCCGCCGTCCGCGGACGTTGGTCGTCGCGTCCACCTGAAGATTGCGATAGCGCGCATCGGTATAGCCCATATTGGCGGTCAGCGTCAGGCCGCGCACCGGCTCGGCGGAGGCCTCGAGCTCGAAGCCCTTGCTCTCGATCGACGCGTTCGAGCCGATATAGTCGGACGAGATGATCCGCCCGGACGGGTCGGTCGCGACCTGGATTTCCTGCCAGTTGCTGGCACGGATGAAGAAACCCGCGGCGGCCAGCCGTATCCGACCATCGGCGGAGCGCCATTTGAAGCCGCCTTCGTGGCTCCACATCGTTTCCGACCGGAATCGTAGCACGTCGTTGGGCAGATCGGCCTGAGCCGCGGTCAGGTTGAAGCCGCCCGGTATATAGCCCTTCGCACTGCTGGCGTAGAGACTGAGCTGCGGCGACGCCTTGTAGCGGATCGAGAAGCGCGGCAGCACCGCGTGGAAATCCCCGGCAAGTGAAGCATCGCGATAGAGGAACAGGTTGCCGCCGCCGAGATCGATCTGCCCGGCATTCTGCTGTGCTGCCCGATGCGCGGAATCGTAGCGGATGCCCGTGCCCAGGGTCAGCTTGGGCAGGAAGACCGGGGACCAGTTGGCCGAGGCGAACACGCCCCAGTCGCGCGAATGGGCGAATTGGAAGGGCGCGGGCTTGTAGGAATCGACCGTGCCCGGCCCGACGAACGTGGTCTGGAAACGGTCGGAATCCTCGCGATAATGCGTGATGCCGATGATATAGTTGAATGGCTTGCCGGCCGGTGATGCGAAGCGCACCTCTGCATTCCAGAAATTACGGTTCTTGTAGTCCTGGCCGGCGGCGGTGGGCAGAGCGGTGAAGTCGAAATCGAGGCCCTTCGCATTGCTGCGATATTGGCGGTAGGACAGCGCCACGTCGATCTTGCCATAACCGGGATCATAGCTCGCGCTGAGCCCGCTCACGATCTCGCGCTGCACGGTGCGCTTGGGCGCGTCGTTGATATAGCTGTACCGGCCGATTCGCCGTCCGCCATTATACGCATCGGCATAGGTGCGATTGTAGAGATCGACGTCGAGCGGCACATATTCCTGGTCGAAGATGCCGGGCGCGAGCTTGGACAGGATATAGGCGGTGCCATTGACGGTCAGCCGGTCGGTCGGCTGCCAGCGCAGCCGGCCCTGCAGGAACAGCTCGCGCAGGCTGCCCCGGGGTTGGCCGGGCTGAAGATTGCGCAGGAAGCTGTCGGCCTGTCCCGCTTTGAAGGCGATGGAGCCGGCCAGCCGGTCGCCGGCCAGCGGCCCCCCCACGAACCCGTCCACCGTGCCGCCCATGCCATGCCCGAAGGCGGTGCCGGTCGCGCGCGCTTCAGCCACCAGATGGTCGGTGGGCGCACGCGTATTGATGACGATCAGGCCGGATTCGCTGTTGGCGCCGTACAGGGTCGCCTGCGGACCGCGCAGCACCTCGACCGATTCCACCTGATTGAGCACCGCGTTCGACAGCTCGCGGAACGGGATGCCGTCGATATAGACCGCCGCGCGATTGACGATGAACGGATTGGATTCGATGCCGCGGATCGAGATGAAGGTGCTGCCAAGCTGCCCGCTTTCATTGAACTGCACATTGGGCACCACGGCGTCGAGCTGCCGCACGTCGCGGATGCGCGCCTCATCCAGTGCCTTTCGGTCGAGCACCGTCACCGACATGTCGGCATCCTGAAGCCGGGTGTCACGGCGTGTGCCGGTGACGATGATGTCGCTGGGGGGACTGACGGCGGGCGTGCTGACATCCTGGGCGAAAGCAGGGCGAGCGAGCGTGCAAGCGATGAGAAGGGCGGAACTCGAATAAAGACGTTGGCGTTGCATGGTTCCCCGAACGGCGATTGTTGAGAATGATTCTTATGGTATAATGTCTCATGATTGATTCACCGCTCCGATCCGGGATAAATTGCTCCGATCCGGGATTTAAGGGCAGGATCGCTGCCGATCGCGCCGGAATCGAGGCCCACGCGGCGGCGGATGGGGATGTGCATCGCCTGCCGGATGGTGCGGGCCTGCTGGTGCGGGCGCATTATCCAGCGTTCGAAGGACCGATCGCCAATGGTCCGCATTTGCGGATCGGCCTGTGCCTGGGCGGCCACACGCGATTGGTGCAGCGGGTAGGGGGCGCCCGGCTCGAAGGCGTATGGCGGCCTGGCACGTTGACGATCACGCCGCCGGATCGTTCAGGCATGGCGGCATGCGATACGGCGCGGATGATTGGCCTGGCGATCGTCCCCGATACGGCAATCGTGACACAGCCGATCGATCCCGGTCGCCTGGAGCAGCAGGCATGCCATTTCCACGAAGATCCGTTGCTGGCCTCGGTCCTGACCGCCCTCCACCACGAGGCCGACATCCACGGCGCTTCCACGGCGTTCTTCGAGCACGGGATCGCGTTGATCCTGCGACGGCTGTTGGAACTGGACACGCCACAGCGAGCGGGCAGGCGCACGCACCCCCTGTCGCATGCTCGGCTCAACCGTGTCCTTGCCTATGTCGATGCCCGGCTCGGCGACAAGCTGTCGGTCGTAGACCTGGCGGCTGTCGCCGGCATGGATCCCAGCGGGTTCACCAGAGCATTACGCGCACGGACCGGGCTCGCGCCCTATGCGTGGCTGACCGGTCTGCGCATGGAACGTGCGGCGCAGCTCATTGTGTCGGGGATGCCGATCACGCAGGTGGCAAGCCATGTTGGTTATTGGAACGCCGGCAAATTTGCCGCGGCGTTTCGTCGTACGCTCGGCTATTTGCCGTCGGCCGCCGCGGCCTGATACGCCTCCTATCGTGCATGAGGATGGCATCGCGATGCAGGACCGAATCCCGAGGAAGTCGGTGTGGTGCAGTTGCGGGAATCCAACCCGTGATCTTCGGTGTACGAAATCGCTGCTCTACCAACAGAGCTAATCCGATAACCGCCCGACAGTCGCAGAAATCGGCGGATTTTTTAGAGTATCGAATTTTGATTGCTGATCGGCAAGGCAAATCCGGGCACAAATTGACGGCATGGCTGCATAGCCACGGCGCCACACACAAAGAGCGCCGCCTGATAAGGGCGGCGCTCCATTACGAAATGGTAAAACATTGTTACTTTGCGCCAGTGCCGGGCTTCGTCGTTTTGGGAGCCTTGCCATCCTCGATGCGGCCCTCGTTGCGAAGGTCTCGGCCCTCCTGGGCCTTCTTCTTGCTCTCCGGCGATTTGCCGTGCTCGAAGGCTTCCTCCTTCACGAAACCAGCGGCCTCCTTGATCTTGCCTTCGACGCTCATGATACTCTCCTCAAATCTCAGAGTTGCCCGCCTGGGTCATCAACCCGGCGCATCGAAGGTCGTTCCCAGCGTCGTGCCTCACCCGTCGATCTATTTCTCAGCTGCGGAAGCTATTGATCTTGTGTGCTTCGCCGCACTTGGCCAACCTGCTGCTTCATGAAGGCGCCTAAACCGCGACATTGGTTTCTGCTGGCGGTGCTGACTGTCGCCCTGTTTCCCGCCATCTGGTTCATCATGGCCTATGCCGGATTACCGCGGTTGTGGAGCCGCCATGAGCACAAGCTGATGGCGGACAGGCACCAACTGGTTTCCTACACTTCACAAGATATTCCGGGCGATCCCATAAATCTGAGGATCAGGGGATCGAAATCCGAGATCATCTGCGCTTTCTCTCAGGGAGGCTGGACAAGTGCGGATGACGTCACGGTGGGTTCCGGTTTGAAGATCGCGGAAAGCGTCGTGTTCCATCGACCCTATCCGCAAGCGCCGGTCAGTCCGCTCTACGTCGCTGATCGGGAGGAAGACCTTGCGTTCGAGCGGGAGGAAGGCAAAAGCGCAGACAAGCGTCACCATGTCAGGCTGTGGCGCATCGGTGACGAAGATTGGCTGGCTGCGGCAAGCTTCGACCGGGGTGTCGGCCTCAGCCTGTTCACGCTGCAGATTACGCATCGTATCGGACCTGATGTCGATCGCGAACGTGACATGATCGGCACCCTGCTCCTGAACAACGGCGGAAAGTTTCTGGGCACCGTGGGATCGGGCGTTCGGGGCGGCGTGTGGCACCGCAACGGCGGTGGGAATCGCTATCGCACTGACGGGGTCGTCAAGGTTTTCGCTGCCGGACAAACCTGCAAGCTATGACATCTGAGCGGATGACCGGCAAAGGCTGCTCCAGGTAGGGTAAGGGGCGTTGGGTCCGATCGACTCTGACGATGCGATGATCGGCCTTCTGCAGCGCGATCGCATCCCGCCTGTCGCCAACAATGGACGGCTCCCGTCATCGCGCGAATGAGAATCAAGCGTTTGATTTCAAACTATAGATTGATCTGGAACGCGTTGTGCCAGCGCCGTTCAGCAGCAATGACGCGTTCGAGGTTGGCGGTCCAGGCGAACGGTTTCGGGTACCGAGTCCACTCTCCGCGTAAGAAAAGCCGAAGTCGTTGTTTTACAAGTACGAAATTTATGCGGCTTGCAATGTTGGAAATGATTTGTTCTCTATATGTTCCAGTTGGCGCGTTGGCCTTTTCTGGAAACCGGAGTTACAATCATGCAGATTATAGGACCTAATCAGCTCGTCTTCGCCAATGGATCGACGCAGAAAGACCTGGCGGTGACGACATCGGGCGCTACCGGCTCGGTCGGCTTTACTGTCACCCAAATTCCCGCGCAGATCGCCTCTGTTCGCAAGACTGCAGCTTCGGCGCCGCTTGCGGTTGGCGCTACCCTGACGTCTGCTGAAGCGGCAAACCTGGTTGTGACGCGCCCTGGTGGGACCGGAAGTTACGGGCCGACCATTCAGGCCTCGTCGGTCGTCGGGTTGAGGACGCGGGTGTTTGCGTCGGGCACCACGGCGCCTGCGTTCACGGTCGGCGATGCCACGTTCGTGCAGGCGATCAAGGACGGCAATATGTGGTTCCCGAATTTTCCGAGCGGCGGAACGGGGACGCTGACAGTCGACATGCTGTTCGACATCGGCACGGCGATGACCTTGGGCAAGGTCGTGGATTGGGTCATGAGCCTTAATTATGGCGGCCAAACCACTGACCAGTGGACCGGTATAACCGCAGTCGCCCTGGCAAGCACCGACGGGGTGACGATCGCGACGCTCGATGCCCTGACGATCACGCCTGACGCCGCCGATCAATTTGGTCAGAAGAAGCTGAACGGCACCGTAAACGGCGCCACAAGCGGTCGGTGGGTCGGCATTCGTCTGCTTAACGTGCCGATCAAATATCCGTTTATCGTCAAGGCGCTTGGGGTCCAGGCGCAGACCGGCAGCGGTTCGATCCCGCTACTGGCGAACCCCGTCTATTTTGGCGTCCACGCGGTCGAAAGCTCGGGCTCGGGAGCGTCAATCTCCGCAAGTTCCGTGGTTGGTGTCAAGACCCGGGTCTTCCAGCCTGGCGGCTCGACGCCGGCGCTGAGCGATGGCGGCTCGGTCGGTGTCCAGGCGGTGAAGGACAATAATTACTGGATTCCGAACTATCCCGGCAGCGCAACCGGGCCGGTTACGGTTGATATGATCATGGATGTCGGCTCGGCCGTCGCGCTCGGCCAGATTGGCGATTTCCTGATGAGTGTCGGTTATGGCGGTGAGACCAGCGATCGCTGGACTGGCATCACCGCAAAGGCGCTTATCAGCACTGACGGCGTTACCGTGACCGCGCTGAACACGCTGACCATCGCAAACGGCGCGACCGAACCGTTCAGCAACAAGAAGATCAGCGGAGCGGTGACTGGTGCTTCTCCTGCGCGCTGGCTGGGGATCCGGCTCGAAAATGTCGCAACGTCTCTCTATCCATTGATTCTGGAGGGCTTTGGCGCACAATCGGGCGGCGCCGGTGCCGGCGCTACCGCCGACTTCACCGTTGCGATCGGCGACAGCTCAACCGACTTCGGCACGACGCAGCCCCCGATGGGCAGCATAACCGTCTACGGCGATCCCGGCACGCGTTTCCCCCTCGATATCTATCTGCCGAGCCCGGCCGCCAGCTATACGCTGACCGTCCCCGCAGGGTTGTCACTCGTCGAACGGACATCGACGACGGTGACGACAACGACGGGTTCAGCCTATCCGCTCGGCAACGCGACGGGGCCGTTCTCCCCGACCCAGACTGGCGGGGGGGCCACCAGTGCCCAAATCGCGATCATCGGGTCGGGCAAGAGCTTCGACGGGACTTTCCTCAATCTGGCCGCAGGCACCTATCTCGCCAGTCCCGCGCTTGGATTGAATGTTCCGACCAGCCCCGACGCCAGCAAGACGCAGGCGCCGATGGGCATGACCCTCAAGTTCGTCGGCATCATCCCGGCCAATAGCTATGTTGTCGCTTCGGTCTATTCCTACGGCGAAGGAGGTATGACCCTGTTCGGCAACTCGACCGCGGGTACGGTCGTCATTCGCATCGAACGCAATGGCACGATACAGGAGTTCACGAGCAGCGCTGCCTTTTCGAACACGCAGTCCGAGGATGTCTCGGTCCGCTATACCGACAATGCGAGCGGCGCGGGCGGGACGATCGTCTTTCTCCGGGCCGGCGTGCAAGTCGGTCCGGCGCAAACGACCACGATCAAGCCCCGTCTTACCGCCTCGGCGGCGATGGAGAGCAACGCGCTGACCGGGAACACCGCCGGGGGCACGGCGCTCAAGATCAGGAATCTTGGCTTCACATTGGATGTCCTCACGCCCAGCTACAGCTATGTCCCGGTCGGTTCGGGCGTTGCCTCGGCAACGCGCGTGCAGAATCTGTACGTGGACGCGACGGGCGTCTCGACACCCCAAGCTGCGAAAACCGTCACGTACCAGCCGAGCGGTGGAGCGGCGCAAGGCGTAGACGTTGTAGTTGGGCCGTTGGTGGTCGCCGCGGGATCCGCCTATCGTGCGGTGCTGGAGGATTGGTCGACGGGTGCTGCGGTCAGCCACGCCAATATTCTCGTCATGACCAAGCCCGCGCGCCAGAATTGCCGGTTTGAAGATGCGCAACTCTACAGCCTCCAGGCACCATGGACCGAATGCCTGCCGCAGGGCCCGGTGCCCGTGATCAACAACATCGCTTATTATTGCGAAGCGGTGCGCGTGGGCAGCTACGTTCAGTTCCAGTTCGGGTACGACTGGACGCCTGCCACCATGCCCAGCAATCCCTTTGGCGATCCGACCGGCAAGGAAAGCTACATGGTTCCGCACAAATGGCGGATCGAGGATAGCGCCGGCAACCTCATCGCGCGGGTCCAGCGTCCCGATGGCGGCGCGCTGAACGGCACTGATATCCCGCGCATCTTCGCGGGAAGCTATGACGGCAACGGTGCGGCGATCACCAACGCGACCAACAAATGGTACCCGCATGGCACCGTCCGTTCGGGTGTGATCTGGCGGTCCGGAACCCCGACTGCCTATACCCAGGCGGTCATTACCGCTCAGTTGCCGAGATATGATCTGACCGTTCCTTACGCGATGCACACCGGTTACTCGAACAATGGCGGTGACCTGCGGATTCTTGGCAATGATCAGCTGAACGGCTTCGGCAACACGCGCGTCATGTCATATGAGCCGAGCAACTACGCAACGCTGACTCCGCAAGTCAACGTGACGCAGGACCCTTATCGCGCGTCGCTCTATTCGGGGAATTCGCTCGCGGCGGTCGCGTCGACCTGGCTGCGGTATACGCCGTTCAATCAGATGGGACGTTCGCCGATCACCGGGCCCGGCGGCGTGCGTGACGACCGCGCGGCGATCGCCGAGCCGGTTGCGCAATATATGTATGACATCACGGCCAGCAGGCCGCATGATGCGAAACCCTATGGAGTAATCGCGCTCGATTTCGTCACCGGCTATGTCAGCGATCCGTATCACTGCTTCGAGGCAGGGCGCTGCGTGCCATTGTTCAAGGGTGCCAATGCGACGCGGGTCATTACGTTGCGCAACCACTATTATGGACCCGGAGAAGCCTCGACGCCGGCAGATCGCGCCTATTACATCCAGGGCGGTCCCACCTACACATTGGTCGCGTCGCAGAACCCCTTCCGAACCTATGTGCCATCAAAGGGCTCGGCGGCGGACAAGCCCTATTTCGGCACCAACGAGATCGATGCGGCCCACGCGCACCAATTTCCGCACTGGGGTTCGATGCTTTGGCAATCGCCGGAGTTTGCCTTTCTGGGCCACAAGATGTGGGATCAGGATCGGCTCTACTGGAATATCATCATCGCCGAGCCGTCGGCAACGCGGTGGGCCGAGCGGGACGGGGCGTGGCAGTTTCTCCATGCGGCGCTCGCCTGGAAGACGGCCTCCTCCAACTCCGACCGTCTCTATAGCCGGGCTGAGGTGATCGCCTTCGTCAGGCAGGACTTCGAATGGTTCAGCGACAATCACAAGACCTCGACGCCGGGCTTCGATAACCCGCCAACCAATGTCTATACTGGCGGACAGACCGACACCGCCAAGGTAGCCTATGCCGGTGCGTCCCGCTTCGGCGTGATGTTCCCTGTTGGCCCGGGCTTCGGCCAGCATGACTTCTTCGCCGGTTATTGGCTGACGGCCCTGTCGATCGGGGAAAAGCTCGGCTTCAATGCCGCGGTGCGTGCGGCATCGACGAAAGCGGGTGCCGTGCTCGACTTCCTGATCGCCAGGCACAGGCAGCGGGTCGTTGGCCGAATCAATCAGGCACCGCGCGCCAATCCGGGCGGTGGCGCCGACTATGAGTTCGTGATCTGGACACAGGCAGCGATCGCGGCTGCAAGCGGCACGGTCGCGTCACTGCCGCAAAACTACGCGGCGGTTGCGACGCAGAACGGGAACGGGCCGACATGGGACAAGATCATCGTGAGCGGCTCCACGATCGATCGCGACGGCCAGGGTCTCGACCAGTTGATTGCCGGGCCATCGCAACTCAAATATCAACTTGGCCTGTCCGGCTCGGATATCGATACGGCCCAGTCGACGGTTACCGGGTGGCGTAACCAAAAAAAGAGCGAGCAGGCAGCACTCGGTGTCAATGCCGGATCGAGCTGGTTCAAATATCTGAACGCGATCAATAATCCCGCCATCAGCTAATATATCTCACATATGGAACGGCAGGGCCGATGCTTCGCAAGGAGCATCGGCCCTGTGCCTTCAGGCATGGCCACTTGCCGGAAGATATTGCGATTAGGAATTTTTCAAGCGCCGGCTCCTAGGACAGCCCTATGCTCTACGGGGGTCATGTTCGGCGAACTTTCGCACTGGGGCTGCTACTGGGGCTTGCCGCCCTTGCGCTTGCCGGCATGACTGGCGGATTGTCGCGCAGCTTCCTCGATCCCGATGAATCCGCGCATTATGTCAACACGCTCTTCATCGCCGATTGGCTGCGCGCCGGCTTGCCAGCGCCGATGACCTTCGCGCGGGACTTTTACGCGCACTTTCCCAAGCTTTCGATCGGTCATTGGCCGCCGGGCTGGTATGCGCTGCTCGCACCGCCATTCGCGATCATGCGGCCCTCACCATTCGGCGCCGCAATGATAAGCGCGTTCATTGCCGGTCTGCCGGCCGTTCTGACTGGCTGGGGACTGTTCCGGTCGGGCGCACCGCGCCTCGCCATCGCGGCGGCTTTCGTCGTGCTGTTACTGCCGCTGACGGTGGAAAGCGCGCGCTATTTCCTGCTTGATCAGCCGGTGGCGCTTGTCGTCGGCGTTGCCGCGATCGCCTGGCTCGCCGCTGCTGAACATCCCTCCTGGAGGCGCTACGCGCTGTTCGGCGCGCTCGCGGTCTTCGCCACCCTGGTCAAGGGCAATGGCACGCTGGTCGTGCTCATCCCCGCGATCGAGATCGGCCTGTCGCGACGATGGAGGCTGCTTGCGGACAAGCGGCTCTGGACCGTTGGGGCGATCACCTTTCTCCTGATCCTGCCCTGGTATCTGATCTCCTTCCGTATCTCGGCCGGCGGCTTCAACTACCAGCCGGGATTCGCCTATGCTTGGGCCTCGCTTGCGACCAATTGCACGGCGGTCAGGGACAATATCGGCTGGGTAGGGCTGCTCCTCGCGTCGGTCGGGGCGATCCATGATTGGCGGGATCCCCGTTCTGGACCGGTCGTTAGAATCGCTCTCGCTACGATCCTGGCGACGTTGATCTTCCAGGCGGGCGTTCCGGTCGCACTGGCAGATCGCTATATTCTACCGTTGTTGCCATGGTGCGTTCTACTGGCGGCGCTGGGTGTCCGAACGCTGTGGAACGTTCATGGCCTGGGACGTCTTGCCGCCGCAGCAAGCGTTGCCCTCGCTTTCATCGTGCCAATCACGACCTTGATGCATGCGACCATCAAGCCTGATCTAGGGGCTCCGGCGATTGCGCGAGCAATGGTCAATAGGCCGGGCGTCTGGCTGGTCGACGGCCGCGCGGGCGGTGAGGGCGCGGTGATCGCCGCTGCTGCCTATGCCGATGGCGGCCGACGCCGCATCTGGGTTGCGCGCGCCTCACAATGGCTGTCGACCAGCGACTTCATGGGGCGCGGGTACGCGCTGACCGCACGATCGCCGCGCGAAGCGAGCGCCATACTGGACCGGCTTGGTGTGCGCGGTGTCGTTCTTGTCGGCGAACGGAGCAAGCTCGCTTACCCGCACAGCGCTGTTCTCCAGCAAGCCCTTCGTCGATCGGCGTTTCATGGAAACACACGCCCATTCGCCGCCGGTCGTGGTGCTGCCCTCGTCGCCGCGCGGGACGCGCCGGTGGTTGCACGCCCAGATCTGCTCGCTGCCGGTAGCGGCTCGCGTAATTTTTCGATGATGACCGCCGGGACGCGATAAAGAGTCCGAACTAGTCGAATCGGTTCAGAAGCTCCCCACGGGTATTCCTGGGAAAGCCAGATGCGCATCACGGAGGCGCCGTTTCGGGTGACCGGTGCTGAATGGAGCCAGCGCGGGCCGCGACGTGGCGGGCCGAGGATCTCGTGACTGCGCGGTCAGACCCGGCACTTTCTCAGAGCTCGGTTCTGACTTTCCACAATTCGGGAAACAATACCGTGTCGAGCATGCGGCGGAGATAGGAAACGCCGCCCGTCCCGCCGGTTCCCGCCTTCAAACCAATGATGCGCTCAACGGTGGTGACGTGGTTGAACCGCCATCGGCGGAAATAGTCTTCGAGATCGATGAGCTTTTCGGCCAGTTCGTAAAGCGCCCAATGTTCTTCCGGGGCGCGGTAGATTCTCGCCCAGGCCGCAAGGACCTGCGGATTCTCCTGCCGTGAGGCGCGCCAGTCGGTCCGTTCAGCATCCGAGCCAATGTCTAAACCCGTCCGCGCCAGCAAGCGAAGCGTTTCATCGTACAGGCTCGGCGTGGCAAGGATCGCCTCCAGGAGCGCGGTGATGTCTTCCCGATGGGCATGCGGCTTGAGCATCGCGAGGTTGCGGTTGCCCAGGAGGAACTCGATTGCGCGATATTGATGCGATTGGAAGCCGGACGACTGGCCGAGTGAATCCCGGAAACTCGTATATTCGCTTGGCGTCATCGTCCGCAGGACGTCCCACGCGCTATTCAATTGCTCGAAGATGCGCGAGACTCGGGCGAGCATCTTGAACGCGGGTTGAAGATGATCGTCGCGGATCGCCCCGATCGCTGTGCGGAGTTCGTGTATCGCCAGTTTCATCCACAGTTCGGATGTCTGGTGCTGGATAATGAACAGCAGTTCGTCGTGCGCATCCGACAAGGGTGACTGGGCATCGAAGATGAGGTCGAGACGGAGATAGTCGCCGTAGGACATGCGGCCGTCAAAAGACATCTCTGCTCCTTCGACTGCCGGATTGTAGGGGCAACCGCTCATGTGACGAGTCCTTTTGTCGTATATTCGGGCGAATCCCACAGTCGGCGGTCGATGACGTCGGCCAGGATGTCGACAGCGCCGATGATATCGCGCTTGTCGATGTAGAGTGGGGTCAGGCCAAATCGCAGGATATCGGGAGCGCGAAAGTCGCCGATCACACCGCGGGCGATGAGCGCCTGCATGACCGAATATCCATCCGGGTGGCGGAAGGACACCTGGCTGCCGCGCCGGGCCCCGTCGCGTGGCGACGCGAGCACAAGGTCAGGACAGCGGCTTTCGACTTCGGCGATGAACAGTTCCGCCAGGTCCAGCGACGCCGTACGGATCGCAGCCATATCGACGCCTTCCCAGACATCAAGCGCGGCGTCGAGCGTGGCGAGTGCCAGGATTGGTGGGGTCCCGACGCGCATGCGCTCGATGCCGGCACCGGGACGATAGGACAGGTCGAACGCGAAGGGGGCTTCATGTCCCATCCAGCCCGACAGGGCGGGGCGAACCTGGTTGGCGAACCGCGGCGCCACATAGATGAAGGCGGGCGAACCCGGGCCCCCGTTCAGATATTTGTAGGTGCAGCCGATCGCAAAATCCGTGTCGGCACCGGTGACATCGACCGGCAACGCGCCCGCGGAATGTGCAAGATCCCAAATCACCAGCGCGCCCGCCGCGTGCGCCTTGTGGATGAGCGCGGGCATGTCATGGCGCCGGCCCGTTCGGTAATCGACTTCGGTCAGCAAAAGAACGGCGACAGTCTCGTCGATCGCCGCTTCGACCTCTTCGGGCGCTACGATGGTCAGTTCATAATCGCGCTGGAGCGAGGTCAGCAGCCCCTCCGCCATGTAGATGTCGGACGGGAAGTTGCCGCTGTCAGTGAGGACGACCCGCCGTTCCGGGTTCAACTCGAGCGCCGACGCGAGAGCCTGATAGACTTTGACTGACAGCGTATCCCCCATCACGACGCTACCGGTTGGCGCGCCGATCAGGCGGCCGACCCGATCGCCGATCCGCCGCGGCATGGTCATCCAGTCAGCTTCATTCCAGGCGCGAATCAACCGATCACCCCATTCGGCATTCACGGTGTCGAGCAACCGGCGTTCGACGCCGCGTGGCAGTGGGCCCAGCGAATTTCCGTCGAGATAGATGATGCCCTCGGGAAGCTTGAACAGGCCACGGGTCGTTGCAAAGTCAGTCAAGGTTTTGTCTCCACGGATGCCTGGCGCAGCGCAAAACGCTGGATCTTGCCGGTAGCGGTCTTCGGCAGCGCATCGAGAAAAGCGATTTCGCGCGGATATTTATAAGGAGCGATCGCCGCCTTGACGTGATCCTGCAGCGCTTTCGCCAGGCTCGGGTCAGCCGTATATCCCTCCGCCACTACGATGAACGCTTTCACCTTCATGCCGCGCTCGATACAGGGTACGCCGATCACCGCGCACTCCAGCACGGCCGGATGCCCATACAGCGCCTTTTCCACCTCGGGCGCGCCGATATTGTAGCCGCTGGAGACGATCATGTCGTCCGAGCGCGCCACGAAATGAAAATAGCCGTCCTCATCGCGACGATAGGTATCGCCGGTGACGTTCCAGCTATCGATGACATAGTCAGCCTGGCGTCGGTCATCGAGGTAGCGGCAGCCGGTGGGGCCCTTAACAGCAAGTCGCCCTGTCCCCGTCGGTATCGCGCGGCCTGCCTGGTCGAGGATCGTCACCTCGTACCCGGGGACCGCGCGGCCGGTCGCACCCGGGCGATTGTCGGTGCCGGCCGCCGAAACGAAGATGTGCATCATCTCCGTCGCGCCGAGGCCGTTGACGATTTCCAGGCCAGTCGCATCGCGCCACGCATGCCACACCGTCTCGGGAAGGTGCTCGCCGGCTGAAACGCAGAGGCGCAGCGATGACGGGATGTGCGATATGATTCCCAGCATCGCCTTGTAGGCAGTCGGGGCCGTGGCGAGGATCGTGACGCCAAACCGCTCGATGGTCTCCAAAAGGCCTTGCGGGGAGGATTGTTCGGCCGTGACCGCGACGCCGCCGAAGCGCAGCGGGAAGATCAACTGCATGCCGAGGCCGAACGTGAAGGCGATCGGTGCCGAGCATAACCACCGATCCTGCGGGCTGGGCGCGATGATGTGCCGGGCAAAACTATCCGCAGGCGCGAGAATGTCGCGATGGAACTGAACGCAGCCCTTGGGCTTTCCGGTCGTGCCGGAGGTGAAGGCGATAAGCGCGGGGTCGTCGCGATGTGTCGCGATCGGCTCGAACCCGGGCGCGACGGTGGCCATCCGCGCTTCGACGTCGCCCGTGCCGGCATCGCCATCATAGATCAGGCAAGAGCGAAGCGTGGATGCGTTGTCCTGCGCCGCCCGGAAATCGCTCAGGCTGCGACGATCGACGATCGCATGCGTGATTCGCGCACGATCGAGGATCGTCACTATCTCGCTTGCCCGCAGGATCGGCATCGTCGCCACGACCACGCCGCCAGCCTTGAGAACGCCGAGCCACGCGGTGAACATCAGCGCTGTGTTGGGCCCGCGCAACAATACGCGATTACCCGGTACCAGACCCTCTTGTTCGACCAGAATGCGGGCGATCGCATCCGAGCGTGCTTGCAACTGGCCATAGGTCCAGCTGCCCGTTTCGTTGATGATCGCCACCGAGTGGGGATCCTGACCTTCAAGCAGGGCAACCGCCGCGTTCAGGCGATCGGGGTAATG
The DNA here is from genome assembly GCA_029202385.1 of Candidatus Sphingomonas phytovorans. NCBI lineage: Bacteria > Pseudomonadati > Pseudomonadota > Alphaproteobacteria > Sphingomonadales > Sphingomonadaceae > Sphingomonas > Candidatus Sphingomonas phytovorans. Next base: position 977,239 of record CP119314.1, read on the forward strand.
CAACTCGGGCAGATCGAACCGGAATTCCGGCTGGAGTGACGATGGCGGCAGCCGGTCACGAACGAACGTGTCGACATGCGCCGTGATCATCGCTCGGGCACCACCGCGGTGGTTTCGATCTCGAGCTTCGCCCTTCGTTCGATCAGGCCGGCAACGATGACCACGGCCATTGCCGGGAAATTTCGTCCAAGCATCTCACGATAGACCGCACCGATCTCGCGCCCCGCCGCGAGATATTCGTCGCGGTCGGTAATGTACCAGGTCATGCGGACGATATGCTCGGGGCCCGCGCCGGCTTCGGCCAGGATGGCGAGCGTGTTGATGATCACCTGGCGGAACTGGCCGACAAAGTCTTCCGTCTCGATGACCTCTTCGGCATTCCAGCCGATCACGCCGGCCGTGAAAACCATCCGGCCTCTCGCGGCGATGCCGTTGGCATATCCCTTGGGGCGAACCCGGCCAGGGGGTTGCAGGATATCATGGACACTCACTGCATCGTCCCCTCGATACGGGCACGCCAGTCGGCCGGCCAGGGCAGCGAGCGCATCGCGTCCAGCTCGACCAGCACCTGGGTATAATGCGCGGATAACCGGTGCTCGCCGGCACAGGACATGGCGAGGGTGAGATCGATCGAGCTGGTGCTGATCCGTTCAGTAGTGAGCGCGAAATCGAGCCAGTCGCCCAGCCGGCTGGGGCTGGCGAACTGGACCCGCATGTCGACCGTGGGCAATCCGCGGCCCAGCTCGAGATGGAGGATACGGCGCGGCACGCCGATGACCTGCTCGGTCCAGTCCTCGATGACAGCATCGGCGAGTTCGAGCAGCCGCGGATAATAAGCGATCCCGGCGGCGTCGCAGTGCGCAAAGCGAAGGCGGTGCCGTGCCAAGAAAGCATGACTCACGGCCGGAACGCCTTGAGATGCTCGCGGGCGATCACCATGCGCTGGACTTCGGACGCGCCCTCGTAAATGCGCAATGCGCGGACCTCGCGGTAGAGCGCCTCGACCGTTGCCCCGACGGTGACGCCCATGCCGCCGAACAGCTGCACCGCCTTGTCGATCACCTGCTGCGCGCTGTCGGTCGCATGGAGCTTGGCAAGGGCTGCCTCGCGCGTGTTGCGGACCTGCTTGACGTCGCGGAGCCAACCGGCCCGATAGATGAGCAGCGCTGAGGTTTCGATGTCGAGCACCATCTCGGCGAGCGTCGCCTGGGTCACGGCATTGTCGGCGAGAACGCCGTCGCCGAGCCGGCGGGTCAGCGCGCGTTCGGTCGCCTCGTCGAGCGCGCGGCGCGCAAAGCCGAGCGCCGCAGCGCCGACGGTGGTGCGGAAGATGTCGAGCGTCGCCATCGCCTGGGCGAAGCCGCGGCCGCGTTCGCCAAGCAGTGCATTGGCGTCAAGTCGGACATCATCGAAGCGCAAGGTCGCCAATGGGTGCGGTGCGATGACCTCGATCCGCTCGCTCGCGTCGAGGCCTGCGACACCGGCATCGACGATGAAGGTCGAGACACCCCTGGCGCCGGGCGCCTCGCCGGTGCGTGCAAACAGGACGTAATAGTCTGCGATGCCGCCATTGGAGATATATGTCTTGGCGCCATTGAGCGTGTAACCATTGTCTTCCTCGACTGCCGTCATCTCCATCGACGCGACGTCGGAGCCGGAAGCCGGTTCGGTCAGCGCAAAGGCGGCGATCTTTTCGCCGCGCGACACGGCCGGCAGATAGGCCTGCTTCTGTGTCTCGGTGCCGAACAGGGTGATGGTGCCGGAGCCGAGCCCCTGCATCGCAAAGACGAAATCGGCGAGCCCCGAATGGCGCGCGAGCGTCTCGCGGATCAGCGCCAGCGAGCGTACGTCGAGCGACTCCAGCGCGCCACCATAAGCAGCAGGAACGCAGTAGCGCAGCCAGCCGCCATCGCCGAGCTTGCGCACCAGCGCACGGCACTCGGCATCGACGTCGCCGCCATGGTGCGCCTGGATGTTCTCACTGCACCAGGCATCGAGCTCCTCGCCGAGCGTGCGGTGCGCGGGCTCGAAGAACGGCCAGTCCAGAAAAGCGCGGTCAGCCATTCAATTGCCCTCGAATACCGGCGAACGTTTCTCGGCAAAGGCCTCGAACGCGCGCCGGAAATCCTGGGTCGCCATGCAGAGCGCTTGCGCCTGGGCTTCCATCTCGATCGCTGTATCGATGCTGACCGCCCATTCGGTGGCGAGCTGGGTCTTGGTGATGCCGTGGGCGAAGGTCGGCCCGCTCGCCAGCGACGCCGCCAGTATCCGTGCCTCGCTCATCAGCGCGGCGCGTTCGACCAGCCGGTTGTGGAACCCCCAGCGCTCTCCTTCGCTCGCTGACATGACGCGGCCGGTGAACAGCAGTTCGGATGCGCGGCCTTGCCCGATGATGCGTGGCAGGATGGCGCAGGCCCCCATGTCGCAACCGGCGAGGCCGACGCGGGTGAAGAGGAAGGCGGTCTTGGTCTCGGGTGTCGCTAGCCGCATGTCGGACGCCATCGCCATGATCGCACCGGCACCGACGCAAACCCCATCGAGTGCGGCGATGATGGGTTGGGGGCAGCCACGCATCGCCTTGACCAGATCGCCCGTCATGCGAGTGAAATTGAGCAATTGCGGCATCGCCATCGCGGTCAGTGGGCCGATGATCTCATGGACGTCGCCACCCGACGAAAAATTGTCGCCCGCGCCTGTCACGATCACGACCTTGACCTCGTTGGCATAGACTAGCGCCCGAAAGGCGTCGCGCAGCTCGGCATAGCTCTCGAACGTCAGCGGGTTCTTGCGCTCGGGCCGGTTGAGCGTGACGGTCGCGACACCGTCGGCGAATTCCCAGCCGAAATGCATGGGGGTGAAGCTGGCCGGGTTCATGGCTGTTCCTTTCGGGTCGCCTCGCCGAGCGAGGATTTGAGATGGCCGAGCGCGGCATAGAGCGCATCGCCTTCGTCAGGCGTCAGGCTGGCGAAGAGATCGTCGATCCAGCCATGATGGGCGGCGGCCATGTCGTTGAAATGCGCCCGCCCGGCATCGCTCAGGCTGACCACCGATGATCTTTTGTCGGTGGGATGCGGGGTGGTGACGACCATCTCATCTCGACGGAGCGACTGGATGATCGCCGTGACATTGCCATTGGCGACGAGGAGGGTCCGAGACAGCTCGCTCATCGTCATGCCGCCGACGCTGCGGTCGAGGGCTGCGAGAACGTCGAACCTCGGCAGGGTGCTGGCGAACTCCGCACCCAGCCTGCGCTGGACCAGCTTCTCGATCGTCATCGTGCAGCTGAGCAGGCGCAGCCAGATGCGCACGCTGGCGCGGTCGTCGAGCGCGCCTTCATGCTTTTCGATGATGGCGGGTTTCGCCGTCACGCGGTCTCTCCGCCCGACACCGAAATAGCCTGGCCGGTGATCGAGGCGCTGCCGGGCTGGCACAGCCACAATACCGCGTCGGCGACTTCGCGCGGCTGGATCAGCCGGGCCTGCGGATTGAAGCGCGTCAGTTCGGTCACCGCCTCTTCGGGGCTGCGCCCGGTCGTGCTCCCGATTTTCGCCACGGCATCGGCGACGATGGCCGTGTCAGTGAAGCCGGGACAGACGGCATTCACCGTGATCCTGGTCTTCGCCAGTTCGAGTGCGAGCGCGCGGGTCAGGCCGATGGCACCGTGCTTCGCCGCGACATAAGGCGCGGTATAGGCGTATCCGCGCAGGCCGGCCGTCGAGGCGATTGTCACGATCCTGCCCGCGACTGCCGCCTTGAGATCGGGCAGGGCGGCCTGGCAGCAATGGAACAGCGCGTCGAGATTGACCGCCATGACCTGTCGCCAATCGTCTTCGGCGACCCGGCCGAAAGGCGCGCTCGCGGCGATACCGGCATTGTTGACGAGGATCGCGATCGGGCCGTGCGCCGCGCGCGCGGTCTCGAACGCGCGATCGACCTCCGCGCGAACCGATATGTCGGCGGGGACGATGCAGGCGCCGGGGATTTGGCCGGCGACCTCTTCGAGCTTGTCGCGCCGCCGTCCGATCAGGCTCAGATTGACACCCTGGTCAGCCAGCGCGCGGGCGATTTCGGCACCGATCCCAGTGCCGCCGCCAGTGACCACGGCGTGCAGTCCTGCCAACTGCGTCATGCGCGCGCCTCCATTTCCGCGGCACGCGCGAGATTGCGCGCAAGCTGTGCCTGGCCGCCGAGATAAGGCGAGGGCACGAAGATATCGCGATGGCCCGCGGCAGCGGCGGCCCGCAGCGTCCACATCGGATCGATCAAATGGGGCCGGGCAAGCGCGACCAGATCGGCGCGCCCCGCGGCCAGGATAGAATTGACGTGATCGGGCTCGAAGATGTTCCCCACCGCCATCGTCGCGACGCCCGCTTCATTGCGGACGCGATCGGCGAACGGCGTCTGGAACATGCGGCCATAGACTGGCCTGGCATCCGCCCAGGTCTGGCCGGCCGACACGTCGATCAGGTCCGCGCCGGTAGCCGCAAAGGCGCGCGCGATCTCGACGGCTTCGTCCGGCGTCACGCCGTCCTCTCCCGCCCAGTCATTGGCCGAGATGCGCACCGACATCGGGCGGTCGGCCGGCCATGCGGCGCGCATCGCGGCGAAGACGTCGAGCGGGAAGCGCAGCCGGTTCTCGAGTGGGCCGCCATATTCATCGCTGCGCTTGTTCATCAGCGGCGTGATGAAACTCGAGAGCAGATAGCCATGCGCGGCGTGGAGCTCGATCATGTCGAAGCCGGCGTCCACGGCCATGTGGGTCGCTGCGACAAAGGCATCGCGCACGGTATCCATCTCGGGGCGGGTGATCGCGCGTGGCGTCTGGTTTGCCGCGCTCCACGGCACGTCGGAGGCAGCGAGCAGCGGCCAGTTCCCTTTGTCGAGCGGAACATCATAACCTTCCCAGCCGACCCTGGTCGAACCCTTGGGGCCGGCATGGCCAAGCTGGAGGCAGATTTTCGCTGCGCTGTTGGCGTGGACGAAGTCGACGATCCTGCGCCAGCCGGCGACGTGGCCGGGCGCGTACATGCCGGCACAGCCTGGCGTGATCCGGCCATCGGCGGAAACACAGGTCATCTCGGTATAGACGAGGCCAGCGCCGCCCTGCGCCCGGGTGCCGTAATGGACGAGATGGAAATCGCCAGGCGTGCCGTCCGCGGCCGAATAGGTCGCCATCGGCGAGACGACCACGCGGTTAGCCAGTGTCATCCCCCGCAGATGATAGGGCACGAACATCGGTGCCACGGCCTTATTCGTGCCGCCCGCGAACCAGCGCTCGACGCTCTCCAGCCAGGCGCGGTCGCGCAACCGCAGATTCTCGTGGCTGACGCGCTGCGATCGGGTCAGCAGCGAATAAGCGAACTGGATAGGCTCGAACCCGAGATAGCGGTCGAGCGTCTCGAACCATTCGGTCGAATTGCGGGCCGAATTCTGCAGCTTGAGCACCTCGACGGTGCGCTCCGCCTGGTATTCGGTGAGTCCCTGGTCGCGCGACAGGCCGGGCCGGTTGAGCACCTCGGCCAGCTTGATCGCGTCCTCCAGCGCGAGCTTGGTGCCCGATCCGATCGAAAAATGCGCGGTGTGCGCCGCGTCGCCCATCAGGATCAGCTTGTCGTACGCCCAGGCATCGCACAGCACGCGCGGGAAATTGATCCAGGCAGCCGACCCGCGCAGATGCGCGGCATTGGTCATCAGCGCATGGCCATCGAGGTGGCGGGCGAAGATCTTCTCACATAGCGCGATTGCCTCGGATTGTTCCATCTCACCGAACCCGAGCTTTTCCCAGGTATCGGGCGCGCACTCGACGATGAAGGTCGAGAGATCGTCAGAGAAGCGATAGGCGTGCGCCCAGACCCAGCCAGCCTCGGTCTGCTCGAAGGCGAAGGTGAAGGCGTCGAAGGTCTTGTGCGTGCCAAGCCAGATGAACTTGTTGCGCCGGACGTCGATATCGACCCCGAAATGTCCGGCATAGCGCTTGCGGAAACGGCTGTTCAGGCCGTCGGCGGCGATGACGAGATCATAATCGGGATAGTCGGCGAGGTCGTCGCTCGATTCATGCTCGAAATGGAGCACGACGCCAAGAGCTTGTGCCCGCTCCTGCAGGATCTGGAGCAGCCGCTTGCGGCCGATCCCGATGAAGCCGTGGCCCGAAGAGCGGATCGACTCGCCGCCGATCGACACCTCGATATCGTCCCAATGAGCGAATTCGCTGGCGATGATACGGCCGCTCACCGCGTCGTTCGCCATGAGATTCTCGACGGTCTGATCCGAGAACACGACGCCCCAGCCGAACGTGTCGCCGGCCCTATTGCGCTCGAACACCTCTATCTCATGCGCCGGGTCGCGGAGCTTCATCGAGATCGCGAAATAGAGTCCCGCCGGTCCGCCGCCGACACATGCGATGCGCATCGATCTCTCTCCAAACTATTTCAAGCTTGAAGCAAATCGTGCGACCTTGCAAGAGTGGTCTTGCGAAACGGGAGGAGCGCTGACTGACCGCTTCGTACCGTTCGACTGGCAGGATCCTTTCCTCATCGACGCCCGCCTGGCGATAAGGAGTGGATGATCCAGGATGCAGGGGAGGGCTATGCGCAACAGGCGCTGCAGCCGCGCACTATCGAGGCGGATTATTGTGCGTGATCGGTCGCCAGCCTCGTGGCTGACGCGATCGAAAGCTCGATCACCCATGAATTGCGCGGATGATCGCCATCGGGAGTGGACCACTTTCGCGACCGGAATATCGCGTGCAATTTAACGTGCGGAAGTGGGGGTGCTCAGGTAACGGGTCGCGCGGCGTCCAGTGAGCGTCGATATGGCAGAGACCGGTATCACAACCCGCTCATACGATCAGGCGACACTTGCGACTGGTGCTGGTTTCGGCTGGTGGCGACGGCTCGGCTATGCGTTCGGCAATGCCGGGCTGATGATCGGGCTGAGCCCGATTACGCTGATGCTCCTTTTCTATCTGACCGAGGTGGTGGGGTTGCGGGCAGGGCAGGCCGGTATGGTCATTGCGTTGCCGAAGATGTGGGATGCGTTGCTCGGCCCCGGGATCGGCGGTTGGGTTGAACGGCTGGCTGCCGGGATGAAGCGGCGCACGCCGATCGCGCTGATTTCCGGCACCGGGTTTCTCGCGGCGCTGATACTCATTTTCTCGCTTCCGCCGTTGCAATCGGCACTGTCGATTCAAATCACGGTCATCGTGCTGTTGATCCTGTTGTCGGTGACCGAGACGGCGTTCACGGTTTCGCAGTTCGCCCTCGCCACCGAATTGAGCGTGACCGAGAATGAACTGAGCGGGCTGTTGTCGCTTTCGGGCGGCATGGGCCAGGCGTTTCTGGTCGCGGGCGCAGTGATGGCGCCTGTGCTGGTTTCCTGGTCGGGCGGCGGTCGGTCGGGTTATTCGCTGATGGCGGTGCAGGTCGCGGTGATAGCGGCTATCGCCATCGGCGTATTCGTCGCGACGACGGCGCGTGTTCCTGTCCGGCAACTCCCTCCGGCCAAGGCGCCCCTGTCGCTACGCGCTTCGATCCGTATCACCGCTTCCAATCGCGCTTTCTATTTTCTGATGGCCGGTGTGCTCTGTCTTAGCGCCGCTTCGGCATTTATCGGCAGCGTTCTGCCGTTCGCGGCGAGATATGTTCTGGAAAATGGTCGGCATGGGCTTCCCATATTGCTCGCGGCATCGGGAGCGGGAGCAGTCGGCGGCATGTCGCTGGCGCCCTGGCTCGTGAGGCGTTTCGGCGCCGGGCAGTCGGTTCGCGCATGCACGCTCGCGATCGCGGCGATGCTGGGCGCACTCTTTCCGGCAAGCTATGGTCCGCCCTGGATGAATTGGATCGCGATCGGCGGCGTGGGCCTCGCTGCGGGGGCCGCGACCATCCTTTTGCAGACAATCTCCCTCGAGGTCGTCGAGCACGAGGCCGGGATCGTCACCGGCTTTTACCTTGGCATCATGGTGGCGGGGTTCAAACTGGGCGCGTCCATGGGCAGCCTCATGGCGGGCGGCATGTTGGACCTGATCGGTTTTGCGCCTGGCGGCGCCCATCAATCGCCCCTGACCTTGGTCGGGCTTCGGATCGGCTACACCCTGGTTCCGCTTGTCCCGGTAGCAATCGGCTATCTATTCCTGCGCAGCGTTACCGTGATGCCTCCCCATGCCGGGGCGGCAAGCCGATCGCGAAGATAACAGCTATGGCTCGGCGGTGAAGGGCTTCAGCGCGAGGCGCAGCGCCGCTTGATAGCGCGCCAGGTCGTAATCCGGGTCGGCCATCTCGGCGAATTGGGCGGTGAGCACCATCATGCTGAGTAGCGTGAGCACGGTATCCACATCGGCGTCGGGGCGAAGGCGCCCATGGTGTTTCGCCGACAGCACGATCTTTCGGAGCGCATCGCTGCTGACCTGCCAGTGGCGGCGCCCCTTCTCCGCCATGTGGGAATCCCCGCGCATTCGGGTGTAAATTTCCCAGATATATGATTCGTTGTCGTCAGATTCCAGTTGAATGGAAACGAAATCATCGCACAGGAAGTAATCCAGCGCGTCAGGGCGGTTTAATAATTCTTCGCCTCTCTGTTCTATTCTTGCAGTATGTGCGTCAATCAAGGCATCGAGTATCTCGGATTTGCTTTTGAAGTAATAATATAGGTGGCCGGGGCTGATATTAAGCTTGCCACATATGTCGTCTATCTTTGCCTCTTTGATGCCCTTTTCGGAAAAGCAGATGCCGGCCGCCGCCAGAATCTCCGAGCGACGCGCCGCAGCCTTCTTGGTGGGACCGGTCATATCATCTCCTAAAAAATAGGTTCGCTACTCTAAAACCGCTTGACAGCAGGAGCTAGCGATAAATAGTAGAGTCATTACTCTAAAAAATAAGAAACCAGTATCGAGGAGGGGGACTGCATGAATCCAGCTCGCCGCGTGGCCCTGATGGCCACTTGTTCGTTGGCCTTGGCTGCATCGTTTGGCGCGGAGGCGCAGGCCCTGGCTGGCGCGTCGGAGGCATCCGCGCCAGACTCGGTCACTCAAAGCCCTGACGCGCAGGAAGGAGTGCCGGAGCAGGACATTGTCGTTACCGCCAACAAGCGCACCGAGCGCCTGATGGACGTGCCGGCGTCAGTCACCGCGATCAACGCCGAGGCACTGGTAAGCCGTGGGGCGAACGGGTTTGAGGATTACGCGGCGAAATCACCCGGCCTGAACATCAACAATGCGTCGGCCAGCGGCGGGCTGAATCAGATTTCCATCCGTGGCGTTACCACCGGCGGCGGCGGAAACCCCACGGTGGGCTTCTACATCGATGACGCTCCGTTTGGTTCCAGCACCAACCTTGGCGGTGGCGCGATTTTCGCGCCGGACCTGGACCCTTCCGACCTTACCCGGATTGAAGTGCTGCGCGGCCCACAGGGGACGCTCTATGGGGCGGGCAGCATGGGCGGGCTGGTCAAATTCGTGACTCAGGCGCCGAATTTCGAACAGTTCAGCGGTCGTATTCAGGTCGACGGAAATCAGATCGACGGCGGCGGGACAGGCTATGGTGTGCGGGCGGCCGCGAATATACCGCTCGGCGGCAATCTTGGCTTGCGGGTCAGCGGATTCAACCGCTGGGATCCAGGCTTCATCGATGATGCCGCTCGCGAGGCGCGCAATGTAAACGGCGCCCGCTTCACCGGTGGCCGGGCGTCGCTGGGCTGGCGCGTGAGCGAGGACTGGACCGTTCGCGCATCGGCTCTCATCCAACATCAGAGCGGGCGCGGCACGCCGACAGAGGACTTCGATCTCGCCACCGGCAAGCTCCTGTATGGTGATCTGCGTCAGGTGCGTGCGCCGGGCACGGGCGCCACTCGGGCGACCTATAATCTCTACGATGTCCGCATCGAAGGTCATCTTGGCGCAGCGGACCTTGTATCGGCGACAAGCTATGGAAAGCTGACGTCGCGGATCAACACCGACGCCACGCCGCTTTACGGACCGATGCTGAGCGACGCGCTCGGGCTGCCCGGGCTCGGGGCGGCGATCCAGGGCCAGTCGGGTTTGAATAAGGTGACGCAGGAATTGCGCCTGAGCTCGCCTTCCGGCCAGCGCTTCGCTTGGCAGGTCGGGCTGTTCTATACGCACGAAAGCTCGATGGTGACTCAGGAGCTGCCGCTTTTCATGGCGGCGACCGGTGGTCCGCTACCCGTCAGCTTGCCGGCCGCGCTCAAGGTTTCGGTTCCGTCGACATACAGCGAGATTGCCGCATTCGGTGATGCCACCTATCGCTTCAGTTCCCGGTTCGATCTCATGGCTGGCCTGCGTTACAGCCGAAACCGCCAGTCGGCGGACCAGGGCACGCAGGGGTTCCTGGTCGGGCCGCCGAGCACGACGCACCTTGCTTCTCGTGATGGCTCGGTGACGTTTCTCGTTACGCCGCGCTTCCACCTCAGCGACAATACGATGGTCTATTTGCGCGTGGCGTCGGGCTATCGGCCGGGCGGTCCGAACATCGTCGTGACCGACGTTCCCAACAGCTACAAGCCGGACACGCTGACCAATTATGAGGCGGGATTGAAGGCCGACCTGTTCCATCGGCTTCTCAGCCTGGAAGCATCGGCGTTCTATATCGACTGGAAAGACGTTCAGCTGCTCCAGATATCCCCGCTGGGTACGAGTTACTACAGCAATGCGGGCAAGGCTTCGAGCAAGGGAGTGGAGGTTTCCTTCTCGTTGCGTCCGGCGCGCGGCTTCGTCGTTGATGGAAATCTCAGCTACATTGATGCGACGCTTGGTCGGTCACTGCCGCTCCCGACGGTTGGGATGAAAGGCGACGCGCTGCCGTTCACGCCGCGCTGGAGCGGCCAGGTCAGTGCTGAATATCAGTTCCCGCTGGGGGATGCGTGGACCGCCACGGCCGGCTCCGATTTCCGATATGTGGGCAATCGCCAATCCAGTTTCGCCGAGGAGGCTGGCCAGCCTCGGTTCCAGTTGCCGGCTTATGACGTGGTCGATCTGCACGCGGGCGTTCGCAAGGGCGGTCTGTCGCTCAACTTCTATCTCAAGAATGTCGGGAACTCGATCGGCCAGGCGAACGGATTTATCCTTGGCCCGATCGCCGAGGTGTCGGTGATCCGTCCCCGGACCTTCGGTTTCTCGATCGCCCAGACCTTCTGATCGCGGCTTCCGGTCGCGTCCCTTCAATCGAGAGATGTCCATGAAACACCTGCCTGCTCTCGCATCGGCCCTGGCCCTGGCATTCACGTCCCAGGCTGAGGCTCAGACGGTCATTCACGCGGGGCACCTGCTCGCGGAACCCGGTCAGCCGGTGAGCGATCGCCAGTCGATCATCATCAAGGATGGACGGATCGTCGCCGTAAAAGACGGGTATGTCGATGGCGAGCGGGTGATCGATCTTTCCAACGACTGGGTGATGCCCGGTCTGATCGACATGCACACACATGTGTCGATCACGATGGACATCGACTTGCCCAATCCGGCGGCTGACATGCTGCCGGCGGTACTTGGGCGGCCGACGCAGCGCGTCCTTGCGACGATACCGCGCGCGCAGGCCATTTTGCGCAATGGTTTCACCACTATCCGCAATCTGGGTGATCCCGCCAATGTCACCTATGATCTCAGGAACGCCATAAATGCCGGGATCGTGGCCGGTCCGCGCATCATCGCGGATGAACCGATGTTCGGCGTATCCGGCGGAGACTATGATGCGAGCGCTTTCGGAGAGCGCGCCGATCTGGAGCCGTTGTTCCGCAGTCGCGGTACCTGCACGGGGGCGATCGATTGCGCGCGGGCGGTGCGGGAAGAAGTTCGCCGCGGGGCGGACGTCATCAAGCTTCGGCTGGCGGCGCAAACATCCGATCCGAAAAGCGGGCCGATGGAAACCCCCGAAGAAATCCAGGCCATCGTTACGACCGCCCACCGCCTCAATCGGAAAGTGGCTGTCCATTCCGCAGGCTCCGACGTCGCCAATGAAATCGCCATCGATGCGGGAGCCGATACCATGGAGCATGGCCCGCTGAGCGATCGCAACATCGCCGGCATGATGTCGCGCCGCACTGCCTACACGGCGACGATGATGGCGGCTAAGATGGCGGAAGGAAAATTGGGCGTCGAAGGCGGCTATTATTCCCAGGTCGCGGGCAGCGTCCGCAAGGCCTATCGGGCCGGTGTGCCGATCCTGTTCGGCTCTGACCTGCCAGTCGTCCCCATTGCACGCGTCGCCGAAGAATTCATCTTGCTGAATGAGGCGGGCCTTACCCCGGCTGACGCCCTGAAGACGGCCACGGTCAATGCTGCCCGGGCCCTGGGCAGGGAGAGCGAGATCGGCTCGATCGCGCCTGGCAAGGCCGCCGATATCATCGCTGTGGCGCGCGATCCGCTCAAGGACCTGCGGGAGATGGGCAGGGTCACCTTCGTCATGAAGGGTGGGCAGGTGATCCGGGATGATTCCTCGAAGGCGCCATGAGTGGGCGCTGATCCGCCGCTGATCCGATCCCATAAGATGGAAACCTCCGACATGCGCTCAAATCCAATGTTCACAAGCACGCGGCGTCAGGCGCTGCTGGGATTCGGCGCCCTTGGTGCGGGAGCCGTGCTGGCTTCAGGCAGTGCCAAGGCCGCTCAGCCCGTTTCCGGTATGCTCGACCTTGATGCGATGGTTGGCGTGGCGATGCGGGTGTTTGGTACGCCCGGGCTGTCGATCGCGCTGATCTCCCCCGGCAGTGAGCCGATTCTTCGTGGCTATGGCGTGCGCCAGTTGGGCAAGGCGGCACCGGTCGATCCGGGCACCGTCTTTGCCATAGCCTCCAATAGCAAGGCCTTCACGGCGGCGGCGCTGGCCCTTCTGGTGGATGAGGGGCGGCTCGACTGGGACGACCCGGTCGGCAATCACTTGCCCGGCTTTCGCCTGTACGATGCCTATGCCAGCCAGCAGATGACGGTGGCGGATCTTTTGACCCACCGCAGCGGCCTGGGTCTGGGGCAGGGCGATCTGCTCTTCTGGCCGGGCGGGCGGCGCACGGCCGCCGAAGTCGTGCGGCAGTTACGATATCTGAAACCCGCGACAAGTTTTCGCGCGAACTTCGCCTATGACAATGTTCTTTATATCGCGGCGGGGGAGCTGATCCGGTCGGTGTCGGGACAGAGCTGGGAAACGTTCGTTCAGCAGCGGCTCCTGTCTCCCATGGGAATGAGGGATTCCGCGCCGGACCAGAGCCTCCTGACCACGTCCAATCGTGCGGCCACTCATGCGCGGATCGATGGGCCGGTGCGGGGCACCGGGCGGATGCAGATCATCAGCCCGCTGAATGTGCCGGGCTCCGCCGTTCCGGATCCGTCCAACGCAGCCGGAGGCATCTACGCCAGCGCGCGTGATATGGCGCATTGGTTGCAGGTCCAGCTCGCTCGCGGCAAAACGCCTGACGGCAAGCGGCTGTGGAGCGAGGAGGGCGCATCGCAGATGTGGCGCCCGCGCACCCTCGTCAGCGCGTCCGCGACGTCGCCGGCGCGCGACGGCGATCCGCATTTTCTCCTTTATGCCTTGGGATGGGGCTTGCAGGATCACGGCGGCACCCCGTTCCTGGCCCATTCCGGCGGGATCGAAGGGGCGGCGTCCCGGGTGGTGCTCGTGCCGGAACTGGGTGTCGGCTTCGCAATTCTGACGAATGCCGAGGAGCAGGGTTGCCACATGTCGATCGCCGGCATGCTGTTGGATCACTATACCGCGCGGACGCCGACGGATTGGATCGCGGCATGGAAGGCGAAGGGAGCCAGTTCGCAGGCGGCGGCGCTCAAGGCGATCGAGGCCGCGCAGAATAGCCGCGCTACTGGTGGGGCGGCTTCTCTGCCGCTTGCCGCCTACGCGGGAACCTATCGGGACGATTGGTATGGCAAGATCGTCATCGCACCGGCGGGCGCGGGGCTCGCGATTGATTTCACCCACAATGCCGGCATGCGGGGGCGGCTGGAACATTGGTCGCGAGATACATTTCGCACGCGTTTCGACAATCCGGTGATCGAAAACGCCTACGTTACCTTCGCTTTGAACGAAGATGGTTCAGTGGACTGCGTCAAGATGCGGGCCATCTCTCCTATGGCTGATTTCAGCTACGACTATCAAGATATTCTATTGAGGCGCGCGGATGATGCTAAGGAATAAAGATGAAATCTACATTGCGATGGATTTGTATTTCTTGACGTCACATGGCGTTATTTAGTTTAAAAAAATCCATTCTCGTGAGGGTGGGGGGAAATGACTGTGGTCGTTAATATAAGAAACCGATTGTCATTTCGTGCGGACATCGAGAATTGGGAGTTGTCATCCCCGGTTCGTATCACCGGCTATACTTTCAATGATCATGATGCCCTGGTTGTAACGATCTCGGATGGAATTCATGTGGGTCGGGGCGAAGCAGCCGGCGTATATTATCTTGATGATTTCCCCGATCGGTGCATCCAGCAGCTGGAGGAGGTGCGCGACAAGATCGAAGCCGGGTTGACTCGGGACGAGTTGCGGCAGTTGCTGCCGCCGGGCGGCGCGCGCAACGCGGTGGATTGCGCTTTGTGGGAGCTCGAATCCAGGCAGGCGGGCAAGCCGGTCTGGGCGCTGGCAGGCCTTCGGCCGCCAAAGCCGCTTCTGACAACCTATACCTTGAGTGCTGACACGCCCGAAGCCATGGCGGAAGGCGCGCGCGGTAAATATGCCGATGCCAGGGCGATCAAGCTGAAGCTGCTCGGTGACGGGCTGGACGGGGATCGTGTTCGCGCCGTTCGTGCCGCACGCGACGATGTGTGGGTCGGTGTCGACGCCAATCAAGGGTTCGATCCGGATAGCTTGGCTGAACTGATGCCGGTCTTTCGTGAGGCTCGCGTGGCATTGATCGAACAACCCTTCAAGGTTGGCGACGATGCTCTGCTGGATGGACTGGTTTCGCCGATTCCGCTGGCAGCCGATGAAAGCGTCCAGTCGCTAGAGGATGTGGCGGCGCTCGTGGGGCGTTTCCAGGTGATGAACATCAAACTCGATAAGTGCGGCGGCCTGACCGAAGGTCTGTTGATGGCTGAAGAAGCCCGGCGTGTCGGGCTGAAGGTGATGATCGGCAATATGACCGGGACCTCGCTGGCCATGGCTCCGGCCCTGTTGATCGGCCAATATTGCGACGTGGTCGACCTCGACGGTCCGTTGTTTCTCGAATCCGATCGCAATCCACCGATCGTTTATGATCATGGCATGGTCAGCGCGCCCGCGGGCGTCTGGGGCTGGTCGAATCTGGCCACGTAAAAAGCTGATTCTCCAAAGAATTTTTAAAGCGATTGCCCCCATTCAAGGGGGCGCGAAAGGTTGCGAATGACTGCGTTTCGGCCGCTGCCTCCCACATGGTTGATGGGTCTCGGTTTTCTGCCGCAGGGGGTGAACGGCGCAATCCTTCTCGTGACGGTGCCGCAGTTGCTGGCGGCAAACCACGTGCCGGAAATTCACATCGCCGCCATCACGGCGACGGGGCTGCTGCCCAATGTCGGCAGTTTTATTCTGGGGCCGCTCCTGGACTGGCGCTTTACGCGACGTGCTTATGCGATCGTCCTGACGGTGGTGGGCGCACTCTGCACGTTCGGAGCGCTCCTGAAGATCGATGATCTGCCGCTGCTCACCCTGCTGCTCTTCGTGGCGAATCTGGCGATTTCGATGACCATTGCATCTGTGGGGGGATGGTTCGGCAACGTCGTAGAGCCTGAACAACAGGGACGGTTGAGCGCGTGGTTGACGGCCGCCAATGCGGGAACCTTCGGCCTGACGGCGGCGGCGGCGATGCACCTTCTCCGGGGCCTGCCCTATGTCCTTGGGGCAGGAATCCTGAGTGGTTTCATTCTATTGGCGGTACCGCTCTTCTGGGCCGTATATTGCTCCCCGGCGGACAGGGGGCTGGCGCGCGAAGGGTTCCGCCGGTTCATGGGCGACGTGCTGGCGGTACTCAAAAATCCCTCCGTGCAATGGAGCCTTGTGCTTTTCCTGCTGCCGGTATCCTCATTCGCACTGACGAATACGCTGGGCGCTTTCGGACGCGATTTCGGTACGTCCGAACATATGGTCGGCCTTCTTGGTGGGGCCGGGGCGTCGATCATGGGCGTGGCGGGTAGTTTGCTGATCCCACGGTTTGAACGCCTGGCCTCCCCTCGGTCGCTCTATCTGCTGGTCGGCGCGTCGGGGGCCATGTTCACTTTGTCGCTCGTGACCCTCCCGCACAACATGATCACATTCGGGACCGCTACCTTGGGTGAGAACCTGTTTCAGGGGGCGGCGCTTTCGCTGCAAAATCTGATCATCTTGCGCACCATCGGTCGTGACAATCCGCTGGCCGCGACGCAGTTCGGCCTTCTGACCGCCGCGACCTTCCTGCCGTTAACCTATATGCAGATGGCCGACGGCGCGGCCTATCATCTGTGGAGTGGTGTCAACGCCAGTTATGTCGTCGATGCGGTGGTCAGCGGCAGCTTCTGCCTGCTTTTGGGAGCAATCTGGATCTTGTGCGCCTGGAAGAATGCCGGAAGGCGTACTGCCTCACGAGTAGGCGCGACATAGAGCAAATTTGCCGTTGGAAGGATGTTTCAAAGGCGCTGAGGACTTTGTCCTGAACGTCGAGGAGACCGGTCGCGAGCGTTTTCAGGGCTGGTATCTTCCGGCTCGCGGCAGAGAAGGAACAGCGTCGTATCGACGATCATCTCGATATCGCGGGGCGTCATGGTGCGGCGGCAGACGATCGTGTGGTGCAGCATGGCGCCCGCCAGCGTATCGAAGGTGAACGACAGGTGCTCAGGGCTGGCGTTCGGCGCCAGCCGGCGGAAGAACATATAATAATATTCGCGCTCATTCTCCTTCTGGCGAGCCGTCACCAGCGCAAGGTCGGGAAGGCGGGACTCGGCTTCGCTGAGGCTCAGTATCGCTTTTCCGCGCGACCCTTCCATGTAGCGGGCAAAAGCGCCGGCATGGGCCAGCAGGCCCTCCCTGGCATCCATGCCGGGCGGAATCTCCGGCTCCACCTGGCGCGACGTCTCGTGCATGATCGCCGCGATCAGTTCCAGCTTGGACGAGAAGCGGCGATAGAGCGTCGCACGGCCGCACCCCGCCGCCTCCGCGACCGCCTCGAAGGTGAGGCCGTCATAGCCCTTGCGCGCCAACACGTCCCAGGCCGCATCGCGGATCGCCTGGTCCTTTTCCGCATCCCGGGGCCGTCCGCGCCCTCGCTCCACAATGCCGCCATTGGTGCCGGCGGTCTCGTTCGTCACCGTTTCAATCATCCTTTCCAAGGGGCGGGCCTTGAGCGGTCCGCCCCTTCACCATCCTGCACTCAGCCTCCCCGGCCGAAGCGCGCGCGAAAATCGGTAAGGTCGAAGCTGAAATCGTCCTGGCCGTGGAAATCCGCATCGCTCATCCGGGGTTTCTCCTTGGCCTTATACCAGTTCGCATAGTCGGTCGTGTCGATGCTCTGCTTTTTGTAGTGCGTCGAATAGGTCTGGACATGCACTTTCGGCGTCTTGCCCGCCATGTCGAAGGCGAGGAAACGCATCCAGCCGTCGCCGATCCCTTCGCCCGGCTGCAGCTTGGCGCCGGCATCGACCGCGCTTTGATGGCGATCCTGATAGTCGGCCAGAATCTGGTAGACGGGATGGCCGAACCGGTTGGCGTCGACGCGAAAGGCCTGGCCATGCTCATGGCCGCACAGCACCATGAAGATCTGATCGTGCTGGCTGATGAGCTTGTCCCACACCATCTGCGGGCTGTTGTCGTCGGGATCGACGGCATGGTTGTCGATGATCGGGTTCGGCACGCGCGCGCCGTCGTTGGTCATATAGTCATGGGTGGAGATGATCGTGGGCAGGCCCGGATGCGCCTTGATCACCTCGGCCGCCCATGTGAGCGATGCATTGGGCGCGTCGAACTGCAGGCCGATATGCAGGAAGCGATAGCCGCCCGCGGTGAAGACCTGGGCGCTGTCCGCGCCGCCGTCATGTGAGGCGACATACCAGCGCTGGTCCTTGAAGAAGGACGTCTCGGCGCCGAACACCGAGCGGAAATTGTCGAGGCCGCCGGCGTGGAGCATGCCGATGCTCGACATGTCGACGAACTTCGCGGCCGGAAGATGGTTCGAGTCGGTCCACATCGCGTCATAGTCATGGTTGCCGGGCACGACCGAGAAGGGCGTCTTGCCAGCGATCAGCTCGAAGCCCTGCTTCGCCGTTGGCATCTCGATCAGCTGGACCTTGGGCGTGGGCGCGAACATGGTGTCCATGATGGGGTTGGCCACCCGCTTGAAACCGCGGGCGGCATGCGCTGGATCGATTGGCAGCGACTGATGCTGCCAGACATCCCCCAGCGAATCGACGAACGCGATGTCGCCGCCCTGGCTGCGGAGGCGGCTGGCAATATAGCGCATCTGCTCCAGGAACATCTCGCGCGCGTCGAAGGCGAAGTTGGCGGCGGTCTGATGGCTGTAGTCGATATAGTTCTGGGTGTCGGGGATCACGGCGATGGTGAAGCCGGTGTCGGCTGCCTTGGGCGGGGCGGCGTCCAGTGGGCCCGCGGCCATCAGAGCAAACGTCGACGCGGTGAGGAGGGCGTGAAGGTATTTCATGGGAAGAAACTCCTGGGGCGAAAGGGATTACATGTTGATCTTGAGCGTGGCGCCATAGGTCGCCGGATCGCCGAAAAAGGCGACATAGGTGCCGGGCAGAAGGGAGCCGTAGTTGAAGTAGTTGGCGGCATAATGGACGTTGGTGACGTTCCGGCCCCAGACCGAGAGATCCCAGCGCTGGTCCTTGCCGCGGACGCCGAGCCGCAGGTTCAGCAGGCCGTAATGGCCGGTTTTGGTGAGTTCGGAATCATCGAGCGATCCGAAGAAGCGCGAGCGCCAGGAATATTCGCCGCTGACATAGCCGGCGAGACCAGCGCCAAGGCCATGCTCATAGGTGCCGTTGAGCCCGGTCGTCCATTTGGGCGCCCCGGCGATCGGCTTGCCGGAAAGATCGCAGGTGGGCTTGCCAGTCACCTCCAGCGGGCAGGGGCCGTTGGCATAGGAAAGATATTTGGCGTCGTTATAAGCGACGAAGCCCCGCACCGAGAGGCCCTTGAACGGTCGAACGGTTGCCTCGGCCTCGACGCCCTGGCTGCGCGCGCGGCCCGCATTGGTGAGAAGCTGGACGACCTGGCCGCCGACCTCCTGCAGCACATTCGCCTGATAATTGCGCAGATCCGTCCGGTAGATATCGACGTTCAGGGTTAGCCGGTGATCGAGCAGATCGCTCTTCAGGCCGATCTCGAAATTGGTCGCGACCTCCGGTTTCACCTTCAGCGCATCAGCCCCGAGTCCGGTCGGCGGCAGGGCGGTGTTGAGGCCACCGGCCTTCTGGCCGCGGGAGACCAAGCCGTAGAGCATGATTCCGGGCGTCACATGATAGTCGGTGCTGAGCAGGAAGGACGGCGCGGTGTTGGAGATCGCCGCGTGGATCGGTCCGGCCGCCTGACCGGCGAGCGCAGCGACCGGGAGACCGGTCGACTGGCTGACGGGGATGGGACGGTAGACATCCTCGCTCTTCGTCTCATGTGTCTCGCGGAAGCCGGCGGTGATGTTCCAGCGCGGGGTTACATGCCAGTTCACCTGGCCGAAGGCCGCGTAGCTGTGGGTCAGCGGATTGGCGATCGTGTCCCAGCGCGTGTTGTTATAGGCGAGCAGCCCGGCAATCGCCGGCGATACCTTGGCATAGGCCGGCAGCAGTGCGTTCGGGATGCCGGTGAGCCAGGCTGCGGCCTCGGGACCATAGTCGGTGTGCTGGTCGGTATCGACCGCCTGGCTGAAATAATAGAGGCCGATCACCGCGTCGACATTGCCCATCCGCGGAAACGCGAGGCGAAGCTCCTGGCTCCACTGCCGGTCCTGAATGTAATAGCCGCCATACATCACGTCGGCGCTGCTGCCCTCGGTGTCCGAGCGCGAACGATATTGCCAGTAGCGGAAGGCAGTGAGGGAGGTGAGCGTGAAATCGCCGAGCTTCCAGTTGATCTCCGCCGAGCCGGCACCCTGGCGCGTGCCGGTGCTGTACGGGCCGCCGGCGGCGGTCGTCAGCCCGTCCGGATCGATGGCGATCGTCGCGCCGGTGGCGGCAAGCTTGGCCTTGATCTTATCCGGCGTTAGCCCCCATGAAGGGATGGTGGTTACGGCGCCGGAGCTTTGCTGCTCGCTGGCATATTCGCCGATCAGCCGGATGCTGAAATCGTCGTTCGGCTTGTAGAGGAACTGCAGGCGTCCTCCGGCGCGGCCGATCGTCCCGACCTTGTCGTTGGTGGTGATATTGTCGATGATGCCGCCGCGCGTCGTCCGATAGCCGGTGAGGCGAAAGGCGAGGTCGTTCGAGATCGGCCCGGTGACCGATGCCTGATATTGCTGGTAATTATAATTGCCATAGGTCGCCTGAGCACGCACCCCGAAATCGAAGCCGGGCAACTCTGTGGTGATATTGACCGCGCCGGCAGTGGTGTTCTTGCCGAACAGCGTGCCCTGCGGCCCGCGCAGCACCTCGATCTGCTTGATGTCGATGAGGTCGGTGGCCGCCATGCCGGGCCGGCCGAGATAGACGCCGTCGACGAACACGCCGGCGCTGTTCTCAAGGCCGTCGCTGCCCGGGTTGTTGCCGAGGCCGCGGATGGAAATGCTGGTCTGGTGGCCGTTGGTAATGACGGCGTTGGTACTCGGCACGAGCTGGTTCAGATCCTCGAGCCGGATATGATCATTCTCGCGGAGCTGCTCGCCGCCGATCGCGGTGATCGCGACCGGCACGTCCTGCATCTTCTCGCGGACCTTGCGGGCAGTAACCACGATATCGCCCTGGCCGGGCATGTCCACAGAGGCGTTGCCGGAGGGCAGGGGATCCTCGGCATGTGCTACGCTGGCGGTTCCGGTGATCAGGAACGCAAGGCAGCAGGCGGCGCGCCGCGCCGTCTGCGACGGCGGGCGTGTAGGATGACGGAGCAAGAGCAAATCTCCTTGTGGGGTATTATCGAGACAGGTGCGTCTCATAAATTCGATTTGTGACTCTTGGACGTCAGTCCTGGCGGATTTGCGGAAAAAAGTGCCGGGTTGGACCGGTGCTGATCGGGCATCCGGAATGCGGCGATAAGGCGCCTTCCCGATATGCTCCCCGACGGGTTTTGCGGATCAGCCAGGCTGCTTCACCCGTGCGGATCGATGTTCGCTGGTGTGACCGCTTGCAGGACAACCGGGAGGATATCGTTCGATGTCGTCAGATGGCGGCGAAAGCAGCGAAGGCAGTACGATGCACCATCGTCATCAAAGCCGACGCCAGCACTCAAAAATACCACTCGAATAGCGGAGCGAACTAGGCACAATCTCAATCGCGTTTCCTGTTACCCGCGGACCATTCAAAGGTAGCGATATGAAGTGCCGCCGGATCAGTTGGTCCATGGCAAAGTCGATACGACGCAGGCAGTTATCCGCGAGCTTTGTGAAGAGCGTATCGAGCTTCTTGCCAGGGCTATTCATCGGTCGATTGTTGCGCTGCGGCATAATTTTTGGAAACCACTCCGGAAGGTGATGTTGAACGGCGCTTCCGGTCAGGTCCGAAGGGAATTCGCGTTTTGGACCGCACTTTACTCTCTTGCGCCGAAATAACCATATTGGTTGAAGTTTTCGCGAAAATGACATGAGAATGACGTTGCGCAAACTACCGGCTGGCGTAGGGGGGGCATGCCTATCGGGAGTGGGCATGTGGATGAGTAGCGGGGCGGCGCCATATACGACACCGGGACCGACTGATGGCGGGCTTGTGGCATTTGCCACGGTCCTGGCGATGCACCGGATCGCGGTCGATCCAGATCAGTTGCGGCACGCGCTTGGCCATTATGATTCGGTGTCGTCGGAAGAGTTACTTCGGCTGGCCAAACGGCAGCAGGGCGTGCGCGCCCGAGCGATCCAGTCCCGGTTCGACAAGCTTCAGCGTCTGCCCCTGCCGGCGATCGCCCATGGTCCCGAAGGCTGGTTCATCATCGGCCGTGCCACTGCCGACGCGGTACTGATCCAGCGTCCGGGCGGGTCACCCGAACGGGTCGATCGCGAGCAACTAGAACAAATCTGGTCGGGTGTTTTGGTGCTTGTGACGACACGGGAAGGTGTCGCCGGCGCGGCGGGCCGGTTCGATGTCAGCTGGTTCATCCCGCAGATCGTGCGCTATAGGCGACTGATTGGCGAAGTGTTGCTGATCACGCTCGCGCTGAACCTGCTGGGCCTCGCTGCGCCGTTGTTCTTCCAGAATGTGATCGACAAGGTGCTGGTCCATAATACGCTCGCGACCCTGCAGGTGCTGGTGATCGGGTTTGTCGCGGTGTCGGTCTGGGAGGTGGTGTTCGGCTGGCTCAGAACGCGGCTCTATTCGGAGACGAGCCAGAAACTCGATGTCGAGCTTGGCAGCAAGCTGTTTCGGCATATGCTCAGCCTGCCCTTGTCCTATTTCGAGGGTCGGCGGGTCGGTGACACCGTCACGCGCGTCCGCCAGCTCGAATCGATCCGTGAGTTCCTGACCAACGCGTCGCTCTCGGTGCTGGTCGATCCGGCCTTCACGATCGTGTTCCTGGTGGCGATGTGGATCTATTCGACCACGCTCTTCTGGATCGTCCTGCTGACCATCCCGGCCTATGTGGTGGTGTCGCTGCTGGTCACCGGGCCGCTCAGGCGGCGGCTCGACGAGAAGTTCGAGCGCGGCTCGGCCAACAACGCGCTGCTGGTCGAGAGTGTCTCTGGTATGCAGACAGTGAAGGCGGCTGCGGTCGAGCCGCAATGGCAGGAGCGGTGGGAGCGCCAGCTGGCCGGGTACAGCGCCGCCAACCAGCGCGTGATCAACCTCGGCAACACCGGCAGCCAGGCGGTCCAGCTGATCTCCAAGCTTAGTCTCGCCGCGATCCTGTTCTTCGGCGCGCGCGAGGTGATCGCGGGCGCGATGACGGTCGGCGGGCTGGTCGCGTTCAACATGTTCGCCCAACGTGTGTCCGGCCCGGTGATCCGCATGGCCCAGCTGTGGCAGGATTTCCAGCAGGTGCGGCTGTCGATCGATCGGCTGGGTGATGTGCTGAATGCGCCGGCCGAGGCGGGTGCTGGATCGAAAGTCGCGCTGCCCAAGCTCAAGGGCGAGATCAGGTTCGAGGGGGTCAAGTTCCGCTATGGCCTGGACGGTCCCTGGACGCTCGAGGACATCGATTTCGACCTGGCGGCCGGCGCAACGCTCGGCATCGCCGGCTCCTCCGGCTCGGGCAAGTCGACACTCACCAAGCTGCTGCAGCGGCTCTACACGCCGGCCGCCGGGCGGATCATGATCGACGGGGTGGATATCGCCCAGATCGATCCGGCTTGGTTACGCCGCCAGATCGGGGTGGTGCTGCAGGAGAACCTGCTGTTCAACCGATCGATCCGCGAGAATATTGCGCTCGCCAACCCGGCGATGCCGCTGGAAAATGTGATGGCGGCCGCGCAGCTGTCGGGCGCGCACGACTTCATCCTAACCTTGCCGCAAGGCTATGACACGCTGATCGAGGAGCGCGGGGTCAACCTTTCGGGCGGCCAGCGCCAGCGCATCGCGATCGCGCGGGCGCTGGTGACGCAGCCGCGTATCCTGATCCTCGACGAAGCGACCTCCGCGCTTGATGCGGAGAGCGAGGAGATCATCCAGAAGAACCTCAAGGCGATGGCACGCGGGCGCACCGTGCTGATCATCGCGCACCGTCTGTCGGCGATCCGGCAATGCGACCGGATCATGACGCTGGAACGCGGGTGCATCGTCGAGGTCGGGAGTCACGACGAACTGCTTCGGCAAGGCGGGCGCTATGCCAGCCTGCACCGGCGGCAGATGGGCCAGGGCGGCGACGCGGCATGAACGCGATCACCCGCCATTGGGACATTGTCCGCGCATCCCTCGCGGACGAGAAGGCGCGCCAGTCTCTGTTCAAGTCGGACGAAGTGTCGTTCCTGCCGGCCGCGCTGGAGATCATCGAAACCCCGGTCTCGCCTACTGCCCGGACGACGACTTGGGTGCTGCTGGTTGCGCTGGTGTTCACGATCGGATGGCTGACCTTCGGCAAGGTCGATGTCGTCGCCTCGGCGCCGGGCAAGCTGATCCCGGCCGATAGCGTCAAGCTGATCCAGCCCGCGGCGCCTGGTGTGGTGCATGCCATTCTGGTGCATGAGGGGCAGCGTGTTCGGGCGGGCCAGTTGCTGGTCGAGCTCGATCCAACCGTGTCGGATGCCGAAGCCGTACAGGCCGGTAAGGCGCTGGAGACCGCCTTGCTCGATGCGGCACGGGGGCGAGCGATCCTCTCGGCGCTCGACGGACATGGTCTCACCTTTGTCGCGCCGCCCGGCACGCCCGCCTCGGTCGCCGCGACCCAGCTTGCCCTGGCGCGGGCGCAACTGGCTGATATCCAGGCGACGGCGGAGACGCACCGGGCCGAGCGCGACGCGTCGATCTCGGCACGGGGTGAAGCGCGGGTCCAGGCGGCGAAGCTCACGGAGACGCTGCCGCTGCTCGACGAGCAGATCGCGGCGAACGAGCAGTTGCTGGCCAAGGGTTATGTCTCGAAACTCAAGGTGATCGAGATGCGGCGCCAGCGGCTCGCGGCGGCGCGCGACCGCGATGCGGCGATCCAGACGGCAAACAGGGCGACGGCGCAAATGGCGGGCGCCGGCAGTAACATTACCCAGTCGAACGCCGAAGCCCGCGCCCGTGTCCTGACCGAGCTTGCCAAGGCTGAATCGGACGCGAAGCTGCGTCGGGAGGAGCTTGCCAAGGCGACGCAGAAATCCAGCCTGCAGACGCTCGAAAGCCCGGTCGACGGCACGGTTACGCAATTGGCGATCCACACGCTCGGCGGTGTGGTGGAGGCGACCAAGCCAATCATGGTGATCGTCCCCGATGGCGGAGCGCTGATCGCCGATGTGAAGATCCTCAACCGCGATGTCGGGTTCATCAAGCCAGGTCAGTTCGTCGCGGTGAAGCTCGAGGCGTTCCCGTTCACACGCTACGGCGCGCTAACCGGGCGGATCCAGAGCATAGGTTCGGACGCGGTCGAGGATGAAAAGCTCGGGCTAGTGTATCCGGCGCGAGTTGTGCTTGACGGTGGGGCCGGATCTTCCCGCAGCGCTTTGATCAAGGCGTCGGTCGGTATGCAGGTGACGGCGGATATCCGTACGGGTCGTCGCAGCATCATGTCCTATTTGATCAGCCCCATCGACGAAGCGGCTCAAGAAGCGGGAAGAGAACGTTGAGTTCGCTCCATCCCTCGACTGCGATGCGAAGGCAGCGGCAAACGCAATCTCGACGATATTGAAAGGAACGCAGAATGGATGATGCTCTCAAATCCACGCAGTCGGCTTCTCCCGTCAAGGTCAGTCAGGCATTCGGTGAAATTGCGTGGCTGATCAGCCAATCGAAGCTTCACCATGATTTACGAGTGGCGGATTTGGGCTGGTTTGTCATGCCTCCCATTCTTCATAGACAATTCCATCTCTTTCGCGATGGCGAAAGGCCGGTTGGGGTTGCACTCTGGGCGATGGTCAATGACGCTGTCGAGCAGAAAATCATCGATGGCTTTGACATGTCAGGTAGTCGAATGTCCGATGCCGACTGGATCTCTGGAGATCAGCTCTGGCTCGTAGATCTAATCGCACCCTTCTCCACAGTAGAGAATAGACACCGCGAGGTAATGTTTGGCGATCTGATCTCGGGACGGTTTAGCGGGCAGTCCTTCAAGATGGTTCGCGTGGATTTGGGTAGCGGCTCGAAGGATGTTGTCACCGTTCCTGCCGACGCAGGCGAGCGCTTGACGCAAGAACTGCGGCAGAATCTGGCAGGTGGGTCGGCAAAGTGATGTCGCGGGTCGTTCTGGGAATAGCTGGTTGCGCCATCTGCATCGCCTCGCCATCCAGCGCACGTCATGTACCCGACAACCAAAAGCAGAGGAATGAGCCCGCAGTCGCAGTGCTCGAAAAAGCGGCAAGGCACGGCGACAAGGTGGCGCAACTCGAACTCGGCAAACGCTATGAGGAGGGCTCTGGAGTGCCGCGAAATGAGCAAAAGGCGATCTCGTTGTACCGACGTGCAGCGCGAACCGATGTGCGTCAGACCAGTGTTTACTCTCCGGCCGTTGGAGCCGAACGCTATGGACGAGTGGTTCAGGTGGCCCAGCCCACGATCGCACCCGGCCTGCCCGAGGCCGACGCGCGTCTGACAGCCCTTCGCAAGCGGCTCGGCGGAAAGTGACTTATTTGCCTCCAGTACATCTGCGGACAGAGCATCGTCCGCCAACCCGCCGTAGCTCGCGCGGGGTTCGTAGTATGTTCGACTTCGGAATTCTGGCCGTCGGCCTCCTTACCGCGGGATGTAGCAGTGTAAAAAATGAAAGGCCGCGGAAGATGGGGTTCTATACCTTCCTGGTTGGGCCGGACCGATCACTCACAAATGGAGTTGATCAACGCTTCAAGGTCGCGGTGAAGGAAGAATATATTGAGATGGATAAGGCGCCAGCCGGTATATTGCTAGTGAATCAATCTACCTTCGCCTTCCGATATCCTGATCTTGCGCCGATATCTAAGAATGCGTTGGACCGCCACGATGTCATAGTGGAAACCATCGCGTGGGAGCGTGTTGGCAGTGTTCGCCGACGGATAGATGGTACGTGGCCTAACCATTATCTCATTTACGATCACCCAGCAGGCGATGCCCACGGTATGCGAGTGCGAATCCGGTCCGATATGCCATCCGAAGAATCGCGTCTTCTGATCAACGACCAGTCAGAAACTATAATCGAGTGCCAGAAGGTCGTTGGTCTCCCCGCACCTCATTGTCGAATGCTTCATAAGGTTGGGCCGAATTTAACGATCGATGCTCGCTTCGACGTGGCGCTTCTTCCGAAGTGGAAGAATATAATTCAGTTGTGCAAACGTCTTGTTAAACCAATCGCTATTGTATCGAGAGCGGATAGCACTGACCTGGCGAGTTTCGGCCAGCGGCTCGCCGCCGCCGTGGCATCGGCGCGCGCCGCGCTCAATACCGGAACCTCAAGTTCCGATCTGGCCGATAATCTCGCCAACGCCAACGTAGCTGCCGTGTGGGCAGCAAAAGAGGGTGCCATGATGGATGCGCTCAAGCTGCGCACCGCAGAATATCAGGTCACACTTACAATAGTGTAGGGACGAATTGAATGACATTCATAGCCGACAACGCAGCCCTCAGAACGTATGATCCAGATCGTGGTATTGAACTGCATCTTATCGGAGGTGGTTCAAGTGGAATCTCGTATTTCAAATTGATCCAACACAACGTCGAGATTCAGTTTTCTGCGCACATGGAGGCGCAAGCGAACGGCGCATTTGTACACGATAAAGAGGAAATCCCAAATATTATTGTTTGGGTAGTGCATAAAAATCGAGGAATTCTAGAAAGCGGCGTAACTGAAACGGATGCGATAATAAGAGAGGCTATGAAGGCCTATAAGGGATCTCATGGTATCCCGGCTCGTCAATTGGTAGAAGTAGTATTTCAGTAAAATAACGGGTGGGGTGAGATAACATGAATTTTACTGACGCCCTTGCAGCTTTGGCGCAAATGCATAATCCGACGATTGACGATCTTCGTGCTTTAGTTAGAAGTACTGAAGTAAACATTCCGGCTACGGTGCGCGCAACGGTGCTGTACAGTGGTGGGGTTGGAGAAGTTCATTCCAATGATATTGCGCGAGCTCTCGCGCAGGCGGATCCGAGTATTTCTATCATAGATAATACGGAGGTGGCAAAACTATTGGCCAGCTCGGAGTTCGTTAATAAGCTGAATATCGCCGTTGGCGATGCTACTCAGGTAAACTCCATTTTATTTGGGACCAATGGCGGATTTTGGTCTGATGCCTCGGCTCGGTTCGCTCAGGCCGCCTCGGGGGAAATCATAACCATTACTCCCGACGCAGCGAGCAATAGAATATTTTCCCAGGTTGAGCTTCCAAATATTATCAATAATCATAACATTACGACGATTGATGGCATCCCTCGCGAAGCACTATTGGACAGATATAATAGCATTCTTCTATCGACGGGAAACCAGGAACTGGCACTGGGCGATATATTCGGTAAAATCTCAGACAAGTCCTTTGGCTCGATCAGCCAGTATGTGCAGGTCGGTAGGGATGGTGCGGGCGGGCTGACGGTCAAGATAGCGGAGGAATTTTTTAGGAATAACGGCGTTGAAGGAATTGGCTACCTAGATACATCAGCGGGAGGAGCTTTGGCGCCCGCAAGTGAGTTATTTAGTGGAGCGTTTTACGAGTCACGGGCGTTGCGAATGGCACAGACCGCTGAATGGCTTGGCGGGCTTAAGTCAACGGGAAAATTGCTTGGACCAGTTGGCGATCTTCTGTCTCTGACCCTCGCTGCTGTAGACATTAAAGCGTCGCTTGATGCTGGCGATCGTGAAGGAGCTGCCCGTAAGGCGACAACCTTCTTGGGTGGCTTCGCCGGGGGGGCACTTTCCGCGTCTTTAGCAGCCCAACTCGCCTCGCCTTTGCTTCTTGGTGGTCCCGTAGGCTGGGTCGCCTACGGTGTAATCGTCGTCGGCGCAGGTTTTGTTGGAAGCGTTGGGGGTGAGAAGGCCGTCAACTGGTTATTTGATGGTGTTGCTGGGCAGTTCTTTGGGCGCGATAACAGCGGTCTGTTTGTAGACGTGTATCAAAGAGGGGCCGACGGACAACTGTATGTGAGTCGCGTACGACAGTCGCTCGAGGATGGCGAGATCGTGTTCGGCTCGCTTTCGGAACCTGAGGGCGACGAGATTGTTGTTACTGCCTACCGGAATGGTGCGGTGCGCGGCGCTTATATCAGGCATCGCACTCCTGGTGGAAACGAAGCGCAGCTGATCCTTTCGCCCGAGCTTCTGGTGGCTTTCGAAGATGGCTTCAGGGCCTTTCTCGATGCCGGGGGGACTCTTATCGGCGGGGCCTCTTCTGGGTCTGGCGCCGGCTACAACAGCGTGGGCGCAGGTCCGCAGAACAACCTGCCAGCGCTATCGGTAACTCGGAATCCCGATGGAACGATCGCGATAAACGGCAGGGTCGTCCGCGCCATTGCCGAGGATCCCCGCAATCCTCAGGGCGCAATCATCTCCGTTCCAACGTCTATTGACAGTCTAGGCCGCGAGATTTCAATCGATCTATACTTCGATGGAACAGTTCTGCGTCCTACTGGCGCTCAGAGGGTTCGCGACGGTGCCGTGGAGATCAGAACTGAGCCTGGGCAGCCGACTACCATTCATCTTGTGAATTCCCCAATCGGTATCGATTTCGTAAACGCTGCGGAAACGATCGCGACTACATTCGGACGATATCTCGTCGGCGGGAATATTTTGGTTGAAACCGTTACGTCGGCGGCGCTTCAGACGCTCGGATCTAACCTTGGAGATGTCCTGAATGCTGAGTTTTTTGATAGCGGTACCGGCACCACGAAGAATATTAATCAGGCTTTTAACGGCATCGGGCAGGAATTCATCACGAATCTCCAAGATGCAGGAATCGGTGCGATCAGTTCCTTTCTCACGGCTGAGTTGGTTCATGTGCTTGGCCTTGGCGGATTGGAGGGCCAAGCAGCGGGTGGTCTGGCTAACTATGCCATTACCACGATGGCTCAGAACCTCGCCGATATTGCTGGCGGTGCCGAGAAGAGCATATTTGATGGGCTGGATAACCTCACGAACCTCGGAAATATTGCTGGTAGCTTCATTGGTAACACCTTGGCGAACGAGATCGGAAGTTGGGACGAGATAGGAGAGCAGCTCGGCTCATCTATCGGGGGCACTCTTGGCGGGGTCGCTGGGCAGGCACTGATCCCGGTTCCTGTCATCGGAGCGATCATCGGTTCGTTGCTCGGAAATCTCCTCGGCGGGCTCATCGGGGGAATCTTCACGGGTACGCCAAAATCGGGCGCCATTGTCGGTTTTGATAAGTGGAGTGGCCAGTTTGCGGTCACTGACGTGTGGAAAGAGGATGGCGGCAAGAAACAGGTGGCGCGTCAGCTCGGCAATGCAGCCGCAGCCACCATGAATGGCATACTGGACGATATCGGGGGCACATTGGTCAACGCCGATCAGGTGGACGCCGGTTCCTACGGGATGCGCGGCAAACGTTATGAATACTGGATCGACGATACCAGTAGCAGTAACAGGATCACGTTCGAAAATCCAACAGACCTCATCGAATATGGTGTGATGAAGGCGGCGAAGAATTTTGAGTTTCTGGGCGGCGATGTCTATGCTAAGCGAGCATTCTATGCGACGCTGGCCTTAGGGTATCAGCAGAGTTCTTCTGCCGACAACATAATAGATCCAGAAGATTTAGGTGTTGGGCAGACACTTGCCAGTGTTGACTTTGGCCTGGACGTGCTCTTGGGAAATCTGGCTGTTGTTGATCGGCTGCACACTTACCTTATGGCATCTACCGCTATCAATGGACTGATCGCGGCTGAACCGAACTCCGTCTTTACCGCGGATTGGATCCTTGCACTTTCCCGCGCGACGGACCTTGGTCTGCTGAAGCGTAACGAGCATGATTGGGATGGTGGTTTCTCCTATCTTCTCGAAGCGGCCGATGTCGATGCACGCGATGTCCGATTCCAGTTTAGCGCGCTTGGGCACGAAGGAAATGGTGAACGGGTTACTTATCTCCGCTCGATCGAGATGGACGACACTGTCGATAGTGGCTCAAAGACCGTCATACAGGGAGGGAATGGTGCGGACGTTCTTAGTGAGCGCACCGGGGGGACACGCACCGACGCAATCGATCCTTCGAGCACCAATCATATTGCGAACGTCTTTCACGGTGGCGCGGGGGACGACGAGATTTTCGCGGGAAACACCGGCGACGACTTGTTCGGCGACGATGGCAACGACTTGCTCGTTGGTGGCAAGCTGGACGACTGGCTGTTCGGTGGGAGCGGCAACGATGTCCTCGATGCCGGCGGCGGTAATGGAAACGTCCTATCGGGCGGCGATGGAAATGACCGCCTGGTTGGCGCTGATTGGAATCCGACGAAGACGCGCGAAGATGGTTCCGACTGGCTAAACGGTGGGGCGGGCGACGACCGCATCCAGGGCCGCGGCGGCGATGATTATGTCGAAGGCGGCCAAGGGAAGGATCGGATCGACGGGGGCACTGGAAGCGACACGGTAATCTACCGGTTTGGCGATGGTGTCGATCTTCTAGCTGATACTGGCAAAAGTGCCGCTGGTCACGATGTACTCGACTTTGGCGCAGGGATCGATCCAGCTCATGTGACGGTCATCGCGCGGTCGTCCGGCGTCGATATGTCGCTGGTGATTGGCAGTGCGGCGGCGGGCGACCGTATCGATCTTCGCGGCGCAGCCTTCACGCTCCAGGAAGGGATGGAAGAATACCGCTTCACCGGGACCAGCTGGACGCGCGGGGATATGACGTCGAAGGCGGTCTTTGCCAAGTCTGCTGGCATGACGTTTGCCGGCACAGCAAGTGATGAGAGTCTCACCGGTACCATGTATGATGACACGCTCAGCGGAGGCGGAGGTCACGACACCCTTGCGGGCGGTTATGGATCGGACACCTATCTTTTCAACTTGGGTGACCGCGTTGTTACAATCGATGAGTCCGGTTTTGCTGCCGACCTCGATAGTCTGGTTTTCGGGGCTGGTATCCAGCTGAGCGATATCTCCGTCGCTCATAATGCCGCTTCACCGCAGGATATCATCCTTAACGTCGGGACGAGCGGAGACCGTGTTGTTTTACGCCACCAATCCCTCACCGATGGCACGCAATCTATTGAGGAAGTGCGATTTCAAGACGGAACAAGCCTCACGCTTCGCGATATCCAGAATCTTGCGGCCCCGTCGTTCACAAGCGGCGCCGATACAGCGCTCGGCTTCGACAGTAACGATACGTTCGATTCGGGCGCTGGCGATGACACGCTCACAGGCGGGCTCGGAAATGACAATCTGCGTGGTGGCGACGGCAACGACACCTACATTTATAATATCGGTGATGGTAACGACCGGATTGCCGAGAATTACTATGGTGGGTTCAACACGCTGGTGCTCGGGGCAGGGATCGACGCGTCGGAGCTGGTGCTGACGCGGGACGTGATCAACCCCAACAATATCCGGATCAGTTTCAACAATCGGGCAGGCTCGATCCTGCTGCAGGACCAGGACTATGCCGGGGGTAGCGGGGGGGGCGGCGTTAGCGCGATTCACTTCGCAGACGGCACCGTCTGGAACAAGGTGGCGCTTGATGCTCATCTGACAGCGCAGCAAATCTCGGCTGGCAACGACATCATCGTCGATGGGCCGTACAATGGTGTGATCGATGCTGGGGCCGGCAATGACGTGGTTTATGCGGGTGGCGGCGACGACATCATCACCGGCGGTCTGGGCGATGATGACCTGAACGGTGGCGATGGCAACGACACCTATTATTACAACGCCGGCGACGGCAACGATCGCATCGCTGAGAATTACTACGGCGGGTACAATACTTTGGTGTTCGGTGCCGGGATCAACCTCGCCCACATCGTGGTGACGCGCGACGCCATCGACAGCAACAATCTTCGCATCAGCTTTTCCAATCAGGCGGGGTCGATCCTGCTTGAGGACCAGAATTACGGCGGTGGCTATGGCGGGACTGGCGTCTCGCTCGTGCGCTTCGCCGACGGCACCACGCTGGACAAGGCCGCGCTCGATGCGCTTCTGGTCACGCAATCGGTTTCTTCGCTGGCCGAGATTGTCAGCGACGGCACGTACGGCAATGTGATCGCGACCGGCGCGGGCAACGATGTAGTCTATGGCGGCGGTGGCGATGATACGATCACCGGGGGGGGCGGCAATGATGACCTGAACGGCGGCGACGGCAACGACACCTATTATTACAACGCTGGCAACGGGAACGACCGGATCGCCGAGAATTACTACGGCGGCTTCAACACCCTCGTCCTGGGCGCCGGGATCGATCCCGCCGACATCGTCCTGACGCGCGACGTTGCCAACGGTAATAATTTGCGGATCAGCTTCAATAACCGTGACGGCTCGATCCTGCTCCAGGATCAGAATTACGGCGGCGGTTATGGCGGCACCGGTGTCGCCGAAGTCCATTTCGCCGACGGTACGGTGTGGAACAAGGCCGCGCTCGATGCGCTACTCGTCAC
The DNA here is from genome assembly GCA_029202385.1 of Candidatus Sphingomonas phytovorans. NCBI lineage: Bacteria > Pseudomonadati > Pseudomonadota > Alphaproteobacteria > Sphingomonadales > Sphingomonadaceae > Sphingomonas > Candidatus Sphingomonas phytovorans. The sequence goes on from CP119314.1 coordinate 1,010,482, forward strand.
GCAATCGGTGTCGGGCCTCGCCGATATCGTCAGCGACGGCACGTACGGCAATGTGATCGCGACCGGCGCGGGCAACGATGTGGTCTATGGCGGCGGTGGTGACGACGAGATCACCGGTGGCCTCGGCGACGACGACCTGAACGGTGGCGATGGCAACGACACCTATTATTACAACGCCGGCGACGGCAACGATCGCATCGCTGAGAATTACTACGGCGGGTACAATACTTTGGTGTTCGGTGCCGGGATCAACCTCGCCCACATCGTGGTGACGCGCGACGCCATCGACAGCAACAATCTTCGCATCAGCTTTTCCAATCAGGCGGGGTCGATCCTACTTGAGGACCAGAATTACGGCGGTGGCTATGGCGGGACTGGCGTCTCGCTCGTGCGCTTCGCCGACGGCACCACGCTGGACAAGGCCGCGCTCGATGCGTTGGCGCCACAACTGGCTGCGATGACGTGGGGAACGAACGCGGCCGATACGATCGTTGGTACCGGAGGCGACGACCGGATCAGCGCCGGCGAGGGCAACGACACGCTGACCGGGGGCGAGGGCAACGATTATCTCGCGGGCGGGTCTGGCGACGACACATACGTCTTCAACCTCGGCGACGGCCACGACACGATCGTCGAGGAACTCGGGTTCGACACGGTGCAGTTCGGCGCGGGGATCAGCGCGTCGGACTTGGTGATCACCCCGACGCTGGTCGATGGCGACACCAGCGGGATGACGATTTCGATCGTTGGCACGAGCGACAGCATCTATTTGCGCAGCACGAACTCGGGCGACTATCACAACGAGATCGACCGTTTCGTCTTTGCAGATGGGACGATACTGACCTCGGCCGACCTGCGCTCAAGGCTGATCCTGAGCCTTGGAACTGCCGGCGAGGATCAACTTTACGGCACAGGCTTCAACGATGCGATCAATGGAGGCGCCGGGGACGATCGGATCTACGCGAATGGCGGAAACGACACGCTGACCGGCGGCGCCGGGGACGACTATCTCGCTGGCGGGAGCGGTGATGACACCTATGTGTTCAATCTCGGCGATGGTCACGACACCATCGTGGAGGAACTGGGTACCGACACCGTGCAGTTCGGTGCGGGCATCACCGTCGCGGACCTTATCCTGTCGCAGACTCTGGTCGATGGCGACACCAGTGGCATGACCATCTCGATTGCCGGGACCAACGACAGCCTTTACCTGCGCAGCACGAACTCGGGCGACTATCACAACGAGATCGACCGTTTCGTCTTTGCAGATGGGACGATACTGACCTCGGCCGACCTGCGCTCAAGGCTGATCCTGAGCCTTGGAACTGCCGGCGAGGATCAACTTTACGGCACAGGCTTCAACGATGCGATCAATGGAGGCGCCGGGGACGATCGGATCTACGCGAATGGCGGAAACGACACGCTGACCGGCGGCGCCGGGGACGACTATCTCGCTGGCGGGAGCGGTGATGACACCTATGTGTTCAATCTCGGCGATGGTCACGACACCATCGTGGAGGAACTGGGTACCGACACCGTGCAGTTCGGTGCGGGCATCACCGTCGCGGACCTTATCCTGTCGCAGACTCTGGTCGATGGCGACACCAGTGGCATGACCATCTCGATTGCCGGGACCAACGACAGCCTTTACCTGCGCAGCACGAACTCGGGCGACTATCACAACGAGATCGACCGCTTCGTCTTTGCAGATGGGACGATACTGACCTCAGCCGACCTGCGCTCGAAGTTGATGGGCAGCTATGTCACGCCTGGGGATGATCTCCTGTACGGAACGGGCTTCGCCGATATCATCGTAGCAGGCGGAGGAGATGACCGTGTTGAATCTGGAAACGGCAACGACAAGTTGGTCGGCGGCAAGGGGAATGATTATCTGTCTGGGGGCTCTGGCGACGACATATATGTCTTCAACCTGGGCGATGGGCAGGATACAGTTTCTGACTATAGTGGCAATGATACCCTGCAATTTGGTACGGGGATTGATGAAGATGATATTGTCGTCTCCCAAAGCACAACAGATGACGATGGTCAGGGTGTGGTACTATCTATTAAAGGTACCCACGATAAAATCTATCTGAATTCGGGATTGGCCGGTTATTACTACCGGATCGAAAACGTCAAATTTAATTCTGGAGCTATCTGGACGACGGATACACTCGTTCAAATGCTTCGCGGCACGACCATCGGTGGCAACTACACGCCGGTCTCCATGGGAGACGATGTCATCTTGGGTTCGAGCGGAAACGACACGATCCGCGGCATGAAGGGCGACGATGTCCTCCGAGGCGGGATGGGTTCAGACACCTACATTTTTGCCCGTGGTGATGGTTACGACACGATCTATGATCCCACCGACGGAGGGGCAACCGACAAACTCATTCTGGAGAACATCGTCAGCACTGCAGTCAAGGTCATGGTGTCCCCGACTGATGACAATGACATCGTGCTGTATGTCGATGATGACAACATCATCTATCTGGATCAACAAAGAGTCAGCGCAACAAGTGGCATCGAAGTGCTTCAGTTCGCCGACGGTGTGATCTGGGATCGCCAGACGCTTGCGAGCAAGGCTGCCGGTAGCCAGGCGACGTCGGGCAACGATACGCTCATTGGGTCGAACTTCTCCGACACACTGAGTGGAGGAGCAGGCAATGACACGCTGATCGGCGCTGGCGGTGCCGACACTTATCTTTACAATCCCGGTGATGGCGACGACCTGATCGTCGATGACGGTTCAGCATCGAATCTGGACGTCCTGAGCTTCGGGGCCGGTATCACATTGGCTGATTTGCGGCTTGTTCAGTTGGTCGAGGACGGCCCGCTCGTTATATCGTTCGCGTCACAATCGGGTTCGATCACCCTGCAAGGGCAAGACCCCGGCGGAGCGTCTGGGGTTGGGATATTGCGGTTCGCCGATGGTTCGACCATCTTCATGAGTGCTTTCCGTCAGTCAACACTGGGCGCGCGCGCGACTTCCGGCGACGATATCATCAAGGGTTTTGCTACGGCTGATGTAATCCACGGCGGAGCAGGTAACGACACGTTGATTGGGGGGAGAGGGGCGGATATCTATCATTTTCAACTGGGTGATGGCTCCGACAGCATCGTCGAGACAGGGGATGGTGCGAACAATATTCTGGCTTTCGGGGCAGGTATCACCGCAGCCGATATCCGCTTGTCGCGAACCGCATCGGCACCCGATGATCTTATCCTGTCGCTTTCCTCCGGGACCGATCGGGTCACGCTGAAGAATCAATTCACGGCGTCAGGCTTCGCCGGTCTCCAGGAAGTCCGTTTCGCTGATGGTACGACCTGGCTCGCAAGAAACTTCGAAACCCTTCTTTTAGCTCAACCAGCAAGCGCCGGTGACGATTATCTCGTGGGAGATGATCGAGCTAATACGATCGATGGGTTGGCCGGGAATGATCTTATTATTGGCGGGACCGGTGATGACATTCTCTACGGTTCGGGTGGCAATGATGTTCTTTATGGTGGCCGAGGGGCGGACAAGCTCTATGGGGGGACCGGTGATGACATTCTGTCGGGTGATCAAGGGGCTGATACCCTTGATGGCGGAGATGGGATCGATACGGCGGACTACAGCTTTTCGCTGGATAATTGGTCGATCAATCTGGCAACGGGCATTGCCTCCATTGTCGGCAGCCAAGATGCGAGTGCCGCCGAGACGCTGATCAGCATCGAAAACGTGGTCGGCGGTCTTGGCAACGATCAGATTGTTGGTGACGATGGCGCCAACCGCATCCGTGGGGCTGAGGGGGATGATTCGCTCGTCGGTGCTGGAGGCGACGATGTCTTCTTCTTCGATGGAGCGGAAGAGGGCATTGACGCCATAGATGGCGGTGCCGGTGCAGATCGAATAGAAGCGCTGAGCGACGACACGATCATCGGGCTCTCCACTCTGACCAATGTGGAAGTGATAACCGCCAACGGGCATTCGAACGTCGTCATCGGTGCCACCGACGGAAACGATACGCTCGATCTCAGCGCTGCAACCTTGGATGGGATTTCCCGGATACTGCTTGGCAGGGGAGACGACATACTGACCGGCTCACTGGGAGCGGACAGGATCGATGCCGGCGCCGGAAATGACATTATTCGCGCCAGCGGAGTCTCAACGGGAGCCGATGACATCGATGGCGGCGATGGCGCCGACCGCATTGAGGCCAGCGGCGACGGGACAGTTCTGTATCTTCGCAGTTTTTCCAATGTCGAACGAATCAGTGGGGCCGGCTACCAAGGTGTGGTGGTCCGCCGGACCAACGATGCGGAGACGACTGACCTTACAAAGATCGCGTTCGATGGCATCTCGCGGTTCGATCTTGATGGCGGCAACGATGTGTTTGTCGGGGATCAACAGGCGAACCGGGTCAAGGGTGGCGGCGGTGACGACACGCTGGACGGAGGAGATGGCGACGATGTCTTCGAATTCGTCGGAACTAATGGTGGACATGATGTCATCATTGGCGGTGCCGGTCACGACAAACTGGTGGCGCTCGCTGACGGGGCCGTCATCGGGCTAAGGACCATCTCTGGGATCGAGGTGATATCGGGTGAAGGTCATGCCGGTGTCCTGCTTGATCTGACCGAAGGAGACGATGTTCTCGATCTATCTGGCTTGGCGGTATCCGACATTGCCGGGATCCGGGCAGGTGCTGGCGATGACGTCCTCCACGGCAGCACCGGTGCCGATGTCTTCCTGCGCGGGGGGGATGAAGGCTACGATGACGTTGATGGTGATGGCGGCGTTGACCGGATCCAGGCAATCGCCGATGGCACCGTCATCGGTCTCAAACGTGTCGCTAACGTAGAGGCGATCACCGCTGCGGGATTTGACAATGTCAGCATCTCGTTGACGGCCGGGAATGATAACATTGACTTCACTGGGGTCACGTTGACCGGGATCGTTGCGATCAATGCGGGTGCGGGAAATGACAAGGTAATAGGGTCTGCCGGTGGGGATACGTTGCGAGGCGGGCTGGGCGATGATGAGCTGATCGGCGGGAGCGGCGATGACGTCTATCGGTTCGATCTGGGCGATGGCGATGATGTCATTCGCGAACACACGTCAACTGTTTCTGGCGGCGGAAATGACACGCTCACCTTCGGGGCTGGCATCTTGGCGGCCAATGTCCATGTGACCCTCGAGAATGGTGGTCAGGACTTCCTGCTTTCCATCTCCGGCACCTCGGATACAGTGAAGCTGGTAAACGCGGCAACCTCGTCGCAGAATGCCTGGGTCGAACAGATCCGGTTCGCCGACGGTACCACATGGGATCGCGCACGCCTTCTGCAGGAGTTGTGGATCAGCGGCTCAGCCGGTGATGAGACGTTGAACGGTACCAGTTTCGACGATACCTTGGTTGGCGGAGCAGGCAACGACACGCTACTGGGGGCTGGGGGAAGTGACACCTATCGTTACGCGTCCGGGGACGGTAATGATCGGATAGACGATACCGGCAGCGCGAGTGATATTGATGTTCTGCGGCTGACCGATCTCAATGCCGCGGACGTATCGTTAAGACGCGATGGCTCGCATCTTTACATGCGTGACATGGCAACTGGCGAGGAGGTCAAGATAGACTGGCAATTCTGGTCCGATGCCACCTACGGGATCGAACAGATTGCTTTTGCTGACGGTACGGTCTGGGATCGGTCGCGTATCCAGCAGGAGGCGTGGATTCGCGGCGGCTCCGCTAATGATAGCCTCTACGGCACCGCTCTCGGTGAAACGCTCGCTGGCAATGGCGGTGACGACTATCTGGAAGGCCGTGGCGGCGGCGACATTTATCGTTACGCCTCGGGCGACGGTAGTGACGAAATCTACGAAGATGGGAGCGTCGGCGACATCGACGTGCTCAAACTCATCGATCTCAATCCGGAAGACGTGACCCTCAGTCGCAATGGCCATCAACTCTACGTGGTCGACACCACGACCGGCAAGCAGGTCAAGGTCAGCTACCAATTCTACTCGGATGAGCGTTACGCGATCGAACAGATTCAGTTCGCCGATGGCACGACCTGGGATCGTGCCCGGATTGCCCTCGAAACGGGTGCGATCAACGGCACCACGGGCGCCGACCAGATTGTCGGTACCAGCGGGGCCGATGTGATCCGGGCGCGCGGGGGTAGCGACCTGCTCGACGGCGGTGCCGGCAATGACGACATCGACGGTGGTGCCGGGAACGATACGATCTTCGGGGGTGAGGGTAATGATACCATCGTCGGCGGAGCAGGCGACGATGTGATCGACGGCGACGCCTATGGGCTGGTCGCGACCGGTGCGAACCTGATCGTGAACGGCAGCTTCGAGACAGCTGGAACAATCGTCGGCAGCGGCGGCTGGGGGCGTGCGGTAAGCAGCATGCCTGGCTGGACAATCTCCAGTTCACAGGCGGTTGAGCAGGTATATTCCGGCTTTGCCGGTATCGCGGCAACCGATGGAAGCTACTGGCTCGATATGGACGCGGGTGGCGGTGCAGGTAGCAATGCGGATATCAGCCAGACAATCGCCGGGCTTGACGCGGGCGATACGCTGTTGTTGCTATTCGACCATGCGAACCGCACGAGCGCGGCCAATGGTGCATTCGAAGTATATTGGAATGGCGGTCTGATCGCCACCATCGATCAGACCGGAACGACGATGGTGACCACGTCATTCAGCGTGACGGCCATTGCAGGTGACAACGTCCTTCGCTTCAAGGGGCTCGGCAATGAGGACAATACCGGCGCCTCGCTGGAGAATGTTCGGCTGTATCCCGCAACCAATCAGGCTTACGGCGCTGGCGACGACGTCGTCACTGGTGGCGTCGGCAATGATATACTCAATGGCGGCGGCGGTTTCGATGTCGCGCGCTATGCTGGCTTGCGCGATGACTATCAGCTCAGCACCCTCAATGGCGTGGTGACCGTTACTGACCTAGCGCCCGGGATCGACGGGAATGACGGTATCGATCAACTGACCGGCTTCGAACAACTTGCGTTTCGGGATGGCACGACAGTGTCGCTGGTCGCTCCAATCGTATTGGACCTCAATGGCGACGGGGTATCCCTGGTCGACCATACCGCCTCGGGCGCAGCCTTTGACTGGAATGGAGACGGGCGCGCCGATGTGACCGGTTGGATCGATCCCAACGATGGCTTCCTCGCTCTGGACAGGAATGGTGATGGCCTGATCGCCGGCGCAAACGAGCTCGGTTTCGTCGGCGACAACCCGGGGGCGACGTCGGATTTGGACGGCCTGTCTGCGTTTGACACGAATGGTGATGGCCTGCTGTCTGCGGCAGATACGGCTTTTGGCGACTTCCGAGTTTGGCGCGACGCGAACGGAAATGGTATCAGCGACCAGGGCGAACTGCTTTCGCTATCCGACGCGGGTGTTGGCTCGATTAGCCTCTCCGGCATTGCATCCAGCCGAACCTGGCAGTGGGACGAGAATATCGTCATCAACTACGGAACATACACCCGGACGGACGGCACTATTGCGGCGCTGCAGGACGTGATGTTGAACTACCGGACGCAGGCCCAGGACTCGGAGGTCGGCGTCATGTCTATGGAGCGCCAATCGATACGGCGACAGGGTGCGGGCTGGCAGCAACTGGCGTCGCCGCTAGCGCGGATGCCGGTCGATAGCCTTGATAGTGCTGGGAGAGGTGGTGTGGCGCTTGTCGGTGCTCACGTGAATGCGGCGCGGCTTGCCGAGCAGATTTCCGCTTTCATGCCGACAGCGTCCAGCATCTGGGAGGGCGGAGATTGCGAGCACATCTTGAAGGGCGAGTTGTTCGCCGCGGCGTTGCGACCAATGCGGGCCGCTGACGTCTTCACTCCTACTTGATAGATGTGTCGCGCTTTCCGACCACCTGCGAGTTCGATAATATGGGAAAGGCCGCTTTTTGAATAAGCCTCCCGCGTAGCCACTCCCTCAATCGAACCCGGGGGTGGATGGGGGATTGGTTGGCGCACCCGAGTGACTTGGGGCACGGGAACTCCTTGGCCGCGTGGCGTAGATCGCCAGCACGGCCAAGGCGATTCCACCGCACACATCGATGAAATAGTGGCTCCCGATCATCGGTACCGTCAGGATCATCAAGCCGTTTAACAAGATGAACGGCGTCCTGATCAGTGGTATTCGCTGAAAGCTCCACGCCAGTATCACCGCCGCAGCGGAATGAAAGCTTGGAAAGGTGATCAACCCACTCATATTCGAAACGTTGAGATCCTCGATTGCTCCCGACCGAACCTGGGCAATAATCTCGGCGGGGCGCCAGCCGGCATTGACCGTCAGGGCGGGAAAATCGGATAGTGCGAAGCCGTAATGGACATAAGCGGTTACCGCAGGTGCGACAGCGAAGATCGTGACGCACACACTCAACGCCAGGATCCAGATGTGGAGGAAGCGCCAGATGGCATCCGCTTGGCCGACAAGGGCGAGTAGTCCGATCAGGGCGAAGGGTTGCCACAATAACGAGCTGTAGATCTGGCACATGATCGACGTCAGTGCCGGCTGACCGCGCAACGCGATCGCCAGATCGGGCCAAGACAGGAAGGGGAAGAGGTGCGCATCGGCTGCAGCGAGCCAATGATCGACATAGGGAGGTGCTAGAGTCGCCAGCAATATGCTGAGGCAGGCCACGGTCATGCTTGATGCCAACACCAGGGTCATCCCTTCGATGGCGATGGCGATGGCGATGGCGATGCGCGTAGTGCCCCGCCAGCGCATCACGGCGGCAAGTGCGATGCCGCCAGCAAGACACGTCGCGACGATGGAAATGTCGCGGCCCTCGAACTCGAAACTTGCCGCTGTCATCATCGCGAATATTATCGCAACCTGAATAGCGAGCAGCCGATAGACTGGTAATGAATCGGGAGCGAAAGGGCGCGCGCGATTGAAGATTCGCTTGCGCCATGTCGGGAATGGCCTGGAATGGAAGGCTGCTGGTAGCATGTGGGTTGCGTAACCTCATAATCCTTAAGCAATAATGTCGTGGTTGCCATGAGATGCGATCCGAAGAAAAGTCGTCTGGCTGCACCTGCAGGCGAGGCAGCGTAACGCTACGGCCGATACAGAAAAGAGTAATAGGTCGAGTGCTGGGCGGACATAAAAATGGAATAGGCGTTGGGCTACGGATGAAAGCGAAGCGGTGATGCGGGTGTCCGGGTTGTGTGCTGATGAAGCATTTTCCAAAATCTCTGGAAAGTTTCTGACGATTATTGAAGTATGAAGCTTATGTCTGACCTCATGACTGGAGCATACGGTCGTGTGGAGGTCATCACCTTGGTGCAGCGCCGACGACGTTGGACGGTAGAGAAGGTCTGGATCGTCGAGAAAACCTATCTTCCGGAGAGCCCGGTTTCGCTGGCGGTATGCTGCGTCGCGCAACTGGCCCGTTTCTCTGATAGGACAATAGACGTAGGCGGGAAGATGGCGATCTCTGTAGCCGTACTCATGTACAAATTTCGTATTTTCTGAGCCCTATGGGGCTAGGTAGGAGGGAGGAGGCCGACGAAACTCGTCCCGTTGATCCTCGGTTCATCCCATCATGTCCTTCGCAAAATAAGAGAATCTTATTGGCGTAGGACTGGCGGATCTTCATTTTGATCGAGCAAAATCAAGATGAAAAGTCACTTGACTGATGCCCCTTACAGAATTGAAATTCTTGGTCTTGTCATCAGAGCTTTCATGGCAATTGCTGCTAAACTGCGGCTGACAACGAATGCCGCGTTCGGCCAATGCGGGTCCCCGCAACCAATCAGGTTTGCAAGCTTACGGACGGCCAAGCTTGGCGCCAGCGATCAGCGATGGGGCGGGCCTCGTCGCACCGAAATGAACCATATGCGTCCCGAAAGCACGAATCGCCGTGCCACTCTGGAGTTCAGAAAACCCCCGGAAAAACCCCAGCTTTCAAAATTCGGCGCTAGAGCGCCTTGATTGGTGCGCTAAAAAAGACTATAGAATAATGCGTTAGGTGGTGCCGGTTACAGGAATCGAACCCGTGACCTTCGGTTTACAAAACCGCTGCTCTACCAGCTGAGCTAAACCGGCACGTGGCTGCCCAATGCGTCAGACGACGCCGAAGGTCCAGCCCTCTCGTTCCACAATGTTCGCGGTCAGGCCGCGCGGATGCCAGAGATCGGTCCGGCCGGCATTGGCGCGGAGCCATGCGGCGGTCAGGATCGCGTCGGTCGCGTGGTCGGTATAGCGTGCGAGCGGGGCGTGCGGCTTCGATCCGATGACGGCCAGCGCCGCGTCCAGCGCCTCGGCGTCGCGGAACTTGCTCAGGCCCTTGCGCTTGCCCGCGGCACGCGCGGCGATCGCGGTATAGATCTCCACGACCAGCGCGCCCGTCGATGGGACCGGGTCGAACGGCCAGACGGGGATTGCCGTGCCGAGATGATGCAGCAATCGCATGCCGGCAAAACTTGCCTTGGCCACCTGAGCGGCACCGATCGCGTCATAGGTGCTGGCGGGCTTGTGCCCGCCACTGTCCCTGTAGCGCGCCTCGCATCGGCGAAAGTGCATGAAGTGCGCCTTGGGGCCGTCCGCGGCGCCCAGATAGAAATGCTTGCCCCGCCGCTTTTCGAGAAAGGAGGCGGCGCCGAGATCCTCGTCGTCGCTCGCCGCGTTGACATAGGCCCAGAAGGCGCGCGGCGTCGTCGGCGTGTCCTCGCCGGGCAAATAGGCGCCACGCTCGATGAACGGGGGCGCGAAGCTGCAATCGAAGCCGACCAGCAACGGCTCGTCCGCGCGGTCGAGGAGCCATTGGAGGATCTGCGTGCGCGACCAGGCCTTGCCCGGCGGATCGACCAGCACCGGCGCCGTATCGCCTGCCTCGCACACAGCCAGCGCGATGCCGGGATGGCTGTGCCCTTTGGCGCCGGACCAGTCGATTGCGGCAAAGCGGGTGAACCGGTCAGGAATGATCGGCGCTCATGCCTTGGCCTTGCGCGGTTTCGGTCGCGGACGCGCGGCGGTCCAGTCGCGTGAACGCTCGATCATCGCATGGACCCGCTCCGGATCGGGGCTGTCGTACCGCACCAGCAACCCCGGCCAGCCCTGATAATGCGGTGTCTGCCAGAAGGTATCCGGATCGGTCTCGATCAGCATCTCCTTGGTATCCTGGTCGATGGCGAGCACGAAGGAATCGGCTTCCCGGCTGGGGTGGAGGAACGCCCGCCCGTTCGACACGATCTTGACCGCCGGCTTGCCATAGCTGGTCGACAGTTCGGTGTCGGGAAGCGCCAGGGCGAAACGGGTGATGCTGTTCCAGTCGAGACTCATTCGCCGCGCTCCTTCAACTCCTGCCAATGGGCCATGCGTTCGGCGATTCGCTTCTCCAGGCCCCGGTCGGTCGGGGTGTAGAAGGTCTGCGGGTCCATCTCCGCCGGCCAGTAGTCGGACCCGGAGAAACCCTCCGCCGTGTCGTGATCATAGGCATAGCCTTTGCCGTAGCCGATATCCTTCATCAGCCTGGTCGGTGCGTTGAGGATATTCTGTGGCGGCATCAGCGAGCCGGTTTCCTTCGCGCTGCGCCAGGCTGATTTCTGGGCGACGTACGCCGCGTTCGATTTGGGGGCGACCGCGCAATAGAGACAGGCCTGGGCGATCGCGAGTTCACCCTCGGGCGAGCCGAGGAAATCGTACGCATCCTTGGCGGCGAGGCACTGTACCAGCGCATTGGGGTCGGCCAGCCCGATATCCTCGCTGGCGAAGCGGGTGATGCGGCGGAGCACGTATAGCGGCTCCTCGCCAGCGGTCAGCATCCGCGCGAGATAATAGAGTGAAGCCTGGGGATCGGACCCGCGCATCGATTTGTGCAATGCGGAGATGAGGTTGTGGTGCCCCTCGCGATCCTTGTCATAGACGGCGACGCGGCGTTGCAGGAATGCCGACAGTCCCGCCGGATCGAGCGGTTCTGGCAGGTCGACGGAGAAAAGTGTCTCAGCCTGGTTGAGCAGGAAACGACCGTCGCCATCGGCGCTCGCGATCATCGCGTCGCGGGCGTCGGTGGTGAGGGGCAGGGGGCGTTCCTCGATCTCCTCGGCGCGGTCGAGCAGCTTTTCCAGCGCGGCGCGATCGAGCCGCTGGAGGATCAGCACCTGCGCGCGGCTGAGCAATGCCGCATTGAGCTCGAAACTCGGATTTTCGGTGGTCGCGCCGACCAGGGTGACGGTACCATTCTCGACATAGGGCAGGAAACCGTCCTGCTGGGCACGGTTGAAGCGGTGAATCTCGTCAACGAACAACAGGGTGCGCTTGCCGATCTTCGCGTGGTCGCGCGCTTCGGCAAAGGCCTTTTTCAGGTCGGCCACACCCGAGAACACCGCAGAGATCGCAACGAAACGCAGGCCGACCGCATCGGCGAGCAGCCGCGCGATGGTGGTCTTGCCGGTACCGGGCGGCCCCCACAGGATCATCGAGGAGAGGCGTCCCGCCGCCACCATTCGCCCGATCGCGCCCTCCGCGCCGGTCAGGTGCTCCTGGCCGACGACATCCTCCAGTCGCTGCGGACGCAGCCGATCCGCGAGCGGTGCGTTTTCGACAAGCGCTTCATGGGCGGGCGGGTCGAACGTGGCGAAAAGGTCGGCCATCGCTGGAACATAGGGTGGCCGGCTGGAACTGGCCACCCCGCCCGCCAGAGCGATGCCACGCAAAATTTCCTCTTGTAAAAACCGATCTAAGATATATCTTGTAGCCATCGTGATACAAAAAGGACTAACGATAATGTTTCATCATCATATGCGTAGCCGCCAGTGCGGCCCCCGGGGCGGGCGTTTCTCGCGCGGCCCCTTCTCCTTCCAGTGGGAAGTGCACGGTCATGGCGAGCGTGGCGGCCGCAGCCGTCGGATGTTCGACGGCAGCGAGCTTCGCCTCGTCCTGCTCAAGCTGATCGAGGAGCAGCCGCGCCACGGCTACGACCTGATCCGCGACATCGAGGAGCGCACCGGCGGCGCCTATGCGCCGAGCCCGGGCGTGATCTATCCGACGCTGACCATGCTCGATGACATGGGCCTGATCGAGGAGCAGAAGTCGGAAGGCGCCAAGAAGCTCTACGCCATCACCGTCGCTGGCAAGGCGCTGCTGACCGAGCGCGAGGAAGAGGTCGAGGCGCTGTTCGCCCGGCTCGAGGACCTTGGCTCGATGCGGGAGCGGACCAGCGGCGGGCCGATCCGGCGCGCGATGGGCAATCTCAAGGCTGTACTCCAGCAGAAGCTCGGCGAGGGCGACGTCGACGGCGATACGCTTCACCAGGTCGCCGCGTTGATCGACGAGGCGGCGCAGAAGATCGAGCGGCTGAAATAAGGGCGTGACGCGCCTGCAACTACTGCGCCGGCGGTTGGGTATCGACCCCGTCGCCGGCGCTCCCTGTCTGATCGAGAAAAGGAACGAGCGCATGGATAGTGCAACCGCCAGCGTGCCGACGGCAAGCGGCAGCAAATATCTCCAGCAACTCTGCAAGCACTGGCAGCATAATCTGGCGGTGGAATTCACCCCGGAGCATGGCACCGTCGTCTTTCCGAAGGACGCGCGCGGCGCCGATTATCCCGGCGACGGATTGGTGACCTTCGACGCGCGTGCCGAGGCACTGGAGGTCAGGATCGATGCGACTTCGCCTGAACAACTCGATGGATTGAAGGGGGCCGTGGCGCGCCACCTCGACCGCTTCGCCTTTCGCGAAGCGCCGTTGACCTTCGACTGGAAATAAAAAAGCGGTCCTCCGGAAGGTGGCGCGTCAGGCTTTCCGTCGTTCCAGCACCGCGAGATAGGTATCCAGCACTGCCTGGTTGACGGTTTCCCAGCGATAGCCGGCGGCCTTGGCATGGCCGGCCTCGCCGGCCGCATGGCGGAAGGCGTCATCCTCGCAGAAGCGCTGGAGCGCGTCCGCATAGCCCTGGATGTCGGTCGGCTCGACGATCAGCCCGGTGACGCCGTCGTCGATCAGTCCGACGGCGCCCGACGCATGGGCGGCGACCACGGGCACCTTCGCCGCCATTGCCTCAAGCGTCACATTGCCGAAGGTCTCGGTCACGCTCGGGTTGAAGAAAACGTCCATCGAGGCGACCGCGCGACCCAGATCGTCGCCCGACTGGAAGCCAGCGAACACCGCGTCCGGGATTTCCTGCGCGAACCAGTCGCGCGCCGGGCCCTCGCCGACCACCAGCGTCCTGCGGCGCACGCCGCGCGCGGCTAGGGCGTGCATTGCCTCGGCGAACACGTCGAGGCCCTTTTCCTTCACCAGCCGGCCGAGGAAGCCGATCGCGATCTCGTCATCGGCGATGCCGAGGGAACGGCGCCATTCCATGCTGCGCCGGCCGGGATTGAAGCGGTCATGATTGACCCCGCGCGACCAGCGCGAGATGTGCGCGGTCACGCCCCATTCGTGCAGGATCTCCCCCATCATCTGGCTGGGTGCCAGCACCTCGTCGACGCGCGAATAGAATTTGCGCTGGGCGTTGATGATGATCGGTTCGAGGAAGCCGATGCCATAATAGCGGACATAGGTCTCGAACCGCGTGTGATAAGACGCGACGGAGGCAATATGGTGCTTCTCCGCATAGCGTACCGCTGCATGCCCCAGCCAGTCCGGCGCCGAGACATGGATCAGATTCGGCGCGAAGGCGTCGACGTCCCGCCGGGTCTTCGCCGGCATGCCGCGGGCGAGCTTGTATTCGTCGCGCCCGCCGGGAAGCTTGATCGAGGGCACGCTGACCAGGTCGCCGGTCGGTGCGAAGGCCGGGCGGCGGCTGGTGGGGGAATAGACGCGCACCGTCGCGCCCTGCTTCAGAAGGTGGCCGACAAGAAGGTTTAGCGCCTGATTCGCGCCGTCGCGCGTATAATTATAGTTGCCGCTGAACAGCGCGACGCGGAGGTCTTTCGCTTGCATTGCGGGCGCATAGACCTGCCGGAGCGAAACGCCAATCTCCGTAGACGCATCGGATGACTTTATTTCTCAATTGTTTCGCAAATGCGGCAGTGCGGCCGTAAGGCGGCAGGGAAGGGGTGCAAGACGATCCCGGCGCTCCTACCTTGCGCGTGAAGGAGTCCCCAATGACCGATCTCTCCGATTTTCCGATCACGCAACGCTGGCCGGCGCAATATCCCGACCGCATCCAGCTTTATTCGTTGCCGACGCCCAACGGTGTGAAGGCGTCGATCATGCTCGAGGAAACCGGGCTGGCCTATGAAGCGCATCTCATCGATTTCGGCAGCAACGATCAGAAATCGCCCGAATTCGTCTCGCTCAACCCCAATGGCAAGATCCCGGCGATGATCGATCCCGACGGGCCGGGTGGCAAGCCGCTGGGCCTGTTCGAAAGCGGCGCGATCCTCCTCTATCTGGCCGACAAGACCGGCCGGTTCATTCCGCCCGATCCGGCAGGTCGCTGGGAGGCGATCCAGTGGGTCATGTTCCAGATGGGTGGCATCGGTCCAATGTTCGGCCAGCTCGGCTTCTTCAACAAATTCGCCGGCAAGGCATGGGAGGACAAGCGTCCGCTCGGCCGGTATGTCGACGAATCGAAACGCCTGCTCGGCGTGATGGACGGCGTGCTGGCCGGGCGGGACTGGTTCCTGGGGAACGACTATACCATCGCCGACATCTCGATGCTCGGCTGGGTGCGCAACCTGATCGGCTTCTACGAAGCGCGCGACCTGGTCGGGTTCGACGATTTCAGGAATGTCGGCGCCTGGCTCGAGCGCGGCCTTGCGCGGCCTGCGGTGCAGCGCGGCCTTACCATCCCTGCAAGGCCGGCCTGATTGACGCTGGATCATCCACCACGTCACCCCGGACTTGTTCCGGGGGCCACTGTGCCGCACGTTCATCGGCCTGGAGACATGGAACGGTGGACGCCGGAACAAGTCCGGCATGACGTAGTGGAGGGGATGTCGGTTGCGTTCCCGGGAGCGGAAAAGTTTGTTCCCCTCTCGTTCCTTTTTCGCTAAGGCGCGGGTATGGCGAAACCTCAGAAACGCTATGTCTGTCAGGCCTGCGGATCGGTCGCGAACCGCTGGGCGGGGCAGTGCGCCGATTGCGCTGAATGGAACACCCTGGTCGAGGAGGTGGGCGGGACCGTCACGCCTTTCCAGGCCAAGCATAACCTCCAGTCGGGCGGTCGTGCCGTGACGATGGTCGGCCTCGATGCCGAGGTCGCGTTGCCCGAACGCATGCCGAGCGGCATCGCCGAGCTTGATCGTGCGCTGGGTGGCGGTTTCGTGGAAGGGTCGGCGACCCTGATCGGCGGCGATCCCGGCATCGGCAAGTCGACCTTGCTTCTCCAGGCGGCGGCGAAGATGGCGCTCTCGGGGCTGCCGGTGGCCTATGTGTCGGGCGAGGAGGCGGCCGATCAGGTCCGTCTCCGCGCGCGCCGGCTGGGGCTGGGCAGCGCGCCGGTGCAACTCGCCGCGGCGACCTCGACCCGCGATATCCTGACGACCCTGGGGCAGGGGCGCCCGCCCGCGCTGCTGGTGATCGATTCGATCCAGACGATGCATTCGGACCTGATCGAGGGGGCGCCCGGCACCGTCAGCCAGGTGCGCGCCTCCGCTCAGGAACTGATCCGCTTCGCCAAGGAACGTGGCACCGCCGTCGTGCTGGTCGGCCATGTCACCAAGGACGGCAGCATCGCCGGCCCGCGCGTCCTAGAACATATGGTCGATACGGTGTTGAGCTTCGAGGGCGAGCGCAGCCATCAATATCGCATCCTCCGCGCGATCAAGAACCGCTTCGGCGGTACCGATGAAATCGGCGTGTTCGCGATGGTGGCGGAGGGGCTGGCTGAAATCTCCAATCCCAGCGCCTTGTTCCTTACCCAGCGCGACGAAGGCGTGACGGGCACGACCGTGTTCCCGGCGCTCGAGGGGACGCGTCCGGTACTGGTCGAGATCCAGGCGCTCGTCGTCCGCCTCGCCAGCGGCGCGACGCCGAGGCGGGCAGTGGTCGGCTGGGATTCCGGCCGGCTTGCCATGGTGCTCGCCGTGCTTGAGGCGCGGTGCGGTCTCAGCTTCTCGGCGTGCGAAGTCTATCTCAACATCGCGGGCGGCTACCGGGTGCAGGATCCGGCGGCTGACCTGGCGGTGGCGGCGGCGCTCGTCTCGGCGCTGTCCGAGCGGCCGGTACCGGCGGACGCGGTCGCATTCGGCGAGATCGCCTTGTCCGGGGAGATCAGGCCGGTCGCGCATGGCACCCTGCGATTGAAGGAATCGGGCAAGCTCGGCTTCGAACGCGCGCTGGTGCCGGCCGCCGTCACCAGTGAGAAGACCCCGTTGAAGCTCTCGGGATTCCGCACGCTCGGTCAGTTCGTTGACCATATGCTGGGGCGCGGCTAGCGCTGGACGCCGAAGACACCTACCTGCCATTCGTATCGAGCAGAAGCCGGGCTTGTCGGGAGCCCGCTGCCGGAAGCGAGCGGGGGAAAGCAAGGCGTAGCATGGGACTTACTGCACTCGACATCCTCGTCCTGATCGCGGTCGGCGGGGCCGCGATCCTTGGGTTGATGCGCGGTTTCGTGACTGAGATCCTGTCGCTGTTCGCCTGGGTTGCGATCGTGTTCGCGCTGAAGCTGTTTCACTCGCCGCTCGCCCAGTTGCTGTCGGGGTCGGTCGGGACGGTCACGGGGGCCGCGGTCCTGTCGTTCGCGATCATCGCCGGGATCACCTATTTCGCCGGGCGCGCGGTCGCCAACGCGCTTGGCTCGCGTACCCGCGATTCGGTCATGGGCCCGGTCGACCGTGCGCTGGGGTTCGGCTTCGGCGCGCTGAAGGGTCTGATCCTGGCTAGCCTTGGTTTCCTTCTCGTCGCGCTCATGACGGACACGGTGAGCGGCGGCCCCACCCACCGGCCCGAATGGCTTACCTCGGCGCGGACCTATCCTTTGCTCAATACGACCAGCGCGAGCATCGCGGATTTCGTCGATCGCCGCCGCAAGGGAAAACCGGTGTTCGGCACCTCCGACAACGCGACCGCTGCCGTCAATCTGAGCGAGGCGCGGCGATGAGTGGGCCGCTCTACAATGCGGAGATATTGCGGCTCGCCGCGACCATTCCGCATCATGATCGCCTGTCCGATCCGATGGGCAGCGCCGAGAAGCGCTCGCCCATCTGCGGCAGCCGTGTGACCGTGGATGTGAATCTCGATTCCCAGGGACGCGTGAGCGAGATCGGTCTGCTGGTGCGCGCCTGCGCGCTTGGGCAGGCATCGTCGTCGCTGATGGGGGCGAGCGCAATCGGCAGGTCGCCCGAAGAACTCGTCGTTGCCCGTGACGCTCTGACGGCCTGGCTGGCGGGGAGCGGGCCTTTGCCCGATTGGCCGGGCTTCGACCTGTTCACCCCTGCGCTGCCGCACAGCGCGCGTCATGCCTCGATCAGGCTGGCGTTCGAGGCTGCCGCCGAGGCCGCCGAAAGCGCGCGCGCCGGGCTTCACGCATGAGCGAATCGCTGCTCTTCGATGCGGTGATGCTGCTCGGCTTCGGCCTTGTCTTCGTGCTGATCTTCCGCCGGCTCGGGCTTGGCGCCACGCTGGGTTATCTCGTCGCCGGCGCGCTGGTCGGGCCGCAGGCGCTCGGCCTGGTCGGTGGCGCCGAGGACAAGATCAGCGTGGCCGAGCTCGGCATCACGTTGCTGCTGTTCATCGTCGGGCTTGAGCTCAATCCGGCGAGGCTGTGGCGGCTGAAGAAGGAGATTTTCGGACTGGGTCTGATGCAGGTCGTATTCTGCGGTATCGCGGTCTCGGCGGTGGTGTGGCTCATCACCCAGTTCTCGCCCGCCGCTGCGCTCGCGCTTGGCCTGCCGCTCGCCCTGTCCTCGACCGCGCAGGTCTTGCCGATGCTCCAATCGGCCGGCCGCCTGCGCACGCCGTTCGGCGAACGGGCCTTTTCGATCCTGCTGTTCCAGGATCTGTCGATCGTTCCGCTCATCACCATCGTCGCGGTGATGTCGCGCAATCCCGCCGACGCCGCCGGGCCGCCAGGATGGCTGCTGTTCATCTATACCGTGCTGGCGGTCGCCGGCCTGATCCTGATCGGGCGCTACGGCCTTCGTCCGCTGTTCCGCATCATCGGCAATATGGGCGAGCGCGAGATGTTCGTGTTCGCCGGCCTGTTCACCGTTATCGCGGCCGCCGCCCTGATGGAGGCGCTTCATCTCTCGACCGCGCTCGGCGCGTTCGTGGCGGGCGTGATGCTGGCGGACAGCCCGTACCGCCATGAGCTTGAGGCCGATGTCGAGCCGTTCCGCTCGATCCTGCTCGGCCTGTTCTTCCTCGCGGTCGGAATGATGCTCGATCTCCATGCCATTGCTGAGCGGCCCTTTTTCGTGGTGGGCATGGCGCTGGCGCTGATCGCCACCAAGCTGGCGATCATCATGGGGCTCGGGCTGCTCTTCAAGATGACCTGGCGCGGCGCGCTCGCGCTCGGCCTGCTGCTGAGCCAGGGCGGGGAATTCGGCTTTGTGCTGTTCGCCCAGGCGCAGAATGCGATGCTGATCGCGCCCGAGGCGGCGAGCCTGTTCGGTGCGATCGTCACGCTCTCCATGGCGACAACGCCGTTCCTGATGAAGATCACCCAGCGCGTCCGCACCGAGCCCGAAACCGATGGCGGCACCCGTGAAGGGCCTATGTCGGACGGGGCGAACGCGCTGATCGTCGGCTATGGGCGCTTCGGTCAGACGGTCGGGCAGATGCTGATCGCCCAGGGCGTACCCGTGACCTTGATCGACACCGATATCGAGATGATCGACGTCGCCGCCAATTTCGGCGCCAAGGTCTATTATGGCGACGGCACGCGGCTTGAGCTGCTGCGCCAGGCAGGCGCGGCTGAGGCGGAGCTGATCCTGTTCTGCACCGATGGCGACCAGGTCACCCCTGAACTGGTCGAGGCGGTGCATGATTCATTCCCGAAGGCGGCGATCTTCGTGCGTGCCTATGACCGGCGCTCGCTGATCAAGCTGAAGGGCGCGCCGGTGCGCGGCGTGGTTCGCGAAGTGCTCGAATCCGCGATCAAGATGGCGCGGATGGCAATGTCGAGCCTCGGCATCGAGGACGAGGAGATCGCCCGAACCGAGGACATGTACCGCGCGCGGGACAAGGAACGGCTCAAGGCGCAGGTCGAGGCGGGCGATCTTCGCGCCGCGGTCGACCGGATCATCACCCAGCCGCTGCGGGGCGGGGAAGAAGTCTGATGAAGAACCGCTCGCTCGCTACCCGTATCGGCTTCGCCGCGTCGGGCTGGAAAGCCGCATGGCAGCGGGAGCGCAGTTTCCGGACTCAGGCATGGTGCGCGCTGCTCGCTTTGGGGGGCTTGTTCCTGCTTCAGCCGCCGATGCTCTGGTGGGTGGTCGTCGCGGTGGTCTGCGCGCTGGTGCTGGCGCTCGAACTGATCAATTCAGCGCTGGAGGCGCTGATCGACCTGCTCCATCCGGAGGTCCACCCGGAGATCAAGGTCATCAAGGACATGCTGGCGGGGGCGGTCCTCGCGATCAGCTGCGCAGCAGTCTTCGCTGCCATCGCCATGGCGGCAAACTATGTCTGGGCTCAACTGCTCTCGCTGGAAAGCTGAAGGAACCGCCATGAACCCGATCGTCCTTTTTGCGGCGCTATCCGGCGCGCTCGCCGTCGCCGCCGGCGCATTCGGCGCGCATGGCGCGAGCGGGGCCGCGGTGGACTGGCTCAAGACCGGCGCCCAATATCAGCTGCTCCACGCGATCGCCGCGCTCGCGGTGCTTCGGCTCGACGCCAGGGGGCCGGCGACCCTCTTTCTCGTCGGGGCAGCGATCTTCGCAGGCACGCTCTATCTGATGGCGCTCGGCCTGCCGCGCTGGCTGGGCGCGATCACCCCGATCGGCGGCGCACTGCTGATCGCAGGCTGGCTGTGGCTCGCGTGGCTGGCCGCACGCAGGGCCTAGGCATCTAGACTGATGGCACTGGATTCACGCGAAGGCGCTAAGAGAAATTATATAGAAAGTGGGGCCCGCTGGCATCCACTCGAGCGACATGCTCCGCGGAGATGATCGCGTTTCCGCCCCAATAATTCCTTTGCGCCTTCGCGTGAATCCGCTTCTTCTTTTTAGCCCAGCGCCAACCAGATGCTAATTCACTATCCCGTTGGATAGCGAACTTGCCCAGCCCTTCTTCCCATGCCATCCTGCCCGTTGATCGGCGCACCAGCCGACGACCGGAGGAGAGGACTGCATGAAGAAAGCCATTTTGCTTGCGACAGCCGCGTTTGCCGTGTTTTTGAACGCCCCGGCTTCGGCGGGGCCGAACCTGCCAACCAAGCCGATCGAGCAGAAATACTACGCCGATGGCGCCTGGACGGTCGCCCAGAGCTTCACGCCCGCCGGTTGCGATTCCAAGGGCAATGCCTGCGATATCTTCTATCCGGCGAATCTCGGCGCGAACGGCGTCCATCATCCGATCATCGTCTGGGCGAACGGCACCGGCACCACGCCGATCCCGGCCACCACCTATGCCTATCTTCTCCGGCATCTCGCCTCATGGGGCTTCGTCGTCATCGCGACGCGGGACGGCACGACGGGCACCGGCCAGACCGTGATCGACAGCGCCAACTATATCAAGGCGCGCAATGCCGACAGCGGCAGCATCTTCTACGGCAAGCTCGACACGACCCGGATCGGCGCGATGGGGCATTCGCAGGGCGCCTCGGGCGCGATCAACGCGATGCTGAAATCGGGCGGCGCGATCCGCACCGCCGTGACCTTCCATTTGCCGCGCCAGTCCTGGTGCAATCCCGCCGACAATTGCCTGCTGACGGGCGACCTCGCGGCGGCGACGAGCGGATCGATCCTCTATGTCAGCGGTTCGACGGATGTGCTGATCGCTCCCGACACGCAGCTCATCCCACCGGGCCAGCTCAACTCGATCACTGCCTATTACAACGCCACCCCCGCGCCGCTGCTCAAGGCCAAGGGCATCATCAAGGGCACCGCGCACAACGACGTGCAGGGCAATCCGACCTGTGCCGGGGCCGCCTTTCCGTGCAGCAACGGTGTCCATGGCTATCTCGGCTATTCGACCGCCTGGATGATGTGGCAGTTGATGGGCGCCGCCGATGGCCGCCAGGCCTTTGTTGCCTCGGGCGGCGAGATCTTCACCGAAACGACCAACTGGCAGGGCGTGGCAAGCAACATCCCCTGATCGCGCGCTTTCGCTTCGACGGGGTTGCCGATACGGTACGGCAACCCCCGAGAGGACCATGTGACGGCATCATCATCGACCAAGGCACTTGAACCGCCCTCGACCCGCCAGCAGCGGCTGCAGAATACGGGCAAGGCGATCCTGGCGAGCGCGCTCGACCATTTCTCGCGACGCGGCTTCGAAGGCGCGTCGCTGCGCGATATCGCGGAGGATGCCGGCGTCCGGCACGGCATGATCCGCCACATCTACCAGACCAAGGAAGAGCTCTGGCGCCAGGCGATCGCCTTTCTGTTCGATCGCATGGAACGCGAGATGCCGGCCTCGCTGTCGGTATCCGAGCCGAAGGGCGGGGTGGCCGGTTTCAAGGCCTTTATCCGCTGGTATGTCGGCTATTGCGCCCGGCATCCGGAACATGCCCGGCTGATGGTGCAGCTCTCGATCCTCGAAGGGCCTGAGCTCGAATGGACGGCCGAACGCTATATCGGCGAGGGGTATCGCTGGTATGAGCCGGTCGTCGAGCGGCTGCGCGAGAGCGGGCATCTGCCCGCCGTCGATCCACTGTCGATATCGCTGATGCTGACCGCCGCCTGCCAGATGCCCTATCTGCTCGCGCCGGAGATCAAGGCCGTGGCTGGTCGCGACGTCCACGCCCCGGCCGAGATCGAAGCGCATGCGGAAGCGGTGATCCGCGTGTTCCTGCGGGAATGATGCCGCGCTGACGAACGGACGGCCGGTCCATCACGGTCCGGGCCTGTCTATCCGGCGCGCGCGCCGTGCTCGTCGAGGAACGCGGCGACGTCGCCTAGCTTAACGGATCGGTCGAGGAAAGTGCGCCCGATCCCGCGCGCCAGAAGGAAGGGCAGGGTGCCCGCGTCCATCTTCTTGTCGTGAAGCATATGCGCCACCAGAGTTTTCCCATCGGCGCTCAATCCGGCTGCGGTAACCCCGTCTGGCAGGCCTATGGCGCGCAGATGAGCCGCGACCCGTTCGGCATCCTGGCCTAGGGCAAGGCCTTTCGTCGCTGAATAGCCGAAGGCTAGCGCCATGCCCGCCCCGATGGCTTCGCCGTGGAGCAGTCGGTCGGAGAAGCCGGCCTCCGCCTCCAGCGCATGGCCGAAGGTGTGGCCCAGGTTGAGCAGCGCGCGGACGCCGGTCGTCTCGTGCTCGTCGGCTGCGACGATTCGGGCCTTTGCCGCGACTGAATGGGCAATCGCATAGTGGCGCGCCGCCGGGTCGCCCGCCAACAGCGCGGGCGCATTTGCCTCGCACCATTCGAAAAAGGCGAAGTCGTCGATCAGCCCGTATTTCACCACCTCGGCATAGCCGGCGCGGAGCTGGCGCAGGGGCAGCGTGTCGAGCACCTGCGGATCGATCAGGACGATCGCCGGCTGGTGAAAGGCGCCGATCAGGTTCTTGCCGGCGCGCGAATTGATCGCGGTCTTGCCGCCCACCGAGGAATCGACCTGTGCAAGCAAGGTGGTCGGGATCTGCACGAAGCCGCAGCCGCGCTTCACGATCGCCGTCGCGAAGCCCACCAGGTCGCCGATCACCCCGCCGCCCAACGCGATGACATGATCGCCGCGCTCCACGCCCAGGTCGAGCAATCGGTCGGTAAGCTGTTCCAGCGTTGCCCAGCTCTTGGAGCCTTCCCCCGGCGCCAGTATGATCGCCTCGCTCGCGACACCCGCCGCGGTGAGCGACGCCTGCAACGTGGCGAGGTGCGGCAGGACATTCTCGTCGGTGACGATCGCCATGGTCCGGCCGCGCGACAGTGGCGCGAGGCGCTCGCCCGCCTGTGCCAGCAGCCCGTCCTCGATCACGACCTCATAGCTGCGCGCGCCGAGGGAGACGGGGATGACGGTCATAGGTCGAGGGCTTTCAGGATCGAATTCACGGTCGATTCGTGCGGTGCGTGGTGGCTCGGCACACGGATCGGCGCCAGCGCGTAGATGGGATTGCGGACCTTGGCCAGTTCGTCGAGCACTTCGCGCGGATCGCGATTGCGCAGCAGTGGGCGGGTATCGCGGCGACCGACCCGGTCGGCCAGCACGGCCGGATTCGCGTCCAGCCAGATCGCCAGCGCCTGTTCCAGGATCAGTGCCCGCGTCTCGTCGTTGATGAAGGCGCCGCCGCCTGTCGCGATAATCTTGGGGGTGCCGTCGATCAGGCGGGCGATCACGCGGCGTTCGCCGTCGCGGAAATGCGCCTCGCCGAATCGCTCGAAGATCTCGGTGATCGACATGCCGGCGGCTGCCTCTATTTCCGAATCGGCATCGACGAAAGGCAGGCGCATACGCGCCGCCAGGCGGCGGCCGACGGTGGATTTACCGGCGCCCATCAGCCCTACAAGGACGATCGGCAGGCCGGTCCAGTCCGGGATGGGGGTGTGTCTTTGCAACATGGAAGCGGGGGCTATACAGCGAGGCCGCGTCTCGGGCAAAAGGCCGCGCGCAGTAGATTTTCTCACGTCTGTTTTAACGTGTCTGTACAAGGTTCGCTCATGTCCCGTTCGCTCATTGCGCTCATCGTCATCCTTGTCGTCGTGATCGGGGGCCTGTTTTTCCTGGCCGGGCGGACGAACGAGAAGCCGCTTACCCGGGTCGAGAAGGTGGTACCGCTTGCGAATCTCTCGAACTAGCGTCGCGCTCGGCGCGATCGCCGCGGTACTCGTCAGCGCGGGGCTTCCCGCGCTGGGCCAGCAAAAACCCGAATCGCTGTTGCCGCCCGGCTTCGGAGATCCCGTTGCCGCGCCCGCGCCGACTCCCGCGCCCGCTCCGGCGCGCACCGCCACCCCGGCACAGCAGCCCGTCCCCGCGGCTACCTCCACGCCGGTGGATGGCGTGCTGCCGACTCCCACGGCATCGGCCACGCCGGTCGAGCCAGTGCCGGTCGATCCGGCCGTGCTGGCGCGCTACGACATGCCTGATTATGCGCGCCGGTCGCTGGCATCGGTCGGTCCGGTCGGTCCCGATGGCGGCGGGCTGACTCCGCGCGCCTTCGGCAATGCCGACGGGCGTTATGTCGAGGAACTGATGCGCCGCCTCGACGTGCCGATTGCGTCGCGCTGGCTGTCGATCGCGCTGCGCCGTGCCCTTGTGTCGCGAGTCGACACGCCGCAGGGCATCAACGGGGCGGATTTCGCGGCTGAACGGGCGTGGCTTCTGCTGCGCATGGGCGAATCGGTGTCGGCGCGGGGCGTGGTGCAAAGCGTCGACAGCGACAATTACACGCCCAAGCTTTACGAGATCGCGATGCAGACGGCGCTCGCCACGGGCGATCCCGGTCTTCTCTGCCCCGTTGCCGAAGGCGGTGCCGCGCTCCGGCGGGAGCGTGCCTGGGTTCTGGCGCTCGCCATCTGTGCCGGCCTCGCCGGCGAACCGCGCAAGGCACAGTCGCTGATCGCCTCGGCGCGCACGTCGGGCCTGGCCAGCGGCATCGACCTGCTGCTTGCGCAGAAGGTCACCGGTACCGGCGCGCGTGGGCAACAGGCTGTGACGATCGAGTGGGACAGCGTCGATCGCCTGACAGCCTGGCGTTACGGCCTCGCCACCGCGAGCGGGGTGGAAATTCCCGCGCCGCTGTTCGCGACCGTCTCGTCCAATGTGCAGGCGTGGCGGGCGCAGTCCCCGGCGCTGCCCGCCCGCGTGCGGGTCGGTCCCGCCGAGCAGGCGGCAGTGCGCGGCGTCTTCTCGAGCGCCGCCCTGGTCGATCTCTATGGCGCGATCGACGCCGATGACGATCAGTCGCTGGCGGAGAGCGGCATCGCGCGGGATCTGCGCAGCGCGTATACGGCACCCGATCTCCAAGGCCGGTTGAACGCGATCAGGCAATTGTGGGACGAATCCAAGTCGCCGGATGCGCGTTTTGCCCGACTGATTCTCACGGCGCGTGCCGCCGCGCGGATTCCCGCCGGTACCCAGGGGGCTGACGCTGACCGGCTGGTCGCCTCGATGCTGACGGCGGGGCTGGATCGTGCGGCAATGCGCTGGCAGGCGAGCGTGCCCGCCGGCGGCGATGCCTGGGCGATGCTGGCGCTGGCCGATCCTGTGCCGGTTTCGTCGACCTGGTCCGACGTCAACCGCTATTCTGGCGCGAATGACTCGAACGGCCTGAAGAAGCGCATGTTTTTCGCTGGCATGGCAGGACTTGGACGCCTGTCCGCCGACGACGTCGAACGCGGCGCCCGGTCGCTGGACGTCACCATCGGCATCGACAATGCTTGGACCCGTGCCCTCGCCCGTGCGGCGCAGGCGCGGCAGCCCGGCACGGTGCTCGTGCTGGCGGGCATCGGCATGCAGACTCCGCTATGGCGGGGCGTGCCGCCGGAGGCGCTGTACCATATCGTCACCGCCTTGCGGGCGGTGGGGCTTGAGGCGGAGGCGCGCATGATCGCCGCCGAGGCCCTGGCGCGACTTTGACCGGCCCGCCCGGCCCGGGCAAGGACCGCGCGCTGATCGAGCGCTTCCTGGAGATGATGGCTGCCGAAGCTGGGGCAGCGAAGAATACGATCGCCGCCTATCGCAGCGACCTGCACCTCGCATCGGATTTCCTCCTCGGCGGATTGGGGCGCGCCTCGGAGGCCGATCTCGCGCGCCTGGGCGGGCAATGGCTCGACCTTTCCCGGTCGAGCGTCGCGCGCAAATCCGCGGCGCTCAGGCGGTTCTTCGCCTTTCTTGCCGATGAGGGGCATCGCACGGACGATCCCGGCGCGGCACTGCCCCGGCCCGGTGCGCAGCGCGCCTTGCCCAAGGTGCTCGGGCATGACGATGTCGACCGGCTGTTTGCGGCTGTCGCTGCGCGGATCGCACGGGTGCCCGGTGACCCAAATGATCTGCGGCTCTCCGCCCTGGTCGAACTGCTCTACGGTTCCGGCCTGCGCGCCACCGAGCTGGTATCCCTTCCGCGCAACGCGATCGCGCCCGACCGGCCCTATCTCATCCTGCGCGGCAAAGGCGGACGGGAACGGTTGGTGCCGATCTCGGATCGTGCCCGTGCCGCGGTGGCGGCGTGGCGCGCTTATGTCGCCACTGACCGGGTCTGGCTGTTTCCGTCGGGCAAAGCCCATTTGTCGCGCGTACGATTATATCAGTTACTCAAGGATTTGGCGGTGGAAGCTGGTATCCCGCCTGAGCGTGTCAGCCCGCACGTCCTGCGCCACGCCTTCGCGACTCATCTGCTTGCGGGCGGGGCTGATCTGCGTGCGCTGCAATCGATGCTTGGCCATGCCGACATCGCCACCACCGAGATATACACCCATGTCGATGCCAGCCGGCTGGTCGAGCTGGTCAATACCCGTCATCCTCTCGTTGACGTGAAGAGGCGCGGGGCTTAACCGACGCGGCCGATGGCAAGCTTCCTCGATTTCGAGAAACCGATCGCCGAGCTTCAGGGCCGGGTCGACCAACTCCGTGAGACCGCTGCCGATGGCACGGTCGATATCGATTCGGAGGTGGCGCGGCTTCAGGCCAAGTCCGACAAGCTCCTGCGCGACACCTATTCCAGATTGACCCCATGGCAGAAGACGCTCGTCGCCCGCCATGGCGAGCGGCCGCATTTCAAGGACTATGTCGCGGGCCTGTTCGACGATTTCATGCCGCTCGCGGGCGATCGCGCTTTTGGCGACGACCAGGCGATCCTGGGCGGTTTCGCAAATTTCCGCGGCCGCAAGGTCATGGTGATCGGCCACGAGAAGGGCGACGATACCGCCAGCCGTCTCCGTCACAATTTCGGCATGGGCAAGCCCGAGGGCTATCGCAAGGCGATCCGCCTGATGCAGCTCGCCGATCGATTCGGCCTGCCGGTGCTGACCCTGGTCGACACCTCGGGTGCCTTTCCCGGTGTCCAGGCCGAGGAACGGGGCCAGGCCGAAGCGATCGCGCGCTCGACCGAGCAATGCCTTGCCCTGGGCGTTCCGATGATCTCGGCGGTGGTCGGTGAGGGCGGTTCGGGCGGCGCGATCGCGCTTGCTGCGGGCAACAAGGTGCTGATGTTCGAACATGCGGTCTATTCGGTGATTTCGCCGGAGGGCTGCGCCTCGATCCTGTGGCGCACCGCCGACAAGGCGCCCGAGGCGGCCGAGGCGATGAAGGTGACCGCGCAGGACCTGAAGGAACTGGGCGTGATCGACACGATCGTGTCGGAGCCGCTGGGCGGTGCCCATCGCGATCCGGCGCTCGCCATCGCCAATCTGGGCGAGGCGCTCGATGCGGCGCTGGCTGAGCTGGGCAATCAGGGCGCCGACCAGCTCCGCCGCGGCCGGCGCGAGAAATTCCTGGCGATCGGCAGGATTTAAGGCGGGGCGCGATCGTCGCGCATCCTCTAGCGGCCTGTTTGCCGACAGGTTGGTTCGTCACCTGCCACTCATGCGATCGAAACGGGACTGGCTCGGCGTACTGGGCGCCTTTGCGCGAACTCTTCCTTCGCAAAGCCAGCTTTTGGCCGCGCACACGAAAAGGGCGGCGGAACCGAAGTTCCGCCGCCCCGATTTCGTTAGCTGGTTAGAACTTACGTAGCCTTCATGTTCGAAGAAACGTTGCCGAAGGTCGTCTTGAGCTGGTTGCCCAGACCCTGCATCGCAGCGATGGCGGCGACGGCGATCAGCGCGGCGATCAGGCCGTACTCGATTGCGGTGGCGCCCTTGCTGTTCTTGATGAACTTGCGGATGGTCTGCATGATTCCGGTCTCCAATGGTTCTAAAGCTTCAGTACCCGGCTGAACCGGCAGGACCGGACCAGCGCTTTCGGGTCTAGGGGCGGTAGGTTGAGAAAAGTTTAAGCCGGAACGTGGAAATTACGGAACCAATCAGCCGCCGGTGCGTGCGGTTTCGATCTTGGAGTTGACGTTGCTCCACATGCCAGTCGTGGTGTTCGCCAGCTCGACGAACGACGCGACCATGGTGATCACGACCAGGGCGGCGATCAGACCATATTCGATTGCCGTGCCGCCCTTGCGGTCCTCCACCAGTTTCTGGATCATGTTGAGCAGCATGCAGGGTTCCCGGTCCCGGATATCTTGTCGAACGCTAGTCTGGGAGAGTTAACGAATGGCGAATGTCGCTGAAGGCCATGCAATTTCAACGCTTTTCCCGGTCGTTGCGGTTGCGCTGATCGATCGTGAGGGGCGGGTATTGGTGCAGCGCCGGCCCGCCGGGAAGATGATGGCGGGCTTGTGGGAATTCCCTGGCGGCAAGGTCGAGCCGTCCGAGACGCCGGAAACCGCGCTGGCCCGCGAACTCGCCGAGGAACTGGGGATCGTGGTTGACCCGGCTGCGCTTGAGCCGGCTGCCTTTGCCAGCGAACCGCTCGCGGGGCGGCATCTGCTGTTGCTGCTCTATATCTGCCGGGATTGGGCAGGGACACCCGATGCGCTTCATGCCGAGGAACTGCTCTGGTGCCGGCCAGAGCAGCTCTACGATCTTGCGATGCCGCCGGCGGATCTGCCGTTGATCGGTCGGTTGAAGGCGCTGGTTTGAATTCTCGGGGATCAGACCGTCGCGATACCCGAGAACCGGGTTTGCGTATTGCCCCCGATCCATATCTGGCCATCCGGATCGCGATCGACATGGACAAGCCCGTTGCGCCCGACGCAGCCGCCCTGCGTTGCCAGATAGGGCGCGGTGGCCCGTCTGCTGTCGATCAGCCACTGCGCCACCGAGGCATTGAGGCTGCCGGTCACCGGATCCTCTACCAGCCCGCCGAACGGATCGCTGAACAGCGCGCGGACTTCATAGGCGGCCGGACTGCCCGGCGGATACAGGCCGACGACACCGATATCGATCCGAGTCGGGTGCGACCGCTCCGGCTGCACCGCCCGCACTGCCTCGGCCGAGGCCAGCATGACGGCCACCCAGCCCGGTCCATTGTCCACCCATTGGGCGTCCACGACGTCGGAGACGTCGATCCGCAGCACGCCGGCGATCTCGGCCAGTTTCGCGCCGTCCACCGGGCCTGACCGCGTTATCGGCGGGGCGGCGAAAGCGAGGGAGCCTGCGCTCCGGCGGATTCGGACAAGGCCGGCACCGCATTCCTGCACGATCGCCCCTTCGGTTCGGGGTACGCCGCCGGCTTCAAGCCATGCGTGGCAGGTGCCGAGGGTCGGATGTCCCGCAAAGGGCAGTTCGCGTTCCAGCGTGAAGATGCGCACGCGATAATCGGCGCCCGGATCGGTGGGCGGCAGCAGGAATGTCGTCTCCGACAGGTTCAGCCAGCGGGCGATCCGCTGCATCAGCGCAGTGTCGAGGTCCGCCGACGTCGTAACCACCGCGAGCGGATTGCCGGAAAAGGCGCCGTCGCCGAATACGTCGATCATCTTGAAATCATGAGTCACTGGGGATTCTCCTCGTTGAGAAATGCCGGGCGCCGGCGACGCATGCAACCACCGCCAGAGTCGTCACGATCATTCCGGGCCCGATCGATTCGTGCAGCAGGGTCGCGGCGAGGCCGAGCCCGAACAGGGGCTGGAGAAGCTGGAGCTGGCCGACCGCCGCGGTCCCGCCGAGCGCGAGGCCACGATACCAGAACATGAAACCGATCAGCATGCTGAACAGCGAGACATAGCCGAGGCCGATCCAGGCGGGCAGGCCGACCGTCGACCAGGTCGGCCAGGGCAGCAAGCAGAGGATGCCGAGCATCACGGGGAGCGCCAGGGCGAGTGCCCAGCAGATCACCTGCCAGCCGCCCAGACGCCGCGACAGCACGGCGCCCTCCGCATAGCCCAGGCCGCAGACCAGGATCGCGGCCAGCATCAGCAGGTCTCCTGCCAGGCTCGAGGTCGTGCCGCGCATCAGGGCGAATCCGGCGATGAGCAGGCTGCCGAGCAGCGCGAACAGCCAGAAGCGGCGATCTGGCCGTTCGCCGCCCCGCAATACCGCGAAGCCGGCGGTGGCGAGCGGCAGCAGCCCGGTGAACACGATCGACCGGCCGGCGCTCATATGTTCGAGGGCAAGCGCCGAGAGCAACGGGAAGCCGACCACGACGCCGAGCGCGACGATGATCAGCGACCGGAGATCGCGCCGTTCCGGACGCGGCTGGCGCCATGTCGCAAGCAGTGCCAGCCCGATCGCGCCGGCGATCCCGGCGCGGATCAGGGTGAGGAACAGCGGGTCGATATCGCCGATCGCCACGCGCGTCGCCGGCAGCGAGCCGCTGAATACCAGCACCCCTGCGAACCCGCTCAGCCATCCATCTGTCGTACGATCCATTGCTCGCTCCTTCGCTGTGGCCATTGCGCGACGAGGAAGGATTGGTGATAGGGACAGTGCAGTAAGCTTTGGACAAACTGTACTGCTTGATGCGGAGGTAAGCTTGGCGACCGGAATTCAGGCTGAAGGCACGCTGGTGGAGCGGGTGATGGGCGACGTCCGCCGGCGGATCGCGTCGCGGGCGTTGCAGCCGGGGGCGAAGCTGCCCTCGATTCGCCGCCTTGCGGAGAGCGCCGCCGTCTCCAAATCGACCGTCGTGGACGCCTATGAGCGGCTTGCCGCCGATGGCGCCATCGTGTCGCGCCGCGGCTCGGGTTTCTTCGTCGCGCAGCAGACCGCCCCGCTGTCGCTGGCTGACGTGACGCCCCGGCTTGACCGGGCGATCGATCCCCTCTGGGTCTCGCGCCAGTCGCTCGAGAGCGGCGATCATGTGTTGAAGCCGGGATGTGGCTGGCTGCCGCCGCACTGGCTGCCGGAGGATGAAGTGCGCCGGGCGCTGCGCGGGCTGTCACGCGCCGATGATGGCGCCCTGGCGGACTATGGCACGCCGCTTGGCCTGCTGCCCCTCCGTCAGCTCCTGTCGCGACGGCTGGGGGAGAGGGGGGTGCCCGCCGGGGCCGACCAGATCATGCTGACCGAGAGCGGTACCCAGGCGATCGACCTGCTCTGCCGCCTGCTGATCGAGCCTGGCGACACCGTGCTGGTCGACGATCCCTGCTATTTCAATTTCCACGCCCTGTTGCGGGCACACCGCGCGAGGATCGTCAGTGTGCCGATGACGCCTGATGGGCCCGACATCACCGCCTTTGCGGCGGTGCTGGAGGCTCATCGGCCGCGCCTCTACATCACCAATTCAGCCATTCACAATCCGACCGGGGCGACGTTGTCGTTGCCCACCGCGCACCGTGTGCTCAACCTTGCCGAAGCGCATGACCTTGTCATCATCGAGGATGATATCTTCGCCGATTTCGAAGAGGAGCCGGCGCCCCGCCTTGCCGCGCTCGATGGTCTCGATCGGGTGATCCAGATCGGCAGCTTCTCCAAGACGCTCTCGGCGGCCGTCCGTTGCGGCTATATCGCGATCCGACGTGACTGGCTCGACCGGCTGATCGACCTGACGATCGCGACCTCCTTCGGCGCGGGGCGCCTGTCGAGCGAGCTGGTGCTGCGCGTGGTGCAGGACGGCAGCTATCGGCGGCACCTTCATGCCCTGCGGACCCGCCTCGCAACCGCGCGGCGGGATGTCGCGGATCGACTTGGCGAGATCGGCATCCGGCCCTGGATTCAGCCCAAAGCGGGCATGTTCCTGTGGTGCACCCTGCCGGACGGCCGGGACGCCGCCGATCTGGCGCGGGATGCCCTTGCCCGCGACGTGGTGCTGGCGCCCGGCAATGTCTTCAGCCTTTCGCAGTCGGCCGGCGGATATATGCGGGTGAATGTGACTCAGTGCGCCGATCCGGTGGCGTTCGAGGTGATGAGCAGGGCCCTGCGATAGGGGCGCTTCAGTGCATCAGGCGTCCGCCGGCGAGGTCCAGGGTGGCGCCGGTCACCCAGCCGGCGCTGTCCGACGCAAGGAACAATGTCATGGCCGCGACGTCCGCAGGCGACCCGAGGCGGCGGATCGGGTGGCTCGCGGCAACCTGCTCCTGCACTGCCGGCGGCATGTGCGCGGCCGTCCGGTCGGTAAGAATGGCCGATGGGGAGATGCAATTGACCCGCACGCCGGCCGGGCCGAATTCCTGGGCCGCCTGTTGAGTCAGGTGGATGATCCCCGCCTTGGCGACACCGTAGCCGAGCGGGGCGGGCGACGGGGCGCGGCCCGCGGTCGACGCCATGGTGATCGCCGCGCCCCCGCCATCCTGCTTGAGGCCGGCCGCGAAGACCTTGAGGGTGAGAAAGGTCGCCGTCAGGTTGTTGTCCAGGCTTGAACGCCATGCCGCTTCGGTGACCTCTTCCAGGGGCCCGGGCCTGCTTTCCCCGCCGCCAGCGAACGCCACGAGGATATCGAGCTTCCGTTCGCGGCGCATGAAGTCCGCGCGGGCTGCTTCCAGGTCGGCCAGGATCGCGCAATCGGCGCGTAGCGCGGCATGTCCGGGGGAGATCGAAACGAGGGATCGCAGAACGGCATCGAGCCGGGCTGCGTCGCGTCCCGTCACGGTGACTCGAACGCCGTTATGCGCCAGCCACCGGGCAGTTTCGGCGCCGATGCCGCCGGAGCCTCCGGTTACCAGTGCGGTCTTGCCTGCAAGATCGGGATAGGTCGGAATGCCGGGTCCGGCGATGTCCGGTCGAGCGGATGAGGCTGGATTAGACATAGCGTGCGACCGCCATGCAGACGGCCGTCACCATCAGGAGCCCGGCCGAGACCCGGTAGATCGGTGCGAGAGACGCGGGTGCGGCCGCATCGGGGGAGCTTGCAGTGCGTAGCGCAGGCCCAGCGCCAATCGCCTGGACAGCCAGAGCGAGCAGCGCGGCTGCGATTCCCAGGCTCAACACCTTTTCCGGATCTCCCCACCCACCGGCATGGGTCAGGTGCCAGAGTATTGCGCCGGCAACCGTGGCGACGATCGCCGCGCCCATCTGCGGCCTGAACAGGCGCGCGGCCCCGACGCCACCGTTCCGCGCCAGCACGAAAGTCGTGCCGGCCCAGAAGATCGATGAAAGGACGTGAAACGACAGGACAATGATCAGGAACCACGGCATGGACGTCTCCTCCAACGGCACTGGAGTGCCGGGCATATTGAGTATACAGGTTGTATAGTTATGTCCAAGCCCGACCCTGCGTCAAGACCTTATGCAAGCGCCAAGCGGAGCGCGAAGGCTGCTGAAACCCGGGAGAAGCTGATCGCGGCCGCCGCCGCGGTGCTCCGCGATCAGGGGGCCGCCGCTCTGTCGCTCGAAGCGGTCGCGAGCGTTGCGGGCGTGACGCGCCTGACGGTCTATCATCAGTTCGGGTCCCGCCGGGGGCTGCTCGAGGCGCTGTTCGATCGCCTGGCCGAAGCGGGTGGGATGATGGACATTGCCTCGGCGATGGGCGCACCCGACCCTCGGGACGGTCTGGCGAGGCTCGTGAAGGTTTTTTGCGTTTTCTGG
Source organism: Candidatus Sphingomonas phytovorans (assembly GCA_029202385.1). Classification (NCBI taxonomy): domain Bacteria; kingdom Pseudomonadati; phylum Pseudomonadota; class Alphaproteobacteria; order Sphingomonadales; family Sphingomonadaceae; genus Sphingomonas; species Candidatus Sphingomonas phytovorans. Next base: position 1,044,955 of record CP119314.1, read on the forward strand.
AGTTCCGACGACAGCCTTGCAGGGCTCTACGCCGTGGCGGGGATCGACCCGGAACTGATGGAGGGGCTCAACGCCCGAAACGCGCGTCGGCGTGAGCTTCTTGCCGCGCTGGTCAGCCGTTTTGGAGGACGCGATGCGGCGGCCGAGCAGGATGTCATCGACATATTGTTCGCGCTGACCGGCTTTGGGATGTTCCGGGCGATGGCTGGCGGCGGCCGGAGCCCGGATGCTGTGTGCACCTTGCTGCAGGCGCTGTGCGACCAGACCCTGGCGCAGTTCGCGATCTGATCGAGCGACGGCAATAAAACGAAGCTATCCAGATCGAAGTCGATGACATAATTCGTTTCTTTCGGCGCGATGTTCGTGCCGGGGGCTGTCGGCCGACGAACCTGGTTTCGTGCGCCACAGTCTTGAAATGCCTGTAATCAGATTTCGCTGTCACGTCGCGCCGGGGATGGCGATGACTTGCATGCATGCGAGCTCCTTGGTGAATGATACCTCGCTGGCGCTGCTTCTATTATTTAAGTTGCGAGATGGATATTTTTCGTGAATGCACAAGTTTCTTTGGGCAATTTACTTTTATCGTAAATATTATACCAAAGTATAATAGTAGTATGGTGAACAAAATGAGGCGCACTCATTATTCATGTGTTTGTTCCATATTGATATGCTCCGTTTTAGATGAGTTATTAACGGTAATGGACTAATTTTTATTGTGATGATTTGGTGCTAAGTAATGATCCATTAAGAAATGAAGTTCAGGTTCACTGCGGGTCAAGCAAGGCTCATGGAGTGAGGTAGCTTCGTGAATTAGTGGTTTCGGGAGAATAACGAAGTCTCACTCTCTTCAGGAGAGTAAAGATGCGTATCGTTATTAAAAGGGGTCGCGCTCGCCTTGGGTTGGACTCTTCAAATCAATATTCTTCGGATAGCCGTAGGCCATCAGGTAAAAGCCTGTCCGTCATTGCTGTTCTGCTCAGTTCGGCATGTTTCACGGCAGAGGCTAATGCCCAGGCAGGAACGCCCAACCTCGTAAGCGCTTGCTCGGGCGTCAGCCTGCCGCGTTCCGTGGTGACGGGGATCATGACGCCCGTGATCAACGGTGTCGTCACGCCGATACAAGGTACGGTGAATCCGATCCTTGGCGCGGTCGGCGGCCTGCTTGGCATACCGAACCTCAATATCGATACGGTGACCCTGCTCAACAACGCAGCTTCAGGCGCGCCGATCACGCTGCAGGTTCTCAACGCCAACGGCACCGTGGTTGGCCCGGCCGATCGCTGCGATCTGCAGGCTGATTCGTTCGGCCTCAATACCCAGGGCGGCATCTCCATCGGCGGCAATCGCATCACCGGCCTGGGAACGAACGGTCGCGAGGCGGTGGCCGGCGAGATCAACTCGATCGCTTTCGGCAACTCCGCGGCAACTGATGCGACGTCGGCCAATTCGATCGCGCTTGGAACGGCTGCGATCGTTGGCCCGAACGCGGCCGGCGGCATCGCCTTCGGCGCTGGCGCTCATGTAACCGCGGCCAACAGCATCGCACTCGGTACCAATGCGCTCGCCAGCAGGGGGGCGCTCGCCGGTTATACGGCGCTCGGGCTGACCACGCCGCAGACGTCGGTCGGCGAATTCTCCGTCGGTGCCGCCGGCGCTGAGCGCCAGATCACCAATGTGGCGGCCGGCTCGGCACCGACTGACGCAGTCAACGTCGCCCAGCTCTCGGGTGTTGCCGCTCAACTGGGCGGCCTTTCCAATTCTGCCGTGCTTTATGACGGCGTCGACAAGAGCAAGGTCACGCTCGGCGGCGCTGCCGGCACGACGATCACCAACCTCGCGCCCGGCGCGCTTACGGCGGCGTCGACCGACGCGGTCAACGGCAGCCAGTTGTTCGCGACGAACGGCAATGTCACGACCGTCACCAACGCCGTCACCAACCTGACCACCAACATCCAGAATGGCTCGGTCGGCACGGTCCAATATTCCAACCCCGCGACGCCGACGGTGCCGAATGGCGGGACACCCACCAACGACCTCGCCCTGGTCGGTGCGGCACCAGGCGCGGTCGGCCTGCACAATGTCCGCGACGGCGTCATTGCGGCCGGGTCGACTGACGCGATCAACGGCGGGCAGTTCAACACGCTGAACAATCAGGTCGGCACGCTCAGCACCCTCGCTGTCCAGTATGACGATGCCACCAAGGCACGGGTGACATTCGGTGGCACCGGGGCACCCGCCGTGGTGCTCGGCAACGTGGCGGCCGGCCTGCTGGCGACGGGGTCGACCGAAGCGGTGAATGGCGGGCAGCTCGTGGCGCTCGGCAACACCACGGCGGCGGCGCTTGGCGGCGCCACGACCTATAATCCCGCGACGAACAGCCTGCAGACCAGCCTCAGCTATGGCGGCGCCAATTATGGCAGCGTCCAGGGTGTCTTCAGCGCCATCGACGGGGCGGTGAACGGCGGTGCCGGCATCCGCTACTTCCATGTCCAGTCGGCGCTCGGCGACTCGACGGTCTCGGGCACCGACAGCATCGCGATCGGTCCTTTGGCCAATGCCTCGGCCGCCAACAGCGTCGCACTCGGCACCAATGCGCTCGCGGGCAGGGGAGCGCTTGCCGGCTATACGGCGCTCGGGCTGACCACGCCCCAGACGTCGGTCGGCGAGATATCGGTCGGTGCTGCCGGTGCTGAGCGCCAGATCACCAATGTGGCGGCCGGATCGGCTGCTACTGATGCGGTGAACGTCGCCCAGCTGACCGGTGTCGCCAATCAGGTGACGTCGCTCGGTGCGACGTCGGTGCAATATGATGCCATCGACAAGAGCAAGGTCACGCTCGGCGGCGCTGCCGGCACGACGATCACCAATCTCGCGCCCGGTGCGCTCACGGCGGCGTCGACCGACGCGGTCAACGGCAGCCAGTTGTTCGCGACGAACGGCAATGTCACGACCGTCACCAACGCCGTCACCAACCTGACCACCAACATCCAGAATGGCTCGGTCGGCACGGTCCAATATTCCAACCCCGCGACGCCGACGGTGCCGAATGGCGGGACACCCACCAACGACCTCGCCCTGGTCGGTGCAGCACCAGGCGCGGTCGGCCTGCACAATGTCCGCGACGGCGTCATTGCGGCGGGATCGACTGACGCGATCAACGGCGGCCAGTTCAACACGCTCAACAATCAGGTCGGCACGCTCAGCACCCTCGCTGTCCAGTATGACGATGCCACCAAGGCACGGGTGACGTTCGGTGGCACCGGGGCACCCGCCGTGGTGCTCGGCAATGTGGCGGCCGGCCTGTTGGCGACGGGGTCGACCGAAGCGGTGAATGGCGGGCAGCTCGTGGCGCTCGGCAACACCACGGCGGCGGCGCTCGGTGGGGCTACGATCTATAGTCCCGCGACGAACAGCCTGCAGACCAGCCTCAGCTATGGCGGCGCCAATTATGGCAGCGTCCAGGGTGTCTTCAGCGCGATCGACGGGGCGGTGAACGGCGGGGCGGGCATCCGCTACTTCCATGTCCAGTCGGCGCTCGGCGACTCGACGGTCTCGGGCACCGACAGCATCGCGATCGGGCCGCTGGCCAATGCCACGGCCGCCAACAGCGTCGCACTCGGCACCAATGCGCTCGCGGGCAGGGGAGCGCTTGCCGGCTATACGGCGCTAGGGCTGACCACGCCCCAGACGTCGGTCGGCGAGATATCGGTCGGTGCCGCCGGTGCTGAGCGTCAGATCACCAATGTGGCGGCCGGATCGGCGGCCACCGACGCGGTGAACGTCGCCCAGCTAACCGGTGTCGCCAATCAGGTGACATCGCTCGGTGCGACGTCGGTGCAATATGATGCCGTCGACAAGAGCAAGGTCACGCTTGGCGGCGCGGCCGGCACGACGATCACCAACCTCGCGCCCGGTGCGCTCACGGCGGTATCGACGGATGCGGTCAATGGCAGCCAGTTGTTCGCGACGAACGGCAATGTCACGACCGTCACCAACGCCGTCACCAACCTGACCACCAACATCCAGAACGGCTCGGTCGGCACGGTTCAATATTCCAACCCCGCGACACCGAACGTGCCGAATGGCGGGACGGCGACCAACGATCTCGCCCTGGTCGGTGCCGCGCCGGGGGCGGTCGGCCTGCACAATGTTCGCGACGGCCTCGTTGCGGCCGGATCGACTGACGCGATCAATGGCGGGCAGTTCTTCACGCTCAACAATCAGGTCGGGGCACTGAACTCCCTCTCGGTGCAATATGACGATGCCACCAAGGCACAGGTGACATTCGGTGGCACCGGGGCACCCCCGGTGGTTCTCGGCAATGTGGCGGCCGGCCTATTGGCGGCTGGCTCGACCCAGGCGGTGAACGGCGGCCAGCTGTTCGCAACCAACGCCAATGTCACGACGGTCACGAATGCCGTAACCAACCTGACCACCAGCATCCAGAACGGATCGGTCGGGACCGTCCAATACTCCAACCCTGCCACGCCGAACGTGCCGAATGGCGGGACGGCGACCAATGATCTCGCCCTGGTCGGTGCTGCCGCTGGTCCGGTCGGCCTGCACAATGTCCGTGACGGTCTCGTCGCGGCCGGATCGACTGACGCGATCAACGGCGGGCAGTTCAACACGCTGAGCAACCAGGTAGGGACACTCAGCACCCTGTCGGTCCAGTATGACGATGCCACCAAGGCACGGGTGACGTTCGGCGGCACCGGAGCGCCTGCGGTGGTCCTCGGCAACGTGGCGGCTGGCCTGCTGGCAACTGGCTCCACCGAAGCGGTGAATGGCGGGCAGCTCGTGGCGCTCGGTAACACTACGGCGGCGGCACTCGGCGGCGGCTCGATCTATGATCCGACGACGAACAGCCTTCAGACCAGCCTGAGCTATGGCGGCACCAACTACAACAGCGTCCAGGGTGTCTTCAGCGCCATAGACGGGGCGGTGAATGGCGGGGCGGGCATCCGCTACTTCCATGTCCAGTCGGCACTCGGCGACTCGACGGTCTCGGGCACCGACAGCATCGCGATCGGGCCGCTGGCCAATGTCTCGGTTGCCAACAGCGTTGCGCTCGGCACCAACTCGACGGCGGCGCGTGGAGCGCAGGCCGGGTACAGCGCTCTCGGCGTTGCCACGCCACAGACATCGGTCGGCGAAGTGTCGGTCGGTGCCGCCGGTGCTGAGCGTCAGATCACCAATGTGGCGGCCGGGTCTGCGGCCACCGACGCGGTGAACGTCGCCCAGTTGACCGGTGTCGCCAATCAGGTGGCGTCGCTCGGTGCGACGTCGGTGCAATATGACGGTACCGACAAGAGCAAGATCACGCTCGGCGGTGCAGCCGGCACGACGATCACCAATGTGGCCCAGGGCGGTCTCTCCGCGACATCGACCGATGCGGTCAATGGCTCGCAACTCTACGCCACCAACGTGAATGTCGCGAACAACACCACCGCGATCAACAATCTCACCAACAGCATCGCGAACGGCAGCGCCGGGCCGGTGCAATATTCCAGTCCCGGTAATCCGACCGCGCCGAATGGCGGCGTCCGCACCAATGACCTGACCCTGGTCGGTGCTGCCGCCGGTCCAGTCGGGCTCCACAATGTCGCAAACGGGTCGATTACGGCCGGCTCAACGGATGCGGTCAACGGCGGACAGGTCTTTGCCCTCGCACAGGCCACGGCCAACGCCGTTTCCTATGACACCGACGGGGCCGGCAACCGGCTCAACACCATCACGCTGGCCGGTGGCACGGCATCGGCGCCCGTCACCATCGCCAATGTCGCTGCTGGCACGGTCTCCGCCGGTTCCACCCAGGCGGTGAACGGCGGTCAGCTCTATGTGACCAACCAGTCGGTGACGGCGGCCCAATCCACCGCCAACACCGCCCTCGCGCTGGGTCAGAATTCGATCCAGTACGACAATGCCAGCCGTACCGATGTGACGCTTGGTGCTGGCAATGGCGGTGCGCCGGTCTCCGTCCACAATGTCGCAGCCGGAACATCGGCGACCGATGCGGTGAACGTCTCCCAGCTCAACAGCAGCATCAACAACGCCCTGATCCAGGCGAACACCTATACGGATCAACGCCTGGCCGCGATCACCTTCGATATCCGCCAGGTGCGGAAGGACAGCTATGCCGGTACCGCCGGAGCGCTGGCCGCGGCCGGTCTGCCCCAGGCCTATGAAGCCGGACGCGGCATGGTGGCGATGGCCGGCGGCACGTATCAGGGCGAATCCGCCTTCGCGCTCGGCCTGTCCAAGGCGATGAGTGACGGACATACGGTGGTCAAGTTCAGCGGAACCTATGACACCCAGGGACGTGCCGGTGGCGCGGCCGGCATTGGATATCAATTCTGATGGGCACCGGCGGGGGGGCTTGGCCTCCCGCCGGACCGGCAAATTCTACTGCAGAATCCTCAAGGCAACAGGCCGGTCTCAGGCAGTGTGATCGGCCTGTTGTTCTGTCCGGGAAGTTCTGAAAAATCATCGGGATTGAATGTTTGTAAGACCATAATGGTTCAGGTAACAAATTGAATTAATGGTCTATTTGATGGTGCGCGTCACGACTTCAGTATATGATTATCCGACCAAGTGGTTCGTGAATCCCGAGTGTATCGCCTCGATGTTGAGTTGAGTGAGGCGAGGGAGAATTTTCATGGGAATGTCATTTTTCCGAGAATTCCGGAATGGAAAGCGTGAGGGAAGCGTCCAGTTCGCTACCCCGGTGGATGTGCTTCTCTCTTCCATTGCCGAAAAGGCGCTGCTCGACAGGCATTATCGAATCTACGGAGCGGGCGCCGACGGCCGCGCGATCCTTCTTACCCGGAGTGACCCACCCTTGATTGTCGAGGTGGAGAGCAGGTCATTCGGGGCTGGCCGCGGTACGACGTTCATCATCAATGCGGTCAGGCGGGCGCCGGTGAATGGCTGGCATCTGCATGATGAGCTCGATCATTTCTGGGATCGGCCGATAGAATCCTGAAACGGATATCGATCCGGAACTGATGCAGTTCGACATGCCTTCGGGCAGCCAGGGCGCTTTCGCGGGCTCCCTCGAAACAGGGGGTGGCACCACGGAGTAATCGCCGCATCATCGCATGGTCGGCGATGGCATCCTCCATCGGCCACGTATCGCTCAACGCCGAGCCGATTCCACGATTCCGCGAGGCTCTTCATTCCCAACCCCCACCGAGAGCGATGAACAGGTCGATCTGGCGATCCACAAGGCTGGCGCGCGCGGCCGACAGGCTGGTTTGCGCGCCGGCATAACTCGCCTGGGCATTAAGCACGTCGAGGAAAGGCGTGCGGCCGAAACGCTGGAGTTTTTCGGCGTCGGCGCTTGCCTTGCCGGCCGCGCCCGCGGCCAGCTCCAGATCGGTCAGGCGGTCGCGGGCTCGGGCGTAGGCCGAGAGCGCGGTTTCGGTTTGCCGGAGAGCGAGAAGCACTGATCCGTCGAAGCGCGCAAGGCTTGCCTCGGCATCGGCCCCTGCCTGGTCGATGCGGGCGCGCGCCACTTTCCGGTTCGGGAACGACCAGGATAGCAGCGGGCCGAGGCTGAAGCCGAAGGAGGATGGTGCCAGCAGCTTGCCCGCGGGTCCTGCCGTGCCTGCCGATCCGCCGAGGCTGACCTTCGGGTAGAGTTCGGCCTCCTCGATCCCGATCGTGGCCGTCGCCGCCGCGAGGTCGCGTTCCGCCATACGGATGTCGGGCCGCCGCCTGAGGAGCATCGCGCCATCGCCAACCGGGATCGGGCGAGGGATGGAAGGGATAGCGCTGCAGCTCTCCACGTCCCGCGGATATTCGGCGGGTGGGCGGCCGATCAGCGCGGTCAGTTCGAACAGCGCCGCCCGTCGTTCGGCGAGGATGTCGGGGATGGCCGCGTTGGCGGCGTAAGCTGCCGTGCGTGCGCGGTCGATGTCGAACCGCATGCCGCGGCCGCCTCGTGCCAGACGGATCGCGACGTCGAGGGTGGAATGCTGGACCGCTGCGACACGGCGCGCGGCGGCGAGCGATACGTTGGCGGTGCAGATTCGAGCATAGCTGCGCGTGACGGCGGCGGCGACGACCACGCGCACATGGTCGCGCGCGGCCAGTGTCGCTTCGGCATGCGCATTGGCTGCCTCTATGCCGCGCCGGATGCCGCCGGCGAGGTCGAGCGGATAACTGACATCGAACCCGAGCGCGTAGCTGAAGGTGCCGGGCAGGCCGGCGGACGGGCCGCCGATGCGCGCGCCGAGCGCCTGGCCGGAGACAGCCGTGGTGACGGTGTGTCCTGCTTCGGTCTCGCGCACGATCGCGGTGGCGCGGCGCAGGTTCGCCTCCGCCGCGCGCAAGTCGGTATTGGCCGCCAGCGCTTCGGCGACATAGGAATCGAGCCTTGCATCGCCGTACAGCCGCCACCAATGGGCCGGCAGGTCTCCTGCGGTCGCCTGCGCTTCCTTTTGGCCCAGGAACGGTACGACTGCCTCGGGGCGTTGGGCGATGGCGGTGGGCGGGACCCGATAGTTCGGGCCCGCGACGCAACCGGCCATCAGCAGCGCCGGGAGCAGCGATAGCAGGCGCTTCATGACCGGGCCCTTGTTGCGGCGGTTATGATCTCGACGGTCGCGGTCCGGCCGGCGATCAGCCTCACGCCCGGGGGCACCCGATCGATATGGATGCGGACAGGAATGCGCTGTGCCAGCCGGACCCAGGAGAAGGTCGGTGCGACCCTTGGGAGGAGATTGCCCGTATCGTCGCGCTGGTCGTCGGCGATGGCGGCGGCGATGCTCTCGACGCGGCCGGTGATCTCGGTATCGTCCCCCATCAGCCGGATGCGGGCGGGATCGCCGATCGCGACATTGTGGAGCTTGGTCTCCTCGAAATAGCCCTCGATGCGAAGCGAGGCGGTGTCGACCAGCGCCATCGCCTGCGCGCCCGCCGCCAGATAATCGCCCGGATGGATATCGAGGTTGGTGACGATGCCGCCGACGGTCGCCCGGATTTCGGTCCTGGCCATGTCGACGGCTGCGACATCGCGATCCGCGAGCGCGCGCTTCAGGGTCGCTTCCGATGTCCGGACCCTGGCGACATTCTGCTCGCGGGCCTCGGTGGCGACGAGGTCACCCAGCGCGATGTCGCGCCGCGCTTCCTTGCGCGCTTGTTCCAGCTGGGCCTGCGCCTCCGCGATCGCGGCGTCGGCGCGCGCGATCGATGCGGTAAGCCGTGGGCGATCCAGCACGAGCAGAAGCTGTCCCGGCCGCACGATCTGGTTGTCGCTGACGAAGACCTGGGTCACCAGTCCGCCGACATCGGTGGACACGCGCACCACGTCAGCGCGCACGCGTCCATCGCGCGTCCATGATGCCTGCTCGTAGCGTCCCCACACCTGCCAGGCGATGACGGCGGCGACTGCGACGAGGCACAGGGTCAAGGCATAGCGGCCGAGAAGAGCGAGCAAGGATTTCATTGGAAAAGTCCGATGGAAGGCAGGAACTGCACGAGCAGACCGTAGAGGATGGCAAAGGTCGCGAGCTCGACCAGCGGGCGATAGGCGAATGCGCGGCCGATGCCGGCGATCGTGAAGAAGCGCAGCGCCACGACCGTGCCGACCAGCGCGACGATGGCGAGCACCAGCAAGCCGGGGATGAGGACGCCGCCGATATTCAGGTCGACGATCATGCCCCGCGTCCCGAATTCCCTGCACCGCTTGGCATCAGTGCCAGTTGCAGATCGATGAGCAGGTCGAGCAACCGCCAACGGTCTGCAATCGCGCTATCGTGGATCCGCGCCATCAAGCTATCGGCGCGTTGCTCCAGATCGACGGTGTCGGCTGGTTTCGTCCAGCTTCCCGCGCCGAAGCGGACGGCGATCGCCGAAAGAAAGTCACTCGCGTCGTCGGCAATCTCGCCTTCTCCGCCGCGGAGCGCCTTACGGAGCTGACCGGCGGCGTGGCCCAGACGGAGATGGTGCAGCGTCTCGTCGAGGATATCCGGTGCCGCCCGTTGGGACAGTCGCAGCCTGGGAAGCAGCAGCGCCGTCCTGTCGATCATGAGGCTCGTCCAGTGCGTTTCGTCGGAGCCGCCCGCCAGGGCTCGCCGCCTGACATCCCCGCGGCTCAGGCGAAGCAGTCGATTGATCGCCACGTCGACCGGTACCGTCTGGAACAGGGTCATGCTGACCAGCGAGAAACCTATGCCCGCAAACAGCGCGAGGACGCTGTTGAGCGATTCGGCGAAGTCGCCGCCATATCTGGCGCCCAGTCCGGCGAAGATCGGGATGGTGAGCGTGATACCGAGCGCCTTGAACGTCGTCTGCGGACGCGCCTGAAGCGATCCCGCCCACAAGAAGGCGGGCGCAAGAACCGCCACGAGCACCACGAAGTCAGTCACCCGGGGAAGGATTACAAAACTGTAGGCGAGGCTGATCGCCACCCCATGGATCGACCCGACCAGATACTTGCGGACATTCGGCGCTGGCGTGTCGACATTGCCGAACAATGCGCAGCTCACACCAAGGATCGAGACAGCCAGCCCGCCGTCCGGCCAGGCCGACCAGATCCAGAAGCCGCAGCCGAGAACGATCCCCAGGGCGGCGCCCAAGGCAGCCCGCGCCGCCATCAGCGGATCGCGGTGATAGACATAGCCCCTCGCTGCGGGCCCCGGCCACTTGAGCGATGCCGCATCGCGTGTTCGTCCGGGTGTCGCGATGTTCCGCGCGAGTTGATCGCAGTCGTACAAAAGACCGATCATCTCGGCGAGACGGCCCGCGAGGTTGGCGACGAGCCTTTCGCCCGGCTCCGCTTTGTCTTTGCCCGTACGTGCCTGAAGCAACCGCGCGCGGTCGATGAGGTCGAGCGCGAGACCATCCCGCTCGGCCGCGCCGGCCATGTCGATCCAGGATCGAACGTCGTCCAGCAAGGCGGTCAATTCGGCGCGCGCGTTTTCGTCGTCAACTGCTTCGATCCGCTCCTCGATTTCGGTCGCAAGCAGAAGCAGCCGGGCAAGACGGTCATGGATGAGCCGCAGCTTCCCGGCGCGCGGCGTAAACGGGGCCGGATCATAGGGAAGATGCGTCGCAAGACCTTGCAGCGCTAGGAGATCCGCTGCGAGCTGAAGGCGGTCGTGACGGGCCTGCCTGTCCGGCATGCCGTCCAGGGCGTCCCGGGCCAGCCGCCGCGCGTCGCGTAGCGTGGCCGACAGTTTGTCGAGAAACGCGCCGCTACCATGCTTGGGCAGGACCAGGCGATGCACCAGCACCGCACAGAGGATCCCAAGCGAGATCTCCTGTACCCGCAGCGACGCGGTATCGAACACCGCGCCGGGATCGGCCACGCTGGGGAAGCCGATCAGGCTCGTGGTGTACCCTGCCAGGACGAACGCGTAGGCACGTGGCGTACGATCGAGCAGCGAGAAAAAGAGGCAGAGCCCGATCCAGCCTGCAAGGACGACGCTGCACGCCATTGGACTGTTCACGAAGGTCGGGACGATCGCCACGGTGGCGATCGCGCCGCCGATTGTGCCGGCCAGGCGATAGACCCCGCGACTGAGCGATGCGCCGGCTGAGCCCTGCGAGACGATATAAACGGTGAGAATCGCCCAATATGGCTTCGGCAGCCCGATGCGCAGGGCAATGTAGTAAGCCAGCATCGCTGCGGCGAAGCTCTTCGCCGAGAACAGTATCGCGTCAGCGTCCTCCTTCCTTGCGGGTGCCCGCAGAAAGAGGAAGGCGCTGCGTGCCGCTGCCGCCATGTCGCCCGGACGCCGCAGGTTCGGAAAATGTGCGGTGATCATGGCTTATTGATAGCGATTTGCAACAAGGCATGAAATTCGATATCCTGTCAGATAGTCACTAAATCTGGCCAAATATTATGTCCGCGGCACGATCCGCCATCGCCACATTCGACCCCGATCGCACCGACCTGCCGGCGGTCGCCCATCAACTCGACTTCGCGGATCACGAGGGGGAGGTGCCGCAGCACGCGCACCGCAAGGGACAATTGATCATCGCGTTGCACGGCGCCGTCACCTGTACGGCGAAGAACGAGATATGGATCGTGCCGCCGAATTGCGGCGTGTGGATTCCGGGCGGGGTACCGCACAGCGCGAGGGCAACCGAGAATGCTCGGCTCAACTATCTGTTCGTCGAGCCGGGAGCGGCCAGCTTGCCCGAGGAATGTTGCACGCTCCTGATCTCCCCGCTGATCCGGGAAATGGTCGATCGACTGGCGCGGGAAGGTGCGAACTATCTCTCCGACAGCCATGCGGCACGGCTCGCAAGGGTGGCGCTGGACGAACTGGTCGGGATGCGGCGCGAACGCTTCAACCTGCCTGTCTCCGCCAATCCGAAAATCCGGGCAATCGCCGACGCGCTGACGGTCGAGCCATCTGACCGCAGTACATTGGGAGAGTGGGCAAAGCGCGTGGCGGTGAGTGAGCGGTCGTTGGCTCGATTGATGATCGCTGAGACAGGGCTGACATTCGGACGCTGGCGCCAGCAACTGCACCTTGTCATCGCACTGCGTGAACTGGCGAGCGGAGCGACGGTGCAGGCTGTCGCGAACGCGTTGGGCTATGAATCGGTCAGCGCTTTCATCACGATGTTCAAAAAGGCACTGGGGAGCACGCCAACGCAATACTTCACGCGGCTCGGTAGCTCGCCACCCTTGTTGCCATCCCGGGGATTCCATCCGGACGAGTGAGCGAGCAGGCTCGATGAATGATATGTTGCGGGCTGAGCGAGAGGTGCGTGGAAGGGCTTAAGGTGAGTCGCCAGCCGCCGCGCTTGACCGTCGGCGCTTCATGGCATCCACGATGCGCCAGGCTCCGGCGGCGGCGTGCTGAAGACGGGCCATGGGGAGTGCCCCGATATCTTCCGGCTCCGGACTCTTGTATTCCCGCCGGGGGCGAGGCAACCCCTGCGCGGATGCACAGCGACACAGATCTGGAAACCATTCTGCTGGGGCCGGTTCTCGCTGACCGTGCCTGCGGCGATTGCGTGGCGTGCTGCACGGTCCTCACGGTGGATACGCCCGACTTCAGGAAGCCGGCTGGAACGCCTTGCGGTCACCTCACTTCGCATGGGTGCGGCATTCATTCGGTGCGGCCCCATATCTGCCGAACATGGTTCTGCGCCTGGCGAAGGGTCGCGGACATGCCCGACGAAGCCCGGCCGGACCGGTCAGGCCTTCTGGTGTCGCTCAATTTCGAGCACGAGCCGCGCAACTGCTTCGAAGGTGTTTCGATCAACGTCCGCGCGCTCGCCGGCAGTGACGCGATCGACAATGGCATGGCGGCAACCGTCCTCGACAGCCTGTGCGATCAACTGATCCCCGTGTGGTTCAGCGACGGGACGAAGAAGATGCTGATGCACCCCGAGGACGAGGTCGCCCGCCTCGTCCTGTCGGGAGAAGCTGCCCCTGCGCATCTGCAGGATGAAGTGGGTGCATGGCGCGAGCGCTACGGTGTGTTCGCGGCAAACGGCTAGGTCGGATCGAGATTCACCTTGGCAGGGTTGCAGGAAAGAGAAAGGGTCGCGCAGAGGCGCGGAGGACGCTGAAAAGCTCCCGCCGGAAGCTCGGGCGGATCGCACTGGCAAGCCCGCCCACAAGCAGGCGCCTTATCAGCGCGACGATCATGCTGATATCAACTCAGCGTCCTCCGCGCCTCTGCGCGAACCATCATCTCTGAGGCGCCGGGGGATCGGTTCTGAAGGTCGACGCACCCTGGACGTTGGCGCGCCGGTCGTCCCGCGTTCAGGGTTTGGCGTTGCCGGTCGAGCCAGGGCCGGGGTTCGCACGGTATCGATCGAACCAGGCAATAATCGCGGCTGCTTTGGCTGCTGACTGCGATGGCCGTGATGCGAGGCCACCATGGCTCGCACCCGGCACCTTGACCAGGGCGGTCGGCACCCCGCGGATTTGAAGCGCAGCGTAATATTGTTCGGATTCGGAGACGGGCGTGCGATAATCCTCGCTGCCGACCACCACCAGGGTAGGCGTTTTCACATTGCCGACGAGGCTGAGGGGCGAGCGGCTCCAATAGCTCATCGGATCTTCCCAGGGCAGCTTGGCGAACCAGTAGCGCGACGTGAACAGCGTATTGTCCATCGTCAGCGCTTCACTGACCCAGTTGATCACTGGCTTTTGAGTCGCCGCAGCCTTGAACCGGTTGGTCTTGCCGACAATCCAGGCGGTCAGCACGCCACCGCCCGAGCCGCCGGTCACGAACAGATTGTCGGGATCGGCGGTCCCGTCCGCAATCGCTGAATCGACCGCCGCGATCAGATCGTCATAGTCGGCGGAGGGGTAGGCCTTGTCGATAAGATTGGCGAACTCGGCACCGTAGGAGGTCGAACCGCGCGGGTTGGTCCACAGCACGGCGTAGCCTGCCGCCGCATAGAGCTGGATGTCGGTTGCGAAACTCGGCCCGTAAGCGGCATTGGGGCCGCCGTGGATCTCCAGGATCAGCGGTACGCGCTGGCCCGGCACCCGGCTCGCCGGCGTCGCAAGCCAAGCGTCGATCGGCTTTCCGTCGGGCGCCGTCACGGCAATTTTCCGTACTGAAGCGAGCGCCTTCGATTCGGCCATCATCGCGTTCAAATGCGTCAGCTGGCGTGCCTTGTCGCCAGCCCAGACCCAGACATCGGCGGGGGCTTCCGCGCTACCGCCCGTAAACGCGATCGTGCCGCCGCGCGAGACGGAGAAATCGCCGCCGGTATAGGGGCGGTCGAGACCGCCGCCCTGGACGTTATCGACCAGCGACGTGGTTTTGCCATCCAGGCCGATACGCGCGATCCGGCGTTTTCCATGGTCGTCATAGCTCGCGTAGAGCCCGCGTCCGTCCGCTGCCCAGACGACGTCTTCGATCCCGCGATCCAGCGATGCCGTGAGCGAGCGGGGATCGGCGGCATTGCGGTCGCCCACATAGAGCTGGACGTTTTCATAGCTCCGCCGTTTGTCGTCGAAGCCGAGCCAGGCGATCCGGCTTCCGTCCGGGGACACGCGGGGCTGGGCGTCCGGTCCGTCGCGCGTCGTGAGCATGCGCATCGCGCCGCTGGTAACGTCGATGGCGATCACATCGGAATTCATCACCTGGCGATCAGCCTCCGGTCCACGGATCGCGGCGAACACGATCGTGCGTCCATCGGGCGTCCAGGATAGTGGCCCGCCATCGTCGAAGGCGCCGAAGGTGAGCTGTCGGGGTGCACCGCCCTCCGCCGCGACCACGAACAGATGGTCGCGGCCGGGCTTGACGTATCCGCCGCCGTCGTTGCGATAATTGACCCGGTCGATGACGGTCAGCGGCTCAGCCCATTTGGCACCTTCGGGCTTTGGCGGCGCCTTGCCGAGCGCGGTCGGCTCGCCGGCAACGGTGGCTACATAGGCGATCTGCTTGTCATCGGGCGACCAGGCGAGCGCCTGCGGGTCGCCGGGAAAGCTCGTGATCCGCGCGCTGGCGCCTGTCGCGACCCAGCGGACGAACAATTGGGATCCTTCGCCATCGGCCGCGACATAGGCGATGCGCGTGCCGTCCGACGACCAGCGCGGGCTGCCTCCTTGCGCCGCAAAAGGCGTCTGGCGGCCGGATGCGACGTCGATCAGCCACAAGGACGACTGCATCCGGTCACTCATCACGTCGGCGGCACGCCGTACGTACACGATCGTTCGCCCGTCCGGGCTGATCTGCGGGTCCGCGGCGATCGACAAGCCGAACAGGTCAGCCCCGGTGAAGGCGCGGGTGGCTTCGGTGGGCGGCGCGGCGTTCGGCTGCTGCTGCGCGATTGCCGGGGTCGTTGCCAGGATCAGGAGTGCGAAGGGCAGACGCAAGACGAGGCTCCTTGGATGATGTGCGCGCGATCATGCCCGATCGTTGCGGTGATGCAACCACGAGATACGCTTCCCGTTACGCGAATGTTCAGCATGGCATATTATGAGCCAGAGCCAGAGCGCCAGGTGTTGGATACGAACCGCTCCCGTTCGCCCCGAGTAGCCATCGAGCCCGTCGAGATAGCGTATCGAGGGGCAGGCGTTTCGCGCGCGACCTGTACCTCGTGCGCCTACTCCGTCCCTGCTCGGCGCGAACGGAAACAGGGAGAACCGATTTCGCCGGGACGCGTGCGCTTGATTCAACGATGGCGCGAACAATGCTGGATGTAGCGCTGGCGGTGCCTTCGGCTTGCCGCCCGGCTCTTTCTTGTATCTGGACATGGTCATCGCAGCTTGATTGTCTGCGATGAGCGCCGGGCGGGCGGCCGCCCACCCGGCGCTGCGGTGATGTAGCCCGTTCTTTCTCTGGTTGAACGACCGTCATGAGCCAGGGAACATCGCCGTTGTCACGTACGACCGAACAGTCGTTGGATCCCCGATCGCACAGACAAGGCAGGTTAGCGTGATGCAGATTATTTGTGGAGTGGATGTTTCCAGGGCCTGGCTCGATGCTTTTGTCGCGCCCGGCCATTATCGGCGTTTCGCCAACGATCCCGACGGGACGGTGGCACTCGCCGGGTTCTGCCGTGACCACGGCGCCCAGCTCGTCGTCATGGAAGCGTCCGGCGGTTTCGAACAACCCGCCTTTCTGGCGCTCTGGAAGCACGGCCAGCCCTCGGCCATCGCCAACCCGGCTGCCGTCAGGCACTTTGCCAAGGCGATGGGCTATCTCGAGAAGACCGACCGCATCGATGCCGGTGTCATCGCCGGCTATGCCCAGGCAAAACACCTCGTGCCGACGCCGCCACCCTCCTGCGATCAGCAGAAGTTGACCGCCATCGCAGCACGGCTACGTCAGGTCACCGCCGACCTGAGCGTGCAAAAGCAGCGCGTGCACTTCACGCGTGACCCACAGGCACTGGCCAGTCTTCAGGAAGCCATCTCTTTCTTCACTCGACAGGCAAAGGCCCTGGCCGCTGAGATCGCAACTCTCGTCGAGGCGGATCCGCTCTGGCAGGCGCTGGATCGCACATTGCGATCCGTCAAAGGCGTCGCAGACCGCTCTGTCGCCATCATCCTCGCCGACCTCCCCGAGATCGGAACCCTCTCCAACAAGGCCATCGCCAAGCTCGCCGGCCTCGCTCCCATCGCCAATGACAGCGGTAAACGCCAGGGTCACAGGCCCGTCCGCGGCGGAAGAGCCTCCGTCCGCACCATCCTCTTCCTCGTCGCCAACATCGCTCGCAAGTTCGATCAGAGCCTCGATGATTTCCATCATCGTCTCACCGAACAGGGAAAACCAAAAATGGTCGTCCGCATCGCCCTCGCTCGAAAACTCCTCGTACGACTCAATTCAAAAGCACGCGAAACTCGCGCACAACTCGCTCTCGCTCTTTGAAATCGTTGACACCGCAGATAGTCGCTCATCGTGGTTCGAATGTTCGAGGCATTTTTTCCGTTGATCAGCGGTAAAGTCGCGTCGTTTCCCCGCAATTCCGGCGCGTTTTTCCGCTGTTATGCGATAACAGGGAAAAGCGCACTCAAGGCGTTGGTATCTGGTATAAAAATACCGTTGAAAATCCAACATAACAGCGGAAGAAAAAAGGATCGGCGAACAGCGGCATCGCCGGTTTCAGCAAGGTCGCTGACGCGACGCTGGGCTTTCGGGGCGTTTGATGTTCGTGTCGCGCAGCGCGAAGCTGAATCAACCACATCTGCCTAAGCACGGTTGACCCCACGACAAAACCAAGCATCTGCGCCCGCCTCTGGCCCGACGGCGGAGTGGTGACGCAGAGGACTGCAAAAGCCTCCGCCGCCGGGCAGAAATCCTCGATAGTTTGCAGGTTCTCCGGTCTGTTCTACCCACGGGACTCCGCCAGTTTTGTGCCAGGGTGCAAACTGGCAGGGCGCGGTAATCACCCCAGCCCATCCCCGCGCACTCAGGGGTTGGTAATACTGAGCGGCGATCCCGCAACTTGATAGACCCTGCCGACGATCTTGCACGTATCCGATGAGCCGCTACCGGGCAGCGTTGCGTTGAAGGTGATGGAAGCCGGACTACCGATGTCCCAACCACCCACAAGCCTCCCGGAGCATCCTGTCCCGAAAGCAGTGCTCATCACCACGCCTGGTATCTCTATCCCACCCGATACATAGTTGAATGGATAGGGCGTGCCGCTGAAGATGAACGTAGGGCAAAAGACACTTGAGGGTGCTGCGAGCGCAGGCGTGACGACCGCGGTGGTTGAGCTTGTTACACTAATCGTCAGCTTGAGCGTGCAATAGAAGGTCGGCGAACCCTTAGCCACGAGCACTGTACCCTGAAAGAGAAAGGTACCTGGCGCTGGCGAGAAGGTAGTTGCACTTGCAGGTGCCGCAGCGGCCGCCAGCATCAGCGCCATTGCCCAAATCGTTGAAACGAATTTCATCTCAGCTCTCCCTTTTTTTAATGCGAGGTCCAGGCAGTAATACGCGGGAGAAGGGTTGCTCATCAGCGCTGGCAAGCGGCGACTGAGCCGAAATGGTGGTGCCTTCGCGCGATACACCCAGGCGCCGATGGTGCGCGCCCAGGTGATCGAAAATCAGGGATCAGTTGAGGCTGAGATCGCTGCCTGAAACTTGGAAAAGGTTGCCAGTGATTTTGCAGGGGTCCGATAGGCCGGCATCCGGGAGATTTGCGTTCACCACAATCGACCTACGACCGAAGTTGCCGCCCCACGTACCGACAATGTTCCCCGAGCAGGTGCCTGGGGTGATGGGGTTCATTCTGACATAGTTGATCGTAACAATCCCGTTCCCGAACGTGACCTGGTATGGCGTGAAGCCAAAGGTCATCGTCGGGCACAGGATGTTGGGCGATTCCAGTGCAGGGGTCGCCCACGCGGTGTTCGCATCCATTACGTTGATGGTAAGCTTGAGCTTGCAGTTGAGGGTCAAGCCCTTCTGCACAACAACGGCACCCTCGAATACCGCCTGTCCTACCGGGGAAAAGGTCTGCGCACTGGCAGGCGCCGTGCCGGCTAGTGCCAATGCAGTGGCACAGAGTGTAGAAACGAATTTCATATCAACTCTCCTGTTTGAATTGCGCTCCTTCATCAAGGCGCGCGCAGAAGCACTTGAGGCTCCGCGCAGGTAAATACGTTTTGGCGAGAAAACTCGTCAGCAAGACGCCCGAGTCTGCCGAAACCGTCTCGTCCGCTGTGGCTACATGTCTATCATCCAGCCGATGCATTTCGCATCGGAGTTACAGAATGATCGACCTAAACGATCTCTCACTGTCAAGCACGCCTCACAAGCGAACGGGACGCGCCCCTCGGCTCGAAGAGGCAGGATGCACCGTCGGAGAAGCGGCCTCGGTCCTTGGACACAGGACTTAACCAGATGGCGATGAAGTACCTGTTGGCCCGGAAAGCATCGAAATCCGCGCCCGAGAAGCAGGAGAACAGAGCATGAAATTGCAAACTGCATGGATTGGCGTGAAAACTCGGGGTTGACCGCAGCGTCAAACCCACGCATCTGCGCCCGCCTCTGGCCCGATGGCGGAGTGGTGACGCAGAGGACTGCAAATCCTTGCACCCGGGTTCGATTCCCGGTCGGGCCTCCACTTCCTTGATGTAGATCGTTTCCTCCTCGCGCGGGGCGGAAGCGGAGTGGGCGCCGATCCCGCTTGACGCGGGTCGGGTGCGCACGGGATGATCGCATCATGTTCTCGATCTTCCTGACGCCGGATTATTTTCCGTTCGCGGTGGCCTTCGTCGTCATGCTGGGGATCGGTCTGGTCGAGGCGGTTGGTCTCGGGCTTGGTCACCTCGATCTCCATCCGGGCGTCGATGGCCATGCCGATCTGGATGCGCATGGCGTGCTCGACTGGTTGGGCCTGGGCGGCGGGCTGCCGCTTCTGATCTGGCTGACCTCGCTGCTGTGCTGTTTCACGATCGCCGGCATCGCGGTGCAGCAGATCGCCACGGGAGCCTTGGGCGCGCCACTTCACTGGGGCATTGCCTCGGCTGCCGCGCTCGCGACCGGCGGATTCGCCAATGTCTTCGTCGCGCATGGGCTCGGGCGAATCATGCCCGGCTACGAATCCAGCGTGATTGATACCGGCGATCTGATCCGTCGCCGCGGCACCATCCTCGAAGGCACTGCGCGTCGCGGCTTTCCGGCGCGCGCGCGGGTCGTCGATCAGCATGATCAGGCCCATTACGTCATGGTCGAACCCCATGACGACGCCGATACCATCGCGCAGGGCGAAACCGTCCTGCTCGTGCGCCGGGAAGGCGTGATTTTCTATGCAGTGCCGGAAAACCATCCGACCTTGCGCCCGCTGTTGTAACCACCCGCTGTTATGGCGACCCCTGCCACAACGATTCGTCCCTAGGAGAACCCGGTGCCCGCATCTCTGCTGAACATCCTGATCTATGCAGGCATCGCCATTATCGGCCTGATCGTCATCATGCTGATCCTGACGCGGCTCTATCGTCGCGCCACCAAGGATGTGGCGCTGATCCGGACCGGCTTCGGTGGCGAGAAGGTCGTTCTCAACGGCGGTATTCTGGTCTTTCCCGTGCTGCACGAACTGATGCAGGTCCGTCTCACCACGGTGAAGCTCGAGGTGTCCCGCCTCAACAAGGATGCGCTGATCACGCTCGACAAGCTGCGTGTCGATGTGGTCGGCCTGTTTCACATCAAGGTGAAGCCCGATGCCCAGTCGATCGCCGCCGCCGCCCAGACGCTCGGCGAATCGGTCAACAGCCCCGATGCGGTGAAGGCGCTGCTCGACGGTAAGCTCGTCTCGGCACTGCGCTCGGTCGCGGCGACGATGACGATGGAACATCTCCACGCCAACCGCGCCGACTTCATCCAGAAGGTGCAGGAGGCGCTGATGACCGATCTGGACATGAACGGCTTCCAGCTCGAATCGGTCTCGATCACCCATTTCGACCAGACCGCGTTCGAACATTTCAACGAGAACAACGCGTTCGACGCCGAAGGCCTCACCGTGCTCACCCGCACGATCGAGGAACGCAAGAAGATCCGCAACGATATCGTCGCGACCAACCGGGTCGAGATCGAGCAGCGCAACCTCGATGCCAACAACCAGTCGCTCGAGATCGCCCAGGCGGCCGAGCAGGCGCGGCTGACTCAGGAACAGACGCTTGCCGCCCGCCGCGCCGAGCAGGCGACCGCGATCGCCACCGCAGAGGCCGAGCAGACCCGCCTCGCCGAGATCGCGCGCATCACCGCCGAGCAGGCGCAGACCGTGGCTCAGACCGAGGCCGACAAGGTCATCCAGACGGCGACCATCGCGCGCGACGGAGCGGTGCAGACGGCGACGATCGAACGCGACCGGAATATCGAACTCGCCCGAATCACGACGGCGGTGCAGACGGCGCAGAAGTCCGAGGAGGAATCGACCGCCACTGCCGCCGCAAACGAAGCGCGCGCCCATGCGATCCGCGCCGAGGAGAGTGTCGCTACCGCCAAGGCAACCGAAATCGCCAACCGGACCAAGAACGTCGCGGTCATCGCCGCTACGCAGAAGGCGGAGGAGGAAGCGGTCCAGATCACCGTCGCGGCCCGCGCCGAGAAGGAAGCCGCGGAGGCCCGCGCCATCGCGCTTCGTACCGAGGCGACCGCCGAGGCCGATGCCGAAAAGGCCCGTGCCGAGGGCCGCGAGGCAGCGTTCAAGGTCGATGCCGCCGGCCAGACGGCGATCAACGAGGCGACCAACGTCCTCAACGATGCCCAGACCGCGCTGCTGGTCCGCAAGGCGATGCTGGAGGCGCTGCCGGCGATCATCGCCGCGGCGAGCAAGCCGATGGAGCAGATCGACAAGATCAGCATCCTCGACGCACGCGGCCTGCACGGCAATCCGGGAGCCGCGGATGGCGGGGAAGGGGGCGGCAACCTCGCCGACGCAGCGGTGGCGGCCGCGATGCGCTACCGCGTCGGCGGACCGCTTATCGACACGCTGATGGCTGAACTCGGCATGGGCGGCGCGACGATGAACGGCCTGCTGGGTGGCGCTGCGCCGGCCCCTGCAAGAAACGTCGGCGAAGAGGCGGATTCTTCAGAATAGACCGCGGATGGTTCGTCACGCCTTCGGAGCGCGATCGTCCCCCGTACCAAGAAGCTGCGTGGTGAAATCGTCCTTTACCATTCGCCGCCCGCAGCCGCGGCAAACGCTTTCGCGTCGCCCGTCGACGAGGCGCGAATGCCTGCTCGATCGCACATGATGGCCCGTCGCGCATCGAAGCAGCTGGATAAGGTGCATCTGGAGTCCTCCCGTTGCTCTGACTCAGCGCCCCTGGTGCACGCTGCATAGCACAATGGAGATGACAAGGCATTGACGTATGAATGAATTCGTCCTGCCAATCCGTGCGTTCGCCCCGTGGTGGCACTCGGATGCCGCCATGATAATATCGCTGCGGCCGCGCTTGGCGTGAAGGCAAGCGCGCGATACAAGCCGCGCAGCGACAACATGTGTATTGCATGACTAAAACAGTTGTGCGACAGGGTGACCCAATGGAAATGACCGCAACCGATTCATCTCGCTTCGAGGCGATGCGCCACGCGATGGTGGCAAGCCAGCTGCGTACCAACGCGGTAAGCGATCCGCGCATCGTGACGGTGATGGCCCGCGTCCCGCGCGAGGCGTTCCTGCCGGCCGAGGTGCGGGAGATCGCCTATCGCGATACCGCCGTGCCGCTTGGCCGCGCGCGGTTCCAGAACGTGCCGATCGCGACCGGCCGCCTGCTGACCGAGGCCTATCTGCTGCCTGCCGACCGGGTGCTGCTGGTCGGTGCGGCCGGGGGCTATACCGCCGCCGTGCTGGCCGAACTGGTCGCGCATGTCGTCGCGGTCGAAAGCGATCCCGTGCTCGTCGCTCAGGCGCGTGAAGCGCTCGGCGATCGTGCCAATGTCACTCTTGTCGAGGGCCCGCTCGAAGCAGGGCATGCGGCCGATGCGCCTTATGACGTGCTGGTGATCGACGGCGCTGTCGAACATGTGCCGGACGCGCTGGTCGCCCAGCTCGCCGCCGGTGGCCGTGTGGTGACCGGCATCGCCGATCGCGCCGTCACCCGGCTCGCATCGGGCCGCAAGTCCGGCGGGGGCTTCGGCCTTCTCGATTTCGCCGATATCGATTGCGTTCCTCTCCCGGGTTTCTCCCGGCCCAAGACCTTCACCTTCTGAAAGATGCCGCGACCTATGCGACGGATCCATTTGCTAACCGGTGTTGCGGTACTGCTGACAACGACAGCCCCGGTGGCGGCGGAGACGCTGCGCGAGGCCTTGGTCAAGGCATATAACACCAACCCGACGCTCGCGGCCCAGCGCGCCAATGTCCGCGCGATCGACGAGAATGTGCCGATCGCCCGCTCCGCCGGGCTGCCGTCAGTCAGCCTGACCGGCGGCTATACCGAGAATGTGCTCAAGGCGGCGAACAGCTTCGTGGCGCCCGACCGCCAGTTGACCGGATCGTCGACGCTTTCGGTTCCCATCTATAGCGGTGGCGGGGTGAAGAACTCGGTGCGTGCCGCTGAAACGCGCGTTGAGGCCGGGCGCCTCAGCTTGCGCGGTACCGAGGCTGATCTCTTCACCGCTGTCGTGGGCGCCTATATGGACGTCATCCGCGACGAAGCGATCGTCTCGCTCAACGAGCAGAATGTGAAGGTGCTCGACGTCAATCTCCAGGCATCCAGGGATCGCTTCCAGGTGGGCGACCTGACCCGTACTGACGTTGCTCAGTCCGATGCCCGCCTGGCGGTTGCGCGCAGCCAGCTTCAGACGGCGCAGTCCCGGCTGATCTCAAGCCGCGAAAGCTATATCCGCCTGGTCGGTACGGCACCGGGAAATCTGGAAGTGCCGCCCGCGCTGCCCAATCTCCCCGCTGATCCGGACGCTGCGGTCCAGGTGGCGGTTGATCACAACCCGGTGCTGCTCGCGGCGCAGAAGAATCGCGACGCCAGCGGTTTCGATATCGACGTGGCCCGCGCCAACCGTTTGCCGACGGTCAACGTCAATATCGGCGGCAACTATTATAATTACCTTGGGTCGCTTGGCTCGGGAACCGGCGTGGCTGTCGGTCAATCGGGCACTTCGGCGAGCGCCGGACTGGGATTGACGGTGCCATTGTTCCAGGGCGGTCGACCGGCCGCGCAGGTTCGGCAGGCGCAGGAGCGTCGCGCCCAGGCCTCCGAACAGGTTACCGAGACGGAGCGCGGCGTAATCGCCCAGGCTCGTTCGGCCTATGCGGTATGGAAATCGTCGCTTGAGGTGATCGCCTCGTCGGAAGTCGCGGTGAACGCGAACAAGCTCTCGCTGGAAGGTGTCCGTGCCGAGAACAGCGTCGGCAACCGCACGATCCTGGATATCCTGAACGCTGAGCAGGAACTGCTCAACTCGCAGGTGACGCTCGTAACGTCGCGGCGCGACGCCTATGTCGCCGGCTTTGCGTTGCTCGCGGCGATGGGCGATGCCGAGGCGAAGGATCTCGGGCTCGACGGCGGGCCGCTTTACGATCCGATCGCGCATTATAAGAGCGTTCGCGGCAAGATCTGGGATTATGGTTCGCAGCCTGATCCGGCCCTGGTCGGCACCAGCACCGTGCAGACGCCGGCCCAGGGCTCGGTCGTCACCCGGCCGCTCGATCCGATCCTCGACGCCCCTGTAGAACCCGCAGTTGACACGACGGGCCCGAATCCCGCAGGTGTCAAGAAGTAAGCACCGCTGACGAGCGGTCTCAGGGCACGGGGTTCGTTCGATGGGGGATATCAGCGCGGAGCCTTCGATGGAGGACATCCTCTCGTCGATCAAACGGATCATTGCCGAAGAAGGCGAGAGCGCGACCGCGAGCCGCGCCCGTCGCGTCGCGCGCACCACCGTCGCGCCGCGCATCGATCCCGCGTCGTTCGGGCATGACGAGATTCTGGAACTCAGCGATCCGGTGCGATCCATCGACGAGGAAGTTCCCATGATCGATGAGGAGGAACCGGTGGCCCGCTCGCCCGTTGTACCAGCTTCGATGGCGCCTCCTCCGAAGACACCCGCAATCCCAGTGACCCAGGCTGATCCGATCCTGTCGTCCCGTGCGGCCGAGGCGAGTCGTGGCTCGCTCGACGCGCTGTCGCGCATGGTCGTGAAGCCCGAGGTTCAGGGCAGCGACACGCTCGAGGCAATGGTGCGCGAGATGCTCCGCCCGATGCTGCGCGACTGGCTCGACGCCAATCTGCCCGCGATGGTGGAGACGATGGTGTCGCGCGAGATCGCCCGGATCACCGGCTCGCGCTGATCGCGCAGGCCTGAATAGGGTCGTGTCACGTACCGACCGTAAATCTGGATCGGGGCGGTTAAGATCGCGCGTCACCCGATTGCGGGCCGCGCGCCCTTCTGCTCTATCGGCAGGCATGAAAATGCTTCTCTCCGCGAGTGTCCTCGCGCTCACCGCCGCCGCCGCGCCCGCCTATGCGCGTCAACTCACCATCGATGACGTCTCGATGCTATCGCGTGTCGGGTCGCCCACCGTTTCGAAGGATGGCCGCTGGCTCGTCTGGCAGCAGCGCGAGACTGACCTTTCCGCCGATCGCGGCCGGTTCGATCTATGGCGGCTCGACCTCGCGAAGAAGGGCGCCGCGCCTGAAAAGTTCGTCGCAGAGCCTGACGTCAACGAAACCAGCCCCCAGTTCTCGCCTGATGGCAAGTCGGTCTACTTCCAGTCGGACAAGGGCGGCGATGACGCCGTCTGGGTGGTCGCCGTGACTGGCGGCGCGCCGAAACAGGTGACCAGCTTCAAGGGAGGCCTCAGCGGCTTCAAGGTCGCCCCGACCGGCGACAAGCTCCTCGTCTGGGCCGATCGTCGTCCTGGCGCGCCGAGCCTTGAGCCGGCCATGGTCAAGAAGGATGCGAATGCCGGTGCCGGCCGCACCTATGATCAATTGTTCGTTCGCCATTGGGATACATGGGCGGACGGCACCCGGTCGCAGCTCTTCGTCCTGCCGTTGACCGCCGAGGGTGCGGCTGGCAACGGCGTCGCGATCGAAGGCGCGCTGGTCGGGGATACGCCATCGAAGCCGATGG
The DNA here is from genome assembly GCA_029202385.1 of Candidatus Sphingomonas phytovorans. Classification (NCBI taxonomy): domain Bacteria; kingdom Pseudomonadati; phylum Pseudomonadota; class Alphaproteobacteria; order Sphingomonadales; family Sphingomonadaceae; genus Sphingomonas; species Candidatus Sphingomonas phytovorans. Next base: position 1,070,939 of record CP119314.1, read on the forward strand.
GCGGCGGCGAGGAGGTCGACTGGTCGGCGGACGGCAAGACCGTGTTCTTCGCGCTGCGCGAGGCGGGCCGGATCGAGGCGACCTCGACCAATCTCGACATCTTCTCCGCTCCGGCGGATGGCTCGGCGGCTCCAACCAACCTGACGTCGGACAGCCCCGGCATGGACAATCTTCCCACGGCCTCGCCCGACGGCAAATGGCTTGCCTATTTCTCGATGAAGCGGGCAGGCTATGAGGCCGATCGCCAGGTGCTGATGCTGCGCGATCTCGGCACCGGTCAGGTCCGCGCGCTGACCGAAAGCTGGGACCGCTCGATCGCCTCGATCACCTGGGCCGATAATAGCAGGACGATCTACGTCACCGCCGACGATACACAGGAAACCCCAGTCTTCGCGGTGGACGTGGCGAGCGGCAAGATCACCCGGCTGACTCAGGAAGGGCATGTCTCCTCGATCAATGTCACGCCCAAGGGGCTGGTGCTGGCGATGAACAGCCTCACCGCGCCTGATGATTTCTACCTCCTCTCAGGCAAGAAGACGGCGCGGCTTACCTCGGTCAACGCAGCGAAGCTGGCCGATATCGAGATGCCGACGGTTACCCGCTTCAGCTTCACCGGCGCGAACAACGACATTGTCTGGGGCTATGCGGTGAAGCCGGCCGGTCTCGCCGCCGACACCAAGGTGCCGGTCGCGTTCATGGTCCATGGCGGACCTCAGGGGTCGAGCAACAATAGCTGGTCCTATCGCTGGAACCCCGCCGTGTTCGCGGGCGCGGGTTTCGGCCTGGTCGCGGTCGATTTCCATGGATCGACTGGCTATGGCCAGGCCTTCACCGATGCGATCCGCAACAACTGGGGCGGCTGGCCGCTCGAGGATCTGCAAAAGGGCCTCGCCGCCGCGACGACGAAATTCACCTGGCTCGACGGTGGCAATGCCTGCGCGCTGGGTGCTTCCTATGGCGGCTATATGATGAACTGGATCGAAGGGCAGTGGCCCGATCGCTTCAAATGCATCGTCCAGCATGACGGCGTGTTCGACGCCCGCGCCATGGCGTACGAGACCGAGGAGCTGTGGTTCGACGAATGGGAACATGGCGGCAAGACCTATTATGAGGATCCCGCCGCGTTCGAGAAATGGAACCCGGTGAACTTTGTCGACAAATGGAAGACACCGATGCTGGTCATCACCGGCGAGAAGGACTTCCGTATTCCCTACACCCAGGGCCTTGCCGCCTTCACTGCGCTCCAGCGCCGCGACATCCCGTCGCGCCTGCTGGTGAATCCCAATGAGAACCACTGGGTGATGAAGCCGAAGAACAGCCGCCAATGGTATCGCGAGGTGCTCGGCTGGATGGACAAATGGACGGGGAAGAAGACCGACTGAGCCAATCCGTCATGCCGGGCTTGTTCCGGCATCCATGCTTCCTCGAACGCAACGGTCGAGATGTTTGCGGAACCATGGACCCCGGAACAAGTCCGGGGTGACGTTGAGGAGAACGGGGTGGCTTTCCGCGGGTGACCGAGGCTAAAGCCACCCCATCATGACCGAGCTCCCGAAAACCTTCGACCCCGCTGAAATCGAATCCCGCTGGTATGCGCATTGGGAGGGGGAGGGCCTGTTCCATCCCGATCGCCCGGGTGCCGAGCCTTGGACGATCGTCAACCCGCCGCCGAACGTGACGGGCAACCTCCACATCGGCCATGCGCTCGACAACACGCTGCAGGACATCCTCGTCCGCCACGCGCGATTGAAGGGCAAGGATGCGCTGTGGGTGGTCGGCACCGACCATGCGGGCATCGCGACTCAGATGGTGGTCGAGCGCAACATGGCGCTTCATCAGCAGAAGCGTACTGACTTCACCCGCGAGGACTTCATCGCGAAGGTCTGGGAGTGGAAGGCCGAGAGCGGAGGCAGCATCACGCGGCAGCTTCGCCGGCTAGGCTGCTCGATGGACTGGGCGAACGAACGTTTCACCATGGACGAAGGCTTCAGCAAGGCTGTGCTGAAGGTGTTCGTCGATCTCCACAAGGAAGGCCTGCTGTACCGCGACAAGCGGCTGGTGAACTGGGATCCGGGTCTGGGCACCGCCATCTCCGATCTTGAGGTCGAGACGCGCGAAATCAATGGCCAGTTTTGGCACCTGCGCTATCCGCTCGAGGACGGCTCGGGCTTCATCTCGGTCGCGACCACGCGCCCGGAGACGATGCTCGCCGACATGGCGGTCGCGGTGAATCCGACCGACGAACGCTACACAGCGCTCATCGGGAAGAATGTGCGCCTGCCGATCACGGGACGCCTGATCCCGATCGTGGCGGATGAGCATGCCGATCCCGAGCTCGGCTCTGGGGCGGTGAAGATCACGCCGGGCCACGACTTCAACGATTTCGAGGTAGGCAAGCGCGCCGGTTTCAAGGCCGGCGACATGCTCAACATGCTCGATGCCAAGGCGCAGGTCACGCAGACCGCTGACGAGCTGATCCCGGGCGACCTGATTGGCTTGACCGCCGCCGAGGCGCGCAAGCGCGTCGTCGCGCTGATCGAGGCGGCGGGACTGCTGGAACGAGTCGAGGATCGCGTGATCCAGACGCCGTTCGGCGACCGCTCCGGCGTGGTGATCGAGCCGTGGCTGACGGACCAATGGTATGTCGATGCCGCGACGCTGGCGAAGCCGGCGATCGAGGCGGTCAAGACCGGCGCGATCAAGGTCGTCCCCAAGACCTGGGAGAAGACCTATTTCAACTGGATGGAGAACATCCAGCCCTGGTGCGTGTCGCGCCAGCTCTGGTGGGGGCACCGCATTCCGGCCTGGTTCGCCGAGGACGGCCGCATCTTCGTCGCCATGGACGAGGCCGGCGCGCAGGAGCAGGCAGGCGAGGGTGTCGAGCTTCGCCAGGACAGCGATGTCCTTGATACTTGGTTCTCCTCGGCACTCTGGCCCTTCGCCACAATGGGCTGGCCCGAGGACGGGAACCCGACGCTCCACGGTCGCTATCCTAATGACGTGTTGATCTCAGGCTTCGACATCCTGTTCTTCTGGGATGCACGGATGATGATGCAGGGCATGCACTTCATGAAGGACGTGCCGTTCCGCACGCTCTACCTCCACGGCTTGGTTCGTGCGGCGGACGGGCAGAAGATGTCCAAGTCCAAGGGCAATACCGTCGATCCGCTCGGCCTGATCGACAAATATGGCGCCGATGCGCTGCGCTTCTTCATGGCGGCGATGGAGAGCCAGGGCCGCGACATCAAGATGGATGAGAAGCGGGTCGAGGGGTATCGCAACTTCGCGACCAAGCTGTGGAACGCCGCGCGTTTCTGCCAGTCCAACGGGATCGGGGCCAGCACCACGCTCGAGGCGCCCGAGGCTGCGCTGGCAGTCAACCGCTGGATCATCGCGGAGACGATCGAGACCGTGCAGGCGGTCGATATCGCGCTGGCGGACTATCGCTTCGACGGCGCGGCGAACGCCATCTACCAGTTCGCATGGAGCCGTTTCTGCGACTGGTATATCGAACTGATCAAGCCGCTGCTCGGCAACGCGGAAGGACCGGCGACCGGCCCTGAGGCCGACGAAACGCGTAAGGTTGCTGGCTGGGTGCTCGACCAGATGCTGGTCCTGCTCCACCCGTTCATGCCGTTTATCACGGAAGAGCTGTGGCATGCCCTGGGCGAGCGCGAGTCCGATCTGATTGTCGCGAAATGGCCAATGGCCGATGCCCGGTCGATCGATCCTGAAGCGAGCAAGGAGATCGACTGGCTGATCCGCCTCGTCAGTGACGTCCGGGCGGCGCGCAACGAGCTGAACGTCTCCCCCGGCGCGCGCATGCCCTTTCATGTCCGCGATGCCGACGCGGCGACCCTTGCGCGGTTGGACCGACAGGCCCCGGCAATCGCGCGACTGGCAAGGATCGATCGGGCGGAAGGCGACGCTCCGGCAAGCGGTGCGGTTCAGGTGGTTATCGACGAGGCGACCTTCGTCCTCCCGCTTGAGGGCGTGATCGACCTCGACGCGGAACGTGCCCGCTTGAGCAAGGGGATTGAGGCGGCCGCCAAGGAACGCGACTCGCTTGCCGGCCGGCTGGGCAATGCGAGCTTCGTCGAACGGGCCAAGCCCGAGGCGGTCGAGAAGGCACGCGCCGATCATGCGGAGAAGTCTGCCGAGGCCGAACGCCTGACCGCGGCGCTCGCGCGGCTGGGTTAAACCTCTTCCCCTCCCTGCAAGGGAGGGGCTAGGGGTGATCGAGAGAAAGTCGGGGGGCGATCCCCGGCTTTTTCTTTCTGCCCCATGCGAGACGCGCGCTCGCACCCACCCCAACTCCTCCCTTGTGGGAGGCGAGTGAGAGACGCGATGGCCCCACCTCCTTCCCGTCCTGGTCAACGCGACCTCACCACGGGGCCGATCGCGGCTACCTTGCTTGCCTTCGCCTTGCCGACGCTTGGGTCGAACATCCTCCAGTCGCTCAACGGATCGATCAATTCGATCTGGGTCGGGCGCTTCCTGGGCGAAAGTGCGCTAGCCGCGACGTCGAACGCCAACATCATCATGTTCCTCATGTTCTCCGCCGTGTTCGGCTTCGGCATGGCGGCGACGATCCTCATCGGCCAGTCGGTCGGGCGTCACGACATCGAGGCGGCGCGGCGTGCTTTCGGGTCTACGGTCGGCCTGGTGGTCGGCGGCGCGGTGGTGATCTCCGTCCTCGGCTGGCTGTTCACGCCGCAGATCCTGCGTCTGCTTGCTACTCCCGGTGATGCGCAGAATCTGGCACGCGATTATCTTCGCGTGATTTTCCTCGGCCTGCCTTTCTCGATGCTGGGTGTGCTGATTCAGATGAGCCTGCGTGGCACGGGCGATTCGCTGACTCCCTTGTGGTTCATGCTGCTCAGCGTGTTGATCGACAGTAGTTTCAATCCACTGCTGATTGAAGGAATCGGTCCGTTCCCGCGCATGGGGATCGCGGGTTCAGCGACGGCGACGCTGATCGCCGGTATCGTTTCCTCGGCGGGGCTTCTCATTTACCTCTATTGGCGCGACCTCCCGATCCGCCTGCGCGGCCACGAACTGCGCTATCTGATTCCCGAGATGGCGCTGGTGAAGACAATCGTCACCAAGGGGTTGCCCATGGGAGCCCAGATGCTGGTGATGTCAACCGCCGGGCTCACCATGGTCGGGCTGGTCAATCGCCTCGGCGTCGAAACAGCCGCCGCCTATGCCGTGTCGCAACAGCTCTGGACCTATATCCAGATGCCGGCGATGGCGATCGGCGTCGCGGTCAGCAGCATGGCGGCGCAGAATATCGGCGCGGGCAAATGGGAACGGGTGAACGCCATCACCCGGGCCGGGATCATCTATAACACCGCCATCACGCTCGCCGTGATCGTCGCGATCATCCTGTTCGACCGGCAGGTGATGGCGCTGTTCGTCGGCAGCGAGAGCCCGGCAATACCGATCGCGCGGCACATCCAGCTTATCGCAAGCTGGACCTTCGTCATGTTCGGCGCGACCATGGTGTTGTTTTCGACGGTGCGCGCCAATGGCGCCACGATGGCGCCGCTGATCATCCTGGCGATCGCCTTCTACCCAGTCCGGATCGGGTTCGCGCTCCTCGGCCCGCGGCTCATCGGGCCGGATGCCTTATGGTATTCCTTTCCGCTCGGATCGCTCGTCTCGCTTTCGCTCGCGATCGTCTATTATCGCAGCGGCCATTGGCGTGAGCAGGTGCTGATCGTGCCACCCAACCCCGAGGAGGCCGGGGAGCAGGCTCATGCGGCTGGCGAACCGGCGGGACGGTTGCATCCGACGGGCTGAGCTGAGCCTGCGCCGGCAAGGCTCAGGTCTTGTTTCGGGGCGGCTTGTTTGAAATAAGTCATTGATAAATTTATATATATTACAAAATCTCCGCCTTTGTGAAGGGCTGCTCGACCGCTCGTGATCCGCGCTGAAATGTCAGTGACCCTACTGACATTCCCAACAAGCCCCTGATTCCGCTTTCCGCGATTCAACCGCGCGACATTCTTGCCTATCCGTTATCTGCCGGCCTGAGCAGGAAGTCGCCCAGCCTCGGGCTTGCACAGGCGGGCGGGAGGGATCAAAAGCCGCGCATGTCCGCTCAATACCCCGCTCTTCGCCTTCGCCGGACCCGCGCTTCGGCGTGGAGCCGTCGCATGCACGCCGAAACCGTGCTTACTCCGGCCGACCTGATCTGGCCGTTGTTCATTTCCGAGGGCGAGGGCGTCGAGGAGCCGATTGCGAGCCTGCCCGGCGTGTCGCGCTGGTCGGTCGACAATGTCGTCGCCCGCGCGAAGGAAGCGCGGGATCTCGGCATACCGTGTATCGCCCTGTTCCCGAACACGCAGGCCGGTCGCCGGTCCGATCGCGGCGAGGAGGCACTGAACTCGGACAACCTCATGTGCCGCGCGATCCGCGCGTTGAAGGATGCGGTGCCCGAGGTGGGTGTCCTGACCGACGTCGCGCTCGATCCTTATACCAGCCACGGCCATGACGGGCTGCTCGACGATACGGGCTATGTGCTCAACGACGAGACGGCTGATGTGCTGGTCGGCCAGGCGCTCAATCAGGCGGCGGCGGGCGCTGACATCATCGCGCCAAGCGACATGATGGACGGCCGCGTCGGCCTGATCCGCGCGGCGCTGGAAGGCGAGGGCCGCACCAACGTCCAGATCATGGCCTATTCAGCCAAATACGCCAGCGGCTTCTACGGCCCGTTCCGCGACGCGGTCGGATCGCGCGGGCTGCTTAAGGGCGACAAGAAGACCTATCAGATGGATTCGGCCAATGCCGAAGAGGCTCTGCGCGAGGTTGCGCTCGACCTGGCGGAAGGGGCGGACAGCGTGATGGTCAAGCCCGGATTGCCGTATCTCGACATCATCCTGCGGGTGAAGAGCGAGTTCCAGATACCGGTCTTCGCTTATCAGGTGTCGGGCGAATACGCGATGATCGAGGCAGCGGTCGCGGCGGGCGCCGCTGAGCGCGACGGGGTGGTGCTGGAGACGCTGATGGCGTTCAAGCGTGCCGGCTGTTCGGGCGTGCTTACCTATCACGCGGCGCATGCGGCGCGTCTTCTGAACGCGTGATCGAGACCGGACGCCTGCTTTTGCGGCCGCCGACGGCGGCGGATCGCGCGATGCTGCATGCGATGTGGGCGGACCCCGTGGTCATGGCCGATCTCGGCCCGGTCAAATCGCGGGAAGACAGCGATGCGACGATCGCGCGTCACGCCGCATATGGCGTCAGGCACGGGTTTGGCTTTCACGTCGTCGAGTTGCACGAAGGTCGCGAACCGATCGGTTTCTGCGGCCTGAAGCCGGGTGCCGAGGGCACGCCGATCCAGGGTGAGATCGAGATCGGCTGGAGCCTCGCCCGGCCCTGGTGGGGGAAGGGCTATGCGTTTGAGGCTGCTTCCGCCTGCCTCGACTGGGCGTGGGTAAATACCCCGGCACTTCGGGTCGCCGCGATCACCGCGGCGCGTAACCTGCGCAGCCAGATCCTGATGGAGCGACTCGGTATGGTACGGCAGCCTGACGATGACTTTTTCCATCATCTGTTCGCACCCGACGACCCGCTCGGGCAGAGCGTCGTGTTCGCGATACACCGGCCGGGAGACGCAGCATGATCCACACCGACCGTCTCGTCCTGCGCCGCTGGCGCGAGGCGGACGTCGACCCTTTTTTCGCCATCTGCTCGGATCCCCGGGTGATGGCGACGATCGGGCCGCTCCAGACGCGTGACGAGATCGTGGCGGCGGTCGCCCGGCAGAACGGTTTTCAGGATCGGCACGGTTTCTGTTTCTGGGCGATCGAACGTCGCGAGGATGCTGCGATGGTCGGCTTCTGCGGGATCAAGCCCGGTGCCGAGGGCACGCCGATCGAGGGCGAAGTCGAAATCGGATGGCGGCTTGGCTTCGCCGACTGGGGCAAGGGCTATGCGCGCGAAGCCGCGACCGCGTCTCTGGGGTGGGCGTGGGATCGTCGGGATATTCCCGCTGTCGCCGCCATCACGACGGTGGGAAACAGCCGCAGTTGGGGTTTGATGGAGCGCCTCGGCATGGTCCGCGCCCCGGGTGAGGATTTCAATCATCCCGGCGTGCCCGACGACAGCCCGCTCAAACCCCACATCGTCTATCGAATCGCGCGGCCCGCCTGATGGCGGGTATTGCCGTGCCGGTGCGATTCGCCCGGCCCTTGTTCGTCGTGACGATCCTTGCCGGATCGTTCCTGCTGTTCCTGGTCCAGCCGATGGTTGCGCGCATGGCGCTGCCCCGACTCGGCGGCGCGCCCGCCGTCTGGAACTCGGCGATGCTGGTCTATCAGGCACTGCTGCTCGGCGGTTACGCCTATGCGCATTGGCTCGGGCGCGTGACGCCGCGCTTGCAGGCCGCGATTCATCTCGCAGTGCTGCTGATCGCAGCCCTGTGGCTTCCGATCGGCCTGATGACGACTCAACTGCCCGCCAATGCACAACCAGCCATCTGGGTGCCCTGGCTGCTCGGTGCGTCGATCGGGCCATTGTTCTTCGCCATCTCGGCACAGGCGCCGCTGCTGCAGCGCTGGTTCAGCGTGTCGAGCGAGGGGGAAGACCCTTATGCCCTTTATGCTGCGTCCAATTTCGGCAGCTTTGCCGGTCTGATCGCCTATCCTTTGTTCGTCGAGCCCGGCCTGGCGCTCAACGGGCAGAGCAGGCTGTGGACCATCGGCTACATCGTCGTAGGTGTGCTCGTCACGGTCTGCGCGATGACGCTGCCGAAGACGAAGATGCGGATCGTCGACGGGCCGGTCGCGGAAAGCGCGCCGCCGACCCGCAAGCGAATCGCGCACTGGATCGCCTTGGCCTTCGTGCCTTCGGGGCTGATGCTGGCGACCTCGACATACATCACGACCGACGTGGTCGCGATGCCGCTGCTGTGGGTGCTGCCGCTTGGCCTGTATCTGCTGAGCTTCACCATCGCCTTTGCGAGCCGGCGCGGCCCTGCGGATTTGCTCACAAGGCTCGCTCCGGTCGTCATTCTGCTGATCGGCGGGGTGCTGGTCGGCGGGTTGCAGGGCAAGCCGTGGCTCAACGCCGTGCTTGCGCTGGTCCTCCTGTTCATGGCCGCGGTGGCTCTGCACACCGCAATGTACCGGCTGCGACCGGAGGCGGACCGGCTGACGGGATTCTACCTTGCCATGTCGGTCGGCGGCGCGCTGGGCGGCGTGTTCGCCGCGCTGATCGCCCCGCTGGTATTCGACTGGACCTATGAATATCCGCTGCTGGTGCTGGTTGCCGGGGTGCTTGCGCCCCAGAGCTTCCTGATTCCCGAGATCGGCATGTTGTGGGAGCGAAACCGGCAGCATCGCCGCTTCATGACGGTCGCGGTGGCGCTGCTGATGTGGGCAGTCATTCTTGTCGTGTTGAACAGCCCGGGCGCCGAATCTGACGATTCGGGGCCGGTCCAGGGGATCGTGTTCGTCGTGATGGTCGCTGTCGGCGTCTTCACCATCGGTATGCGCGGTGCCTTCGTCATCGCACTGGCTGGCGCGTTGATCGTGTTCGGCGGTTACCGCTCGATCCTGTTGTCGTTCGAACCGGGTGCCCGGACGCGCAGCTATTTCGGTGTCTACACGATTCGCGACTATGAGGAGATGCGCCAGCTCCAGCACGGCACTACCGTGCACGGCACGCAGCTGCTCGGCAGCGTGGGGCGTGAGCGGACGCCGACCGCTTATTATGTTACTGGGTCAGGCGTGGGACAGGCAATGCAGGCGGCACCTGCCTTGTTCGGCGATCACGCCCGAATCGGCGTCGTCGGCCTCGGGGCGGGAACGCTCGCCTGTTACGCGCATCCAGGCCAAAGCTGGCGCTTCTACGAGATCGATCCCCTCGTGGTGCATATCGCGCGCGACACTGGGCAGTTCACCTTCCTGAAGAATTGCCTGCCGAACCCAAGGATCGAGGTCGGCGACGCTCGGCTCAACCTTGCCGCCGAAGCGACCGGTTCGCTCGACCTGCTCACCCTCGACGCCTTTTCGTCAGACGCGGTGCCGATGCATCTGATGACGCGGGAAGCGTTCGACACCTATGGTCGTGTGCTAGCGCATGACGGCGTGCTGCTCTTCCACATCTCGAACAAGTTTCTCGATCTTGAGCCGGTCGTGTCGGCAGCCGCCGCGGCCGGTGGGTGGAGCGCGGCGAAGCTTCTTTACTTCCCCGGCCCCGATGTGGAGGCGCCCCGCGCCGTATCCTTCTGGGTCGCGCTCTCCCATGATCCCGCAACGATCGCGGCCCTCAAGGCACGCGATGCCAAATGGCAGACGCTCAACCGCTATCCGGGGTTCACGCCGTGGACCGACGATTATTCGACGATCCTGCCGCTCGTGAAGCTGTTCCGTAAGCCGTAGGCCAACATCAGGTTTCGGGGAGCATCGCCTGGATCGCCGCGATTCGCGCGGACTGGGTCTGGAGCTGCGCCTCGGCCGCGGTGCGCAACGAATCGATGCCGGGATAGTCGGGTTCGCCGGCGGTCGCGCGTGCGATCGCCAGATCCTCGATATCGGTAAGGACCGCGGAGGTAGTTGCGCGATAGCCGTCGAGTTCGGCCAGTGCCGACTGGGCGGTGATCCAGCCCTCGCTGCCGGCCGGCTGGCCCTTCGCCGCGACGGCGGCCCGCTCGGCACGATCGGCGGCGGGGGCGAAAGCGTTTGCCGATTCGTCCAGCGTCACCTTCATTGCGGCGAGCTTTGCATCGGTCGGTGCGTCGGGAGTTGCTGTTGCCGGCGGAGATGCTTCCGGTTCGGTGAGGCTCGTCGTCTCGACTGGCCGTGGCAGCAGCGAGGGATAGCGGGTCGTCGACCGTTCGGCGCATCCGCAGAGCAGGGCAAGACAGGCGAAGGGGAGGGCGTGTTTCATGCCCTTTCGCTCTATGCGGCAAATAAGATGTGCGCAACGCACGCAACACACTTGCGCACCGCGAAAGACGCATCTATGTGCCCACTTCCCAAGCGCCCGTAGCTCAGCTGGATAGAGCATCAGACTACGAATCTGAGGGTCGGACGTTCGAATCGTTCCGGGCGCGCCAAGGTTTCAATAGGCCGGAATTCCTCCTTTCGGAGGGATTTCGGCCTATTCTTTGGTCGGGATTCCGGTGTCCGTTTCGTGCGCCAGACTGGAAGGTGCCGAGGACCGGATGTTCGCCTCCGGGACTTTTGACATTGTCGGCCGCGCCCGCCCGCCTTCAAGCCGCAGAGAGTTTGTTGAACTCGAGGGTGAACACGGCGCCGCCTTCAGCGTGATTGCCCGCCCGGACGCCGATCTGCATCGCGTCGGCAAAGCCCTTCACGATGGCAAGCCCTAACCCGCTACCGCCTTCTCGATCGCTGCCTGCGCCACGCGTGAAGATTTCGAACAGGTCCCGATCCGGCATCGGGAGCCCCGGGCCATCGTCGCGAATCGCGATCGTCACCGCCTCGGCGGTCCGGCGGCCCTCGATCGTGATCGTGCCGGTGGCGCCGCCATGCTGTGCTGAATTGACCAGGAGGTTGATCAATATGTGGTGAAGCAGGGTAGCGTCGGCCAGTACGAGCGGCAGGTTGGCCGGAACCTGGAAATCGATATGCTTGCTGCGCAGCAGATCCTTCAGGTCATGGATCGCTCCGCTGACCGCGTCGGTCAGGTCGGTCGGCTCGATCGACAGTTTCAGCGCGCCGGTATCAAGCCTCACCATGTCGAGCAGATTGTCGAGGAAGCGCCGCAGGCGCTGCATCTCGGCGCGCGCGACGGGGATGGCAGCCGAATCGGGATGCTCGGCCGACACGCTCTCGATCGCTGTCGTCACGGCGGTCAGCGGCGTGCGCAGGTCATGGCCGATCGACGACAGCAGGGCCGCGCGCAGCCGGTCGCGCTCCTTGAGCACTGACAGTTCGCGCATCTCGTCCTCAAGCCGCAGCCGCTCATGCGCGAGCGAGGCCTGACCGACCAGAGTTGAGAGCAGCACCGCGCGATCCGACGGAACGGGATCGCTCCCGTCGTTTCGCGCAACGCCAAGCACGCCCAGCACGCCGAGCGACGTCTTGAGCGGGTGGAACTGCCAGTCCGAAGCATTGAGCGTCACGGTGCCGTATCCGGCGGTCTCGCCGCGCTTGAATGCCCAGTCGGCCGCGGCGACGTCGATCGGGGTGAGCCCGCTGGCCGGCGGCGCGGCCGCCACGATCTCCGGTTGCCCGCCTCGATCCGCCAGCAACACGGCATTGACGTCGAGCAGTCGAGACACTTCCTCGCACACCGTGTCAGCCGTGGTCTGCGCGTCCGACACTCGGGTCAGCGCCTGGGCGAAGGCAGCGAGGGCGGCGTTCTCCCGCGCGCTGCGCACGCCGATCGCCGCGCGCGAACGCATCCCACCGGTCAGCCGGCTGGTGAAGGCGGCGATACCGATCAGGATCAGCACGGTCAGCACGCTTTGCGGGTCGGCGATGGTGAAGGTGTAGAGCGGCGGCAGGAAAAAGAAGTTGAAGGCCAGCGCGGCGAGCAGGCCGGCGGCCAATCCCGGCTTCAACCCGTAACGGCTTGCGGCGGCGACTACCGGCAGCAGATAGATGAGGTCGACCGCTCCCGTGCCGATCCACGGCTCGACCAGGCGGGCCAGCAGTGTCGTCATGGCGACGAAGGCGACAACCGCGGCATAGACAGCAGGCTTCGCATCCCAGCGAAGGGCCTTTCGGGGGCGTCGCGACGGTGCGGGCGCGCCGGCTGGAATGACGTGGATCGCCAGCCCCTCGACATTGCGCAGCAGTTTTTCGACGACTGAGCCATGGCGTAGTTCGAACCACCAGCTCCGCCGCGACTTGCCGATCACCAGCTGAGTCGCGCGCATGCCCTCTACCTGGGCGTGCAGGCCGTCGATGACGCTTTCAGCGGGCACGGTAGCGATCGTTGCGCCAAGGCTCGCGGCGAGCCGGAGCGTGGCCGCGATTCGCGCTTTCTCTTCGACGCTGAATTCTTCAGCGCGGGGCGTCTCGATGTAGACGGCGGTCCAGGGCGCGCGGAGGGCGTCGGCGAGGCGCTTGGTCGTCCGCACCAGCGATTCGGCACCGGGCAGTTCGCTGACGGCGACCAGCACCCGCTCGCCGGCCGCGAACGCGCCTGACAATGCGCTCGCATCGAGATGTTCGAGCATCTGCCGGTCGACACTCATCGCCGCGCGGCGAAGCGCCATTTCGCGCAATGCCGACAGATTGGCCTTGGAGAAGAAATGGCCGAGTGCGCGAGTCGCCTCTGCGGGGATATAGACCTTGCCGTCCTTCAGCCGCTCGATGAGCTCGTCGGGCGGGATATCGACGACCTGGACCTCCGCGTCTTCCAGGACGCTGTCGGGCACCGTCTCGCGCACCCGAACCCGGGTGAAGCTGGCGACCACATCGTTGAGGCTTTCGACATGCTGGATGTTGAGGGTCGAGAAGACGTCGATGCCGGTGTTGAGCAGTTCCTGGATATCCTGCCAGCGCTTGGGATGGCGGCTGCCTTCGACATTGGTGTGGGCGAGCTCGTCGACCAGCACGAGCGCAGGGCGGCGGGCCAGGATCGCATCAAGATCCATTTCGGTCAGTGTCTGGCCGCGATAGTCTATGGTGCGGCGGGAAATCACCTCGAACGGCGAGACCAATGCCTCGGTTTCGGCGCGGCCATGAGTCTCGACCACGCCGATCACCACGTCGATGCCGGCCCGCAGCCGGGCAGCGCCCTCGTTCAGCATCTCATAGGTCTTGCCGACCCCGGGTGCGGCGCCGAGGAATATCTTGAGCTGCCCGCGCGCCTCACGCTCCGCGGCGCGGAGCAGGGCATCGGGGGAGGGGCGTTTGTCGGTGATGGCGCGCCTTCCTTGCTTCAGCTCCTCGCCTTCCCATGAAGAAGAGGGGCTGGGGAGAATATGACCGTCACCGCGCCGAAACACCACGCCCTCGGCGCAATCTATATGCGAACTTAACGCCCGCGCGTTTCATTCGCCGTCGCACCTTAACGCCCCTCGCGCCTATCTGCGCTTCCGACCCGGCCAATTGGCGCCGGCCCATCGGAGGCACAGCCCCATGACCGATATCCTGTGGCTCGGCGCTCTCGCCGGGCTGTTCGCGCTGACGCTCGCCTATATCCGCCTGTGCGACGAGGCGTGAGGCGATGACGCTCCATCTCACGCTGGCCGCGATCACCGCCGCCGCACTCCTCCTTTACCTCGTGGCCGTGCTCCTGCGGCCCGAGCGTTTCTGATCGGTATCGCGTCATGGATATTCAGGGCTGGGGGCTGATCGCCCTCTTCATCGTCATTCTCGTTGCGCTGGCCAAGCCGATGGGCATGTGGCTGTTCGCGCTCTACGAGGGCCGTCGCACGCCGCTCCACTATGTCTTCGGGCCAGTCGAGAAGGGCTTCTACAAGCTCGGCGGAATCGACCCGAATGCCGAGCAGAGCTGGCGCCGCTACGCCGTCCACATGGTAGCGTTCAATCTCGCGCTCCTGCTGCTTACCTATTTTGTCCTGCGCTTCCAGGACCTGCTGCCGATGAATCCGCGCGGATTTGCCGGCATCGCGCCCGACGGAGCGTGGAACGTTGCGATCAGCTTCACCACCAACACCAACTGGCAATGGTATTCGGGCGAGGCCGCCCTTTCGAACTTCAGCCAGATGTTCGGCCTCGTGATTCATAATTTCCTGAGCGCCGCCACCGGTATCGCGCTCGCCTTTGCCCTGTTCCGCGGTTTCGCGCGGCGCGAGGCGAAGTCGATCGGCAATTTCTGGGCGGATATGACCCGGGTCACGCTCTACCTGTTGCTGCCGATCTCGATCGTTTATGCGACTTATCTGATCTGGAGCGGCGTTCCGCAGACCTTTGCGCAGAGCATCGACGCGACCACGCTGGAAGGCGTGAAGCAGACCATCGCGCTTGGCCCGGTCGCCTCGCAGGAAGCGATCAAGATGCTCGGCACCAATGGCGGTGGCTTCTTCAACGCCAACAGTGCCCATCCGTTCGAGAACCCCTCGGCGCTCACCAACCTGGTCGAGATGCTGTCGATCTTCCTGATCGGCGTCGGGCTGACCTGGACGTTCGGCAAGGCGGTGGGCAACACTCGCCAGGGCTGGGCGATCCTCGCCGCGATGCTGGTCATCTTCCTCGCCGGGACGAGCGTCGCCTACTGGCAGGAAGCAGCCGGCAATCCGGTCCTGCATCACCTCCATGTCGCCGGCGGCAATATGGAAGGCAAGGAGGTCCGCTTCGGCATCGCCGCCTCGGCCCTGTTCGCCAGCGTCACCACGGCTGCCTCCTGCGGCGCGGTCAACGCAATGCATGACAGCTTCACCGCGCTCGGCGGCATGATCCCGATGATCAACATGGAACTGGGCGAGATCGTCGTCGGCGGCGTGGGTGCGGGTATCTACGGCTTCCTGCTCTTCGCCATCCTCGCGGTGTTCGTCGCCGGCCTGATGGTCGGCCGCACGCCCGAATATGTCGGCAAGAAGATCGAGGGCCGCGAGGTGAAGTTCGCCGTGTTGGCCATCGCCGTGCTGCCGCTCCTCATCCTGGGCGGAACGATGATCGCGTCGGTGACGAGCGCCGGGCTGGCCGGTCCGCTCAACAAGGGACCGCACGGTTTCTCTGAGATCCTCTACGCCTTCAGTTCGGCAGTGGCGAACAACGGATCGGCCTTTGCCGGCCTGACGGCGGGCACGCCCTTCTACAACGCGCTGCTCGGCATCGCGATGTGGGGCGGACGGTTCTTCATGATCGTGCCGATGCTGGCGATCGCCGGCAGCCTCGCGGCCAAGAAATATACGCCGCCCTCGTCGGGCTCCTTCCCGACGACCGGACCACTCTGGGTGGGGCTGCTCATCGGCGTCATCCTGATCATGGGCGGCCTGACCTTCCTTCCCAGCCTCGCGCTTGGCCCGATCGCCGATCATCTCGCGATGATCAGCGGCCACCTCTCCTGATCGGATCACGACAATGTCCGCACCAACCTCCATCTTCACCGCGAGCCTGGTCGTCCCGGCGATCGGCGACTCGTTCAAGAAGCTCGATCCGCGTGAGCTGATCAAGAACCCGGTGATGTTCACCACGGCCATCGTGGCGACGCTGCTGACCATATTGCTGCTCATCGGCGGGGAGCCGCTCAGCTTCGGCTTCCAGATCCAGCTGATCGTCTGGCTGTGGCTGACCGTGCTGTTCGGCACCTTCGCCGAGGCGCTGGCGGAGGGCAGGGGACGTGCCCAGGCCGCCTCGCTCCGCGCGACCAAGGCAGATCTCAAGGCAAAACGCCTGCTTGGCGTCGGCGAGACCTATGAGATCGCCTTTGCTACCCAGCTCGAGCGGGGCGATGTGGTCCTGGTCGAGACCGGCGACCTGATCCCGGCCGATGGCGAGGTGATCGAGGGCGTCGCCTCGGTCAACGAGGCGGCGATCACTGGCGAAAGCGCGCCGGTGATCCGCGAGGCGGGGGGCGACCGTTCGGCGGTGACGGCGGGTACCCGCGTCATCTCCGACCGGATCAAGGTGCGCATCACCCAGGAGCCGGGCCAGGGTTTCCTTGACCGCATGATCGCCCTTGTCGAAGGCGCCGAGAGGCAGAAGACGCCGAACGAGATCGCGCTCACTATCCTCCTCGTCGGCCTGACCATCATCTTCCTGATCGCGGTCGCCACGATCCCGGGTTTCGCAACTTATGCCGGTGGCGAAGTGCCGGTCGCCGTCCTCGCCGCGCTGCTGATCACGCTGATCCCGACGACGATCGCCGCCTTGCTTTCCGCGATCGGCATTGCAGGCATGGACCGGCTGGTGCGGTTCAACGTGCTCGCGAAATCGGGCCGCGCGGTCGAAGCGGCTGGCGATATCGACGTGTTGCTGCTCGACAAGACGGGCACGATCACGATCGGCGACCGTCAGGCAAGCCAGTTCCATCCGGTCGGCGGAATCGACATCGACACGCTGGCGAGCGCCGCTTCGCTGGCCAGTCTCGCCGACGAGACGCCCGAGGGTCGCTCGATCGTGGTGCTTGCCCGCGAACGTCATGCCATCCCGGCGCGCACGATGCCGGCGGACGCTGAGATCATCCCGTTTACCGCCCAGACCCGCGTGTCCGGAATCGTCACGGGCGGCAGCACGATCCGCAAGGGTGCGGTCGACGCGATCCTTCGTGCCGATCCCGGTCTTGGCGACAGCCTGGTCGCGGCCGAACTGCGCCGCGTGACGGAGGAGATCGCGCGTTCCGGGGCCACGCCGCTCGCCGTCTCCCGCGATGGCAGGCTGCTCGGCGCGATCGCCCTGAAGGACGTAGTCAAGGCAGGCATTCGCGAGCGGTTCGGCGAGCTGCGCCAGATGGGCATCCGTACGGTGATGATCACCGGCGACAACCCGCTGACTGCGGCCGCCATCGCAGCCGAGGCCGGCGTTGACGACTTCCTCGCCGAGGCGACCCCGGAGGACAAGCTCGCGCTGATCCGCAAGGAACAGCAGGGCGGACGACTGGTCGCGATGTGCGGCGACGGTACCAACGACGCACCGGCGCTGGCCCAGGCAGATGTCGGCGTGGCGATGAACACCGGCACCCAGGCGGCGCGCGAGGCCGGCAACATGGTCGATCTCGACAGCGATCCGACCAAGCTGATCGAGGTCGTGGGCCTCGGCAAGCAACTCCTGATGACGCGCGGCGCGTTGACCACTTTCTCGATCGCGAACGACGTCGCCAAATATTTCGCGATCATCCCGGCGATGTTCGTCGCGCTCTATCCAGGGCTGGGCGTGCTCAACGTGATGGGCCTCGCGACACCGCAATCGGCGATCCTGTCGGCGATCATCTTCAACGCGCTCATCATCCCGCTGCTCGTCCCGCTCGCGTTGAAGGGCGTGACCTATCGGCCGATGCCGGCGGGGGCGCTGCTCGCCCGCAATCTCGCCGTCTATGGGCTGGGCGGCCTGCTTGCCCCGTTCGTGGGGATCAAGCTCATCGATCTGGCCGTCACCGGCCTCCACCTCGCCTGATGCTTGTGTCCCCGCGAAGGCGGGGACCCAGTCTGGGCTCCCGCCTTCGCGGGAGCACATAAGGAACTGAAGACATGCTCACCGACCTGAAATCCGCCCTGCGTCCCGCCTTTGCGCTCACCGTCGGTTACGCGCTGTTGCTCGGGCTGGCCTATCCACTCGCGCTAACCGGCCTCGGTCAGGCGCTGTTTCCTTCTCAGGCGAATGGCAGCCTGATCACCCAGAACGGCAAGGTCATCGGTTCCGATCTGATCGGCCAGGCCTTTGCCGCCGACCGCTACTTTCACGGCCGTCCATCCGCCGCGGGCAAGGGCTACGACGCCAGCGCGTCTTCGGGCTCGAACCTGGGCCCGACGTCGCAGGCGCTGGCCGACCGCGTCAAAGCCGACATTGCAATCAATCCCCCTTCACCGGATTCTATGGTCCCTGCTGATCTGGTGACGTCCTCCGCCTCGGGACTGGATCCCCATCTCAGCCCCGAGGCGGCTTTTTATCAAGTGAACCGCGTCGCGAAGGCGCGAGGCCTCAGCCCCGATGCCGTGCGTGCGCTGGTGACCGCGCAGACCGAACACCCGCTACTTGGTTTCCTCGGCGAACCGCGCGTCAATGTCCTGGCGCTCAATCGGGCGCTCGACCAAGCGACCGCGCGGCCCTAACAACAACGCATGCCGATCGCCGCCAAGGTTCTGATCGTCGAGGACGACGCGCATATCCGCCGGCTGCTGCGCGTCGCGGCCGAACGGGCCGGGTACAAGGCAGGCGAGGCGGCGACGGCGCGCGAGGGGCTGTCGCTGCTCGATATCGACAAGCCCGACGTGGTGCTGCTTGATCTCGGCCTGCCGGACCGGGACGGGCTTGAGCTGATCCAGCTCATCAAGGCGCGGGGCGCGACGTTGATCGTCGTCTCGGCGCGAGAGGACACCGCTGAGAAGGTCGCCGCGCTCGATCTCGGCGCCGACGATTATCTGACCAAGCCGTTCGATACCGAGGAACTGCTCGCTCGGATCCGCACCGCGCTGCGCCACCGCCTGGCCGATCAGGCGGTACAGCCAGTGGTGAGGATCGGCGAGGTGACGATCGATCTCGACACCCGCCGCGTGCTGCGCGGCGGGAAGGAAGTTCACCTCTCGCCCAAGGAATATGGCGTGCTGGCTGAGCTGGCCAGACGGCCCGACCGCATCGTCGGCCACACCCAGTTGCTCCGTGAGATATGGGGCCCGGCGCACGAAAGCCGCGTCGAATATCTGCGTATCGTGGTCCGCAATCTGCGCCAGAAGCTTGAGCCGGACCCGGCCAGGCCGACGATCATCCGCAACGAGATCGGCGTCGGCTATCGGTTGACGGGGGCGGGATAGACCCGTGGTCGCGATGGTTGCCTGCGACGCATCAATGACATTGCAGGGCGAGACGCCGCCGATCATGTAGCGCCTGCGGCCGAAAGCCACTAGGGCGGCCATGGCGTTGCCGAATCATATAGGATGACACCGGCGTCACCCCGGAAGAGGATTTCTGCCCGTGCGTTGTTTTTACGGTCTTCCTCTTGTCGTCCTCCTGCTACCGGTTCCGGCTGTGGCGCAGACGGTGTCGCCCGACGCTTCGGAGCTCCCCGACATCGTCGTTCTTGGCTCGGGTCTGCCGCTGCCGCCGGGTACCCCGGCCTATGGATCGGTGGTGATCGACCGCGACCGGTTGAGCGGAGATGCTTCGGGCAGGGTCGAGGACGTGCTGGCCGATGTCGCCGGGCTCCAGCAGTTCCGCCGATCGGACAGCCGGTCGGCCAATCCGTCGGCGCAGGGCGTGACGCTACGCGCCCTGGGCGGGAACGCATCGAGCCGGGCGCTCGTACTGCTCGACGGGATACCGCTTGCCGATCCTTTCTTCGGTTACATTCCGTTCAACGCGCTGGTCGCCGATCGTTTTTCGGGTGTGCGAATCACGCGCGGGGGTGGCGCGGGAGCATTCGGCGCCGGCGCGGTCGCCGGGACGATCGAACTCGCGAGCGCGACGCGCGTTGACCTTCCGCTGCTCTCCAGCAGCGCTTTCTACGGCAGCTACGATTCGCAGAATGTCACGGCGAGCCTGACCCCTGATCTGGGGAGCGGCTTCGTCTCCGTGTCGGGCAAATGGGAGCGGAGCGACGGCTATCGCACCACGCCCGAATCGCAGCGTACCATTGCCGATTCGCGCGCCCGGTTCGAGGACTGGTCCGGTGGCATCCGCGCGGTCGCGCCGATCGACGCCGAAACCGAGATTCAGGCGCGGGGCCTTGTCTTCCGCGACAATCGCACCCTGCGTTTCAAGGGTGCCGACAGCAGCTCTGAAGGCCAGGACGCGAGCATCCGCCTGGTCCATCGCGGCGAGTGGGCGGTCGACGCACTCGCCTATATCCAGGCGCGCAACTTCACCAATAAGGTGATCAGCTCGACCAGTTTCAAGCTGACGCTCGACCAGCGCAACACGCCGTCGAGCGGGATCGGCGGCAAGATCGAATTGCGGCCGCCGGTCGGTGGTGACCATGTCCTGCGGATCGGCGTCGACGCGCGCCTGGCGGACGGCGCATTGTTCGAGGATGCCTATAATGCGAGCGGCGCCGTCACCGCCCGGCGCAATGCGGGCGGCAATAGCAGCACGATCGGCACGTTCATCGAGGACGACTGGACGATCGGCAATCTCGTGCTGACCGGGGGCGTACGCGGCGATCGCTGGACGATTACCAACGGTTTCTTTCGCGAACTTTCCGGAACGGGTGCGATCAACAGCGACAAGCGCTTCGCCGATCGCGAGGGTTTCGAGGCCACGGGGCGCGTCGGGGCGTTGTTCCACGCCAGCAGCGCGATTGCGCTTCGCGCGGCGGGTTATACCGGCTTCCGGCTGCCGACACTCAATGAACTG
This sequence comes from Candidatus Sphingomonas phytovorans, assembly GCA_029202385.1. Taxonomy (NCBI): domain Bacteria; kingdom Pseudomonadati; phylum Pseudomonadota; class Alphaproteobacteria; order Sphingomonadales; family Sphingomonadaceae; genus Sphingomonas; species Candidatus Sphingomonas phytovorans. Next base: position 1,091,839 of record CP119314.1, read on the forward strand.
TACCGACCCTTCACCGTGTTCCCGATCACCACCCTGGCCAACGAGAATCTTGGGCTGGAAAAACTGAAGGGCGTCGAAGGCGGGGTCGACCTGACGCCGGCGCCGGGCATTTCGCTTGGCGTCACGGCCTTCTACAATCGGCTGGAGAATGCCATCGCCAATGTGACGATCGGCACCAACCTGCGCCAGCGCCGCAATGTCGATGCGATCGTCGCCAAGGGCGTCGAGGTGACGGGCGGTATCCGCCGGGGGGCGGTCTCGCTCGACGGTTCCTATGCGTTCAGCGACAGCCATGTCCGCGCCTCCGGCAACTCGGCAGGCCTAAACGGCTTCATCCCGGCGCAAAGCCCGCGACACGCGGCAAGCGCGACCCTTGCCTGGGAACCCAAGGCGGGCCCGTCCCTCTCGACCACGCTGCGCTATGTCGGCAAGCAATATGAGGACGATCTGCAAACCGATGTGCTGCGCGACGCGTTGACTGTCGACGCAGTCGCGCGCCTGCCGATCGGCCGGCATTTCACGGTGATTGCGCGGGCCGAGAATTTGTTCGACGAAACCATCGTCACCCGCAACCAGGGCGGGTCGATGGACCTTGGTACGCCGCGCACTCTCTGGATCGGCGTGAAGTTTTCGAGCTGACTGTCAGGCGGTCGGCGGCGCGGCGGGCAGGATCACCGTCACCCGCAGCCCGCCGATCGGGGATCGGCTCGCCTCGATCCGCCCATGATGCGCCTCGACGATTGCCTGCGCGGTCGCAAGGCCAAGGCCGGAGGTCATCACCGACTCGCCCGGTTCGGTGCTGGTGCGGTAGAAGGGCTCGAACAATTCCTGCGCCAGTCCGACATCGATCCCGGGCGCGCTGTCGTCGATGATCAGCCGCCACGCGTTGCGTTGCCCTTCAAGCCCGAGCAGGATTCGCCCGCCGCCGGGCGTGTAGCGCAGGCTGTTCTCGATCAGCGCGGTGAAGAGCTGTTCGATCCGTGGGCCATCCCATTTCACCGGGATGGTCGCCTGGGGAAGGTCGCCGGGCTCCAGCGTCACATTCTGGGCCATCGCGCGCTTGCTGCTCGTCCAGATCGCATTGTGGATCAACGCGCGGGGATCGACTGTCGCGAACCGGACCGGCAGGCGGCCGAGATCGGCGAGCGCGACGGCGTGGAGGTCCTCCGCCATCTCGCCCAGGCGGCGAACGCCTTCAACGACTTCCTCGAACGCTTCGGCATCGGTTGGCGGTGAATCCGCGCGGATGGCCGCGAGCCGCCCGGCCAGGGCATGGACCGGCTTGCGCAATTCCTCGGAAACCGAGACCAGCCAGGTACGCCGCGCCGTTTCGAGCCGGTCGAACGACCGGGCGATCCGGCCCAGATTGCGCATGGTCCCACGCGTTTCGGACGGCCCGCTCTCGGTGACGTCCGCGTCATAATCGCCTTGCGCGATGGCGCGACTCGCACGGTACAGGGCCAGTTGAGGTCCGGCCCAGCGGCTTGCGATGAAATAGCCGGCAACCAGAAGGATCAGGAAGATCGTGCTCATCGCAACGACGATGCCGATCACCTGGTTCCTGATGAAGGCGAAGCTCGCGGCGTTGGCCGGCGGCGCGCGCACGATCCGGGCGAGCGCGACCACCCGGCCGTCGAGCTTGACGGGACGTTCGGCGCGCACCCGCTCTCCACTGGTGGCTGGTCCCGCGATGTGGGCGCCGGTTGAGCTGACCAGCTCGACCCGGTCGCGCAACGGCGCCGCCGGATCGCCCGCCAGGCTGTTTTCCCTGAAGCTTGATTGCACGACCTGCAGCGCGTTCGCCACCGGAACACCTGCCTTGAGTTCTGCCCCAAGCAATGTCGTCATCGCGGTCAGGGCCTGCCGGTCCTGCGCCTCCATATAGGCGGTATTGCCACGATTGAGATTCCACACGAGGACGGTGCCGGGGAGGACAGCCGCAAGAAGCGCCTGACCCGCCAGCAGCAGGAACAGTCCGGCGAACAACCGCACGATTTTCTCCCCCGAGGGCGGCAGGGCCGCCGCCCGTCGCGTAGCGTGAATGGCGGACGGAAACAATCTGGTTCCCGGCCGATTCACTACGTCCCGCTAAGGGGTCGCGGCGGCCACCGCAGCGAGCACTGCCTCCACATATTCGGGTCGGCAGATCAGCACGTCGGGAAGCAGGGGGTCGGCGCAATTATAGACGAGTGGGCTGCCATCGATCCGTGACGCATGGAGCCCGGCGGCCTGCGCCACCGCGACCGGCGCGCAATTGTCCCACTCATATTGCCCGCCCGCATGGAGATAGATTTCAGCTCGCCCCTCAACCACGGCCATCGCCTTGGCACCGGCCGAGCCCATCGGAACCAGCTCGGCGTCGAGCGTCTTCGCCACGCGCTGGACGATTTCGTGGGCGCGAGTCCGGCTGACGACCATGCGCGGCCTCGCGGGAAGCGGGGGGAATGCCGGGGGAGCATCATCAGTCACGAATATCTGGTGAGTCGCGGGCAAGGCGACGGCGCCTGCCACCGGCACCCCGTCGACTGCCAGTCCGATATGTACCGCCCAATCCTCGCGTCGCTCGCCGAATTCACGGGTGCCGTCGAGCGGATCGACCACCCACACCCGGCTTGCGGCGCACCGGCTGCGATCATCAGCCGCTTCTTCCGACAGGATGAAATCGTCGGGCCGGGCGGCGCGTAGGCGATCGAGGATCAGCGTGTTCGCTTCAGCGTCACCGCGTCGCTTCAAATCGCCATCGGCGCAATTGCCGGCAACGCAGAGGGTGCGCAGCAGCGCAGCCGCGTCAAGCGCTACCGAGCGGGCGACTTCGGCGTCCGTTTCCACTGCAGGCGTCACAGGTCGGGGCTCCATACGCCCATGATATGTTCGACGATCCGTTCCGCCGCCGCTTCCGGGCTCTCGCGGGTTGTGTCGACCCGGACCTCAGGGCGCTCGGGCGCTTCATAGGGGCTGGAGATACCGGTGAAATGAGCGATCTCGCCACTGCGTGCCTTGGCGTAGAGGCCTTTCACATCGCGCCGTTCAGCTTCCGCGAGCGGGGTATCGACGAAAATCTCGACGAACTCGCCATGCGGCAGCATCGACCGCACCAGCTCGCGCTCCGCCTTGAAGGGCGAGATGAAAGCGGTCAGCACGATCAGCCCGGCATCGGCCATCAGCTTGGCGACCTCACCGATGCGGCGGACATTCTCGATCCGGTCGGCATCGGTGAACCCGAGATCCTTGTTCAGTCCGTGGCGGATATTGTCGCCGTCGAGCAGGAAGCTGTGGCGGCCCTGCGCATGGAGCTTCTTCTCGACCAGATTGGCGATGGTCGACTTGCCCGATCCGGACAAGCCGGTGAACCAGAGTACCTTGGGATTCTGGCCCTTTTGCGCGGCATGCGCCTGGCGGGTCACATCGATCGCCTGCCAATGGACGTTCTGCGCACGGCGAAGCGAATAGGTCAGCATGCCCGCCGCGACCGTGGCATTGGTCGCACGGTCGATCAGGATGAAGCCACCTAGATCGCTGCCGTCACTGAACGCCTCGAAGACGATCGGCCGGTCGGTGTAAAGCTGGGCGACGCCGATATCGTTGAGGCCGAGGGTTTTCACCGACAATTCCGCGAGCGTGTTTACGTCGACGGCATAGTCCGGCGGCTGAACGGTCGCGCCGACCGTCTGGGTGCCGATCTTCATCCAGTAGGTGCGGCCAGGAAGAAGCTGATCTTCCGTCATCCAGACGATCGTCGCCTTGAACTGGTCGGCGACCTCGGGCGGGGAAGAGGCGGCGGCGATCACGTCGCCGCGCGAGCAATCGACCTCGTCGGTCAAGGTCAGCGTCACGGATTGACCCGCCACGGCCTGGTCGAGATCGCCGCCGCCCTCCTTTCCCGGCATGGTGACGATCCGCGCGACCTTGCTGGTCTTGCCCGAGGGCAGGAGACGCACGGCATCGCCTGGGCGCACGATGCCTGAGGCGATCATGCCGGCGAAGCCGCGGAAATCGAGATCGGGGCGGTTGACCCATTGCACCGGCAGACGGAACGCACGGTCCTGTGCTGCGTCCGTGCCGAGCGGCACGGTTTCGAGATGCTCGATCAGCGAGGGGCCAGTGTACCAGTCCATCGCTTCGGACCGCGACGCGATATTGTCGCCGGCCAGGCCCGAAATCGGGATAGCGGTGAAGCTTTCGATCCCGATCGAGTCGGCAAAGGCGCGGTAATCGGCGACGATCGCGTCGAAGGCGGCCTGATCATACCCCACCAGATCCATCTTGTTCACCGCGAGCACGATGTGACGGATACCAAGCAGATTGACGAGATAAGAGTGGCGGCGAGTCTGGGTCAGCACGCCCTTGCGCGCGTCGATCAGGATCGCGGCGAGATCGGCGGTCGAGGCACCGGTCACCATGTTGCGCGTATATTGTTCATGGCCGGGCGTGTCGGCGACGATGAACTTGCGCTTCTCCGTAGCGAAGAAGCGATAGGCGACATCGATCGTGATGCCCTGCTCGCGCTCGGCGGCGAGACCGTCGACGAGGAGGGCGAAATCGATATTCTGGCCCTGAGTGCCGACGCGCTTGCTGTCCGCTTCAAGCGCGGCGAGCTGGTCCTCGAAGATCATCTTCGAATCGTAGAGCAGGCGGCCGATCAGGGTGGACTTGCCGTCGTCGACCGAGCCGCAGGTGATGAAGCGCAGCAGGGACTTGTTCTGGTGCAGCACCAGATAGGCGTCGATGTCCGAGGCGATAAGGTCGTCGGTTTGGTAGGAAGGTGCGGAGGCCATCAGAAATACCCCTCCGCCTTCTTCTTCTCCATGCTGGCCGTCTGATCATGGTCGATTGCGCGGCCCTGGCGTTCGCTGGTGGTGGTCAGCAGCATCTCCTGGATCACTTCCGACAGGGTCGCCGCCTCGCTCTCCACCGCGCCGGTCAGCGGATAGCAGCCGAGCGTGCGGAAACGGATTGAGCGTTCGACCGGTACCTCACCGGGGTTCAACCGGAAGCGGTCGTCATCGACCATCAGCAACAGGCCGTCGCGCTCCACCGTCGGGCGAGGGGCTGACAGATACAGCGGCACGATCTCGATGTCCTCGGCAAGGATGTATTGCCAGATATCGAGTTCGGTCCAGTTGGAGATGGGGAAGACGCGCATGCTCTCGCCGCGGTTCTTGCGGGCATTATAGAGCTTCCACAACTCCGGCCGCTGGTTCTTGGGGTCCCATCGCTGATGGGCCGAGCGGAAGCTGAAGATGCGTTCCTTCGCCCGGCTCTTCTCCTCGTCCCGCCGCGCGCCGCCAAAGGCCGCGTCGAAGCCGTATTTCTCCAGCGCCTGCTTCAGCCCTTCCGTCTTCCACATGTCGGTATGGAGGCTGCCATGGTCGAACGGGTTGATCCCGCGCGCCTCCGCTTCGGGATTGCGATGGACGATCAGGTCCATGCCGGCCTTGGCAGCTGCACGATCGCGCAGGGCATACATGTCGCGGAACTTCCACGTCGTATCGACATGGAGCAGCGGGAAGGGCGGGGGCGCCGGGAAGAATGCCTTGCGCGCGAGGTGCAGCATCACCGCGGAATCCTTGCCCACCGAATAGAGCATGACCGGGCGTTCCGCCTCGGCCACCACTTCGCGCATGATGTGGATGCTCTCGGCTTCGAGGCGCTGGAGATGGGTCAGGGCGACGTTCATTGTCGTCCAGATAGTGGCGTAAGCGCCAAGCGCGATCAACTTATCCTGTTGGCGGTTAAAGTTGCCTCGCTGCGCTCGCGGGCAAAAGCGCGCTCATTCCGAGCGGGAACGCTCGACCGAATCCAGGATACGCGCGCCGGCCATGAAGACGGCGATCGGGCAGACAGCAAACAGCATCCAGCCGCCGAGGCCCGGATATTGGTGAAGGTAATGGACGCCGCGTTCCACCGCACCGAGACCGAGGCCGTAGATGACCGCGAACGCCTCGAATTTGGTCTTGATGACGAATAGCCGGGAAAATTTCGTCCACATGCCGGTCATCAAGCAATGACCGGGCCAATGGCGGATTTCCGCGATTCAACGCTTAATGAATATGGTTAGCTGTCAATTAACTCGACAATGCCAAGCGCTTCCAGCAGCGCCGTGCGGGCACGCTCGATCATGCCGACCAGCGCCGGATCGGCAATCGCGGCATGGGGAATTTCCTCCGGCCAGTGGCGTTCGACGACGCTTGCGATCAGATCGAGCCTGGCATCGTCCATCAGGAAACGCGGGTCGATCGTCGCCGGGTCAGCCACCACGCGCAGGCGAAGGCAGGCGGGGCCGCCGCCATTGGCCATCGACTGGCGGACATCGACCACTTCGAGCCGCCGGATCGGGCCGTTGCCCGCGATCATCTCCTGCAGCCAGGTCCAGACTGCTTCATTCTCACGCGCTTCCTCGGGCAGGATCAGCGCCATGGCGCCATCCGGCAGGGTCACGAGCTGAGCATTGAACAGATAGGAGGAAACGGCGTCGACCAGGCTCACGCGCGCCGCTGGGACCTCGACGATCTCGACTTCGGGCATCATGCCGCGCAGATCGGCGTAGAAGCGCTTCTTGTCGGCGAAAGCCTGTTCGTGCGCGAACAGCACCCGTTCATTGGCGACGGCGACCACGTCATTGTGGAAGGCACCGGCCGCGATGGCGTCTTCCGACTGCTCCACGAACAGCGTGTAGCCAGCGTCGAGCCGGTGCCGCCGCGCGACCGCCATGCTTGCCTCGCGATGCTGGCGGGCGGGGAAGGGACCGCCCGAGACGCCGTAGACGAAGACCTCGACACCCGGCTGGCCGTGGGTCGCGCATAGCCGCATGTGGTTGGCCGCCCCCTCGTCGCCGAACGGCGCGGGAACCGGGCCGTGCACGGTGAACGCCGGATTAGCGAAGGCGACGCGCAACTGGGCCAGCGTGCCGGGCCATTCATGGCTGCGGTGCGGCATGGTCACGAGATTGGCGACCGAGAGGTGACAGCGGCCATCGGCGGTGTCCGATGCGGGCGAGACCGTCGCGGCATTGGCGGCCCACATCGCCGAGGCGGAAAGTGCCTGGGCCTGGAGGTGCGGCGCGGCCTCGGCATAGCTGGTCGCGATGCTGTCGAGCCAGCCATGGTCGGGGCGGGCGAGCGGCAGCAAGATGCCTTGGGTCAGCCCGAGCGCGAGGTTCGAGCGCATCTTGGCGATGCCTTCAAGCGCGGCACGGCGGGGGGCCGCGACCTTGCCGGCATTGCGAGTCGCGGCAAGATTGCCATGGCTGAGGCCGGCATAATTGTGGCTCGGGCCGATCAGGCCGTCGAAATTGATCTCGGTCAGCATTCAGGCGCGTCCAACATGGCTGATCTCTTCGTTCTCGGTGATGCCCAGCGCCGCGGCGCAGGTGCGATCGATTGCGACTCCGTCGCCACAGGTGCGTACCCTGCCATAGGCGCTGCGGAAATCCGCCAGCGTTCCCGTTGCGACCAGGGCAGCGTCGCCGCCATCCTCGTCGATAGCGGCGACGTGGGAAACATGGGCCTCGCGGATCGTGCGGACATTGTCCGTCTTCGAAGTCATGGTCGGACCACCGTCGAAGATGTCGATATAATTCTCGAAGGCGAAGCCCTCATTCTCAAGCATCCGCATCGCGGCGCGGCCGGACGGGTGCGGAAGGCCGATCGAGGCGCGTGCCGACTCCGACAGCATCGCCACATAGATCGGATGCTTGGGGAAGAGATCGGCGATGAACTGGTGCCCGCGCACCGCGTTGAACTGGTCCGCGTCCTGGAAGTTCATACCGAAGAAACGGCCGGCAAGACCGTCCCAGAAGGGCGATCCGCCCGCTTCGTCGATGACTCCGCGCAGTTCGGCCAGAATACGGTCGGCGAAGCGCGCGCGGTGGCGCGCGATGAACAGATAACGGCTGCGCGCGAGCAGCATGCCGAGGCCACCGGCGCGCTCGCCGGGATGGAGGAACAGGCCGCCGACCTCGCTGCATCCTTCTAGATCGGTGGTGAGCGACAGCATATCGGCACGGAAGGTCCGGCCAAGCTCCGCGCTGTGCTGGGCCAGCGTGCCGATGCGATAGCTGTAGAAGGGATAGCGCTGGCCGACCTGGGTGAAGATCTGGCAGGTGCCGCGCACTTCGCCCGTCGCGACATTTTCCAGCACCAGCACGAACAGGTCGTCGGCGAGGCTGTCGTCGGCGCGCGCAAACGCATCATGGCTGCGGGCGAGCTTGGTTTTCAATGCCGCGCGATCGGCTGGCAGATTGGTGAAGCCCCCCCCGGTGAGTTTGGCCATCTCGTAGAGCGGCTGCAAATCCTCGTCGCGCGCGGATCGGATACGGAAGGTCATAGCGATCCCTTTTCGGCGATGCGGAGAATGGTGAGCGCAGACAGAGCGGCGCGCTCGGCCAGGCTGTCGACGATGAGGAATTCGTCGGGCGAATGGATCGCGCCGCCGCGCGGGCCCATAGTGTCGACCACCGGCACGCCGCAGGCGGCGATATTGTTGCCGTCGCACACCCCGCCGGTCGTGCGCCAGGCAATGGCAAGGCCGAGATCCGCGCCGGCCATCTTGACCAGTTCGAACAGCTTGGCCGCGCCGGGATCGATCGGTTTGGGCGGGCGGTTGAAGCCGCCATGGACATGGATCTTCACGTCGTGCTCGACCACCACTGCGGCCACCACGCTGTCGATCGCGGCCTGGGCGCGGGCGATTTCCTCAAGGGAGGAAGGGCGGAAGTTGATGCGGAGAATGGCTAGCTCAGGCACGACATTGTTGGGGCCGCCGCCCTCGATCCGTGCCGGGTTCACCGCCAGCGTCGGGCTGCGCAGCTTGCTGAGTCTCAGCGCGATGTCGGCGGCTGCGACGATCGCGTTGCGGCCTTCATCGGGGTTCCGCCCGGCATGCGCGCTCTTACCGCGCACCACGATCGAGAAATTGCCGGTGCCGCCGCGGGCGCCGGCCAGGGTTCCGTCGGGCAAGGCGGGTTCATAGGTGAGCGCCGCGGCCTTCCCGCGCGCGGCCTGCGCCAGCAGCGCGGCTGAGGAGGCGGAGCCGGTTTCCTCATCCGAATTGATCACGACTTCATAGCCGATCCGGCCAGCGAGCGGTGACGCTTCGACCGCGTTCAGTGCCGCGAGCATCACTGACAGGCCGCCCTTCATATCGGCAACGCCGGGGCCGTTGAGCGTGCCGTTGTCGAGGAAGGTCAGTGCCTGAAAGGGGTGATCGACCGGATAGACGGTATCCATATGGCCGGTGAACAGCATCTGCACCGGCGCGTCCGGCCGGACGGCTAGATGGAAATGCCGCCCATGGGCGAGATCGGAGACGGTGCCATCCGGGCCGACACTGGTCACCGGTGCAGGGGCGACCAGATCGATCTTGCCCGGCAATACGGCAAAGGCGTCGGAGAGTTTTCCCGCCATCGCCGCGACTCCGCTGATGTTGCGGGTACCGCTGTTGATCGAGGACCATTCCTGCACCTGGGCAAGCATCGGTGCGTCGTAGAGGGAGGCTAGAGCATCTCGTTCGATGGTCGAAAGCGTGGTCATGAGGCGCTGTTAGCTGGATTCAGGCGGCGCGGAAACACCGGCTGCCTTCCTCTCTACCGTGTCATGACAGGGAAGGGTGATGACCAGAACAGGGAGAGCGCGGCGACAGTAAATATTGGGGAGGATCAGGCGATGGGGCGCGAACGAGGGCGCTGCAGCTCGGTTCTCGGCAATTGCGCTCTTATCGACAGTGGCAGCCGGTTCACCAGAGCCCGGCGTATCGGGGCCCACCAGATCGCGGCGGAAAGGATCAGCACCGCCATGGCGACGGCACCGAACAGGACGGGCCAGGATCCTTCGCGGGCGCCTGATAGAGTCGCAAATGCCGCAAAAGCGAAGACCAGCCCGGACACTATCAGGGCACGCCGGTCGGTGATGAGGGAGACGATCGCAAAAGCGGCATAGAGGGCGAGGATCGAGAACGCCTGTGTGGTGTCGAGCGACATGAGGGTCGATCGAAGCTGTTCGTATTTCTCGATACCGTTCACGGGCATGCCGATGGCGAGGCGCAGACCGACATTGGCGATCACCAGAGCGGCCAGGCCGTGAAGCCAGAAAGCGACGTCGGCACGACGGGTCTGGCGATATACGTCTGTCATGTCCCACCACATGGCGGCGGCGAAGGTGGCAATGCCGCAACCGAGCAGCAACACCCCTTCAAGAGCGGGCGCGACCCCGGGGACGACGATCAGCGCGATCATTCCTGGGATATTGTACAAAGCCAGCGCCATCGCGGCGTAGGCAATGGGGACACGAAAGCGAAGCCAGTAGAGGCAGCACAACAAAGCTATTCCGCTTGAAATTGCGATGTTGCCCAGCGGCGACAACGAGGCCACCGTGGCTGTACCGGAGACGTCGAGCCACAGGGTAAGAAGGCCATAGGCGCTGCCGCCGATCAGGGCGACCAGGAGCAGGAAGCCGGGAAGGAGCATCTTGCGCTGTCGCACGAAATACTCGGCCAGCAGCCATGCGGTCGGTACGTAGAACAGACCCGAGACGGGGCCGAGCGACCGGGTCGCCACATAGAGGCTGAAGAACAGCAGGACGATCCCAACTGACGCGAGGATATCGGAGAACCCCCTGGACAGGCGGAAATGCTCGTCATCCGCGGGCAATTGCCCGGCCTGTTTTGCCGCAAAGCTGCGGAACTTCTCGGTCGCGTCAGCCGGGAAAATGCCTGCCTTCACTGCGGCATCGAGATCGGCATTTTCGTACATGGCTGAGCTCCGGCCGCAGGTCCGTGGAGATCGCTAACGCCTGTTCCTCAACAAACCGGTAAGTGCCGGCCTGGTTGGAGTGAACTGCTCTCAAATTCGTGCTTTTTGTCCGAGGGCGGACCTTTCCCACCCTTCGGTACTGGAGGCGTTCGCGATCCGGGTACCGCGTCGCTGAAAGACAGGCCCGATATGGTGTTCGCCCTAGAAGCTGTACGCCAGCGACGCGCGGCTGGTCGTGTCGGTGCTGACCCGGCCAAGGGTAGGCATGCTTTCATATTGCACGACATAGGAGAGGCGAGCGGCAAGCGGACCGATGAGCTTGGCGCTCAACGCGGTCGTGCTGCTGACGGTGCTGTTATAGTGCTGCACATAGGCGGAAGCGGCCTGGCTGACCGAGATCGTCTTGGTCAGCTTCCAGTCGAGATCAAGCGATCCGCGCGCGGCGATGCTGCTTTCCGTCGTGTGATCGGTAAAGGAGGTGTCGCGATAGGCCGGGCCGACTTCCAGATCGAGCGAGAGGCCCGGCTGCTTGATCGCGCTATAGCCGGCGCCGACCGACGTCGAGTAGCGGCTAGTATAGCCGAGGAACCGGTCGCTCTCAAATTGCGTGGCGCCATAGACATAGCCGCGCGGCGAGAATTTGAAATTGGGTTCATAGGCAGCGAGATAATGTTCGCGGCTCACCACGCCCGCGCTCCGTTTGTAGTCGGCGGCCAGACGCAGCTTGTGCCGCCAGCGCAGCGTTTCGCGATTCAGATCGACAGTCCCGCTGACGCCCGCGTCATGGGTGTTGCCGGTCGTCAGATAGCCGCCCAGTTCGGCACGCCCATGCCACAGATCGAGCACGCCCGCGTTGCGCAGCGTCGCCTCGCGTTTCGCCGCGCGCTCCTTGCGCCATGCCTCGAGCGAAGCAGCGATGGCGGGGGCTGCCTCCGGCGCGGTGGCGCGCGCATATTTCACGACTGTGGCGACTTCGCCCTCATTGCCCGAGGCCATGGCGGCGTCGAGCATTGCCTTCATCGCCGGTGGGATTGGTGCCGGGTCCGTATTGGCGAGCAGCAAAGGTGCCGCGAGCAGGGCGATACGTACATGCATGCTGGCCGGATAGCCCGTCGATCGGCTTGCGATCAACCCAGATGGTCGGCAAAAGCCGCCAGGACGTCCTCGTAGAGCGTTTTCTTGAAGGGGACGATGATCTCGGGAAGCGCGGCGGGATCGACCCAGCGCCATGCGCGGAATTCCTGATGTTTCGTCGCGATGTCGACGTCAGTGTCCTCGCCGAGAAAGCGATAGAGGAACCAGCGCTGCCGCTGCCCGCGCCATTTGCCTTTCCAGACCTTGCCGATCAGATCGGGCGGCAGATCATAGGTAAGTTCGTGCGGCGCCACCGCGACCAGCTCGACCTTGTCGGGCTGGACACCCGTCTCTTCGCCCAGTTCGCGGATCGCGGCGGTTTCGGCGTCCTCGCCATCGTCGATCCCGCCCTGCGGCATCTGCCAGGCTTCCACCGTCGAATCGATTCGCTGGCCGACGAACACCTGCCCGGCGCGGTTCATCAGCATGACGCCGGCGCACGGGCGATAGGGAAGGGAGGAGTCGTTCATGCTGCTGCCTGTGCCATCACACGCTCGCCTTCGGCCTCGACGATCACTGTTTTCAGTGCCGCGAGCGCCCCGGCAACATCGCCGGCCGACGAGGGGATTGCCTGTCGGAGCGTGACGAAGCCGTGGATGTTGCCTTTGGCCTCGCGGAACACAACCGGCACGCCTGCGACGGCGAGCGCCCCCGCATAGGCACGGCCCTGATCCCCTATCGGATCGAGGCTGGCGGTCAGCACCACTGCGGGCGGCATGCCGGCCAGGTCGCCGACCAGCGGTGAGGTGCGAATATGGGCAACCTCGGCATCATAGGCGGCCTGGAACCACTCCATGCTGTCGCGAGTCAGCAGGAAACCGTCGGCGAAGATGCTGTATGACGCATATTCCTTCGAGGCGTCCGTCGCCGGATAGATCGCGAACTGTGCGATCACCGGTATCGCGGCCGGTGCATCGCGAAGCGCCATGGCAGTGACGATCGCCAGATTCCCACCCGCACTGTCGCCGCAGACGACGAGGCTGGCGACCTTGCGGCCGAGCTCGGCCGGATTCCCGGCCACCCAGCGCGCGGCGGCTTCGCAATCGTCAGGTGCTGCAGGCCAGGGGCTTTCCGGTGCGAGACGATAGTCGACCGAAATCACCGGGATATCGAGCGTCCGGGATATCTCGGCGCAGAAGCTCGCATGAGTCTCGACATTGCCGATCACGAAGCCGCCGCCATGATAGAAGAGCATCGCCGGTCCCGGCTCACGGTTCGCCTTTGCGTCGAACAGGCGGGCGGGGATGTCGCCGGCCGGGCCGGGGATGGTCAGGTCAGTGATGGTAGCCAGATCACCGATGGGCAGGTCGGCCACGTCCTTCATCGCCATATAGACGGCGCGAGCCGCGGGTGGCTCCATCTGGTGCATCTTCGGCCCGGGCATATTGTTCAGGTAGTTGAGAAAGCCGCGTACATCGGGCCGGACGAACGGGTCGGTCACTGGATTCTCCCACATCCCGCATTGGCGCTGCGGATCCTGGCGAACTACCTAGGGGCGATGATCGCGGTCGTCCATCATCCCGCCTATGTCGTTGCCGGCGGGCGCGTGGCGAAGGTGACGAAGAACGCGGCGATCCGCGATCTGCTACGGGCGGAAGCCGACGCGATCGAATGGATCGAGCCCCAGCCGATGCCGCGTCCCTGGATCGAGGCGGTGCACGATCCCGACTATGTCGACGAAGTGCTCAACGCCCGCGTGCCGCGCGAGAAGGAACGCCGGATCGGCTTTCCGGTGACCGAGGTAGTGGCACGGCGTTCGCAGATGGTAGCGGGCGGCACCTGGCTGGCGGCACGAATCGCCCTCGAACGCGGTTTCGCGGCGAACAGCGCAGGCGGCAGCCATCATGCCCTGGCAACCACGGGGGCGGGTTATTGCGTGCTGAACGATCTCGCCATCGCGGCGGTACGGTTGGTGGAGGAGGGGACGGTTGCGCGGGTCCTGGTTGTCGACGGCGATGTCCATCAGGGCGACGGCACCGCCGCCTTGACCGCCGGCAGGCCAGGCATCGCAACCTATTCGATCCACGCCGAGCGCAACTTCCCGGTACGCAAGGCGCGCTCGACGCTCGATATCGCCTTGCCGGACGGCACCGGCGACGTCGCCTATCTGGACGCACTGGAGTCGAGTCTGGCGCCGCTGATGGATGAACAGCGGCCCGACCTGATTCTCTATCAGGCGGGAGTGGATCCGTTCGGGGGTGATCGACTCGGCCGGTTGGCGCTTACCCACGAGGGCCTGATCGCGCGCGATCGCCTCGTTGCGGGACTCGCCCGGAAGCGCGGCATTCCGCTCGCGAGCACGGTCGGCGGCGGCTATGGGGAGGACGTCGCGGCGGTAGCCCGACGTCATGTCACTGCGATCCTCACGCTGGGATCAGTGCTTTTACCGGCCCATGATCGGGCATTGCCTTAAAAGAACCATTTGCAGGCGCCTCCGATCAAACTAGGTTGGCCAGTCAACGCTCCGGGCATAGAGGGCGTCGGATAAATCCGCAGGACAAACATAAATGGCATCCGCCGTTCACGAATTGACGCCCGCCGAGGCGTCCGCAAATCCCCCCGCTGAATCGATCGTTGTGCGCTTCGCCGGAGACTCCGGTGACGGCATGCAGCTCACCGGCGGGCAGTTCACCCTTTCCACCGCGCTCGCCGGCAATGACCTTGCGACCTTCCCCGATTTCCCCGCGGAGATCAGGGCGCCGCAGGGTACCTTGTTCGGCGTCTCCGCCTTCCAGATCAATTTCGGCTCTACCGCGATCGAGACGGCGGGCGACGCGCCCGACGTGCTTGTCGCGATGAACCCGGCAGCGCTGAAGACGAATGTCGGCGCGCTGAAGCCGGGGGGGCTGATCATCGCCGACGAGGGCGAGTTCGGCGAGCGCAATCTCGCCAAGGCGAAATATGAGGTCAATCCGCTGCGCGACGGTAGCCTCGCCCGGTGGCAGGTGCTCGCGTTCAACATATCGCAGCTGACGCTTGATGCGGTGAAGCCCTTCGGCCTCGGCAACAAGGAGGCGCTGCGCTGCAAGAACATGTGGACGCTGGGGCTCGCACTCTGGATGTTCGATCGTGACCGCCAGCCGCTGATCGACTGGCTCAAGAACAAGTTCGCCAAGAGTCCGACGCTGGCCGAAGCGAATATCGCCGCGCTCAACGCCGGTCATGCCTATGGCGAGACGGCCGAGCTGGCCGGGCCGATGAAGCAGCATCATGTCGCGGCAGCCCCGGCCGAGCCGGGCCTGTACCGCACCGTCACCGGCGCCGAGTCGATCTCGCTCGGCCTCGTTGCCGGCGTTCAGCTTGCCGGTGTGAAGATGTTCTTCGGCGGCTATCCGATCACCCCGGCCTCGGCGATCCTGCATCACCTGTCGCGGCTCAAGGAATTCGGCATCACGACCTTCCAGGCGGAAGACGAGATCGCCGCGATCGCCAGCGCGATCGGCGCGTCCTACGCAGGACAGCTTGGCGTCACCTCTTCCTCGGGCCCGGGCATCGCGCTCAAGGGTGAGGCGATGGGCCTTGCGATCATGACCGAGTTGCCGCTGGTCATCGTCAACTCGCAGCGCGGCGGCCCCTCGACGGGTCTGCCCACCAAGACCGAGCAGTCAGATCTTTATCAGGCGGTCTATGGTCGTAATGGCGATGCGCCGATGCCGGTCATTGCCGCACGGTCGCCCGCCGACGCGTTCGACTGCGCGATCGAGGCGGTGCGAATCGCCGTCCGGTACATGACTCCGGTGATGCTGCTGACGGACGGCTATATCGCCAATGCCGCCGAGCCATGGCTGGTGCCTGACATGGACAGCTATACGCCGTTCCCGGTCACCTATCTCGAGGAAGCGCCGGAAGGCGGCTTCCTGCCTTATGGGCGTGACGAGAAGCTGGCGCGTCCGTGGGTGAAGCCTGGTACGCCCGGCCTGCTCCACCGTATCGGCGGCATCGAGAAGCAGCTTGGCACCGGCAACATCGAATATGGCGCAGCCAACCATCAGGCGATGACCGAGATTCGCCGCGACAAGGTGCTCGGCATCGACGTGCCGGACCAGAAGGTCGAGATGGGTACCGAGAGCGGCAAGCTTGCGATCGTCGGATGGGGGTCGACCTATGGTCCGATCCATCAGGCGGTGCGCCGTGCCCGTGCCAGGGGGCTGGACGTCAGCCATATCCATATCCGCCATATCTGGCCGCTGCCGGGTAATCTCGGTGCACTTCTCAAGGGTTATGAGAAGATTCTCGTACCCGAAATGAACACCGGTCAGCTCAAGACCGTGCTGCGCGACCAGTATCTGGTCGATGCAAAGCCGCTCAACAAGATTTCCGGTCAGCCCTTCATGATCGCTGAGATCGAAGCGGCGATCGAGGAGGCGCTCGCATGAACGACATGACCCCTATCGCGAAGACCAGCCCCAAGGATTGGGAGACAGACCAGGAGGTGCGCTGGTGCCCGGGTTGCGGCGATTACGCGATCCTGAAGGCAGTGCAGCGCACCATGCCGGAGATCGGCGCGCGGCCGGAGAACACCGTGTTCGTCAGCGGCATCGGCTGCTCGTCGCGTTTCCCTTACTACATGGAAACCTATGGCTTCCATACCATCCATGGCCGCGCGCCTGCGGTGGCGACGGGGGTGAAGCTGGCCAATCCCGATCTCGACGTGTGGATCATCACCGGCGACGGCGATGCGCTGTCGATCGGCGGCAACCACACCATGCATCTGATCCGCCGCAATCTGGATTGCCAGGTGCTGCTGTTCAACAACGAGATCTACGGCCTGACCAAGGGGCAATATTCGCCGACCAGCCATGTCGGCACGCGCAGCCCCTCGACGCCGTTCGGCTCGCTCGACCGCCCGTTGACGCCTTGTGCGTTCGTGCTCGGGTCGGGCGCGCGCTTCGTGGCGCGGGCGATCGACGTGAACAAGAACCTGCCGGCGGTGCTCAAGGCAGCCTATGCGCATAAGGGCACGGGCTTCGTCGAGATATTCCAGAACTGCATCGTCTATAATGACGACGTGTTTGCGCCTTTCACCGAAAAGGCCAATGCCGCCGGCAGCCAGATGTGGGTCGAGCACGGCAAGCCGTTGTTGTTCGCTGGCGGCACCAAGGGCCTGGCGCTCGATACCGAGAAGCTGGTGCTGAAGGTGGTCGATGTCGAGGGTGGCGACTGGGAGGCGGCACACGTCATCGTGCACGACCAGACCAACCGCGCGGTGGCGCACATGCTGGTCGAGATGCCGTTTGGGGCGTTCCCGATGGCGCTTGGCGTGATCTATGACGATTCGGCCCCGACCTTCGAGAGCGCGGTCGTCGCGCAGAACGCGCAGGCCAGCACGGGCAAGACGCCCAATCTACAGAAGCTCCTTTCGCAGGGGCAGACCTGGCAGGTCGAGAAACAACCGCACACGATGTAGGTGTGGGGTAGGTACGGGCAGGGGGTCGGCAATGACGTTCGTCGTCACGGATGCCTGCATCCGGTGCAAGTTCATGGATTGTGTCGAAGTCTGCCCCGTGGAGGCGTTCCGCGAGGGCGAGAACATGCTCGTAATCGATCCTGACGAGTGCATCGATTGCAATCTCTGCCTGCCCGAATGCCCCGCCGACGCCATCCTGCCGGATATCGAAGACGGTGCCGTGGCCTGGATCGAGCTCAACAAGACCTATGCGGCGCAATGGCCTGCGGTGTCGAGCAAGGTCGGCCAGACGCCGGGCGATGCCGAGGCGTTCAACGGGGTGACGAGCAAGTTCGAGCAGTATTTTTCGGCTGAACCAGGCAAGGGCGACTGACCGGGGGCGTCAGGTCGACGTGTCGGACAGCAGCACGATCGATGCGCGCGCGAGGCTGGATACAGCCTCGCGCACCTCTAGCTCCGACAGATCCGGCAGGGCCGCGACCAGCGCACCGAGGGTCGATGCATCCCGATCCAGCAGCATGGCCAGAACGGCACGCTCGACGGGCGTCAGCGGCGTTGTCGCGGTACCGTGGCGAATCTGCGCCGTGTCCTCGGCAAGCGGCAGGCGGCGGCGCAGCATCGGCCGGATCTCGATATCCGTATGGAGCGGATCGGACAGGCCGAGGTTGAGCGCCTTGAGCGATTCGCGCTGCCGGTCCGCCATGGCGAGGAAGTCACCCAAGTCGATCGTATCCACCAGCCGATGGAGCGCCGTGCGCAGATCATCCTGCCGCGTCGCCAGCGCCTCGCGCCCCGGCAGGGCCGAGATGTCCCGTCGGAACAGTTCCTCTTCGAGGCAGCGCCGCCCGATCCATTGCACGATGTCGCCGCCACGGGGATAGGCGATGCCGATCGTCAGGTGGAGCGAATGCCCCTCCTCGACCTGCGCGCGATGGATGTCGCCGCGAGGAATATAGAGGATGTCGCCCGGTTCGAGCACAGCGCTCCATTCCGGCTGTTCGGCGGCGCCGATTTTGGCGAACGCCGTCACGCCCCTGATCGGATAACGATCGCGCTGGCCGTAGCAGAACCACCGTTTGCGCCCATGAACCTGCAGCACCATGACGTCATGGTCGTCCCAATGCGCCCCGAAGGCGCTATCCTGACGGAAGCTGACATAGGCATTGACGCTCGCCCTGGCACGCAGGTGACGCTCGACCATCGCGGCGAGCGCGCCGATGCCCGGTATCAGCCGCTCGATGTCGTTGACGACCAGGCTGAGTCCCTTGTCGGCGAGCGACTGGAGCGTGTCAGGCGCGAGTTCCTGAACGCCGGAGCCGCCCGAACGTGCGGCAAGCATCGCCGGCGGCATGTCATGCCCGTTGCGGATCGTGCGGACTTGTCCGTTCTGCAGGCGTTCGATCGTGACCAGCGCGTTGAAGGCGGGCCAGGGAACGAGGCGGGCGAACTCGGCCTGTCGCGCGGTGTGCAGATGCAGCCTGCGCTCCTCGACGATCGCGTCGGCAAGTGATGAAAGCGCGTTCGGCGCGATCAGGCTTTGCAGGTCGGTGATCATGTGTCGGCTTCCCCGCTGCCTTGGTCGTTCCACCTAGACCAGGAACGACGGCCATGGAAAGTGACGCGCGAAGCGTCTCTTGCGGCCATTGCGGCCGACGGGCATGGCGGCAGCGATGGATGCGCCGACGCTTCTCTGGTTTCGCCGCGACCTGCGCCTGTCGGATCAGGCTGCGCTGGTTGCCGCGGCGGGCGAGGGGCCGGTGATCCCCGTCTATATCCTCGATGACGAGAAGCCGCGGCATCGCCGCATGGGCGCTGCTTCGCGCTGGTGGCTGCACCACAGCCTCGCCGCGCTTGACCGGCACCTGCGGGACAAAGGGTCGCGCCTGATATTGCGGCGGGGTGAGGCTGCGGCGGAGCTTGGCAGGCTGGCTGAAGAGACCGGGGCACGGCGGGTTCATTGCCTGCGCCATTATGAACCCTGGTGGCGCAACGCCGAACGCGCGGTAGCGAAGACCCTGGATCTGGTGAGCCATGACGGCAATTATCTGGCGCCGCCGGGTTCGATCACGACAGGGTCGGGACATCCCTACAAAATCTATACGCCGTTCTGGCGTGCCTTGCGGGAGCATATGCCGCCGCCAGCGTCGATGCCTGCGCCGCACGTCATTCCGGCGCCCGAGACATGGCCGGATAGCGATCGGCTTGAGGGTTGGGCGCTGCTGCCGGCGAAGCCCGACTGGGCAGGCGGCTTTCGCGACGAATGGACGCCGGGCGAGGAGGGCGCGAGGGACCGGCTTCATGACTTCGGTTCCAAGGCTGCGGCGTATGATATCGATCGAAACCTGCCGTCCGACGACGGTAGCTCGCGCCTGTCGCCGCACCTGCATTTTGGAGAAATATCGCCCGCGACGGTCTGGCATCATGTCGCCGGGACATCGGGCGATTCGACCACCTTCCTCAAGGAACTCGCCTGGCGGGATTACGCGCAGAATGTGATCCTGCAATTTCCCGACTATGGCTCGAAGAACGGGCGTGAAGCGCTCGATGGACTGCCCTGGCGGACTGGAAAGACAGCCGATGCCGATCGCCGCGCCTGGCGGCTTGGCCGCACCGGCTATCCGATCGTCGATGCGGGAATGCGTCAGCTCTGGGCAACCGGCTGGATGCACAATCGCGTGCGCATGATCGCGGCGAGCTTCCTGATCAAGCATCTGCTGATCGACTGGCGCGATGGCGAAGCGTGGTTCTGGAATACCCTTGTCGATGCCGATTACGGCAACAACAGCGTCAACTGGCAATGGACCGCGGGCACTGGCGTGGATTCCAACATGTTCGTCCGCATCATGGCGCCGCTGGTTCAATCGCCGAAATTCGATGCGGCGCGCTACATCCAACAATGGGTGCCCGAGCTCGCGGACATTCCCGACTCGGCGATCCACGATCCTGAAGCCGCAGGCTGCCGGCCCGACGCCTATCCGGTGAAGATCATCGGTCACCGCGAAGCGCGGGAGCGCGCGCTGGCCGCGGCGAAGCGGGCGCGGTGATCGTGATACGAATCGCTTTTCCGGCGCTGTCGCCGGGTGCATGAGAGCGGCTTCATGAACGCATCAGCGCCGAACAGGGGACGTCGTTTCGGGACGCGCGCGAGGCCGGCCTATGGTTGGGTCGACTGGTTCCTCACACCCTGCGCGGGCGTTTTCCATCGCCTGCTCGATCGGATCGATCAGGGACTTGAGGCAGGCTCGATCGAGGCTTCCTTGCCTGACGGAACCCACCGCGTTCTGGGCGGACGCGCCGTCGGCCCGGTTGCGATCGTCGAGATATCCAGCTGGCGCGCGCTGATTCGCCTGGCGATGGGGGGATCGGCCGGGTGGTATGTCGGCTGGGCGCGCGGCGAATGGCGCAGCCCCGATCCCGTGCCGCTGTTCGACCTTTTCATGCGCAATCGCCGGCCGCTCGGCGAGGTGGGGCGATCGCGTGGCGCCATGCGGCGGGTGCGTCGCCTCTGGCATGCGCTGCGGCGCAACCATCGCAGTGGGGCGCGACGGAATATCGAATTCCATTACGATCTGGGCAATGACTTCTACAGCCTGTGGCTCGATCCCGGCATGACCTATTCGAGTGCGCTGTTCGAAGAACCGATCTCGGCCGCGCAATCATTGGAAGACGCGCAGGCGACCAAGCTGCGCGCCATTCTGGATCGAACCAGGGTCGGACCGGGCGCTTCCATCTTGGAGATCGGTTGCGGCTGGGGCTCCTTCGCCGAGATTGCGGCACGGGCAGGGGCGAGTGTCCATGGCATCACGCTCTCGGCGGAACAGAAGCGTGCGGTCGAGGCGCGCATGGCGGAGGCTGGGCTGGACGGCGTCACCGTCTCATTGACTGACTATCGCGATGTGACCGGGCAATATGATGCCGTTGCCAGCATCGAGATGGTCGAGGCGGTCGGCGAGGAATATTGGCCGGCCTATCTGCAGGCCATTGCAGGAGCGCTTAAGCCGGGCGGGCGGGCGGCGATCCAGTATATCGCGATCGATGATGCGATCTTCGATGCCTATGCCGGCAACGTGGATTTCATCCAGCGCTTCGTCTTCCCCGGCGGCCTTTTGTTGTCGGAGAGCCGCTTTCGCGCGATTGCCCAGGCCCAAGGCCTGACCTGGCACGACAAGCGGGAATTCGGGCTTCACTATGCCGAGACGCTGAAGCGCTGGCGCGCCGCGTTCGACGCTGCCGTCACCGCCGGCCGCCTGCCTGCCGAATTCGATCGCCATTTCGTCGATCTGTGGCGATACTATCTGATGTATTGCGAGGGCGGGTTCAGAGGTGGCGGGATACACGTCGCCCAGGTCACGCTGATCAAGGGGGAGTGATGCGAATGAAACGACGGATGTTGACCGCGCTTGCGCTGGCGGGCGCGGTATTGATGCCGGTGCAGGGTTTCGGACAGGCGCAACCCGCGTCAGCCGCGGATGAGGCGACGCAACGCCAGGTCGGTGCCGAGATACTGTTCTGGTCGCAGGCGCAGCGCGATTCGAATTTCCCGGCGATGGAGAAGATCTTCCCCGGCAACACCATCAAGGCCGATCCCGCGAAACTGCGCGCGCTGCCTGCGGGAAAGCCGCTCCCCATGGCGGCCGCGGATGTGGACGCGTTCATGACCTCGATGAACGTCGCTGGCCTGATCGTGCTGCAGGACGGCAAGGTGCGGCTCGAACGCTATGCGCGCGGGCTGACCCCGGATGGGCGCTGGACCAGCTTTTCGGTCGCGAAATCCTTCACCTCAACCCTGGTTGGCGCGGCGATGAAGGACGGCTTGATCAAATCGCTGAACGATCCGGTGACACGCTACATCCCCGATCTGGCCGGCAGCGGCTATGACGGTGTGACGGTCGCCCAGTTGATGACGATGACCTCGGGCGTGAAATGGAACGAGGATTATACCGATCCCAAGTCCGATGTGGCGCGGATGTTCCTTGAGCCGGTGCCGGCGGGCGTCGATCCCACCGTCTATTTCATGCGCAAGCTGCCGCGCGAGACGGCGCCTGGGACCAAATGGGTCTACAAGACGGGTGAGACCAATCTGATCGGCGTGCTGGTGCGTCGCGCGACGGGGAAGACGCTGGCCGCCTATGCCGAGGAGAAGATCTGGAAACCCGCCGGCATGGAGCGCGACGGCTTCTGGATGAAGGACCAGACCGGTGCCGAGGTCAGCGGCTGTTGTCTGTCGGTGTCGCTGCGCGACTATGCGCGCTTCGGCCAGTTCGCGCTGGAAGGCGGGCATGGGATCGTCAAGGACGGCTGGTTCGCTGACGCCACCAGGGCGCATGCGGAGGTCGCGCCCGGCGGTTACGGCTATGGTTATCAATGGTGGACCTATCCCGAAGGCCGCTACGGCGCGCAGGGGATTTTCGGCCAGATGATCACGATCGATCCGGCGTCGAAGGTGGTGATCGCGATGGTCAGTGCGGCACCCAAAGCGAGCGACCGTCCGCTGACGCTGGCTCGGCTGGCTTTTTTCCAGAAGCTGATGGCGGCGGCGAAGTAAGGGCTTCTCCGCTTCTCATTCCCCTCCCGCGAGCGGGAGGGGAATGAGAAGGGTCAGTCGACTCGCTCGAAATGGCCGTTCTCGAAATCTTCCGCCACCAGCGCCGTGATACGGTTCGCCACGACTTCCGGTGCCTTCACTGAGGCGGGATCCTCGCCGGGATAGGCGCGCTCGCGCATCTTGGTGCGGGTCGCGCCCGGATCGACGATCGCGGTGCGGATGCTGCTGATATGCTCCATCTCGTCGCCATAGGCGCCCAGCAGTGTCTCGAATGCGGCCTTGGAGGCACCGTACAGGCCCCAATAGGCGCGCGGGGTGCGGCCGACGCTTGAGGTGATGCCGATGACCCGGGCGCGCTTCGACTTGCGCAGCATCGGATCGAACGCGGTGATGAGGGCGGCCTGCGCGCTGACGTTGAGGGTCAGGACTGTCGCCAGTTCCTTCGAATCGATCGCCGGCACGGCCGCGAGGCTGCCAAGCGTCGCGGCATTGAGCACCATGATGTCTAGTTGCGGCCAGCGCTCGCCGATCGCGGCGCCGAGGCGGGCGATGCTGTCGGTCTCGGTCAGGTCGAGCGGGGCGATGGTCGCGCTGCCGCCCGCCTCGAATATCTCGGTTTCGATCTGCTCCAGATCCTTCGCCGTGCGCGCGGTGATGACGACGTGCGCGCCCGCGGCGGCAAGAGCCCTGGCGGTCGCCGCGCCGATCCCGCGGCTGGCGCCGGTCACGAGGGCGATCTGGTTGGCGAGGGGTTTGTCAGTCATTCTCGTCTCTCTTCGTCACCCCGGACCTGTTCCGGGCCCCACCGGCCCGCAAACGGACGCGGCGGCGCTTGCACCACGGTGGATGCCGGAACAAGTCCGGCATGACGGGTCTGGCTAGATCACCCGCTCAGCGAGGAGGGCGAACTGGTCGACCGAGGCGACTTCGTCCTGGTCGGTCAGCATCGTCGGGTAATCCCCGGTGAAGCAGGCATCGCAGTGGCTGGGACGGATATCGGCGCGGTGCGGTTCGCCCAGCGCCTTGTACAGGCCGTCGATCGACACGAACGCCAGGCTGTCCGCCTGGATATATTTGTTCATCTCGTCGATGTTCATGTTCGCCGCGAGCAGTTTGGCGCGCTCCGGCGTGTCGACGCCGTAGAAGCAGCTATGCCGGGTCGGCGGGCTGGCGATTCGCATATGCACCTCGGCCGCGCCGGCCTCGCGCATCATCTGAACGATCTTGAGGCTGGTGGTGCCGCGCACGATCGAATCGTCGATCAGCACGATCCGCTGGCCCTTGATCAGCGCGCGATTGGCGTTGTGCTTCAGCTTCACGCCGAGATGGCGAACCTTGTCGCCCGGCTGGATGAAGGTGCGGCCGACATAATGCGAACGGATGATGCCGAGTTCGAACGGGATGCCGGATTGCTGGGCATAGCCGATCGCCGCTGGTGTGCCCGAATCGGGAACCGGGATGATCAGGTCGGCCTCTACCGGGCTTTCGATCGCGAGCTGCGCGCCGATCGCCTTGCGGACGGTATAGACGCTGCGGTCTTCCGAGATCGAATCGGGGCGCGAGAAATAGACATATTCGAAGATGCACGGACGCGGCGAGACCGGCGCGAACGGGCGGTGCGAGCTGATTTCGGTGCCGCGCACGATCACCAGTTCGCCGGGCTCGATCGAGCGGACGAATTCGGCGCCGACCACGTCGAGCGCGACCGTTTCCGACGCGAAGATCACCGACCCGTCGAGTCGGCCCATCACGAGCGGCCGGATGCCGAGGGGGTCGCGGCAAGCGATCATGCCCTCCGGCGTCATCACGATCAGCGAATAGGCGCCCTCGACCCGCTTCAGCGCATCGATGAACTTGTCGACGAACGTGCGGTAGCTCGACGTTGCGACGAGATGGATGATCGTCTCGGTATCGGAGGTCGACTGGAAGATCGACCCGCGCTGGACGAGATCGCGCCGCAGCCGCATCGCGTTGGAAATATTGCCGTTATGGGCGATGGCGAAGCCGCCTGAGGCGAGGTCGGCATAGAGCGGCTGCACGTTGCGCAGCGCGGTCTCGCCGGTCGTCGAGTACCGGACATGGCCGCAAGCCACGGTACCGCGCAGCGCCTGGATGATGTCGTCGCGGTCGAAATTACCGGCGACATGACCCATCGCGCGGTGGGTATGGAATTCGGCGCCGTCGAAACTGGTGATACCCGCCGCCTCCTGGCCACGGTGCTGCAGCGCGTGCAGGCCGAGCGCAACGAGCGCAGCGGCGCCGTCACTGCCGGATACGCCGAAAATGCCGCACTCTTCGCGCAGCTTGTCCCCGTCGATAGGGGCTTCAAATGGGTTCGTAGTAAGCATGGCGCCCTTCGGGGGGAGTAGCGTCGCCCGCCATATAGGGACGCCTTTCGGCTTTGTCGCGCTTTTGTCACATGGATTATTCGCCAACCGTCGCATTGGCGGTTTTGCGTGGGCAGGCTAAGCGTCGCACATGCCCGATTCCCGCGAAACCGGCCTTGCGCTTGACCCGAAATACGACGCCGCCGGCCTGATCACGGCGGTTGCGACCGACCGCACTACCGGCGAAGTGCTGATGCTTGCCCATATGAATGCCGAGGCGCTCGCCGCCACGGTCGCCACGCGGGAGGCGCATTTCTGGTCGCGCAGCCGCGGGCGACTCTGGAAGAAGGGCGAATCGTCAGGGCATGTCTTGCGAGTCGCTGACATCAGGATCGATTGTGACCAGGATGCGGTGTGGCTGATCGTTGATCCCGCCGGCCCGGCTTGCCACACCGGCGAGCGCAGTTGCTTCTATCGTCGGATCGA
This sequence comes from Candidatus Sphingomonas phytovorans, assembly GCA_029202385.1. Classification (NCBI taxonomy): domain Bacteria; kingdom Pseudomonadati; phylum Pseudomonadota; class Alphaproteobacteria; order Sphingomonadales; family Sphingomonadaceae; genus Sphingomonas; species Candidatus Sphingomonas phytovorans. The sequence continues at coordinate 1,117,485 of CP119314.1, forward strand.
CGGCGACCGACTCGCGACGGTCGAATGAAGCGCGGCCTGTTGCTGCCATTGCTGTTCGTCGCTGGATGTTCCGGTGGCGAACCCCAGCCAGCGAACAACGCGACCGCGGCTACGGGCCTTGAAGCCGCTGCGATTGAGGCCGGGGTGATTCCCGATCCCAACAACACCGACATCACTGGTCTCTACGCGCGTGACACGGACCGGGTCTGCATCGTGCCCAGCGCCACCGCCTATCGGATAGGCGTGTTCGTCGATTATGGCGACAAGGTGAGTTGTGGCGGATCGGGCACGATCACGCGTGCCGGGGAGAAGCTCCAGCTAGAATTCGACGGGGTCGACGGGTGCAGCTTCGAGGCGCGCTTCGAAGGGGACCGGATCGTGTTTCCCGGCAATCTGCCGAGCGCCTGCCAGAAGCTTTGCGCGCAACGTGCCTCTATGGCGGCGCTGGATGTGACCCGCCTGAGCGAGTCGGTTTCGGAAGCTTCCACCTTGCGCGACGGGAAGGGCAAACTGCTCTGCAGCAGCGGCGGATGAGCTTGACGTTCACGTAAACGGCATTTAGCTTTGCCGCATGTCAACAGTCGCAGCCTATGCAGCGATCGAGCGCCATCCCGATCGCGATCACTTTTCGATCTCCGATCTGTCCGCCGAGTTCGGTGTGACGGCACGGGCCCTGCGATTCTATGAGGATGAAGGGCTGATCGCGCCGGAGCGGCGCGGCACCGCCCGCATCTATTCGCAGCGCGATCGTGCGCGGCTCGCCTGGATCCTGCGCGGCAAGCGTGTGGGTTTCAGCCTTGGCGAGATCCGCGAGATGATCGACCTCTACGATATCGGCGATGGCCGCCAGGTCCAGCGAACGGTAACGATCGATCGCTGCCGCCAGCGCGTATCGCTGCTGAGTTCGCAAAAGCACGATATCGATGCCGCGATCGACGAATTGAACGATTTCATCACCCTGCTCGAAACGCACGGCGCACAAGGCCGGCTGAAGGACTGATCCATGCCCCAATATACCCCGCCCGTGCGCGATACGCGCTTCATCCTGGAGCATGTGGTCGGCCTCGATCGCTATGCGAACCTGCCCGGTTTCGCCAACGCGACCCCCGATGTGGTCGATGCGGTGCTTGACGAGGGCGGCAAGTTCGTCGCCGAGGTGCTGTTCCCGCTCAACCAGTCGGGCGATCTTGAGGGCTGCACCCGCCATGAGGACGGCTCGGTCACCACGCCAAAGGGTTTCAAGGAAGCCTATGACAAGTTCGTCGAATCGGGCTGGGGCACGCTGTCCGCCCCGGCCGAGTTCGGCGGGCAGGAGATGCCGCACGTCGTCTCGACTGCGTTCCAGGAATATATGATCTCCTCCAACATGGCGTTCGCCATGTATCCGGGCCTGACCCATGGAGCGATCGCGGCGCTGCTGGTCAAGGGTACCGACGAGCAGAAGGCGAAATACGTCCCCCATATGGTCTCGGGCAAGTGGGGCGGGACGATGAACCTGACTGAGCCGCAGTGCGGCACTGATCTGGGCCTGATCCGCACCCGCGCCGAGCCGCAGGCTGACGGTTCCTATGCGATCACCGGCACCAAGATCTTCATCTCGTCGGGCGAGCATGACCTGACCGAGAACATCATCCATCTCGTCCTGGCCAAGACGCCGGGCGCGCCGGAAAGCTCGAAGGGCATCTCGCTGTTCGTCGTGCCGAAGTTCTTCGTCAACGACGACGGATCGCTCGGCGCGCGTAATGCGGTGTCGTGCGGCTCGATCGAGCACAAGATGGGCATCCACGCCAACTCGACCTGCGTGATGAACTATGACGGGGCGACGGGCTGGCTGGTCGGCGAGGAGATGAAGGGCCTCGCCGCGATGTTCATCATGATGAACGCAGCGCGCCTCGGGGTGGGGTTGCAGGGACTCGGAGTCGCGGAGACAGCTTATCAGAACGCCGTCCAGTATGCGCATGACCGTCGCCAGGGCCGCGCGCTGACCGGCGCCAAGGATCCGCAGGAAAAGGCCGACACCCTGTTCGTCCATCCCGACATCCGCCGGATGCTGATGGACTCGAAGGCGCTGACCGAGGGGCTGCGCGCGCTCTGCCTGTGGGGTGCCCTCCAGGCCGACCTGGAACATGCCGCCGCGAGCGAGGAGGAGCGTCAGCTCGCCGCCGACCTGGTCGGGCTGCTGACCCCTGTCATCAAGGGTTATGGCACCGACAAGGGCTATGAGATCGCGACCAATGCGCAGCAAGTCTATGGCGGCCATGGCTACATCGCCGAATGGGGCATGGAGCAATATGTCCGCGATGCCCGGATCTCAATGATTTACGAAGGCACCAACGGAATCCAGGCAATGGACCTGGTCGGCCGAAAACTTGCCATGAACGGCGGCCGCGCGGTGCAGGTGTTTTTCAAGGTCGTCGGCGAGGATGTGGCGGCTGGCAAGGCGGACCCGGCGATCGCCGATTTCGCTGAGCGCCTCGAAAAGGCCAGCGGCGAATTGCAGCAGGCGACACTCTGGTTCCTCCAGAACGGCATGAAGAGCCCTGACAATGTCGGAGCGGGCGCTCAGCCCTATCTGCACCTGATGGGCATCGTCGCAGTCGGCCTGATGTGGCTGCGCATGGCCTCGGCCGCTGCGAAGCTGAAGGCAGCGGGCGAGGGGGATGCCGCCTTCCTCGATGCGAAGCTGGTGACTGCGCGTTATTTCGCTGAGCGGATCATGCCTGATGCCGGGGCGTTGCGCCGGAAGATCGAGGGCGGTGCCGAATCGCTCATGGCCCTTCCGCCGGAGATGTTCGTCGCGGCCTGAGAGGTCGGAGAACGGTCCAGCGCCGTGCTTCGTTTACTTCCGGCATGACGCTTGAGGTAGATGAGGGGATTCTACCGGGCAGCCGGTGACTGGTTGGCGGGCGCCGGCAGCGCAGTCGCAGGCTTTGCCGGGGGAGGCGCCGCTTCCACCTTCCGCCGTACGCCCGACAACTCCGGTACTGGTCTGATCGTCGTCGCCACTGGGGGCGGCGATACCGATGTAGTGCCCGCCAGGCTCTCCAGCTTGAAAGTGTCGGCCTGTCGCGCGACCGGCACCAGCACTTGCAGTTTCATGCACTGGCTGAAATCCGTCCGCTTGAACTCCGTGCAGTTCCACAGCGCCTTGTCGTAATTGCGGGCGCGGTCGCGCAGATAGCTGAATGACATCGCCGCGATCTGGGTCGGCTGAAGTGGCAGGGCGCCCGGTGTCTTCGCCTTGTTCGTCCAGCCCATCACCTTGCAATAAGGACGCTCCCCGCAGGTGCGTGTTGCGAGCAGGGCAAAGGCGTCCGGCGGCATGCGCGGATCGAGCGTCAGCAGGAAGCTGTTGGTGTCTGTCGTCAGCGACGGTGGTAGTGCGGCGCCCGCGGCAGCCGCTTCGACGACGGCGGAGGACGCTTCGACCAGCGCCGCGCCCGTCTTGTGCGCGTCGGAATAGAGCGCGAGTTGCGAAACGACGGGTTCGTCGGACGATACATGCCGGTTGAACGCGGGTGGCGTGCCCCACCAGCCGGTCCAGCGGAAGAACAAATGGGTCCGGACCGCGGCGATCTTGTCTAGGCTCGACTGCCAATAGGGTACGACCCAGTCGGTATGGTAATGGGTGGCATAGCCGACCGGCTTGTAGACGTTGCCGCTCAGTGCCAGCGTGGCGGTCTCGCGGGCTCGCATCCAGGCCGCGTCGGACCAGCGATGCCTGACCAGCGCGCCATCGCAGGTGAAGGTGAACTGGCATCCGGTCACCCGGTCGGAACCCTGGAACACCACGCCGCAGATCGTCTTCGGAAAGGCCGGATGACGTGCCCGGTTGATCACGACTTGCGCCACCGAACGCTGGCCAAGCGTGTCGTCACCGGCTTCGTAGAGTACGCCGGCGGCGAGGCAATCGATCGCGCGCGCGCGTTGTTCGTCGGTGCCGACGAACTTGAAGGGGCGTGCCGCCGGATTCGGGCCGGTGGAGAACGGGACCGATGCGTTGAACGCCCGGGCATCGTCGGGTGCCAGATCTTGGAATGCCACCGGCTCTACCGGAGGCAGCTCGGCCTTGGGAACGACCCGCTGCGGCAGCCGCTTGACCGGATGATGTAGCAAGACCGGCGGCGCCTTGAGCACGACAAACATCGGCAGCGCGATCGCCGCAATTGCGACCAGCGACAGAAGGTGGTTCAGGCCGAGACGTGGCGTGCCCGGCTGGGCGGAAGGCTGTGACATGGGCGCAGGCGTTCAGTGATGAAGGAAGCGGCGCGGAAGGGAGATCAAGGGCGGCTCCTGGCGGTCGGACTGGTGGGCCTTACTCCAGAACGCTTCGGACACGAAATGGTTCGAGCGAGTCTCTCGTAGGGACAATGCCTGGTTGACCGGAACCGCTGGGGTGGATCCCTTTCCTGATACCCCGCATGCGAGTCGCGACGCGGGGAAGAGGTCGACCTGTCTTGTTCCCCTTTGGGTATGATGTGAAGCGAAGGCCGTGCTGGAGATAGTTCTGGCGTCAGTCCGGCTGGAGGTGTCGCCTGGCCATCGTGGATGCCAGGCGAGCGTACCACGGCGTTCGGCCTCTGCCGGCCAAGCGTGATCAAATCGAACTGGTCGATGGCAGACCCGACAATTGCCAACAGCGGCCGTCACTCCGGGATCATCGCCCGCCCTTGGCAAGCCCGCCCTTGGCAAGGTTGCTGCTTATTCCGGCCAGAATCCAGTGGCTTCACAAAGATCCCATTGATCTGCCGTCTTGATGCCGCAGGCCCGGTCGCCTTTGGGGCAGTGCTGGACTGCCGCCTGATATCGGCTGGAGCAGCTCTTGGGAGGGACAATGCCGGGCCGGCTCACCTTGGCCGGGATCGGGATTACCTTTACCATCGCGACGGCTGGAACGATCTTCGGCGCTACCGGAGTCGTGGTCGCGGCGGATGCAGTGCTGTCGCCGCGCTGCCCGAAAATCATGGGCCACACCAGAAACAACGCCAGCATCACGCTGACGCAAATCATCGCCCTGTGCATCTCATGTCCCCCGCAACGCCCCCGCGCCGACCACCGAAATATAGCCGACGCGGATGCTTTGCGCGAGATTAACTTTCCGGAAGGAAGTCCGGCACCGACAGATAACGCTCGCCGGTGTCATAATTGAATCCAAGCACCCGGACGCCGCCGGGAAGCTCAGGCAGTTTCTGGAGGATCGCGGCCAGTGTCGCACCGGAACTGATGCCGACCAGCATGCCTTCCTCGCGCGCCGCCCGGCGTGCCATGTCCTTGGCAACCGCCGCGTCGACCTTGATCGCGCCGTCGATCGCCTGGGTATGGAGGTTGGCCGGAACGAAGCCCGCGCCAATGCCCTGGATCGGGTGCGGACCGGGCTGGCCACCCGAGATGACCGGCGATGCCTCGGGCTCGACCGCATAGACCTTCAGATGTGGCCATTCCTTCTTCAGCGTTTCGGCAACGCCGGTGATGTGGCCGCCGGTGCCGACCCCGGTGATGATCACATCGATCGGCGAATCGCGGAAATCGTTCAGGATCTCTTGCGCCGTGGTGCGAACATGCACGTCGATATTGGCCGGATTCTCGAACTGCTGGGGCATCCAGGAATTGGGCGTCTGCGATACGAGTTCGATCGCGCGCTCGATCGCGCCCTTCATGCCCTTTTCGCGCGGCGTGAGGTCGAAGGAGGCACCATAGGCAAGCATCAGGCGGCGCCGTTCGAGCGACATGCTCTCCGGCATGACGAGGACGAGCTTGTAACCCTTCACCGCCGCGACCATCGCCAGGCCGACGCCGGTATTGCCGCTGGTCGGTTCGATGATCGTGCCGCCGGGTTTGAGGTCGCCCGACTTTTCGGCCGCCTCGATCATGCTCAGCGCGATGCGGTCCTTGATCGAGCCCCCGGGATTGGAGCGTTCGGACTTGATCCATACCTCGGCGCCCGGGAACAGCTTCTGCACTCGGATGTGCGGCGTATTGCCGATTGTTTCGAGGATCGTGTTGGCTTTCATCGTGCGGCCTCCATCTCAATATCTGCGGCGTCCTGCGGCGTCGCGGGGGGGGCGAATGTACGGGCGTTGCGGATGCTCGGGAAGAGCCAGGTCCACAGGATGGTGACGACGATCGCGCCGCCGCCGCCGACCAGCACCGCGCCGATCGGGCCGAGGGCCGAGGCGAGGAAGCCCGATTCGGCCTCACCCAGCTCGTTGGACGCCGATATGGTCAGCTGAGAGACGGCGCCCACCCGGCCGCGCTTGTCGTCCGGCGTGTGGAGCTGGATCAGCGACTGGCGGATATAGACCGAGAACATGTCCGCCGCCCCGGCGACGCCGAGCGCAATCAGGCTGAGCGGCATCGAGGTCGACAGGCCGAACAATACCGTGGCGGAGCCATAGACCAGCACCGAGCCGAGCATCTTCGGGCCCACATTGGTCTTCAGCGGGCGGAAGGAGAAGAACAGGGCGGTCACCGATGCACCCACCGCCGGGGCAGCCGCGAGGGCGCTCAGGCCCTGCGGGCCGACCTTCAATATGTCATGGGCGTAGATCGGCAGCAGCGCGCTGGTGCCGGCGAGGAATACCGCGAAAAGGTCGAGCGTGATCGTCCCCAGGATCATCTTGTTCTGCCAGACATAAGCTAGCCCGTCGGCGATCTGCCTGATCGGGTGGGCGGTGCTGACGGCGATGGTGCGGGCGACCGGGCCGATCATCATCAGGCAGATCAGCGCCCCGCTGAACAGGGCGGTCGCGAGGAAATAAGCGGCCGACGGCGCGATGGCATAGGCGAAGCCGCCGATCGCGGGGCCGATGATCGTGCCGACTTGCCAGGAGATCGAGCTGAGCGCGATCGCGGTCGGCAGCACCTCCCGCGGCACGAGATTTGGGGCCAGTGCCGAAAAGGCCGGACCGGCGAACGCGCGGCCGAACCCGAGCAGTACGGCGACCGAGAACAGCACCGGCAGCGACATCCAGCCCTCATAGGTGGCCAGGGCCAGAATGAAGGCGCAGAGGATCTGCAGCGAGACGGTGACGCGCGTGATCCAGCGGCGGTCGAATCGGTCGGCGACCCAGCCCGTGATCGGCGTCGAGAGGAACAGCGGCACGAACTGAAGCAGGCCGATCAGCCCGAGCTGGGCCGCGGCCCCGGCTGGCGACATGGTCTGGCGGGCGATGGTATAAGTCTGCCAGCCGATCACGATGATCATGCCGTTCTGCGCCAGTGTCATGCAGAAGCGGGCGGCCCAATAGGCCCGGAAGTTGGCGATGCGGAACGGGTGGGGAGGCGATTCCATCTGAGCGGGCTTTAGGCGTCCGATCCTCGGGGGAGCAATCGTCGATTGCTTGGGGTCGCGAAACTTCTCATGCACCCGGACGATTGATGTCCGAGACGAAACGGGCCTATAGGCTCGCGTCCTCCCCCTACGGAAACGAGGTTTCCCACACGTGGCCAAAGCCCCTGCTGCTCGGAAAAACGAGCCCCTGACGCCCAACCGCGAGCGTCCCGACGAACCCCAGCCCTACAAGGCGTCCAAGGAAGAGCTGCTCGAATTCTACAAGCAGATGCTGCTCATCCGCCGCTTCGAGGAGAAGGCGGGCCAGCTCTATGGCCTCGGCCTGATCGGCGGTTTCTGCCATCTCTACATTGGCCAGGAAGCCGTCGCGGTCGGCCTGCAATCGGCGCTGACCGAAAAAGACAGCGTGATCACCGGTTATCGCGACCATGGTCACATGCTGTTGTGCGGGATCCCGCCGCAGGATGTGATGGCCGAGCTCACGGGGCGCCAGGCAGGCATCTCGAAGGGCAAGGGCGGCTCGATGCACATGTTCAGCGTCGAGCATAAATTCTATGGCGGCCACGGTATCGTCGGCGCGCAGGTCTCGCTCGGCACCGGGCTTGGCTTCAGCCATAAATACAAGGGCGATGGCGGCGTGTGCCTCGCCTATTTCGGCGACGGCGCCTCCAACCAGGGCCAGGTCTATGAAAGCTTCAACATGGCCGAGCTGTGGAAGCTGCCGGTCATCTACGTCATCGAAAACAACCAGTACGCCATGGGCACCAGCGTCAATCGCTCATCGTCCGAGGATCAGCTCTATCGCCGCGGCGAGAGCTTCCGCATCCCGGGCATCCAGGTCGACGGCATGGACGTGCTTGCCTGCCGCGGCGCAGCTGAAGAGGCTCTGGCCTGGGTGCGCGCCGGCAAGGGGCCGATCATCCTCGAGATGAAGACCTATCGCTATCGTGGCCATTCCATGTCCGACCCGGCCAAATATCGCAGCCGCGAGGAAGTCCAGGCCGTCCGCGACAAGTCCGACCCGATCGAGCATGTGAAGAAGCTGCTTGAGGAACTCGGTGCGAAGGAGGACGAGTTCAAGAAGGTCGATCAGGAGATCAGGAAAATCGTGAACGAAGCCGCCGATTTCGCCGAACAGACGCCTGAGCCGGATCCAGCCGAACTCTACACCGACGTACTGGTGGAGTCCTACTGATGGCGATCGAGATCAAGATGCCGGCACTCTCCCCGACGATGGAGGAGGGCACGCTCGCGAAATGGCTCGTCAAGGAAGGCGACACGGTCAAGTCCGGCGATATCATGGCCGAGATCGAGACCGACAAGGCGACGATGGAGTTCGAGGCGGTCGACGAAGGCACGATCGGCAAGATCCTGGTCGCCGAGGGCACCGATAATGTGAAGGTCGGTACCGTCATCGCTGTGCTGAGCGCCGAGGGCGAAGAGGCTGCACCGGCTGCTCGGGCACCGGCCAAGCTTGCCGAGAGCGAAGCGCGGGCTGCCGAGCCGGTGAAGGCGCCGGAACGTGCCGAGATCAAGACACAGGCGCCTGAGCCCGAGGTTCCCGCTGGGACCGAGCTGGTCAAGCTGACTCTGCGCGAGGCATTGCGCGACGCGATGGCGGAGGAGATGCGCAAGGACGACCGCGTCTTCGTGATGGGCGAGGAAGTCGCGCAATATCAGGGTGCCTACAAGGTGACCCAAGGGCTGCTCGACGAATTCGGCGACAGGCGCGTGATTGACACGCCGATCACCGAATATGGCTTTGCCGGCGTCGGCACCGGCGCGGCGATGGGCGGTCTTCGCCCGATCGTAGAGTTCATGACGTTCAACTTCGCGATGCAGGCGATCGACCACATCATCAACTCCGCCGCGAAGACCAACTACATGTCGGGTGGCCAGATGCGCTGCCCGATCGTGTTCCGTGGTCCCAACGGTGCGGCCAGCCGGGTAGGTGCCCAGCATTCGCAGAACTACGGCCCCTGGTACGCCAGCGTGCCAGGCCTGATCGTGATCGCGCCCTATGACGCGGCCGACGCCAAGGGGCTGCTGAAGGCGGCAATCCGCAGTGAGGATCCGGTCGTGTTTCTCGAGAACGAACTGCTCTACGGTCGCACATTCGAGGTACCCGCGCTCGATGATTATGTCCTGCCGATCGGCAAGGCGCGGATCATGCGCGAGGGCAAGGACGTCACGATCGTCAGCTATTCGATCGGCGTAGGCCTGTCGCTCGAAGCTGCCGAGGCGCTGGCAGCCGAGGGGATCGACGCCGAGGTGATCGATCTGCGCACGCTGCGTCCGCTCGACAAGCAGGCGGTGCTCAAGAGCCTGAAGAAGACCAATCGCATGGTCGTCGTCGAAGAGGGCTGGGCGACATGTTCGATCAGCTCCGAAATCCTCGCCATCGCGATGGAGGAGGGCTTCGACGACCTCGATGCTCCCGTCCTGCGTGTGGCGAACGAAGATGTGCCGCTGCCCTATGCGGCCAATCTCGAGAAGCTCGCGCTGATCAACGCCGACAAGATCGTCGCGGCGGTGAAAAAGGTAACCTACCGCTAACGGCAGCGTGGTGTCTTCGGGCGCCCGTCCCATGGATGGGCGCCTGATGGCCGCATGCGTACGAACAGGTTTGACAAGGCGGTGACGGGGGAGCAATCGCGCCCCTGTCGGCGACTCGTCGGCGATCAGGAAGCAATCAGACCAATGCCAAGCGACAGTAGTCGATTATCCGCGCCACTGGAGGCGCCGGGCCGGGTCTGATCCATCAGTCTCGCCCCGGGGTGCCGCCAGCGGTGCCCGTCGAGGTGAGAATGAGCATATTGCCCCAAACCGGCCCCCAAACCGGCCAGAGCCTTGCGCCGTTGTCGCGTATCGTACGCGTGAGAATGGCGTCGAGCTGGGCCGACATGATCGCCTTCCTGCTGCTGGCGGGCGCGGCTGTGCTGGTTATTCGCGGCGCGGAAGGGATGGCGGAGCCGCTGTCGCATCTCCGCATGGACCCTGTCACGCTCGATCCGGCGAACCTGCCGGCCTATGCGTTGCGGACCACGCTGCGCATGTTCGCCGCGCTGGGCGCCTCGCTGGTCTTCACGCTCGTCGTCGCGACGCTCGCCGCCAAGAGCAGGCGCGCGGAAATGGTGATCGTGCCCGCGCTCGACATCCTGCAATCGGTACCGATCCTCGGCTTCCTCACCTTCACCGTCACCTTCTTCATGGGGTTGTTTCCCGGCAGGCAACTGGGCGTCGAACTCGCGGCGATCTTTGCGATCTTCACCAGCCAGGCCTGGAACATGGCGTTCAGTTTCTACCAGTCGCTCCGATCGGTACCGTCTGATCTGGAAGAGGTGTCGCGCGGTTTCTCCCTGTCCCCCTGGCGCAGGTTCATCCGGCTCGAACTGCCCTTTGCCACTCCCGCTTTGGTGTGGAACGCGATGATGTCAATGTCGGGCGGCTGGTTCTTCGTCGTCGCTTCGGAAGCGATCAGCGTCGGTAATACGCGGATCATGCTGCCGGGAATCGGATCATGGCTGGCGCTGGCGATCGACCAGGAGAATTTCCGTGCCATCGCGTGGGCGGTGGGTGCGATGGCGGTGGTGATCCTGCTGTATGACCAGCTTGTCTTCCGTCCGGTGGTGGCCTGGGCCGATCGTTTTCGGTTCGAGCAGACCGCGTCGCAGGATCGGCCGCAATCCTGGGCCTATGACCTGTTTCTGCGCGCGCGACTGCTGCCGGTGGTCTTCGCCCCCTTGATCGGGCTTGGACGGCTGCTGATGGCGATCGACCGTCGTCCGGCCCGGCGGCCCAGGGCACCGCGCGATATCGCGCCCGGGCGGGTCGGCCAAATCCTGTGGCTCGGGACGCTGGCGGTGGCGCTCGCGGGGGCCGGGTGGCTGGTGATCGGCTATGTCGCCTATCACCTTGCCTGGCGCGATGCGGCGACGGCGTTCGGCTTCGGACTCCTGACCATGCTGCGCGTGCTTGTCCTGATCGCGCTGGCCAGCCTGGTCTGGGTACCGATCGGGGTGTGGATCGGGCTCCGTCCGCGATGGGCCGAACGCCTGCAGCCCGTCGCGCAGTTCCTCGCCGCGTTTCCGGCCAATGTGCTGTTCCCGTTCGCCGTCATCCTGATCGTCAGCTGGCATCTGAACGTCGATATCTGGCTTTCGCCGCTGATGATCCTCGGCACTCAATGGTATATCCTGTTCAACGTGATCGCGGGCGCCAGCGCGATCCCGAACGATCTGCGCGAGGCCGCCAGCATGTTCGGCATAAGGCGCTGGCAATGGTGGCGGCAGCTCGTGATCCCGGGCATCTTTCCCTATTATGTAACAGGGGCGCTGACAGCGTCCGGCGGCTCCTGGAATGCGAGCATCGTCGCCGAGGCGGTGTCGTGGGGAAGCCAGCATCTGGAGGCGAAGGGCCTCGGCGCCTATATCGCGAAAGCCACCGCCGCGGGTGATTATCCGCGCGTGACGCTGGGTATCGCGGTGATGTCGGTCTTCGTCATCGGTTTCAACCGGCTGCTGTGGCGGCCGCTCTACCGCTTCGCCGACCGCCGTCTCCGCCTCGGCTGACCCATCAGGAACAAGGAGCCCGACATGGCCACCATCCTCGCCCGCCCGCCAGCGACCCGCCCGCTCGTCACGGTCGAACATGTCCGCCACCGCTACGGGAGGTCGGGCGGCAGCGGGCTGCTCGTGCTCGATGATGTCGACCTGACGCTGAACGAGAATGAGGTCGTCGGGCTGCTCGGTCGCTCGGGATCGGGCAAGTCGACGCTGTTGCGCTCGATTGCCGGGCTGATCACCCCCGACGAGGGCGACATCCGCTTCGTCGCCGATGACGCAGGGGCCGCGCCGACGGTGAGCATGGTGTTCCAGACCTTCGCGCTGTTCCCCTGGCTGACCGTGCTCCAGAATGTCGAGCTTGGGCTCGAGGCGCAGCGTATCCCTGCCGAGGAACGACGTACCCGCGCGCTCGCCGCAATCGATCTGATTGGCCTCGACGGGTTCGAGAATGCCTATCCCAAGGAACTGTCGGGCGGGATGCGGCAGCGCGTCGGACTCGCGCGAGCGATCGTCGTCAACCCGTCGCTGCTGCTCATGGACGAGCCTTTTTCGGCGCTCGACGTGCTGACGGCGGAAACGCTGCGCACCGATCTGCTCGATCTCTGGTCTGAAGGCCGGATGCCGATCAAGTCGATCCTGATCGTCACTCATAATATCGAGGAGGCGGTGCTGATGTGCGATCGCATCCTCGTCTTCTCGTCCAACCCCGGCCGCGTCGCGGCGGAGATTCGGGTCGACCTCCCGCAACCACGCGACCGGCTCGATCCGTCTTTCCGCGCGCTGGTCGATGATATCTATGCGCAGATGACGGCGCGGGCCGATCCTGTTCCCGCGCGCGACGGGGCCTTCCCCGGCAGCGGTATCGCGATGGCGCTGCCGGTGGTGTCGACCAATGCGCTGGCCGGCCTGATCGAGGAGGTCGATGCGATGCCGTTCGACGGGCGCGCCAGCATGGCCGATCTCGCCGACCAGCTTCAGCTGGAGATCGACGAGCTGTTCCCGATGGCCGAGACCTTGCAACTCATGCGCTTCGCCGATCTTTCGGGTGGCGACCTGGCCCTGACGCCGGCCGCGCGACGCTATGCCGAATCAGACGTCGATCAGCGCAAGGCGATGTTCGCCCAGGCGTTGCTCGCCCATGTACCACTGGCGCACCATATCCGCCGGGTCCTCGACGAACGATCAAGCCATACGGCTCCGGCGCGGCGTTTCCGCGACGAGCTTGAGGATCATATGTCGCCCGACTATGCCGCCGAGACGTTGCGCGCGGTGACGCATTGGAGCCGCTATGCCGAAATCTTCGCCTATGACGAGGATGACGACCAGTTCAGCCTGGACGATCCCACTTGAAGTGAATGGGCGCGGGTCAGCTCGCGTAGAGGTTGCAGGTGGCGCGCGTCGCCGCTGGGGTCGGGTTGAAGATCTGGCTGAAGTCGCGATTGTCGCGGACGATGAAGGACGCGACATAGTGGATGCGCGCAGGGCTCATCAGCCAGGTGCCGCTGAGGGGCGTGTAGTAATAGTTGATCTCGACGAACATCACGCCCGAGCCCGCAGGCGCGTTCACCTTGGCGTTGGTGTCGCCCATGCCTGTCGCGGCGGTGGTTCCGGCATTCGTCGATGTCGCGGTGGTCCCCGCCGCGGTCGCAGTAGTGCCATAGCTGGAATCATAGTTGGTGCCGCTTTTCATGCCGAAACAGCGTTGCCAGTGAATTCGCTGAACTGGCGCGGTGTCGTAGCTTTGCTGGACATTCTCCAGGCTTGAAAGCGTGATGCGGGCCTTGGTGCCGAGGCCGATTCCGGAACCCTGATAGCGGACGGCCTGAAGGATATCGTTGATATCCACTTCGCGCAGTTGCTGGGTGTTGAGCGCGCTGGTCGTGCCGACGCGGCCCGCATTGTCAGCGAGGTTGAGGGCGATCTGGCTGACGCGCAGATTGATCAGCGCGAGATTTGCCGTCTCCACGCCATAGAGTCCCAGGGCGAGGACGACGGGCATGGCCAAGCCGAACTCGAGCATCGCCAGACCACCCCGGTCGCGGCGAAGGCGCGCGATCAGCCCATGCAGACGCGAGATCCGGCGGATCCCGGCGATCCTTGAGATCAGGTGCATATCGTCGTGTTCGCGCTTGTGGTTTGGGCGGCATAGGGCTGGTTCTTCAGCAGGGTGCTCGCCTTGATCGTCTGCGTGGAGGGCCAGCCGAGGAGACCGGCGACGGGGAACAGCCGGGGATAGGTGACGGTCACGGTGTAGAGCGTGACGTCGCTGGCGCCGCCCTGGCCCGTGACACCAGGGTCGGCATCCCACTGGTTGTTGCCGTTCTCGTCCGTGTAGCATTCGCCCGGATCGCGGATGCCGTTGCCGTTGGTGTCGACAAAGGGTTCCGGGGCGACCTCCGTGAAATTATCGTAGCTCATGCGCGTCGAACTGAGGGTGGCGTTCTTCGCGAGGGTCTGAATCATCGTCTGTACGCGCGCGTCGATCGTCGCGGTGCTGGCTGCCTCGATCGTAGAATCCCGCGCCGCCTTCTGGACCGCGCCGTTGAGGACGCTCTGGGCATATTGCTGATAGAGCATGTCACCCAGGCCCATCAGGAGCAGCAACATCACCGGGGAGACGATCGCGAATTCAATGATCGTCGCGCCGCGCCAGTCTGCTCTCAGACGAGTGGCGAGGGCGGCCAGTGGTTTCATTGGGAGATCCGCAGCATGGCCACCTGGCCAGCGATGCTGGTGAAGGCGGCGGTAAGCGAAGCGTTGTCGCTGGCATAATAAGCGCTGCCCGGCGAGGCGCAGGCGGTGAGCTGGCTGGTCAGCGTCTGGCCGAAGCCGACAACGAATATCTTGATGTTGCGCGCCTTGGCTGCCGAGCATTCCGCGAGGAAACGGGCGTTGTGATAATCGGTGTCTGACGAATAGGTGCCACCCGTCACGCGCTTGTCGTAATATTCCATGCCGTACATGCCGTAGATGCTGGTGTTCGGCGCCATGTCGCCGTCGGTCATGAAGACGATGTAGCGACTAGGTGGGGCGTGGCCTGGCCAGGTGCTGGTGTCGGAGGCAAAGAGTCCGGTCGGCGAAATCAGGCGTGTGCCCCAGATCATGCCCGTATCGTGGTAGGTGCCGCCCTGCGCCTTGAAGTCGACCGCGTTGACATAGTTGGAGACGTCGGTGCGCGCCATCGTGGCCAGGCGCTGGGCCGGTTTGCCGCACGAAACATAGCCGCTGGAGATATTCTGGCTCCATGCGGGGTTGGGGTTGGCAATCATGTTCGTATATTGGGTCGTCGCCCCGTCGGAGGACGTTGGAGCATAGTCCCCGTACGGAGTCGTGCTGTTCCCGGAATAATCGACCGAGGTCATGTTGCTGCCGCGATAATAGATCACGTCAGGCCACATCGGTCGCCATTTGGTCGCGTTACTTGTCGGAACGAGATCGGGATCGAGATCGTACGGCAGGCTGGCAATGTTGAAGCTCGACGAGACGGTCGTATCGCGTTCCTCGAGGCAACCTTGCCATTTCGACGTCACGCCGGTGATCTTGGAGGGGTCCGGAACGGCCACGCCGGTGATGTATTGGCTCACGTCGAACGGCCATTGCGCATAGCGCCAATTCGGTTTCAACGGCTGGGTGGTGGTCACGCAGATCCCACCGAGGAGCGTCCAGCTAGTGGTGACGTTCGTCGCTGTACCGTTGGTCGTATAGCCGGTTGCAGGATTGCGGCCGGTCGCCAGGCTGTTGCAGGTTGCTTGCGATGTAAGCAGGGTGGTGGTCGTCGTTGCCGAGCCGTTGTTGACGTCGCCGATCACCTTGCGCGACTGGTAGTTCCAGTTGGTCACCAGGTAATTGGTCGGTAGCAGATATCCGGCATTCACCGTGGATGTATAGGTGACGAAGCCATAGCGAATATGGGTCATCGCGCTCGAATTCGCGGCGAGCGTGTCGTAGAAACTCAGGACGGCAGTGCGGAGCCCGGAGAGCTTCGAACCGGTCTTCTCCGTCACGTAGTAGCCCGTGGTGCCATCGGGCCGGGTGTACGTCGCAACTGGCTGGCTGCAGCCGGCGGTGCCGTCAGCCGTCGTGCATGCCATCGATCCTGTCGTATCCAGCACGAACATGATGTCGCTGTCGCCGATATCGTACCGTGCCTGGCAGGCGACGCTGAGCGTTATCGAAGGCGTTCCGAACATCTGCATGATGGTCATCGGCACGACGGCCGATGCCGTGCCGGCGACCTGGCTGTCCGATGTCTTGGTAGGGGTGAAGGATACCGTGTTGGTGGTCATCCAGCCGGTGGTGAAATTGTTGGTGAAGAAGGCATTGGCTTGTGCCGCCGCGGTCGTATCAAGTGTCGTGCTGGTGCTGCTGGCCATGAACTTCCGGCCGGCGAGGACGCCGGCGTCGCACGCTTGCTGCAGGCGCACCTTCACCACATAGAGCCGCGCCATGTCGACGGCGGAACCGGCGAGGCCGGCCAGCGGGATCATCGCCACCGCCATCAACGCAAGGGTATTGCCGCGGACGTCGCGGGCGAGCGCGGCCATGAAGCCGCGGGATCTTGTGATGAGGTTTCGATCTTGCCTGGACACAGATAGTCGCCATTCTTGACGATATGGGCCCCGGGACTTCCAGTTATGGCGGAGGAATATTAATTTCGAGTCAATCGAGAGGCCGAGTCGCTTGCGTCGGCAAAGGCGGGAATCTGCTTGTTCGAGACATCAATTGGGGCAGGTCGAAGCCGTCACGCCCGTGGAGGGATAGACCTGGGTCAGGTCGCGCCGGTCGCGGACCGCCATTGACGCGAACTCAGTGAAGGTCGTGGTCGGCGCCAGTGTACCGCGTCCCACCAGCGGAACATAAGTGTAGAACACCTCGACGAACATCGTGGCATTGTCGTCTTGCGCCGTCACCTGCCGGCCGGCGGGCCCGATTCCCGTCAGGCTGGTCGTTCCGTTCCCCGGCGGATATTGCCGGGTGTAGGATGTCTTTGCGCCGTAGCAGCGACGCCAGCCGATCTTGTAGGTGCCCGCCGTGTTCGGATTCGAGGTCGGTTCGAGATCGGTCAGGATCACGCGGCCGTTGGTTTGCAGATCAAGCTCGCCTGACTGCATCTGAGCGCCGGTGAACAGGTCGTTGATATCGGCCTCGTTGATTGTTTTCGACGCCAACTGGCTGCCACTGCCCATACGAGCCGCGTCGTCGGCGATATGCAGCGCCAACTGGCTGATCCGCATCTTGGTGGTGATATAATTCGTCATCTCAGCGCCGGTGAGCGCCATCGTCAGGAAAACAGGCAGGATGAGTGCGAACTCGAGCAGCGCTAGGCCGCTCCTGTCCTCACTAAACAGGGCGAGAGCACGGCCCGGAAAGTGGGGCAGGCGGGTGATCATGGGCAATTCCTCACGGTCGGCGGCCCATAGCTTCCCTGGTCACCATAGGGCTGGTTGGCGAGGACGGTCGAGGCGGTGATGTTTGTGGTATTGGAGCCGCCTATGATCCGATACAGCGGAAAGTAGCGCGGGTAGGTCATAGCGACGGTATAGACGGTCTTGTCCTTGGCACCGCCCTGGCCACCGTCACCACCGTCGCCATCCCAATAGGTATTGTTGTTGGCGTCCTGATAGGGCTCGCCCGCGTCGCAAGTTCCATTGCCGTTGGTATCGGTCCATGTCTCGGCCTGAGCAGCAGCGGCGGCGGAGAAGGTGCGGTAATAGCGCCGCGTGATGGTAATGTCGGCGTTATTCGCGATCGCCTTCACCGACGCGCGCACCTTGTTGTCCAGAACGGTCTGCTGGGCAGTGACGGTTCCCGCCTCAAGGGCCGAATCTCTGGCCACCTTCTGAACGACGCCTTGCAGGACCGAGCGCATATAGAGCGAGTGGGCGGTATCGAATGCGCCGAGAAGCAATAGGCTTATCACCGGCGCGACGATGGCAAATTCGACGACCGTCGCGCCGCGCCTGTCGGCATATATTCCCCGGATTCGTCGCGTCATTTCGTCAGCCTCAGCTGCGAGATCTGGTTGGCGATCGACCGGAAGGTCTGCTGGAGCTGTACCGAGTTGCGGGCGGAGAAGAACCGGCCGGTTGTGGCGCAGCTGGTGAGCTGCGCCTCGATCGTCGGATTGCTTACCCCGAACCAGATAACCCAGAGGGTGATGTTCTTGTTCTTCACCGCCGCGCACAATGCTGCCGTCCGGGCGTTCACCTGCTGGGTGAGAGTGCCGGTGGTTGTGCAGCCTTCGGTAGGCGCGGTGCCCGTGTCGGTCTGGCGACGATCGAACCATGCCATGCCATAAGCCTGATAGTTCGTGATCGAGGTGCAGGCGTCGCCGTCGGTCATGAAGATCAGGTGGCGCTCGATCTCGCCGCCGCGGGAGGCGAATTCGTTCTCCGAGCGGAATAGGCCCGTCGGCGAGAGAAGGCGGGCGCCCCACAGCAAGCCGATGTCGTGATAGGTGTTGCCGCCATTCTCGTAGAGCCCGTCGACATACTCGTCGAAATCCCCGGGATCGGGCCATTGCTGCAGCTTCTTGGCTTCCTTGAGGCAGCTATATCCCTTGCCCGTATAGTTGGTGAAGGTCGTCACCTGATTGAGATTATAGGCGGAGCTATTGCTGTAGTTGGTGCGACGGACCCACTCCACGTCAGTGAGCGCGGGTTTCCACTGGGTGGTGACATCCCAGGTGCTCGGGGTGGAATCGATATCCAGATCCTTCGCGCCTGCCGGAATCGGGCTGTAGGTCGCCTGGCGCACTGTTTCGCGCTCTTCGACGCATCCGTCCCAGGTGACCGTCTTGTTGGTGAAATTGTCCCCGATCGGCAGGGTGAGGCTGGTGGTGGTGGCCCAGCCATTGCCGCTCTTGAACGCCGAAAAATCGATGCTTTTGGGCTTGTACAGCCAAGCCGGCACCGCCACCGCACCGTTGGTGCTGGCGAGCGATTTGTTGTACGTTGCACGTCGTTCCAGCGACCGCGTGCGCACTTGGATGACGCAGCGCTTCGTGGTCGAATTATAGGACCGCTGGTAGTTGCTCTGGACAGAAGCAGTATACGCCCTGAACTGAGTATCGCTTTCGTTACTGCCGGTGTTCGCCGTACCGTTACTGGTATATTGATCGCCGGGGATACTCAGGGCGCTGTTGCACGCACTGCTGCTGTTCGCGTTTACAGCAGTGCCATAGTCAGCCCAGGCGCTATAGCCGCCGACATTTCGGGTGACCGGGTTGCCGTTGTTGTCGTCGAGCCAATTGTTCCAAGTGCCGTAAATCGCCGACTGTTCGCGCGATTGATAGGTCCAGCTACTGGCGAACCAGCCGCTCGGCAGCAGTTTCCCGACGTTCACGTTCATGTCGTACGGCACGAACCCGAAACGGACTTGTACCTGGCTCCCGACTCCGCCGCTCGGCTCGCCTCCATCGCAGTCAGCATTGGTGTTTTCACGAGCGACGATCTCGTAGAAGCACTTCACGGCGACCTTGAGGCCAGTCAGCTTGGAGGCGTTGTCTCCGCTGAGCGTGTCGCCCATCGAGCCGGTGTTGTCGAGCACGAACATCACGTCCGTGTTGGGCAGCCGCATCTCGGCATCGCAATTGACCGATAAAGTGGCATAGGCCCAGTCCTTGGTCACCACCTTGACCAGGGTCATCTGCAATTCGACGGATGCCGTGCCGGATACCTTGCCGGCACTTTCCGTGAAGGTCTTTGTCAGGTTGCGGGTGCCGTAACCGTTGATTGGAAAATTGGCATCGAAGAACCGGACCGCGGTGGCATTGGGCATGCCGTTGCTCTGAGTCCAGATACCGCCGCCCATCGCCTTGCGCCCGGCGAGCGCCCCGGCGTCGCAGGCATGTTGCAGCCGCGTCTTGGTAATATACATGCGGCTCATGTCGATGCCGCCACCCATCAACCCCGCAAGCGGGATCAAAGCAATAGCCATGATCGCGATCGTATTGCCGCGAATGTCGCTTGCGAGGCGACTCAGGAAGCCACGCGTCTCCGCGCGCTTCTTCGAATTTTTCGGCAGCATTTGTTAACCCCCGGTGGAAACAATTCCCGCTCGATCGGCTATGGCGGGCAAGGAATAATCTCTCTTCAAGCGATATGGTTAACAGAGTGATGGCAAATGCCGTTTCAGGCGGAGATCCGACGACCACCCGTGATCCCGAGTGGGAACTCGTCCTGCACTATGCGCCGCGCGCCGCAGTGCCTGGCATGGTGGCGCTTTTCGGGCTCGATACCCTTCTCGCGCAGATCCTCCGCACGACGCGTGAGCCGATGGTCGGGCAGATGCGGCTGACCTGGTGGCATGAAGCGCTGACCCGGCTCGACAGCGCGCCACCGCCGGCCGAGCCGGTCCTCCAGGCGCTCGCGCGAGATGTCATCCCCCATGGGATCACCGGTGAGCGGCTCGCCTTGATGATCGAGGGCTGGGAGGAACTGCTCGAGGCGCCGCCGCTCGGCGACGAGGCGATCGCGCGCCATGCGGCGCTTCGCGGGGGCACGCTGTTCGCGATGGCCGGGGGCCTGCTGGGCGCAAAGGCCTCCGATCCGCTGGCGGAGGCCGGGGAGGGGTGGGCGCTTGCCGATCTTGCCCGTCACCTGAGCGACCGGCCGACTGCACAACGCGCGCTGGCGAGCGCTGGCGCGCCGCTCGCCCGGGCGGCGCAGGCGCATTGGAGCCGCCAGGCGAGGCCGCTCGGCGCGCTGGCGCATCTCGCGCGCCTGAACCTGGCCGTGCCGCTCGACCAGCCAGTGCCGGCCGGCGCGCCGCGCCGGGTCGCTCGTATCCTGCTTCACCGGATGACTGGCCGCTAGGCTTCCCCGCCGCCCGGAAAGGCGATAGCGTTTCGCTGGCCGGACCGGGAGGAGACAGGGATGATGTGGCGCTATATCGCGGGCGGTGCTTCGGCGCTGCTGCTGGTCACCGCGGGAGTCATGCTGTCGACCGGCCGGGCCCGTCCGCCCTCGCCGCTGGCGACGCAGCCGGTCGTGGCGGTCGCGCAGGAGGAGCCGCTTCCTGCCGGGGTCCCCGAGGCGAGCGAACGCACCCGGGAACAGAAGCGCTTCGACCGGTACGACAAGGATCGCAATGCCCAGGTGACGCGCGAGGAGTATCTCGTCCAGCGGCGCAAGGCCTTTGCGAAGCTCGACACCAACCAGGACGGCCAGCTCTCGTTCGACGAATGGGCGGTGAAGACCACGACGAAATTCGCGCTGGCCGACAAGGACAAGTCGGGTGCGATGAACGCGGCGGAGTTCGCGACGACCGCGCCCAAGCGCACCGTCAAGCGCAGGCCGAACTGTCCGCCAGCCCAGGCACCGCGCGAGGACGAGGAAGCCTGATTCTCCAACGGTGCCGCTGTTTTTGCGTTTCGTTTTTCTTTCCGCTGTTATGTTGGATTCTGGAGCGGAAATCCTGCCATGTTTACAATGGCTTGATGCGCGTTTTCCCTGTTACGGCATAACAGCGGAAAACCTGACCGCAACAGCGGAGGAATGGCCGGGATTTTCCGCTGCATCCGGCGGAAAACGGCCTGACAAAATCGGTCATGTCAAAGAGCGTGTCGGGGCCAGGCTGGCACTCCGATCGCCCTGTGCTCTCACGATCCCGGCGACGGTTGAATCAACGGGAGATCAGGCCGCGATCCAGGCTCCGAACGCTTCGCGGGCGCGATCAGTGTACATCTTCTTGCGGTCGGCCTTTTTGGTGCGGCCCGGGATCGGGGGCATCAGCCCGAAATTGACGTTCATCGGCTGATAGGTTTCCGCGACGGCCGCGCCGGTGATGTGGTGGAGCAGGGCGCCAAAGGCAGTTTCGACCGGCGGCGGGGCGAGCGTGCGCCCGCCAAGTTCGGCGGCGGCGAAGCGGCCCGCCAGCAGCCCGATCGCGGCGCTTTCGATATAGCCCTCGCAGCCGGTGATCTGCCCGGCGAAACGGATGTTCGGCTTGTTCTTCAGCCGGAGGCTAGGGTCGAGCAGTTCGGGCGAGCGGATGAAGGTGTTGCGGTGCAACCCGCCGAGCCGGGCGAACTCGGCCTTCTCCAGCCCCGGGATGGTGCGGAACAGGTTGACCTGTTCGGCATGCTTGAGCTTGGTCTGGAAGCCAACGATGTTCCAGAGCGTGCCCTGGGCATTATCCTGGCGGAGCTGGACCACGGCATGGGGCCAGCGCCCGGTGCGCGGATCGTCAAGGCCGACCGGCTTCATCGGGCCGAAGCGGAGCGTGTCGAACCCGCGTTCGGCCATCACCTCGATCGGCATGCAGCCCTCGAAATAGGGCGTGTCCTTTTCCCATTCCTTGAAGTCGGTCTTCTCGCCCGCGATCAGCCCGGCGTGGAAGGCAGCGTACTGATCCTTGTCCATCGCGCAGTTGATGTAATCCTTGCCTTCTCCCTTGTTCCAGCGCGACTGGAACCAGGCGGTCTCCATATCGATCGAATCGAAATGGACGATCGGCGCGATGGCATCGAAGAAAGCGAGCGCGTCGGCGCCAGTCGCAGCGCCGATGCTGGAAGCGAGGCCGGCGGCGGTGAGGGGGCCGGTGGCGATAATGGCGAGGCCGTCGTCGGGCAGGGCGTCGACCCGTTCCCGCACGACCGTGATGTTGGGGTGCGCGGAAATGGCGGCGGTGACGCCGGCCGAAAAGCCATCGCGGTCGACCGCGAGCGCGGAACCGGCGGGCACCTTGTGGATATCGCCCTCCCGCATGATCAGCGAGCCGAGCGCGCGCATCTCGGCATGGAGCAGCCCGACCGCGTTGCTGGTCGCATCGTCCGAGCGGAAGCTGTTCGAACAGACCAGTTCGGCGAGGCCGTCAGTGTGATGTGCGGGCGTCATCTCGCCCGAGCCGCGCATTTCGGAAAGCTTCACCTTGAAGCCGGCTTCGGCAAGCTGCCACGCGGCCTCGGAGCCGGCGAGGCCGCCGCCGATGATCTGGATGTCGTGAGTCATGGCGCGGGCAGATAGCAGCGTGTCCGGCGATCGGCCAGCGGGGCTAATCCTGGTCGGGCCACGCCGTCAGGTGCCGACAGATCAGGGCGCACACGATCCCGGGGATGGTGAAGGCGAGGATCAGGAGGAGGAGCGGGCCCTCGCCGGTGCCGTCGCGTGTCAGGGACGCGACGAAGGGAATCGAAAACAATGTCGCCAACGCGGCGCCGGCTGCAGCCCATACCGAGTATGATCGCGACTCCGGCGCGTGTCGCCCCAGCCAGGACATGACCGAGGCACCGAAGAGGATGGGCAAGCCCCCAATGAAGAACCCCACCGGCATCGATGCGGCCAGCAGGAGTATGAAGAAGCCGACCTGCTCCGCGCCGAGCCTTTGAAGTTGCTCTGGATACTGGATCACCAGGCCGATCAGCAGGGAATGCAAGAGCAGCGGGCCGGCGAGTAACGAGGCTGCGATGGTTCCGGCAAGGATCGAGGAGGTGCTGCGCATCCAGTTTCGCTAACATGCGCTTCTTGAAGGGCCGATAGCGGCGCGCGATCTGCACCGTAAATCCACGCAAGGCCCATCGGAAATCCGACGGAGTTCAACCGTGTCCTCTTTCTCGCCGTGCCGGGGAGGGGGACCAGCGAAGCTCGCAGACGATGCGTTTGCGGAGAACCCCCTCCACCACGCGCTGAAGAAACGCGCGGTTCCCCTCCCCGTGCCGGGGAGGAGTTCAGGTCGTCGTCTCTTCCTCCTCCGCGAGCTCCGCACAGACCCGAGCAGTGTGCTCGTCGGCGGGAAAGGTGCAGTCGATCCGTATCTCGTCGAGCGTCACGTCGTGCGGTGCCGCGAAGGTCGTGAAGGTTTCGAAGAAACGAAGCTCGCCACGTGGACTGGCGAAGGTGAAGGTGATGATCGGGGCGGGTTCCTCGCCGAGATCGCGCAGCCGCCAGCGTTGAGGCACGCCGGGATAGCTGAACGCCTCGTCGAGCAACCGCCGCGTCCGGCGGTCTGTCGGATTAGCGGTGAGATCATCGTGCAGGTGGCGAATGAAGCGCCCCGCCACCTCGGGCCAGTTGACGATGACCGAACGGAAATCGGCCGGATCGAAGAGTTGGTGGATCAGATTGGCGTGCGGGCTCTGGCGGCCGCCAGTCAGCAGGTTGTTGAGGCGCACTGCCGCGGCATTGGTCATCAGCACATCCCAGTGCCGGCTGATCACGAAGGCGGGATAGGGCTCCTGGTGTGCAATGATCAACTCGACTGCCTGGCGCACCCGGTCGAGCGCCGGCGCGGCGAGATCGCGCTCCGGATGCATCGCCGCGTAGCCGGCCGCCCGGAGCAGGATATTGCGCTCGCGCAGCGGCATGGCCAGCGTATCGGCGAGCCGGGATATTGTCTCGCGACTGGCCTGCGCCTTGCCGGTTTCGATGCAGCTCAGATGGCGGGTCGAGATGCCCGCCTCAAGCGAGAGATCGAGCTGGCTCATCCGACGCGCCGCCCGCCATTCGCGCAGCAGCATGCCGACGGGAGGATAGGCATCTTCGGTTGCGTGTGTAGCCAAGGCGACTCCTCCCGCTTTCGGCGCCGGCTAGCCGGGGTCGGGTGGCGTGACATAGCCCGGCCCGATCGCGGATGCATGTCACCATTGCATCCGACGGCGGCAGATCAGGGCGCAACATGCTCCGGTGAAGGTAAAGGCAACAAGGGTGGTTGCGTGTCCGCTGGCCGGTCCGGCACCGGTTGCTGCTACAGAGAGGGCGCAGGTGAGAGCGCCCGCCAGTGCCCATATCACCGGCAGTCGCGTGGCTTCGTTGCGATTTCCCAGCCAGGTCATGAGCGAGGCGCCGAGAAGATTGACAGGCAAAGCGAGGATCGTGCCGAAGAACGCCGCGACCAGCGCCAGCATCGGGATTCCCGTGATGGCAGCGCCGTCCAGATCGATCCCGACCTGCTTGCCCGGATCGTCGGCCCAGATACCGAGACAGAAGCCGAGCAGGAAGAGCGGTCCGGCAGCCATCGAGGCGAAGGTGATGCTCGACCAGTTGATCGATGCGCGTGCCACCGTCCGCTCTTCCCGCCGGGAATTCATGCGAGGGCCGCCCGGCGACCGTCGCGGTCGTCGAGCCAGCCATTCACCTTGCGGCCGAACTGCGCGATCGCGCCCATGTTGAAGAAATGCATCGCGCCAAGCACGATCACCGCTAGACCGACCTTGCCGCTGAGGAAGCGCATCGCGCCGGTGATCGTGGTCGGTTCCTGGCCGAGGCTGAGGGTCAGCGTGATGAAGCCGATATTGACGAGGTAGAAGCCCACCACGAGCAGGTGATTGGTCGAGCGCGCGAGTGTTTCGTTCTGGCCGAAGCACTGGATGAGGAAGACGACGCCGTTCTTCGACAGGGTGTGCCCCACCCAGATGGTGATCGCCAGCGTGATCGCGAGATAGAGGAGGTAGACTGTCTCGACCATGGTGATTTCCTTTCTTCCTGTAATGAGAGAAATGTACGGGCGTGAAACGGTTTCTCCTTCGACGATTTTTATGCTCAGCGTCAGGTGTTGGAAGCGGTCGAAAGCAAGATTTCAAGAAGGCGTTAGTGGCCGATTTTATTCACGCGAAGACGCGAAGGCGCGAAGAGAGATTGTGCAGGACGAGAAAAATCCCGCGTCGATCCGTGCGGTGCACTCCACATTTTTCGATCGCGGCTTCGTCGACTATTTCCTTCGCGTCTTCGCGCCTTCGCGTGAACCAATTCCCTGTTGGGATGAGCGACGTGCCGACTGCTCATTTTGCCTAGTCCGCCTTTGCCTTGGCGCTGGGGATGAAGCGGGCGACCTTGCTGCCGAGCTTCATCAAGGTGACCAGGGTGGGCTTGGGCAGGGTGCGGACCTGATCGTACCAGCCGCCCAAGGTCGAGATGAACTCATGCATGCGCGTCACTCGATCGCGGACATGGGCGGGCGTGGCCTTGTCGTTCTTCATGCGCTCGGACAGTTCGGCGAGCAGGGCGAGGGTGGGGTCGATCTCGCGTCGTTTACGCTCGGCGGTAATGCGCATCAGCATTTCCCACAGGTCGGTTTCCGCGACGAAATGGTCGCGGCGGTCTCCCTCGACATGGACGCGGCGGACGATGCCGTAGCCCTGCAATTCCTTGAGTCCGGTCGACACGTTCGATCGGGCAAGGCCGAGGGCCTCCACGATCGCTTCGGCATCGATCGGCCTGTCGGACAGATAGAGCAGCGCGTGGATTTGCGCGACCGACCGGTTGACGCCCCATTGAGTGCCCATCTCCCCCCAATGGAGGATGAAGGCTTTGACGTCGGGATGATCGGTGATCGTCATATGTTTCTCTTTTCTGTAAAGACAGAAATATAAGATATTGAGTGCTATGTCAACGGGACGTTCGCGCGATGCCGGCGCGAAGCAGCAGGTGCATCGGCCAACCATATTCCACTTCCCCGGCGAAGGCCGGGACCCAGTCGGGAAGGTTGAAGTAGCTGCGAGCAACGCCAGCCAAGGATCGTCCACCGGCTGGACCCCGGCCTTGGCCGGGGATGGCAAGAGGGGCGGGGGCGGGTAACTGGTGGGCGCGGCGTGCGGTAGTCCGCCCCTGATGGATCAATGTCGCGATCGCCCGCCATATGCCCGGCCGATCCTCGATCGCCGGATTGCGCGATCGGCCGCGCAGCGCGATACCGGCGTCATGACCGAGACCAAAACATCGCCATTTTCCAACTTCTGGCTCATTCCCACCGCGATTCTTGCCGGTGCCACCTTCTGGGCGGCGAGCCATATGGGGCTGTCCGGCGCCTTGTTCGTTGCCTGGAAGGGGTTGGCCGTCGGGTTGCTGACGCTCTGCGCTGCTCTTGCCGCGCATGACCGCAACGGCTGGTTGCTCGCCGCGCTGCTGGCGCTGGGCACGCTGGGCGATGTGCTGCTGGAAACCTCCGGCATTGTGATCGGCGGGATGGCTTTCTTCGCCGGACATCTGGTCTCGATCCTGCTCTATCTTTCCAACCGCCGGAAAGAGGGGCGCGCGGTGGCGGTTGCGATTGTCCTGGCGGTTCCCGCCGCAGCCTTCGCCATCACCCATGACGCCGGCGCGACGGTCTATGCCGCCGGGCTGGGCGGGATGGCGGGCGCTGCGTGGTACAGTCGTTTCCCGCGGAGTCTCGTCGCGACCGGCGCCCTGATGTTCGCAGCCTCGGACCTGCTGATCTTCGCCGAACTCGGGCCGCTTAAGGACTCGATCCTGCCGCGCCTGACGATCTGGCCACTCTATCTCGGCGGCCAGACGTTGATCGCCTATGGCGTGCTGAAAACCCTCGAAGCGAGGAAGCGGAATGAAGATCTTCACCATCGGCTATGAAGCCACGACGATGGCCGACTTCCTCGCCGCGTTGAAGAATGCCGGCGTGGAGCGGGTGATCGATGTGCGCGCGTTGCCGCTGTCGCGCCGCCCCGGCTTCTCCAAATCGACGCTGGCCGCCTCTCTGTTCGAGGCGGGGATCGGCTATGTCCATCTGAAGGCGCTGGGTACGCCCAAGCGCGGCCGGGACGCAGCGAAGAAGGGCGATCGCAAGACGCTGGAAGAGGTTTATGCGGGGCAGCTCGAACTGCCCGAGGCCCAGGCCCAGGCAGCACAAATGCTCGATCTGGCGCGGGAGAAGCCAAGTGCCCTGCTGTGCTTCGAGCGTGACCCTTGCGTATGCCACAGGACCCTGTTGCTTGATGCCGTTGGCGAGGGTGCTGAGATCGTCGATCTGTTCGCCTGAGCAGGCGCTCTTCTCAGATCGACATCATTACATCGTACCCGATGATCTCTACCCTGGACCGGCGACATGACTTCGCCAATCGCTTGCCTGTGAAGTCGCGCCCGCTACGCTGATCCGGTTCGCCTGAACACCAATCGAAAGACCAAATCATGATCGACCATATGGGCATTGCCGCATCCGACTTCGACGCCTCCCGCCGCTTCTACGAGACGGCGCTTGCCCCGCTCGGAATCGGGCTGGTGATGGAAGTCACGCCGGAGCAGAGCGGCGGGTATCATGGGCTCGGGCTCGGCAAGCAGGGCAAGCCGTTCTTCTGGGTGGGCAATGGCGGGCCGAAGGGAGCGGGCATTCACATCGCCTTCACCGCCGACGCGCGCGCGCAGGTCGATGCGTTTTACGAAGCCGCGATGGCGGCCGGCGGGCGGGACAATGGGGCGCCCGGCATTCGCGCCTATTACCATCCGAACTATTATGGCGCGTTCGTGCTCGACCCCGACGGCATCAATGTCGAGGCGGTTTGCCACCTGCCTGAATGAGGCCGGCTGCCTGCCTCGTGGCCGGCAGCGCATTTTTCTGACTGAACGACCGGGCGGATTGGCATCCAGAATCGGCCAGTCGAGAGTGCAAGGTGGTTCGCGCAGAGGCGCCGAGAGGTCAGGGGCTCGGGCGGTTTGCAATGACGAACATGTCCACAAGCAGGCAGCTTCTCGGCGGACGATGATCACGTCCGGAAATCAACTCCGCATTCTCTGCGCCCTCTGCGCGGACCCTCCGCTATGCTGGGGTGGTGCCCAAAGAGGTGAATGTCGATCTGACCCGGGATGGACGGTTTGCCGGCACCCCGGACGCGTGACATACCAGTGGCGGGACGATGGTGGGGGCTGCCGGTGGTGATCGCTCGATTGCGCGCGTTGCGGACAGCCGTTCCGGGGCCGGGCTGGATGTTGCTGGCGCTGGTGTTCGGTTTTGCCGCCGGGACGCTGATCGGTACTGGCCGGGCAGGCGTGATCGACACGATGCGGCTGATCGGCGGCCTCTGGCTCGATTCGCTGCGCATGACGATCGTCCCGCTTGTCTTCGCGCTGGTGGTGACGGGCGTCGCCGACCTGGCGACCGCCGACGATGGCCCCGCGCGGCGGATCGGCGCGCGGTTGCCGTTCGTGCTGGCTGGATTCCTGCTGCTTGCGGCCGTGGTCGCCGCCTTGATCGTGCCGCCGCTGCTGGCGCTGTTCCCCTTGCCGGCCGAAACCGTGGCGGGCCTGCGCGCCAATTTCCCGGCGAGCGCACCGCCCGCAATCCCGTCGACCGTCGAGGCGATCAGGGCGATGGTGCCGGTCAACGTCATCGCCTCGGGCGCAGAAGGGGCGATCGTGCCGCTGGTCGTCTTCGCGGTGGTGCTCGGGCTGGCGCTGAGCCGGATCGGGCGATCGCGCGCCGCGGCGACGCTTGAACCGTTTCGCGGGCTGGCCGACGCGATGATCGTGGTGGTCGGATGGGTGTTGCGAGTGGCGCCTGTCGGAATCTTCGCCCTGGCCCTCGCGATCGGCGCGACCGCCGGGATCGGTGCAGCGCTGGCGCTGGGGCACTACATCCTGATCCAGATCGTGCTGGCGCTGGTGCTGACGATGATCTGCTATGGGCTGGCGCGCTGGCCGGGCGGGGTGCCGCTGTGGCGTTTCGCCCGGGCGCTGGCGCCGGCCCAGGCAGTCGCGGCGGGAACGCAATCCTCGATCGCGACCTTGCCGGCAATGCTGGCCAGTGCGGAACGGGTCGGTATTTCCGATCGCGATGCCGCCGTCATCCTGCCGCTGGCGGTGGCGGTATTCAAGGTTACCGCCCCGTCGGCATCGTTGCTGTTCGGGCTGGCAATGGCGTGGATGGCGGGGATCGAGGTCTCGCTCGCGCAGATCCTGATCGCGATCCCGCTGGCGGTGCTTTCAACCCTGGTGGTGATCGGCATGCCGGGCGCGGTCAGCTTCTTCGCCGCCGCGACCCCGACGGCGATTGCCCTGGGGGCACCGCTCGAGCTGTTGCCGATCCTGCTGGCGGTCGATACGATCCCGGACATGTTCCGCACGGTGGCGAACGTGACGGCCGATGTGGCGGTGGCGGCGATCGTTGCGCCGCCGGCAGCGGAAGAGCGCGCCGGCCCGATCAGCCAGTAACGGGCAGGCGTATCTTGCCCTGCTCGTCGCGGTCGAGCGGGCCATAAGCGATCACGGTTTCAAGCAGCAACGGGCCATAGATGTGCGGGAAGAGCTGGCTGCTGCGTGACGGCTCCCATTTCAGCATGTCGCCCTGGGCCGCGAGATCGACGGCGGCGACATGCAGGCCTGATTGTCCGGCGAAATGCTTGTCGACGGTCTCGTCAAGCTGGGCGGCGGTCGACAGGTGGATATAGCCGTCAGCGAGGTCGATCGGCGCGCCGGCGAAGCTGCCGGTTTCAAGCGCCGCCATCTGTTCGCCCGTCAGCACCTTGTAGGCTGTCGTGTCTCTCATGCGAATTCCTCGTCCCTGATACGTCCCCCGTGCCGTTCGTTTCGAG
Organism: Candidatus Sphingomonas phytovorans; assembly: GCA_029202385.1. Lineage (NCBI taxonomy): Bacteria > Pseudomonadati > Pseudomonadota > Alphaproteobacteria > Sphingomonadales > Sphingomonadaceae > Sphingomonas > Candidatus Sphingomonas phytovorans. The sequence goes on from CP119314.1 coordinate 1,147,594, forward strand.
GGACGTCGAGAAACAGATACCGGGCGCGGGAGGCGGCTTCTCGACGTCGCTCGAAGCGAACGGCATGGTGAAGGCCGCCCCTTTTCCTAAGCCTCGCCGCCGTCGGCCAGATCCTCGCCGGTGTCGCCGTCCGGTGTCGCCTCGCCGGCCACTGGACCGTCGGCCAGGTCGACCTCTGCCTCTTCCTCGGTTTCCTCGATGCGGGCGGCGGAGACGACATGCTCGTTCTTGCCGACATCGAACAGCTTCACACCCGCCGAGCCACGGCCGATGACGCGCAGGTCGCCGAGCGACATGCGGATCAGCTTGGCCTGATCGGTCACCAGCATGAGCTGATGGCCCTTGGATGCCGGGAAGCTTGCCACGACCGGGCCGTTGCGGGCGATATTGTCGATATTGGTGATGCCCTGGCCACCGCGGCCGGTGCGGCGATATTCGAAGGCGCTCGACAACTTGCCATATCCGTTCGAGCAGACGGTTAGGATGAACTGCTCGCGGGACATCAGCTCCTCGAAGCGGGCGTCATCCATCAGGCGCGGCGCGCGATCGGCCACTTCAGTGTTCTTCCAGGGGGCGTGGCGGAGATAATCGTCACGCTCGTCCTGGTCGCGGACGCCCACCTTGTGCAGGATCGAGAGCGACATGACCTCGTCGCCCGCGGCCAGCCTGATGCCGCGCACACCGGTCGAGTTGCGGCTCTGGAACTCGCGCACTTCGTCACCGGCAAAGCGGATCGCCTTGCCCTGGCGCGTGGCCATCAGCACATCATCGGCTTCATCGAGCAGCGCGACGCCGATCAGCCGATCGTCCTCGTCATCGCCCTCGAACTTCATCGCGATCTTGCCGTTCGAGGGCACGTTGGTGAACGCGTCCATCGAGTTGCGGCGCACATTGCCCTTGGCCGTCGCGAACATGACGTGGAGCTTGCCCCACTCAGCCTCGTCTTCCGGCAGGGCGAGCACGGTCGAGATCGTCTCGCCCTCGGCCAGAGGGAGCAGGTTTATCATCGGCCGGCCGCGGGTGGCGGCGCCGCCCTCGGGCAGGCGCCAGACCTTCATGCGATAGACCTTGCCGAGGGTCGAGAAGAACAGCACCGGCGTATGGGTCGAGGTGACGAACAGCTCGGTTACGATATCCTCGTCCTTGGTCGCCATGCCGGCGCGGCCCTTGCCGCCGCGGCGCTGGGCGCGGAAGGTGTCGAGCGTGGTGCGCTTGATATAGCCCTGCATGGTCACGGTGACGACCATGTCCTCGCGCTCGATCAGGTCCTCGTCGTCGATGCCGTCGGCGGCGGCGGCGATCTCGGTCTTGCGCGGGGTGGCGAAGGCGAGGCGCACGGCGGCGAGTTCGTCCTTCATCACGCCGTAGAGCTTCACCCGGTCGCCAAGGATCGCGAGCAGCTCGGTGATCGACTCGGCGAGCGTCTTGAGCTCGTCGCCGATCTCGTCGCGGCCGAGCGCGGTGAGGCGATGCAGGCGCAGGTCCAGGATAGCGCGGACCTGGATGTCGGACAGGCGATAGACGTCGCCCTCGATCTCCTTTTCGACCGCTTCGACCAGCTTGATGTAGGGCGCGATCTCGGCGATCGGCCATTCGCGCGCCATCAATGCGGCCCGGGCGACGGGCGGGCTGGACGAGCCGCGGATGATCTTGACCATCTCGTCGAGATTGGTCGTCGCGACGACCAGGCCGAGCAAGATGTGGGCGCGCTCGCGGGCCTTGGCCAGCTCGAACTTCGAGCGGCGGGTGATGACCTCCTCGCGGAACTTGACGAAGGCCTCGATGATGTCGCGCAGGTTGAGCGTCTCGGGTCGGCCGCCGCGGATCGCGAGCATGTTGGCCGGGAAGCTCGACTGGGCCGGGGTGTGCCGCCAGAGCTGGTTGAGCACGACCTCGGCGGTCGCATCGCGCTTCAGGTCGATGACGATGCGCACGCCGTGACGGTTCGATTCGTCCCGGATGTCCGAGATGCCTTCGATCCGCTTGTCCTTGGCGGCCTCGGCGATCTTCTCGACCAGGGCGTTCTTGCCGGTCTGGTAGGGGATTTCGGTGAGGACGATGGAGCGCTTGTCGTTCCGGCCTTCCTCGACGACGTGGCGCGAGCGCACCATGATCGAGCCGCGGCCCTCATGATAGGCGCCCTTGCAGCCGGCGCGGCCGAGGATGATGCCGCCGGTCGGGAAATCCGGACCGGGCACGATCTCCATCAGTTCGTCGATGGTGATCGCATCGCCGCCGTCGAGCGAGCGCTCGATATAGGCAAGACAGGCATCGACCACTTCGCCGAGATTGTGCGGCGGGATGTTGGTCGCCATGCCGACGGCGATGCCGCCCGCGCCGTTGACCAGAATGTTGGGGAAGCGCGCCGGGAGAACGGTCGGCTCCTCGCGCGAGCCGTCATAGTTGGGCGCGAAATCGACCGTGTCCTTCTCGATATCCTCGAGCAGGGCCATCGCCGCCTTGGTCAGCCGCGCCTCGGTATAGCGCATCGACGCCGGCATATCCGGGTCCATCGATCCGAAATTGCCCTGGCCGTCCATCAGCATCACGCGCATCGCCCAATCCTGGGCGAGACGGGCGAGGGCCATGTAGATCGAGCTGTCGCCGTGCGGATGGTAGTTGCCCATCACGTCGCCGACGATCTTGGCGCATTTGCGGTACGGCCGGCCGGGGACGAAGCCGCCCTCCTGGCTGGCGAACAGGATGCGGCGATGCACCGGCTTCAGCCCGTCGCGCACGTCCGGCAGCGCGCGGCTGACGATGACGCTCATCGCGTAGTCGAGATAGCTCGACCGCATCTCGTCGACGATCGAGATCGGTGAAATATCGGAAGGGTCGGCGAGGATGGTCTCGTCGGTCAAAGTTTCGAGTCTTTCGGAAAGTTATATGTCTGCTGGATGACGGTCTAGCGAAGCCGGCTCCCGATGTCACGCGTGCGCGCGTACGCGTGAGGGCCGGTCAGGGGGCGATCTCTACACCATCCCAGGAGAAATGCTTGCCGCTGTCGGGAATCTTGAGGCCATCGATGCCGTCGAGGAGCTGGACCGCCGCGCGATCCGGGTCGAACAACGTGCCGGGGGTGACGCTCGCCTGAAACGGGCGCGACAGGGGGGTGTCGACAGTGCCCGGGTGGAGCGCGACGACGATCGACCGGTCGTTACGGCGCCTTTCCTCGATCGCGAGGGTGCGGACCATCATGTTGAGCGCTGCCTTCGACGCACGATAGCCATGCCAGCCGCCCAGCTTGTTGTCGGCGATGCTGCCGATCCGTGCCGACAGGACAGCGAAGACGGTGCGGCCGGTGCGCGGCATAAGCGGCAGGAAGTGCTTGGCGACGAGCGCGGGGCCGATCGTGTTCACCGCGAACATGCGGGCGAGCCATGCCGGGTCGAGTTCCTGCATGGCCTTTTCCGGGGCGCGATCGCTCTCATGGAGAATACCGGTCGCGACGATGATCAGGGATGGCGCGGGACCTCTGGCGACGAGCGCAGCGGCCGCGGCGATGCTCGCTTCGTCGGTCAGGTCGGTGCCGGTCCCGCTGCGCGAAAAGCCATGGACCGTGTCGAAGGTGCCTTCGTCAAGCAACGCGGCATGGAGCGCGCCGCCGATGCCGCCCGACGCGCCGATGATGACCGCGCTGCCGCTCACGCGCGGACGAAGCGCCACGTGTCGGGTTCGCTGGCCTCAGCATCGAAGCGATAGCCGGCGCTGTCGAACCCTTTCATCGAATCGGCATCGGCGATTCGGTGCTCGCACAGCCAGCGCGCCATCATCCCGCGTGCCTTCTTGGCGTGGAAGCTGACGAAGCGGGGGCCATCGGGGCCGGGTTCGCGGAAATCGACGTTGATGACTCGCAGCCCCGCGAGCCTGTCGGCGACGGCGGCGAAATATTCCTGGCTCGCGAGGTTGAGCACCACGCCCGAGCCTTCCTCCTCGACATCGGCGCGTACCGCCTCAGCGATCCGGTCGCCCCACCATGCGTAGAGGCTCTTGCGGCGCGGCGCCCAGCGAGTGCCCATTTCGAGTCGATAGGGCCGCATCGCATCGAGCGGGCGGAGCAGGCCGTAGAGGCCGGAGAGCATCCGCACATGATCCTGGGCGAAGGCGACCCCCGATTCGTCAAGCGTCCGCGCCTCCAGGCCGAGATAGACGTCGCCGGCAAAGGCGTAGAGCGCGGGACGTTCCGGCTGGGCGTCGAACCCGGCGAAGCGATCGGCGTTGAGCTTGGCCAGCTTCTTCGAGATGTCCATCAGTTCGGACAGACGCTTCTGGCTCAGATTGGCGGCCGACGCGGCGAGGCTGCTCGCCTCCGCCGCGAAGCGCGGCGTCGTCGTCCCGACCGGCGGCACCGGCCGTTCATAGTCGAGGGTCTTTGCGGGGGAGAGAAGGGCGATCACCCGCCGCGCCTAGGCGGGGGAAACGGCCTGAGTCAAAGGGACTGTAGAAAGTCGGGAGCCGAACATATTCAATGCGCGTTCAGAGCCTCGATGCCATCCGGTCTCAATCCCGCCGCTTGAACGGCGATGCCCCGCCAATTAGAGGCGTTTGCGAATTGAACGCTCGCCCTATTCCGCCTGAGGAGTTTTCCCGATGAAACTGGTCCACCCCGTTGCGTATGCGCTGATGCTTTCCTTGGGTGCCACGGCGATGGTCGCCGTGCCTGCCGCCGCCGCCGAGAAAAAGAAGAACGAGAAGGACGCAGCGCCCAAGATCGTCCCGTCGCCCGGGTTCGCCAAGCCCGCGGTCGCCGTCGACACCGCGATCAAGGCCAAGGACTATGCGACGGCCGAGACTCAGCTCGCCGCGGCCGAACCGCAGGCGAAGACCGATGACGACCGGTATTTCGTAGGCATGTTCCACCTGCAGATCGCCAGCGCGAAGAACGACAATGCTGGCGTGGCAAAGGCGCTCGACCTGTTGCTGGTCAATCCCAAGACGCCGGCCGATTCGCTCCCGGCTTATTACAATGTGCGCGGATCGATCGCGCTCGACCAGAAGCAGGAAGCCGACGCGGTCAAGTATCTGCTCAAGGCGCGCGAACTGGGCTATCCGGGCACCGACACCACCGTGTCGCTGGCGCGGGCCTATGGCGCGACCGGCAAGATCGATGAAGCGATCGCCGAGCTGGACAAGGCCATCACCGCCGAGACGGCGGCCGGCCGCACCGCGCCCGAGACCTGGTATTCCTTCGTCGTCAGCAATCTCTATGCGAAGCACGATGTTCCGCGGGCCGAAACCTGGCTGGTCCGCCAGCTCAAGGTCTATCCGAAGATCGCCACGTGGCGCACCGGCGTGAACAACTTCCGCAAGGTGAACGACCCGACCGGGACCAAGTTCACCAAGGGCCAGAAGCTCGACATGTTCCGCCTGATGCGCACCAGCAAGGCGCTGAACGACAGCAACGACTATTACATCTATTCCCAGTCGGCGCTCGATTCGGGCCTGCCCTGGGAAGCAGCGGCGGTGATCGACGAGGGGCGTGCCTCGGGCAAGATCCCCGCAAGCGATGGCGGCATCGTCCGTGTCTACACCGCAGCGCAGGCGGCGATGAAGTCGGAAGTCTCTGCGTCGACGGCTGCTGGCAAGTCCAAGCCCGCGGTTGCCGGCGACATCTATCTGGCGGCAGGCGACTATGCCAAGGCGGCTGAGTCCTACACGGCAGCGGCCGGGCAGGCCGGTGTCGACGCGAATGCGGTGAACCTGCATCTCGGCGTGGCGCTGGCGAACCAGGGCCGCAAGGATGAAGCCAAGGCTGCCTTCGCCAAGGTAACCGGCGCGCCGCAGGCCGATCTCGCCCGTCTGTGGACGATCTGGCTGGACTCGCCGCCGCTGGCGTGATTCACACGAACCGACAGCGCCGCATTTGGAGAGTTTGAGTATGAAGACCATTTCGATGACGGCGCTGGCGGCGGCGCTGCTGGTGCCTGTGGCGGTATCCCCCCCGATGGCCGTGGCCGCGGGCAAGAAGGAAGTAACGCAGCCGGAAAGCCCGACGAATTTCGTCCTGTCCAAGCAGGTGCGGGATTCGGCGGCTGCGGCGGCGGTGGCGCTGAAGGCCAATGATCTCGCCGGCGCCGAAACCGCGATCTCGACGATCGAGCGGACGGCGAGCAACGACAGCGAGCGCTATGTCGCACGGACGCTGCGGGTCCGGCTGCTGAGCGCCTCGCCGCCGACGGTGCAAAGCCAGACAGCGCTGGTGAAACCGCTGACGGAGCTGATCGCCGATCCGCGCACGTCGAAGGACGATGTGGCGCGGTATAACTACACGCTCGGCGATTTCGCCTATGCGCGGAAGGATTACGCCAAGGCGGTGCAATTCTACCGCCAGGCGCGCGAGAACGGCCTGCGCGACGACGAGCTGAACCTGCAGATCGTGCGCGCGAACGTGGACGGAGGCCAGGTCTCAGCCGGTGCCGCCGAGCTCGATTCGATGATCGCTGCACAGATCGCGGCGGGCAAGAAACCGCCCGAAAGCTGGTATCGGTTCGCGGCGCAGCGCCTGAGGCTGAAAAAGGCGCCCGAGGCGGCTGCGTGGACCGGCAAGTGGCTTGCTGCCTATGGGAGCAGGGGGAACTGGCACGACGCGATCGCGGTCAACGGCTTCAAGGACGAGGATGAAAGCAAGTTGCCCGCGGCGGAGCGCCGGGATCGCGACACGAGGTTCGTCGACCTCTACCGGCTGATGCGGGTGACCAAGAGCCTCGGCGGAGAGAAGGAATATCTGGAATATGCCCGGCGGGCCAACAATCTCGGCCTGAAGGACGAGGTGAAGTCAGTGATCGAGGAAGGGCGCGTCTCGGGCGCGATCCCGCCCAAGGAGCCGGAAAGCGTCCGACTGCTCGCCGCCCCTGCCAAGGGCAAGGCGGCACCGGCAACGCCGACCGAGGCGGCCGCGCGAAAGGCGGCCAATGGCGCACTGGCCGCGCAGCTTGGCGATGTCAGCATCGGCAAGGGTGCCTATGCCAAGGCGATCGAGATGTATGGCGTGGCACTAGAGAAGACCGTCAAGGATACGGACGACGTCCGCCTGCATCGCGGCATCGCTCTCGCCCTGTCGGGCGACAAAGAGCGGGCTCGTGCCGATTTCAACGCGGTGGCAGCGGCGCCCGACAGCGACACGGCGACGCTCTGGAAGATCTGGCTGGATAGTCCGCCAGCCGTGTGATGGCCGGCAGGACCAGTTCGGTCGAGACGGTATCGATTGAAAAGGGGTGGCATGATGCCGCCCCTTTTTTGTCAGTCCTGCCGCACCGGGATGCCCGGCAGTGCCTTGGCAGTCCGGATCGTCAGCGAAGTCTTCACGCTCGCCACATTGGGGGCGGGCGTCAGATGGGTCGTGAGGATTTCCTGGAAGCTCTTGAGATCGGTCGCGACGATCTTCAGGATGAAGTCGATCTCCCCGTTGAGCATGTGGCATTCGCGGATCTCGGGGATTTGCGCGACATGGTCCTCGAAGGCGGCAAGATCATGCTCGGCCTGGCTGCGCAGGCTGACCATCGCGAACACCGTGATCGGATAGCCGAGCGTCGCCGCGTCGAGTTCGGCATGATAGCCGCGGATCGCACCGACTTCTTCCAGCGTACGGACGCGGCGCAGGCAGGGCGGGGCGGTCAGGCCTACACGTTCCGCCAGATCGACATTCGTCATCCGGCCATCATCCTGCAGCAATCCCAGAATCCGCCGGTCGATCGAATCAAACGCCATTACACAAAGCTCCCCGCCGGCTCTGACTTTCTGGCGAGCGGCCAGCGTTCAGCATAAGATAATTGCGAGCGAACGCAATTGTCCCACATTGCTACGTGTCAAAATCAGCTGTTTCACTCCCGAGTCCGGCCGGTTAAGAAATCCTTAGGGCACGACCGTCGTGACCGGTTGGGGAAAGTGACCTTTGCGCTTCGACGACAGTCTGGAAACGGTGCTCTCGGCAGACATGTCGACCCCGTTCGGCGCGCAATCGGCATGGCGGCAACTGGTCGACCTGATCGGCCGGCGACGCGTGCCCCCCGGTATCAGCGCGATTGCGAAACTCAAGGCGATTCGCCGGCATGTGCCGCCCCCGATCCGTGCGGCCAGCGCGCGGGGCCTGGCCTTTGCCGATCCGCCCGCGGCGCTCGTCCAGCTCTTCGCCGAAGACGATCCGGTGATCGCGGCGCCGGTGCTGCGCACCGCCCGCCTGCGCGCCGACGAATGGATCGCCATGCTATCCGGCATGTCGCCTGCGGCTCGATCGATCCTGCGCCATCGTCGCGACTTGCCGCCGGCGGTGAGTCGCGCGCTAGAGGGCTTCGGCAGCGTCGATTTCGTGCTGTCGGCTGGTACAGCAGCCGCGCCGGACGAGAGGCGCGCCGGGACGCCCGCGGCGCCGGTCGAGGTGAAAATCCCACCGGCGGTCGAGATACCCGGGATCGAGGCCGGAGAAGCCGAGTCAGCGGACGTCGAATCCGATGCGGCCGAGGCTGGCGGAGTCGAGGTCCCGGAAGTCGAGACTGAAGAGGTCGAGACTGGCGAGGTCGAGACTGGCGCAATCGGAGACGAGGGATATCCGCCGGCCGAGGCGAAAGAGGCGACGATCGACTGGACCGATGTGCTCGGCCCGCTCCCCGCCAACGAACCGGAGTCGGCGATCCTTCACGTCACGGCACCCAAGCCGGAACAGGCAATGCCTGAGCCGGAAGTCACGGAGTCGCGAACTGAGGAGCCGCGGCTTGTGGCCCAGCCACGGGACGTGGTTGTGAAGCCTGTCGTCGAAGCACGGTTGATCGCGCCGCCCGAATCCACCTTCGTCTCGTTTGCCAGCGTCGCACTCGGATTGCCGGTGGTGGCCGAGGCGTTTCGTCAGACCGGTGATGCGGGCGAATCGATTGAGCCACCCCAGCCTGCCGAGGCAGCAGAATCCTTCGAGCCTGCCGAAATTCAAGAGTCCGCTGAAATTCCCGAACGCGTCGAGACCTCCGGGCCAGTCGAGGCGCTCGCGTCGGAGACATGCGAGACAGTCGTCCCCCAGAGAGTCGCCTCCGAGCAAGCCGGCCCGGCGCCAGTCGCCGAAGTGATCGAGATCGCCAAGCTGCAGCCGCCGCCGGCCGAGGCAGCGTCGGGCATGTTCCAGATCGCCGAACTGGTCGCCCGGATCGACGCATGGCAGCGCCAGCGTGACGAATCGCCCGCGGCACCGATCCAGTCGGAAATCCAGCCCGAACTGTTCGAGTTCGAATCAGTCCAGGCGCAGAGTTTCCGCTTCGAAACCGATGCGTCGGGCGTCGTCCGCTGGATCGAGGGGGCTGCCCGCGCGCCGTTGATCGGGCTTTCGCTCGATCTCGCGGCGCTGCCGGGCGGGTCGCGCGTCGATGGCGCCGCAGCGGGTGCGTTCCGTCGTCGGGCAGGCTTCGCCAATGCTCGCCTCGTCGTCGATGGCGAGTCGGATGCGGCCGGCCATTGGCGAATCACCGGCATTCCGGTGTTCGATCGCGAGAGCGGCCGCTTCACGGGCTATCGCGGTACAGCCCGCCGCCCACGCCCAGACGAGACCGCCGAACCGCGCCCGAACCGCAACCCTGCATCCGACGCGCTACGCCAGCTCGTCCATGAGCTGCGTACCCCGACTAATGCGATCGCGGGCTTTGCCGAAATGATCGAAACGCAGATGCTCGGTCCTGTCCCGCAGGTATATCGCACTTATGCGACCGACATCCGCAATCAGGCGGGCAGCCTGCTGACGGCGATCGACGATATCGACATGGCGGCGCGGATCGATTCCAAGGCGCTCGACCTGCGCCCGGGGGAGGTGTCGCTGGTGCCGTTGCTGAAGCGGATTGCGGACGACCTCGCACCGCTGGCGACGCTGCGCGGCACCGTGATCGACGTTTATGCCGGCGACCGCGAGCTTGCCATCGCGGGTGACGACCGGGCGGTCGAGCGGCTGATCGGGCGGCTGATGGCGACTCTGGTCGCATCCGGTGGGCGGGACGAACGCATCGGGATCGCCGCTACCCTGGAGGCGGACAGCGTCGTCGCGATCGTGTTCGATCGCCCGGCCGCGCTCGCTGCTTATGGTGGCGACAGCCTGCTGACGATCGATGCTGAGACCGAAGCAGAGCGGGACGGTGCGCCCCTGCTCGGCACCGGCTTCGCCCTGCGGCTTGCCCGGAACCTTGCCGCCGAGCTGTGCGGTACTCTCGTCATTGCCGACAAAGCCTTGACTTTGCGCCTCCCGGCCGCCGTTATCGACAGCGTGGAGCAGGTTTCTTCAAACTGATCGTGGAGCAGTCCACATCACCTCGAGGCGCGGTGCCGGGATACCGCGTCCCGCCACCACCCGCCGCCGACCTGATCGCCTGGCCTGAGGGTTTCGGTACGCGTTTCACGATCTTCGTCGATACCGAGGAGGAGTTCGACTGGAACGCGCCGCTCGGGCGGGATACCCATGGCCTGTCGCACGTGGCAGCGATCCCCGAGGCGCATCGGCGCTTCGCCGATCGGGGTGTCCCGCTGACCTATATGGTCGATTACCCGATCGCGACCGACCCGCAGGCGATCGACATGCTCAGTGCGGTGCTGGCCGACGGTGTCTCGGCAATCGGCACCCAGCTGCACTCCTGGGTCAATCCACCGTTCGACGAGGCGCTGACCCCAGCCAACAGCTTTGCCGGCAATCTCCCGGAGGCACTCGAAGCCGCCAAGATCGACGCACTGACCGGCGCGATCACGGCGGCGTTCGGCGCAGTCCCCCGCGCCTATCGCGCCGGGCGCTACGGCATCGGCCCCGCGACGTTCGGCCTTCTGGCGGCAAGGGGCTATGTGCTCGATAGTTCGATCCGGTCGGCCTATCGCTATTCGGACGAAGGCGGGCCCGATTTCGGCGCGATCGGCAATCATGCCTTCAGGGCAGGACCGGGCGGTGCGATCATCGAACTGCCGCTGACCACGGTCTTCACCGGCTTCGCCCGGCGCGGCGGGATCGGCCTGTACAATGCGCTTGGCCGGCTACCCAAGGGACGCGGCATCTTCGCCCGGACACATTTATTGTCGCGCGTCGCGCTGACGCCCGAGGAAATGCCGCTCGCCGATGCGCTGGAGGCGGTCGCGGTCGCGGTGGGAGAGGGGGTACGGGTGCTGAACTTTTCCTTCCATTCGCCATCCGTCGCGCCGGGGCATACGCCCTATGTCCGCGACGCAGCCGGGCTCAGGGCGTTTCATCATTGGTGGGACCGGATCTTCGCCGATCTGGACCGGCGCGGGGTTGCGCCTGCCTCACTTCGCGAAATCATCGACACGGCGGCCTTGCCACCGGCAAGTGCGCTCCGCTAACGAGCGGCTCGGTGGGGCCTGTAGCTCAATTGGTTAGAGCTGCCCGCTCATAACGGGTAGGTTGCGGGTTCAAGTCCTGCCGGGCCCACCAACGCATCCTTCATATCTTCGATATGGCATATATAAATCCTTGCTTATCAAGGGCTTTCTGAAGAATCTTCACTCAAGCTCTTCCGGGGGAGATTGCGGTTCCTCGCCGCATCTGCGCGTTCACCGGATATCGACGAAGAGAATTTCAGGCTGGCCGAGTCGGGAAGACCCTGCCTTCCGAGACCGGGCCGGTCGCGGCGCGATGGCGACTAGAGCAAGCAGCCCGAAATCGGAATCGGCCTTCTTGTTCTAAGTCTTTGTTGTCGCATCGTGAAAAGCTGAAAACCGGTAGCCACTTTTCAGCACGATGCTCTATCTTCAGAAACCGGCGGCGATGCCGACGCGGATGCTTCGCGGTTCGAGCGGCGTGCGCTGATCGAGATTGCCGGTCTGAAGCAGATTCCCGACCGAAAATCTGTTTCCGCGACTGTCGAGCAGGTTCCGCATGTCGACGAACATTTTATATCGCCCGATACGATACTCGGCGAGGGCGCTGGTCTGCAGGAAATTGCCCTGCGGCACCCTGAGGAGCGGCCCCACGCCGACCCATGACCGGCTCACATAGCGCAACCCGACGCCGACAGTGAGCGTCCGCCCGGAAGGAAAGATCTTGCGATAGTCTGCCGCAAGCCGGGCCGTGACGGCGGGCACATTGGGCAATTTCTGGCGACGCGTGATCTCGATGTCCCGCGCGGGCTTGTCGAGGTTGCTTTCCGCGAGGAATATCCCGCCGGAAAGATTGATTCCCTTGCGTGCCTGCCAGTTCGCGTTGAATTCCAGCCCGTTGACGTGACCGTCGCCGACATTGGCGGTGAACGGCCCGTCCGGCCCGGTGAGGTCGGCTTGGATGTTCCGCCACCGCGCGGCGGAAACGCTGACATTGCCGCTCAGCCCATGGCCGTGCGCGCCGAACCGAATGCCCCCTTCGATGACGTCCAGCGTATCGGGACGGAAGCCGGACACGCCTACCTGGCCTGCGTCCCCAGCCTCGCCGAACGGCACGACGGCGAAGCCGCCGACGCGATAACCGCGCTGATAGCGGAGATAGCCGGTCATCGCCGCATTCGCTCGCCAGGTCATCGCCACGCCCGGCGCGAACACGACAGTGTCGCGATCGTTGGTCACGTAGTCCAATTTCAGTTCATCGCGCGTCGGCAATATCTCAAATCCGCGGAGCCGGATCGCTGACAGTCGACCGCCGACGGTGACCTGCAGCCGCGGCGCAACATCGACGGTTGCCTGCCCGAACACCGCGGTATCGAGCACATAGCTGCGGATACCCCGAAGGAAGTTCAGCGTTTCGTCCTTGCCGATCAGATAGAGCAATTGATCGTCGCTCGAGGTGATATGCGCGCCGATCACCCACCCGGTCCCGTCCGCCCGGAGCCGGGAAAGGCGGGCCTCCGTGGTCAACAGATACGCCATGTTGAGCGAATCCGCTTCGGTGGCCTCGACGCCGGTAAGCTTGCTCGCGTCATAGACCGTAACCTGCTGATTGCGTACCAGCCCGATCGAGCCGACCAGTTCCTTGCCATCGTCCCACAGCTTGCGGACGGTGATCTGGCCCAGATAGAAGCGGCTTTCCGAAGGTTCGGCGATCGAGGTCGCGCGCGACAATGGCCGCCCGGTCCCTTCGGTATATTGCGCATCGCCGTTGCGGGTCGACTGAAAGGCGCCGCCGAGTTCAACCGACCAGTGATCGCCGGGTTCGAAGAAAAAGGAGCCGCGCGCGCCGAGCTTTCGCGTGTCGTTCACGTCCTTCAGGCCGCGCTGCAGATCGTCGATATAGCCGGGCGACCAGCTGCCATAGCCGAGCACGCGAACCGCGGCACCTTGCCAGAGCGGGACGTTGACCACGCCCGCGGCATCGCCTCCCGTGCCGCCATGCCATGTCGCGCCCACTGCCGCTTGGACGCTGCCTTCCCAGATACCCGGCTTCGCCTGATGCGGGACGAGCCGGACCACGCCACCCAGCGAGCCCGCGCCGTAGAGCGTTCCCTGCGGCCCCTGGAGTATCTCGACGCGTTCCATATCGTAGAGGCTGAGATCCGGATCGGGCGCGTTGTAGTTCAGCTGCACCTCGCCCAGATATTGTCCCACCGTCGCCTGACTGGCGCCCGAGAAACTGCTGTCGGCGATGCCGCGGAGGAAAAGCTTCTCGCGACCGGGGCCGAGGCTGGTCGAGGTAAGCACTGGCAGTTCGTCGACCAGCGCTCCCGTGCCACGTGCGCCCGCATAGCGCAGGCGTGGCGTATCGAACCACACCACCTCCGCCGCGCCGGGATAGAGATCCAGCGGGTTGCGCTGCTTTCCGGCGGTGACGACGATATCAGTCGGCTCCTCCGCGGGCGGTGGCGAGACGGGCGGCTGAATAACGGGTTTCGGGCGGGCGGGGAGCCGGGGTCGCGATGGCGATGGGCGCTCTATCCTGAACGCACCGGGCCCGATCCGCGTTGCGACGAGCCCCGTCCCGGCCAGAAGCCGCGTGAACGCTGCCTCGATCGTCAGCTTGCCCCTGACGCCTTTGCTTCGCATGCCATTGATGCCGGAAACCGTCGTCGCGACATTCACGCCCGCTTGCCGGCCCATCGCGACAATCGCATCCACCAGCCGACCGGCGGGAATATTGAGGGTGATCCTGTCACGGTCAGCGGCCTCGGCCGGAGTCGCCGCAGCCGAAATGATGGCAAAGAGGAAACCGCCCGCGACAAACCGTGACACGTGAATCTGTTCATTCCCAAAATCGAAGCTGGATGGCGGCGCGGTGGCTCGAATCCGGTCAAGGCCGAGCCGAAAATCGCACTCCCATAGGCTGGTTTTCGATCTTCCCCAAGCTATCGCGCAGTGCGCCGCCCGCTAGAAATCGTGACCTGCACCTAACGCCGGGCCGGCACGATTGCGCGCTGGCCATCGCGTTCCTCGATTCTGATGGGGAGGAGCTGCTCCAGCTGGTGGTCGAGCGTCGCCGGATCGCCGATCCTGATGACCCCGGTCACGCGAATATCCCGCAGCGCCGGGTCGACGCTGACCACCCCGCCGTCATAGCGTGCCAGATCGCGCGCGACGGCGTCGAGCGGTCGGTCAGTATAAACCAGCCGCCCCTGCATCCAGGCAAAAGCATCGTCGACATCGCCGCGCGAAACCGTGTCGGCCTTCGCTCCGGCGGGGCGCAGCAGCGCCGCACCGGCAGGAAGCCGGGTCGTCTCCGCACCCTTCGCGCCGGATACCGCCACCAGACCGCGCCGCACGGCCACGCCGAACATGCCCGCCTGGTTCAGCACGTCGAATTCGGTTCCCAATACCCGGATTTCGCGGCCGCCGGCCGCAACGACGAAGGGGCGCTTTGCCTCGTGCCTGATATCGAATGCGACCTCGCCTGAGACCAGTTCCGCGGATCGCTTGTCCTGGCCGATATGGACGGTGACTTCAGTGTTGCGGTTGAGCACGATCCGCGAACCGTCAGCCAGCGTCACGGTGCGGGTGCCGACGGTATCGGTGCGATAGGTTTCGCCCGACGGGCCGAACCGAAGCAGGCCGGACTGAAGCGTCACCGCGCCGACCATCGCCGCGGCAACGGCGGCAGGAAGCCAATAGCGATATTTGGCCGATCGCTCGGCGCGTCGGGCGCCCAGGTCGATCACCTCGGCTGAGGCGGGCTCTTCAGCATCGAGCAGGGGAAGATCCTCGCTTTCGATCCAGATGCGTTCGACCGCCGAATACGCCGCTGCATGTGCCGAATCCGCCTCCAGCCAGCCCTGATGTTCGAGCCAGACCGACTCGTCATCGCACTCCCGGAGCCTGACGAACCAGGAAACGGCCTCGTCTCGCATCGCTTCGCTAAAATCCGTTAGGGTCATAGTTCCTGCTTTCCGAAGGGCGACCCAGCCAGCTTCAATGACGAAGCCCGGCGGCCCCCACCGCAATGAAAATCGATGTGCCGAAAGTTCATCACCCAACCCTCGCGACGAGATGCTTGAGCGCGCGCATCATGTGTTTCTCGACGAGGCTGCGCGACACGCCGAGCTGCGCGGCCACCTCGCTGTGCGACAATCCTTCGAGCTTGTGCATTCGAAAGGTTCGCTGGACCGCCTCGGGCAGGTCGGCAAGCGCGTCGCGAAGCCGGCGCAGCCGATCGCGCGCGATCAGCACCTCGTCGGCCGGGACACCCTCGCATACTTCCTCGCCGCTCGTGACGACGGTGCGATTCACCCGGCGCCATTCAGCATCGCGGGCAGCGCGGGTGCGTTCCTGGCGCAACCGGTCGAGCATCACATTGCCGCAAAGCCGGTAAAGATAGGCGGCGGGATTGCGGACGTCGTCATTGGCGGGCTGGGATGCCACGCGAAGCCAGGTTTCCTGCACCAGATCTTCGGCCTCGGCCTCGCCCACCCGCGCCGTGAAATAGCGCAGCAAGCTCGCCCTGCGCTCCATGAAAATGGACAATAGCGGATTGAGTTCGCTCATCGGATCAAGCTGATGTCCCTCGCAACGACAGTCGTAAGGCGCTGCCAAACCGCTGTCGATTCCGATCAGCTTCGGAAACAGACGGAGCAGAACGGCCAGCGCCTCACAGTTTTTTTCTCGTGCTTCCCGGCGAAGCGTCCGCCAGCCGCCCGCGTCATTTCCGCGATGCAAATTTCTTTGAGGTGGTCCTGCCACGACACCGTCTCAAGCCTCGCAGCCCGGGATCGAATGGGCTGTGACCCAATTGCATTGCAAGGACACGACAATGTTTTCTCGTTCGATTACCGGCACCACCGGCGCCGCCGCCCTGGCCTTCGCGCTTGCCGCGACGCTCCCCACTTCCGCGGCGTTCGCGCAGACCGAGGCCGAGCCAGGCACCTATGTGGTGGTCCGTGCCGGACCGCAGCTCGATGCCGACCTGCACATGAAGGGGGGGGATATCACATCGCCTTCGACCTTTCAGAAGAACACCGATTTCAAGACCGGCCTCGTCGGCGAAATCGGCCTGGGCTACGATCTTGGCGGTTTCCGCTTCGAGGGCACGGTGGGGTATGACACCGCCGGCGCCAATCTCGAAAAGCTCGCCAGCAAGCAGATGGCTGCGAGCGGTCGCCTCAAGACGCTGAACCTCGGCATCTCGGGCTATTACGATCTCAACCTCGGCGGCGGGCTGCGTCCCTATGTCGGCGGCGGCATCGGCGTGGCGCGTACCACGGTGAACCTCTCGCGCATCAGCGCCGTGGCGCCGACGGCAGGCACTGGCAGCACCCTGAGGGGCAGTGACTGGGGCTTCCGCTGGCATCTCGACGCCGGCGCCGGCTTCTCGCTGTCGCCCGCCACCGTCCTGGAAGTCGGCGCGCGCTATTCGAACGTCAACCGCCTGAGCATTGACGGTACCATACCCAATGCCACCGGCGCGCCTGTGACCCGGCAGTACAAGCCGCGCGCAACCTCCACGGCGTTGCTGGTCGGTCTGCGGCAGAAGTTCTGAGATGCTGGATGCGTCCCGCTGCTCCACGGACAGCACATGCGGCGGGACGCATGAATCGGATCGAGCTTTGAGGTGATCCATCGCCGGCTTCGTCATCACAGGGAAGACCTGGCGTCGAACGCCGGCAAACGAACGCGGTTACGCAGCAATTTCACGGTGAGATCGATGAAGATGGCTATTCCCGGATTCCGTAAATTGTCTCTTTCAGTGGCGATGGCAGCCTATTTGTCGGGTGCTGTTTCCGTCGATGGCGTCGCGTATGCGCAAGACAGGCAGGATTCGCCGCGGCGTGAACGGGGCGGTGACAACTGGTCGTCGCGCGACTGCGACCGCTTCGAAAATCGCGATTCCCGCTGGTGTCGGCGCGACCGGGACGACGAGCGGCGGCGGCACGAAAAAGAGCGCGAGCGCCACAAGGACGATGTCGCCAAGGGCGCGGTCGCAGGCGCGGTAGGGGTTCTCCTTGTCGGAGGGATCGTCGCCGCGCTCGCGAGCAGCGGAAAGGACAAGGAGAAGCGTGCACGGGAGCGGCGGCGCTACTGCGTCGATCGCTACGGCAGCTATGACGAGCGGACCGATACCTATCGCGCGAGCGATGGCCGCTGGTATCCGTGCGAATGACGGAGGAAACGGAAGAGCGATGGGTGGCGATCGCCGCCCATGCGACGCGACCGCTCCTGCTCTATGCGAGCTTCAGCGGCCGCGCATCGCGGGAAGAATTCGGCTGGTTCCTGCTTGCCGCGCTGCTGATGCTGGCGACGAGCTATCTGCTCGACTGGCTGATACTCTCCTCATCCGCATGGGCGCATCCCGATTTCTTCCGCCTGTCGAGCATGGCACTGCTTCTGTCGCCCACGCTGGCCGTCACCGTTCGGCGCTTGCGCGACATCGCTTCGGAACCGCGCTCTGTTCAGTGCAAGGAATAGAACGCCTATGACCTGACCGTAGTTCATCGGGCAGGGCATGTCCGGTGCGGTCGGAGAATGACAATGCAGGATCCGGTCGGGCAGAATCGGGTGGCGATCGTGACCGGTGCGGGAAGCGGGATCGGCCGCGCCGTGGCGCTTGCCCTCGCTGAGGCCGGCTGGCGCGTGGTGCTGGCTGGCCGTCGTCGCGACGCCCTTGCCGGGACCGCGGCACTGAGCGCGACGCCAATGCTGGCCGTGGCGTGCGATGTGACCGACGCGGCGTCGGTCGATGCTCTGTTCGACGAGGCAATCGCGGCGTTCGGCCGGGTCGACCTGCTCTTCAACAATGCCGGCGTATCCGCCCCGTCATTGCCGCTGGACTCGCTTGAGGTCGAGACGATCCGGTCACTGCTCGACGTCAATATCCTGGGAAGCTTCCTGTGCGCCCGCGCGGCAATGCGGGTGATGAAGCGCCAGGAACCGCGGGGCGGGCGGATCATCAACAACGGATCGATCTCGGCTGACCGGCCGCGACCGAATTCAGCGCCCTATACGGCGAGCAAGCACGCCATCACCGGCCTGACCAAATCGATCGCGCTCGACGGCCGCCCGCATCGTATCGCAGCAGGGCAGATCGATGTCGGCAATGCGGTGACCGGGATGAGCGAGGCGATGGGGCAGGGCGTTCCCCAGGCCGATGGCGGCATCCGGCCTGAGCCGCGAATGGATGTCGCGCATGTCGCGCGCGCGGTCGTCCAGATGGCAGCGCTACCGCTCGACGCCAATATTCCCTTCATGACGATCATGGCGACCAACATGCCGTTGTTCGGGCGAGGGTGATCCTTGCCGAAACCGCGACTTCCCAGCCGTTCGGAAGCAGTTCTCGCGATGCCTGATTCAGGGCCCTTGCTTAGCTGGGCTCCCCCGCCTAAAGCCGCCCTCCAGTCGGGGAGTGGCGCAGTCCGGTAGCGCGCCTGCTTTGGGAGCAGGATGTCGCAGGTTCGAATCCTGTCTCCCCGACCATCACCATTTTTAGAAGACCCTTAGGTCCATCCGGGAATAGAGCCAGCGTTTGGGCTGTTAAAGCTCAACATCAAAGTAGGCTGCATTCTAGCACCTGCTCCAAAACGCTTTAAATCAGTGCTGCGGCACTGAAGCGCCTGCGTAGGGGTCATAGTTTTGGGGTGGCGGACTGGCTGGTATGTTTCGCGGCATATCCGGTTGGGGAATCGAGGCGCTGATCTCAGGCTCAGCCGGGCCCGCTCTCGACACGGTCGTCGTCACTCCGGCCATGATGCTTGAAGCCCCGAAGATAACGAAACAGCCGAGTATCACGGTCGCGCCGCGTCGATAGTGTATCCGCCCGGATAACATCATCAAACCGATCCACGCGATCGCCATCACCGCGACCGTTGTTGCAACGGTACCGAGCAAGGTGCCCTGCAACCATTGCACAGCGGCGACAAGCGGACTCGTTCCGGTCGGATCGGCGAGAGAAATTGAGAAGTGTTCCACGGTGCCACCTTGGTGAAGACGCGTCAGGATTCTCTCCCGGATGAACCCGCGATCGCGAGCGCGAACCTTCTTGAAATTGATAGGAAGCCAAGCGTCACGATGCCGTCAATCACAGCGGGCGACCCCTTGGTCCAGAGAGAAATATAACCACATTGAATGTAATTTCATCAAACTGTTAATATTGTATAGGTCGGGAAAGGCGATGTTCTCAGTATATTTTGAATAATAATAACATGAATGAAGAAATCTATTTTCTATAGTGTGGAGTAGGTCGTTGAACACTCTTCCTCGCTGTGGTCTATGGATTTTCAGGAACTCATTCAGGGGTGGTCTTGGTGCAGTTGAAGACGGCATGGGTTGTTGTGGTCGCCGTATCCGCGCTAGCTGGCGCGACCGCGGCGCGCGCGACGGAAACGATCACCTACACCTATGATGCCAAGGGACGCCTGACCAAGGTCGTCCATAGCGGCACGGTCAATAACGGGGTGACCGTCGACTATGCGCACGACAAGGCGGATAACCGCACCAACGTCAAGGTATCTGGCGCGCCGTAAAAGGGCGCTCTCGGGCGCGACATCGCCCCATAGTCGGTGTTTCAATCAACAGAGGTGGATATGAAGGATTCGGTTGTCGCCGGAGGTGCGCCTGTGCGCGCCCATTTGATGCGATTTGCCCTTTCGACGGCGCTCTGCACCAGTGTTGCCGCCCCGGCGTTCGCCCAGACCAGCCAGGCAGCGCCCCCTCCACGCTATAACAATGTCGACGACCTCGGCATCGACCTGACGACGGGGCAGCCGAACATCAGCTTCACGGAAGGATCGATCGGCCCGGCCAATGGCGGCATCGCCTTCACCAGGACCTGGACCTCCGGGGCGGGATGGACGGATAACTGGACCGGCGGAGCATTCAGCAAGACGGTCGGCGGTATCACCACCTGGTATGTCGAACGTGGCGATCTTTCGGAGGCGTTCGTCCAGTCAGGCAGCACCTTCACGAACCAGCAGGGCACCGGTTCGACGCTTGGGGGTGGCCCCGCAAACCTGACCTATACCGCTGCCGATGGCACGGTCACGACGTACACCAGTTATAATATCGACGAGACCGGCTATGTCGTGAATCTCGCCTCTTGTGCCGGCGATCAGGGCACGTGCCTGCTGCCCAGCAAGATCGTCAAACCAAATGGCCTGACCTACACCTACGTCTGGAACAGGGTGTCGCGTTGCCCGAACGGAACCGCCGGCTTCAATTGTGGCGGCAAGACCTATTACAGGTTGACGAGCATCAGCAGCAGTGCGGGGTATCAGCTCACTTTTGCCTATTCGAGCAGCGCGATCACGGGCGCTGCGCCGTCGACCGGATGGTTCATCAAAGCGAGCGCGCAATACAGCAACACCAAGACCAGCTGCGGAAGCAGTTGTCCCTCGGTTACCTATCCGGCCTCCACCGACTATGTCGTCGTGGACCCCGCTGGAAGGCAATGGCAGTTTTCCGGCAATGGCGGGGCGTTGTCGAAAATACGCAAGCCCGGCAGCACCAGCGACGATGTCACGATTGCCTATGACGCAAATTCGCGCGTTTCCTCGGCCAGTTTCGTCGACCTTGGGACATGGACATATTCCTTCTCGGATGTCGGGACTGTGCGCACCGCGGTGGTCACCGATCCTTTGGGGCACGCCAGGACAATCATATCCAATATGACCATCGGTCGGCCCACCTCGGCGACGAATGGCGAGGGCAAGACGACGACATACAGCTACGGCACGAACGGCCTTCTGCAGAAGGTGACGGCGCCGGAAGGAAATTACACGCAATATAGCTATGACGCCCGCGGTAATGTCACCGAGCTGCGGCAGGTGGCCAAGGCTGGATCGGGGTTGAGCGATCTGGTGAGCACGGCGGGTTATGACGGAACCTGCTCAAGCGTCGCCAAGTGCAACAGTCCGAACTGGACGAAGGATGCCAACGGCAATCAGACGGATTACAGCTACGATCCCGCCACCGGGAATGTCCTAACCGTTCAGGCGCCAGCGGCAAGCACCGGCGGCACACGGCCAACCACGACCTACAGCTATACGACGGTCAATGGTGCGCAGGTCCTTGGCGGAACCTCGACCTGCCTTGCCGGCGCCAGCTGCGCCGGCACGGCCAACGAGCTGAAGACCAGCATCAGCTACAATGCCAACAGCTTGCCGGCGACCGTGACGAAACAGGCGGGCGACGGCTCGATCGTTGCCACCACGACACTTGGCTATGACAGTATCGGCAATGTCACCAGCGCTGATGGTCCCCTCGCGGGAAGCGATGACACCATCTATTATCGTTACGACGCCGATCGCGAACTGGTGGGTATCGTCGCGCCGGATCCCGACGGTGCCGGGCCGCTCGTTCGCAAGGCACAGCGCAATACCTACGATGTCAGGGGGCGGGTGACCCTGGCCGAGATCGGCACCGTCATCGATGCAAGTGACGCGGCGTGGAGCGCCTTTTCGACGGTGCGGCAGGTCGCCACGATCTATGATGGCGCCGACCGTCCGCTCAGCCAGACGATGAGCGCGGGTGGCACGACCTATGCGGTGACACAGAACAGCTATGACCACCAGCGGCTCGATTGCACTGTAGCCCGACTGAACAACGCGGCATGGGGCTCGCTACCGGCATCCGCCTGCACGTTGCAGGCCACCGGTAGCGCGGGCCCCGATCGCGTCGCCAAATATGCGTATGACAATGCCGACCGGCAGACGAAAGTCACAACGGCTTACGGCACTGCGGATGCGTCGGACGACGCGACGATCGCCTATAGCAACAACGGCAGGCAGGCGACGGTGACCGACGCCAACAGCAATGTGACAAGCTATGCCTATGACGGGTTCGATCGGCTGTCGCGGTCCTGCTATCAGGTTACCAGCAGCGTCACCTGCGCCGGCACGCCGGTGGACTATGAGCAATTCGGCTATGATCCCAACGGCAATGTGCTGACCCGGCGCCTGCGGGACGGCAAGTCGATCGGCTTTGGTTATGATGCCCTCAATCGACAGATCTCGACGACCTTCAACAATCCGGTCGACGTTACGGATTCGAATGTCACCTACAGTTACGATTTGCTGGGCCATCTGTTGCTGGCGCAGGATGGCAACGGGCACAAGACGGGCTACGGCTACGACGCGCTGGGGCGCGCGACGAGCGAGGTCGGCGCCTGGGCGACCCTGGCGAGCCAGTATGACGTTGCCGGCCAGCGAACCCGGCTGACCTGGGGTGACGGGTTCTTCGTGACTTATGAATATGATACAATTGGCAACATGACCGCGATCCGTGAAAATGGCGGGTTCCTGCTCGCAAGCTATGGCTACGACAATCTCGGGCAACGCGTTTCGCGCTCGCTCGGCAACGGCACGTCGACGAGCTATGGCTATGACAACGTCTCGCGCCTGACCGCATTGAACCTCAATGGCGGCACGCAACCGAATACAATGACCTTCGGTTTCAATGCGGCAAGCCAGATCACATCGCGAACCGCGACAAACGATGGTTTCGCCTGGACCGGGGCGACGAATATCGATCGCCCGTATAGCGCCAATGGCCTGAACCAATATACCGCCTCGGGAAGTGTGGCGCCGACCTATGATGGTCGCGGCAATCTCATAACAGGCGGGGCATCTACCTATCTCTACAACAGCAAGAACCAGCTCTCCGGCGCAAACGGCAATTATATCTATTATGATCCGGCGGGCCGGATCGACCAGGTGACGCAGTCGGGACTGACCTGGGATTGGGACGGCAACGCGCTTGTGGCCGAGCATCAGGGCGGCGTGATCGCGAAGCGCTATGTGCACGGCGCTGGCGTGGATGAGCCGCTCGTGGCCTATAGCGGCGCCGGTACCGGAAGCCGCACCTGGCTCGACGCTGACGAGCGCGGTTCGATCGTCAGGGTCACCGACGATGCCGGTAACGCTGTCGCCGTGAACGCATATGACGAATATGGCATCCCGGGCGGCGGCAACGCCGGGCGGTTTCAGTATACCGGGCAAATCTGGCTATCGGAGCTGGGGTTCCAATATTCCAAGGCGCGAATGTACTCGCCCACGCTAGGCCGGTTCATGCAGACCGATCCGATCGGATATGCCGACGGCGTCAATTGGTACAATTATGTTCGCAGCGACCCGATGAACAGCGTCGATCCGCTCGGATTGCAGACCTGCCCCCACAAAGGCAATAGGGCTGCAATTGGATGCGAGGTGGTTGTGCAGCCGGCGGTAACGCCGGATGGTAACGGCGGAAATTTCAGTGATGGCAGCGGACGTTCCGTCATTCTGAATGGAACCCTAGGGCACGGCGGAGTTGCAGGGGGCGCAGCTTTAGCAGGAGGCGGAGTGGGTGCGAGAGCGTCGCAAAAGCCGAAGCCGTTCTCATGCGCCGATGCGATGAAGCAGGCTGGAAAGATCAAGGCGAGCAGCGTTGGCCTGACGGCTGTCGGAGCAATCGGCCTACTGGGCGGCGTGGGCACCTGGAAGAATCTGAGCACTGGTGCGCACGGCTACTATAGGTTCTTGGGCTTCGGTGCAGGTTTGGCTGTTGGGGGCACATTCAGCCCGCAACTATATTCGAGCATATCGGCTTTCACTGGTATGTCTGACGGCATTTCGGCGGGCTTCTCAGCGCCCATACCGCTTTTGAATCTGAGTATTGGCTTAGGTTATGCGAGTTCATCGAATGATTCTGGGACAGGTTCCGGTCTGTCCATTGATCTAGGTTCTGCGTCGCTTCCTTCGGTTGGTGTGGTAGCGACGTATACAGATACCGAGATATTCGGATGCACGAACAAGTAGGATTTTAGGCATCATGAACTACCAGTTACTATTTGTAGGATTGTTCGGAGCTGTCGTTATTCTGCGAGCCGCTGTTATCGGCAGTCTGACACCTGACGGGAACGGGATTCGACGTGAGGACGGCCCGGCACTTTTCTGGGTGGTGCTTTCGTTTGCAATATTGCTCGATATTGTCTTTTTTATTTTCGCGTTCGATGTGTCATTGGCCGGAAAGATATTGAGCGCGATCCGATAACCAAGGCGCAGTAGCCTAACGAAGTTGTGTCGTAGCCCCTGCTGATGTACTCGCCCACGCTTGACCGGTTCATGCAGACCGATCCGATCGGATATGCCAACGGCGTCAATTGGTACAATTATGTTGGATCAGATCCGGTCAACGCGATCGATCCGTTCGGTTTGCAGACTTGCCCCCACAAAGGCAATAGGGCTGCAATTGGATGCGAGGTGGTTGTGCAGCCGGCGGTAACGCCGGATGGTAACGGCGGAAATTTCAGTGATGGCAGCGGACGTTCCGTCATTCTGAATGGAACCCTAGGGCACGGTGGCGTGGGAGGGGTAGGAGCTTTAGGCGGTGGGGGTACGGGAGCGCTGCAAAAGGACACGTCCGCCAGCCATTGTGCAGCAGTTGCAGTTAAGAAGAACGCTCGCGCTATTGCACTTGATGTGGCGAGCGTCGGATTGTCTTTAGCGCCGGGAGGAAGGGCCGGTGTCGCGCTGGGAGGCCTCGCGCTCGGAGCCGTAGGCCTTACAAATTCAGCCTTCTCAGCTGATACGAGGCGGCCCGGGATTTCACTTTCCAGCATCTCTCTTGGAATAGCTGGCTTCCACGTAGCATCTGCCGGGCCACTCGCAAGCGCATTCGAAGCCTCATCCGCAGTTGCCAAATATCTTCCTGGCATAGGAACGGGCCTTGCAGTGATTCAATCCGGCGTAGATGCCTATAACGGGTATCTTGATTATCAGGAATGTAGAGAGGGCAAATGAAGTCAGCCTTACCCGAAAAACAGAATCAAGGCGTCTCTCCTCGCGTTTGGGGACTCATTCTTGGACTGAGCGCAGTAGTTATATTTTTTACGCTGGTCGCACTGGGTGAGGCGGAGCGAGGAAAGATTGCTGCGTTTTCTTTCTTTGCGATTAGTATTTCACTGAGAATTCGTTGGGAACAGCGCCATGATAGCTTGTTTTGGCCCTCAGTCTTGGCCATAACATTCGCTCATTTACTAGTAATCGTTTTGGTAGATTGGATCCCAGAGCGAAACCCGGCGATCATATTTGCGCCGTTCACAATTCTTGATATTTTTCTTATTGTATGGGCCTTGAGGCCGCGATCTAAGATCGAGTGATCGCCGCAAAGTAAACCAGGCTGCTACGACGGAAACTACAACATTTCTGGTGACTTTGATGTGTTTGGTGCTGGAACCGCTGCTGCGCAGTTTCACGGTTCAATCACGAATATTGAGACAGGCGCTTCATACAATTTCGGCATACAGCTCAGCCCGGCCACAGGCGTTGGCATTGGATCGTATGAAGTGTCGGGGGCCGTTCGATCGCTCATCGCTGAGCCAGGCATCAACGTTCAAGTTGCATTTTATACAGGGGGACTTGGGCCTATTTCAGTAGGCGGCGCCTCGATTTCAGCGAATCGCAATCTGGGTGATAACCGAGGAGATGCCTCCCAGAACCTAGGCAAAATTAGTGTAGATGCAGGCGCTTCCTATTATGGAGGAGCTTTTATTGCAGATGGTACATTAAAATGGCTAGATAAATCACCACCACCGCCTTGCGCGCGCAATTAAGGGGAGCTGATATGCCGCCAGCCTTCTGGCAAGTTACAGGATCGGGATTGGCTTTTCCAATTGTAATGATGAATATCATGAGTCGATATGGGATAATTGGCAGAACTGTGAGCGAGAATTTATCTAAAGCTACGTTCGTGTTTTGTGCAATTGGATTGTTTCTTATTTTATTCTTGCGTGACAGGCGATTATCTCTCTTATTAATCCCCGCAACATACGTTGTTATAGTCGCGTATGATGCGGCAACTAAAGAATTAAATGTTAATTTTCTTTATCTTGGCGGCTGGGTGTTGTGCGGAGTATTTATGTTTGTTCAGGATAAGCGCGCTCCTTTGGCTAAGTGATCATGTGCCGCAAAAGGGCGCGTCCGCCAGCCGTGTGTAGCGGTTGCAGCTACGAAGAACGCTCGTGCTATCGCACTTGATGTGGCGAGCGTCGGATTGTCTCTCGCGCCGGGAGGAAAGGCCGGTGTTACGCTGGGGGGCAGAGTTGGCGTCAGGGTTTCTACGCGAGTGAAGAATCGTGGATGCGCTGGGGAGCAGTATACAGCGCCAGTCGCTGTCGCAGGTTCATGGCAACCCCTAAACCCCGTTGGAGCCCTCGACGAACCGTATGAAGCGGGCTGCCGTGATCGCGCGGGGCAGGGCATGTTGTATCAGGTTTATGCTGTCCCTGTTCCCGGCGGTGTCCGGCGTCCAGTTCTCCAGCGCCGTGCGCAGCTTCGGCAGATCGAGCCGGCGCGCCATCGCGGGGTTCTTCGCCAAGGCTGCCAGCTCATCGATCAGGGCGCCGCGATCGCGCGCGATCCTGGCTGCCCAGTCGGCCGCCTGGCGGCCACGTCGTGTCTCGTTGAGCACCATATCGGGGATTCGGCCTTGCAGCATGCGGCGTGCAAGCCAGCGCCGTTTGCCGCCGCGCAGATACTGGTCGTCGGGAATTCCCATGCAAAACTCGACCAAAGGACGGTACGCCGTCGGATCGCGGCTGGGGATGCCGTGGATCAGATCGAGGCCCTGCCTGATATCGCCCATTTCGCTCATCGCGTTGCCGAAGCCGGCCGCGCGATATGCCCGACTCGATCGCCGTGCGCGGAAAGAAATGTCGTGGCCCATGTCGCGGGCGCGATCGTGGACGGCCATCTCGCGGGCATAATCGGGATCGAGCGGGCACCAGCTATCGAGCGCCCCACTATCCGACGCAGCATCGTCGCTCGCCGAATGCCGGCGCGCCCAGCGGCGGTAAAGGGGATCGGGCAGGAACGGCAGCAGCGCCTGCGATGCGAAGGCCCGGGCAAACGAGCGGTCGCCCTGTGTGGCTTTCAGCTCGCGCGCCAGCCTCAGCCATCGACCACGCGCAAACCAGGATGGAAAGGCGCCCTTGCCGTCGAAACTGAACGACAGATTCCCCGCCGCGCCGAGCAACAGGACATCGCAACCGCGGCTCCTGGCCCGTGCGCGCAGTGCGTGGATCCAGTGGAGATTCATGGCGTTGCGCGGTGCCGCGCCGGCCATCAGGAACATGGCGGACAGCTTGTGATCGAACGACAGGCCAGCGGCGTCAAGCGTCTCGGTCTCGAGCATGGGATACATCGCAGCGAGCGCGGCCACGTGATGGCGCTCGTCGCCGAAGAAGGACGGGCCAAAGAAGGACGGGTCGGAAAAGGATGGGCCGGAAAAGGATGGGTCGGTGCCGTTGCAGCTTGCTTCGGGTATGCTGGTGAGCCCGAGCAGCGGCCGATCCCCGTCGGTCGCCTCCATCGCGAAAACAGCCACCGCCTGCGAATCCAGGCCACCGCTCAGGCTGATCGCCGGCCTGGCAAAACCATCGAGTGCCGCCCTTGTGCCTTCAAGCAACAGGGCATTCGCCGCTTCGACATAGTCAGCGTCTCGCCTGAGACGTATATTGGGCAGCGTCGCGCAGTCATAATAGCGGCGTGTCGTGATGCCAGCGGGCGAAATCGCGGCGCGAGTGCCGGTCGGAATGCGACTGACATTGCTGTACCAGCCGCGCTCCTCCTCGAAATAGTTCAGGTAGAGGCTGTCGGCGATCTTCTGCTCGTCGATCTGGGGTGCAACCTCGCCGCTGGCGAACACGATGCGTGCGGTCGAGGCGATGATGAGGCGGTCGCCGTCGTGCCAAACGTGCAGCGGGGGCGCCTGCAAGGGAGATCGGGCAAGGCGGACGCGGCGGCCGTCGGAGCTGACAAGGACGGTCGCGAACTGGCCGACCGCATGCAGATCGATCGCGTCGCCCCACCGGGCAAAGCCGGCGGCGTAGAGCGCAGAGAAATCGCGGGTG
The DNA here is from genome assembly GCA_029202385.1 of Candidatus Sphingomonas phytovorans. Classification (NCBI taxonomy): domain Bacteria; kingdom Pseudomonadati; phylum Pseudomonadota; class Alphaproteobacteria; order Sphingomonadales; family Sphingomonadaceae; genus Sphingomonas; species Candidatus Sphingomonas phytovorans. The sequence continues at coordinate 1,175,786 of CP119314.1, forward strand.
ACGATCCCGAGATCGCGACGCAGGGCGTCGGCATTGTCCAGATAGCCGTTGAACATGATGCGCGATCCGCAGGGTGCAACCGCCGGCTGCCACACGCGCGCGATGGCGGGCGTCGGGCAATGCGCCGCAAACAGCGCGCGACCAGTATGATGATGCCCGACTGCCACATTGATCCCCGCAGCCAGCGACCGGGTGAAGCGATCGACGACGCCCCGATCGACCGGCACATCGTGCCAGTTGAGATAGAGCGCGATCACGCCGCGACCACGAAGCCCGCTTGTTCGAGCTCGCTGAGAAACGCATCGATATCGGCCGCGCACCTGTCAGGCGCGATATCGTAGCGTTCGGCCAGCAGTGCCGCGATGGCGGCAGAATCGCGGTGTCCGTCGATCGCCTGCCAGATCGCCATGCCGGTCTCCTTCAGAGCGTTGAACCGGCCGGTGTCGACCTTCATCAGCACCGCCTCGCCATCGATCTTGGTCTCGAGGAACTGCCCGATATTCTTGCGGAAGATCATTTGCCTGGCCTCCATTCAGCCCCCCCGGCGTATCCGAAGCGGCGCATCACCGGGAGGTGGGCCGATCGGATACGGCCTGCCTGCGCGGCGGAGAGGTGACTGAGCCAGTCGCCTGCACGTCCGCTGCGGAAAAACGGAGTTGCGCGCCGCGGGGCTTCGCGAAAGCCGCGGTCGCGCTCGGCGGCCTGGAGCGCCTCGATTCGGGTATGTCGCACCGCCCGGTCGACCCTGGCGGGATCAAGGACGGTTTCGGGCCGCGCGAAGGCAATCACGCTTGCAAGCGCGTCGGCGGCATTCGCCAGCATGTCCTCGTACCGGACGACAAGGACAGGGATGTCGGGTTGATCCACCCAGCTCGACACATGCTCGCTCCAGTCACCGAGCAGTTGCGGGATCTGCGATGATCCACGCGCGCCGATCGTCATCGCCGCATCGCACAATTTATCCACTGCGCGTTCCATGTCGGCATGGCCATCGTGAAACGCGTTCGACACGGCGACGTCGAGCGGGTTGCGGATGATGTAGACGACCACGCCCGATGCAGCAGGCGGGAAAAGCCAGCGGCCGTCGGCAAGGCGCTGCTGGCGGTCATGGACCTTCAACCACACCGGCGCTGTGTTGCGACGGGCCATGATGTCGAAGACATGTGGCTGAAGAGCCAGCGTTTCGTGCGGCAACAGATCGCTGCTGGATAACCCAAGAAAATTGTCGAACAGCCAGCGCGATCTGGCGACGCCACGGGTCACGCCGGGCGCGTTGATATCGTGCGGATCGTCAGTTTCGGAGAAGTAGTTGGCGAGCAGCAGCCTGAGCCAGGTGTTGCCCGACTTGGGATAGGAAGCGAGCCAGTCGATGCGGCCGCCGGTCTCTGGCAGCTCAGCCGGTGCCACGGATATCGGCCTCGATCATGGAAATGCTGGAAGCGAAGTCTGCCGGCGCGCGCGACCGGTTGAACCGCGATATGGCGACAGCCGCGCTCAGGCGCGAGGCCGCAGCGAAATAGCCGGCCTGTTCGGCGATCGCATTGCAGAACTGCGGACGATAATAGGCCGAACGCAACGCTGCGAAGCGGTCTGCTCCGATGACCGGGGCTATGCCCGGGTCGGCGTTGACGATGCTTTCCAGCACATAGAGCCGGTGGATCGGCAACGGCTCCCCATCGAACGCGATTTGGTCGGCGACATAGAATTTGTCGAGACCGGGCCGAACCGCGTCATCCGACTGACGATCGGTCAGCAGCAGTGCATCCGCCCACAGCTTCAACCGCCTGTGGCCCGGCAGCGCCATCACCTGGCCCGGATCGCTCAGGTCAAGCACGAGCACATCGTCTGAGCAGACCGCCAGGCCGCGCTGGGCGAGGGCGGCGGCCAATGTCGACTTTCCCTCGCCCGACACGCCGGTAAAGGCATAGATGCCGCCCGCATGCGATACGGCCGACGCATGCAACGGCACCAGTCCGTTCAGCCAGGCGATCGCGCCATAGACCGAACCGTCGAAGAACAGCCTCACTTCCTTGTCCAAGATGTCCTTGGTGCGGGCGTAGACGGTGCCGGCACCCCGGCGATAATGGAAGGCAAGGCCCCTCGGAAGCCTGAGCAGGAAGGCGTCGTGTGAAATCTCGTAGGTCGGGGTAACGGTCAAGGCATTGGGCAGGGACGCCGGCACGCTTCCCTCGCTCAGCCCGACTTCCGCCTGCAACCGCGCCATGCCGGCAGGTACAGCCATATTGATGGGAAACTCCTCCATTGCGCCGCCGGCCTATTGGAGCAAATCGGGCGGGCGATCAATTTTTGAGGGTTGATCCGCGGCTGGAAAGCCGATGTACGCGGGAGCAGACGGTGAGGGCGGCTGGAGAACCGGCAGAAAAAGCGTGAACCGCGCGCCCGTGCCCCCGGATCGGACGTCGACGCGTCCGCCGATGGCGGTGGCACGATGGACCTGATTGTTCAGGCCGCGACCATGGCCCGCCATGACAGGATCGAAACCGCGGCCATTGTCCGTGACGCTGATCATGACCTCACCACCAGTGGTATGGGTTGCGACCTTTATCTCGCTCGCATTCGCATGCTTGATGACGTTGGTGAATGCCTCCTGCAGGATGCGCAGGATATGAAGCGAATGGCGCTGGTCGAGCCAGGCAAGCGGCGGCGCTTCGGTGACTTCCCAGCGCAAGCTGATGTTCGTGGCCTCCAGCCGCGGCTGGAGGCGGAAGCGCAACGTGCCGAGCAGCAGCAGCAGATCGGTCTCGACCGGTTCCATCGAATCGATCGTGAGCTTGAGGTCATCGATACAACTCTTGAGCAGGTCTGCGATGGCGGTCTCGTCCAGTTCGCCATGTTCCACCACGCGCAACGCAGTGATCAACGAAGAGCCAAGCCCGTCGTGCATATCCTGCATAAGGCGTTGGCGCTCCTGATGGATGAGTTCGCGCCGCTCGACCTCGCGGCGTTTCTGGTGGCTTGCAAGCAGCTCAGCCTCGCGCGCTGCGAGCCGCTCGCCAAGGACGATATTAGCGCGTTCCACCTCGCCCACCGCAACCGTATAGCGGCTGAGGATGACGTGGCAGAACGCGATGGTCATCGCGGTCTGCGCATAGACGGACAGGAATATGTTCTCGATATTGACGAAGTTGTTCTGGAGCATCCAGTCATAGGCGCCGAGCAGCGCACCGAGCACGCCCCAGGCGGCAAGCGCGCATCCCTGCAGCGAGCGAGCGCGCCAACTCCAGTAGAGCCCGTTCAGGCAGACCAGATTGCCGATCACGAACATCGCCGGATACATCAACGGCGCGACGATGGTCGCGTCCTGCGAGCCTGCCACGAGTGGTAGCGTCGCAATCGCGAAGAACGCCGTTATGATGGCCACCGTCCAAGTCAGCAGCGTCTGACGATGCAGGTGGATTCTGATCAGGAACAGGTGGACGCTCGCGATGATCCACATGATCGAATTGACGGTAAGCCAGCCAAACCAGGCATCGGAAATCGGCAGACGATCCAGTCCCATGTAATTGTGCATGGTCCGCACGAACGTCGCGACGGTCACGGTGAAGAACAGCAGGTAGAGCGTTTCCCGCCGCCGGCCGAACCAGACGAACAGCGCGAAGATGCCACTCGCTAGAAAGGCCGCGCTGCCGATATACGGCAACTGGGCCTGAAAGAAGTTGCGCACCATGTAGGCGGGGCCAACCTCCGCATAGCTGCCGACCCAGAGGCTCGACAACGCACCGCCGATGCCGCGAACATGACGCAGCCGTACCACGATGTCGCGTGGCGGCGTACCCCCTGCGGTGTCATCGAAGGCTATCCAGAGCGGCTGGTTCGAGCCATTCCATTGCAGGTTCGCATGCGACTGGTAGTGGAGGGCACCGTCGACATAGATCGCGATCTCACCGTCCGTCTTCCAGCGTGGGATATAGAGATAGGCCTCGGAGGGAGGATGGGCCCCGGCGGGCAGGCGGAAATGATACCAGGTGGTCTGGGTCGGCGTGAGCGAGACGTCATCGGCTTGCCCCGGCAGAATCTTGGGGTGTGGCGCATAGGGCAACTGGACGTGGTGCCAGGTGCCCATGATCGAGCGTGGATCTACCATGCGGGGCGGCCGAGCATAGCCATCGGTATATTGAATGAGGATGTTTGCCTCGGTGAGGTGGATGCCGTTCGGCTTGCTCGCTGAGTAAATGCCGATCAACACCGCAAACACTGCCAGCACCACGATGGCGTAGTTGCGAAGACCTCTAAAGAATTCCATGGCTTCTGGCTTCGAAAATTGCTTCGGCCTTCGATTTTACCTCAAGCTTCTGGTAGATTCTTCGGACAAAGGTCATGACCGTGTTGCGGGAGATCGACATGAGTTCGGCGATCTCGTCATAGCTGAAGCCCTTGGTGATGAGCTGGAGCGCTTCGCGTTCGCGCGGCGACAAGGGAGCCGCCAATGGTGCCAGTGCTTCGGGCTGCGGTTCGTGCGGGCGAAAGCGCAGCAGTATCTGGCGCGCGATACGCGGGCTGATCGGGCTGCCGCCCGAATGGAGGCAGCGTATCTCTTCTGCCATCCTTTGGGCCGAACTGTCCTTGAGCAGATAGCCCGTGGCACCCGCCTCGATCGACGGGATGACGTGCCTGTCGTCGGCGAAGGTGGTGCTGACCATGATCCCGCAGAACGGCCAGGCGATATGCGCCGCGCGGATGACATCAATCCCAGATCCGTCTGGCAGTCCCAGGTCGACGACGAGGATATCGACCGGCTCGCCCTCCAGCAGTCTGGATGCCTGGGCAACATTATGGGCGGTCCCCGCGAGGATCATGTCGCCGGCCGCGATAATGGCGGCGGCAAAGCTATCCTGAAACGAAAGATCGTCCTCGACCAGGGCAATACGCAGGATGGCCGAGCCGTTGGTCGCAGTCATCGGCCGATCCGTTCCCCCGCGGGCGCTCGCCCTCCCAGGCCGCTGTTCGACGGCTTGTTCGGGCCGGTTTTACCACAACGGGTCAGGGCGTCATGTCGCTATTTATAGCGATATGTGGATCTATTTCTTCACCCTAGAAATGATCGGGAGACGGGGTGCCGGACGCATGGCGTTCGAAATGACAATCAGCCTTGTCACCGTTCGACCGCCGGGGGAGCGACGCGATGCTAGCGGGGATATCATGCGACGGCAGCATCGCTGGCCGTATGGCAGCCCGGCATAGGATAGGTCGTCGGGCGGTCGCCGGTGTCGGGCTGCTGGCAGGCGCGTCGGCGGGGATTCCGGTTCTGGCTCAGACCGCGAGCCAGATCACGCCCCCGACCTATGCTCCCCCCGTCGAAGGACGATCCGCGTCGCCACTGATGCTGCCGGCGGACACACTCATGGCGCCGCCCGTCGGGGCCGAGAAGCTGTTCGTGACACCGGCGGGCGTCGAGACGGAGGGCGGGATGCTATCATCCGCCGCCCTTACTGCGCTGCGCGAAACACTAGTCGGCAAGCGGATCAGTGTCGCTGCCATCTTTGCGGCAGCGGGCGTGGCGGAGGCCGCGGAGGCACGGCGGGGGCGTGTCCTGCTGCGGATCGTGGTGCCGCGGCAGGATATCGCCGACGGCGCGACAATACGCTTCGCGGTGGTCGAAGGATTTATCGAAAGGGTCGACCTGTCGGGCGTGCCCGCGAGGGTACGGGGGCGGATCGGCGCGGTGCTGGCGGACCTGACCGGGCGGCCCGACGTGACGCTTGGGCAAATCGAGCGCCGGTTGACACTGGCTGCCGAGGTTCCTGGTGTCGTGGTGCGCTCAACGCTTGCGGCCGGCGTGCGGCCGGGCGGTACCGTGCTGAGAGTCGACGCCACCTGGCGGTCGGTTAGCGGTTTCTTCACCGTCGACAACTCGCTCGGCACGACGCTGGGGCGCGAGGCATTTGGGGTCGGCATCGATCTCAATTCAGTGTTCGGGGCGGGCGAGGCTATCTATTTGCGGGCCTCCGGCCTTCCGACGCTGGGTCGCGAGACGAGCTTTCTCGATTCCACCCCTCGTAACCGTGCGCTCGCGGTGGGTGCGATCATACCGGTCGGCCGCGACGGCCTCGCGATCACGGTAGAAGGCACCGATGCGCGCACCGCACCACGGCACGACGTGTCGCTTCCCGGGTTCGCCAGCCGTTTCCGCCGCCTGTCGCTGGCGGTGCGCTATCCTGTCGTGCATCGACGGGCGCTGACGGTCGGTGTCGAGGCTCGCCTCGATGCCGAAGACGAACGTGTCGGGATCGTTACGCCCGCGATCCTGCCGCTGTCGCTCGACCGGCTGCGCGTCGCCCGGGCCAATCTGGATGTGAGCGCGTATCTGCCCGGCGGCGGCAGTGCGAGTGGCCGGGTCGAGGCGTCCTTCGGAATCAACGGACTCGGTGCCCGGTCCGCGGCTGACGCAAGTGGCGTGCTGCCGCTGTCGCGTGCGGGCAGCGATGCCGATTTCACCAAGTTGCTGCTGTCGGCGAGCGTCGATCAGCCGGTCGCCACTCATCTGGTGCTGGCGTTGCGCGCGCGTGGGCAGACAAGTTTCGGCCGGCCGCTTGGCAATGCAGAACAGATCGGCGTGGCGTCGCTCGACGCCATCTCACCGCTATCGTCAGGCACGCTTCAGGGCGATGCCGGCTATGTTGCTCGCGGCGAAGCGCGGAGCCCCTTTGTGTTCGGGCGAAAAGGCCTGCTCGCCAGCGTCGCGCCCTATGCGTTCGCCGCCCAGGCGCAGGTTCGACTGATGCAACCGACGATCGTCGAGCGACGCAGCACGGATGCGTTCGCCTATGGCATCGGGCTGCGGCTGGCGGGGCAGGTCGCACGCGGTTCTCCGGGCCTGTCGACCAGCATCGAGTTTGGCCGAGTCCACCGGGACGGATTCACCTCCGGTCGCGCTGCCTTCACCCTTTTCACCCGCTTCTGATCGAGGAAGTTCTCATGAATCGCATGCTCCCGCTCGCGCTGCTCACCTCAACCGCGCTGATTCCTGCCACCTCCATCGCGCAGGAGCTGCCGACCGGCGGCCAGCTTCAGGCCGGTGCGGCCACCATCGCGAACCCCTCGGCAGGGACGATTCAGATCACCCAGACGAGCGAGCGCGCGATCATCAACTGGCAGAGCTTCTCGGTCGGGGCGGGGGGGCATGTCGACATCAGCCAGCCTGGCGCGACGTCGGCGCTGCTCAACCGCGTGACGGGCAGTACGACCAGCGAGATCGCCGGGCAGATCACCGCCAACGGAGGAGTATTCCTCGTCAATCCCAACGGGATTCTGATCACCGCGACCGGGAGCGTCAAGGCGGCGGGGTTCACCGCCTCGACTCTCGACATCGCCGACCGCGATTTCATGGCAGGTTCTGACGAAACAACGGTCACGGCACCGAGGTCGGGGCAGGAGGTCAGCTATATCCGCGGCGGTTTCGCCGGGGCGATGCGTGGTGACGGGCGGGGCCTGGTCCAGGCGCGGCTGCGGTCGCTTGGCGCCTCGGGCGAACAGGCGGTCGACCTGGGTGGGGACGGCTTCCTCCAGGTCAAGGTGCCGACGGCCGGCGTGACGGTCGCCGGGCGCATCACCGCAAGCGATATCGTCCTCACGGCGGGCAGCGCGCGCGACATGGCGCGCGGCGTTGTCAACGTATCCGGGGTGCTCGATGCGACGAGCGTCACGAGCCATGGCGGGACGATCTCCTTGACCGGCGCCACGGTGAAACTCACGGGCGCCACCGTTGATGCTTCCGGGGCGACAGGCGGCGGCGCGATCCGGATCGGCGGCGACTGGCAGGGTTCGGGTTCGCTGGCTCATGCCACTCAGGTCAACGTCGATGCCGCCTCGATGGTCAGGTCCGACGCGACTCAAACGGGTGACGGCGGCCGGATCGTGCTTTGGTCGGATGAGAGCACGCTGTTCTCGGGTGCGATCAGCGCACGCGGTGCCGAAGGCGCCGCCGGCGGCGAGGCAGAGGTGTCGAGCAAGGGCTTTCTCGGGTTCGACGGCGCGGTCGACCTCTACGGCACGCGGTCGGGCACGCTGCTTCTCGACCCGTACAACGTCACGATCGTGGCAGGTTCGGGCGGCACACTCTCAGGCGGAACCTACACGCCCGGCGCCAATGATTCGCAGATCGGGGCGACCTCGATCACCAACGCGCTCGCCGCTGGCACCAACGTGACGATCACTACCGGCTCGGGAGGGTCGCAGGCGGGCAATATCACCGTCAGCTCGGCGATCAGCTGGTCGGGCAATGCGGGCCTGACGCTCACCGCCGCCAACAATATCCTCGTCAACGCGGCGATCACGGCGACCGGCACCGCCAACGCGAACAAGAAGGTAACGCTGAACGCCGGCAACGACATTTCCACCAGTGCCACCATCTCCAGTGTCGCCAACGGCACGGGGAATGTGATCTCGCTCAACGCGGGGCGCGACATCACGGTCGGCGGGGCGATGACGGCCAATGCCGGCACCGGCACCACGATCAACCTGACCGCTGGCCGCAATATCGGCATCACCAACACCATCTCGGCGACCAGCACGAGCGGCGGTACCGTGACGCTCACCGCCGGCAGCGACACTTATACCGGCGCCACCGTGACCGAAAGCGGCAGCGGCACGATCTCGGCCAACCGCCTGCGGTTGACGAGCGCTGCCACCGCACAGGCTGACAAGGCGGCGTTCACCCTCAACGGCGCGAACAATTCGATCGTGACGCTCGCCGGTTCGGTCGGGTCGCTCAGCTATACGGGTAGAAGACAGCTGATCGTCGGCACGGTCACGACCGCGGGTCTTACCGCCAACGGCGCCATCTCGCTCACGACCACCAATTCGAGTGGGATACAATTCAACAGCGCTGTCGCGACGTCCGGCACGCTGACGCTGAATTCGGCAGCTCCCCTGGCCACCGGTGCGGGAGGAAGCGTGAACGTCGGCAAGTTCGTGCTGGCGGCCGGTGACTGGCAGCAGGTGGCCGCCGTCCTGCCCGCCTTCTCCGCCGGAGATTTCCAGGTCGCGGCCAGCGGCGCATCCTTCCTGCGTGCGACGGGGGGCAATGGCAGCGCCGCTACGCCGTATCTGCTGGCCGATGTCTATGGCCTTCAAGGCGTCGGGACCGGCGGATATTTTGCCTATTTCAATTACGCGCTCACCGGCAATATCGATGCGAGCGGCACGGCCGGTTGGAATGGCGGCGCGGGTTTCGTGCCGATCGCCGGCGGCACGTCGAGCAATATCTTCCAGAGCGGCGTGTTCGACGGCCGGGGCTTCACCATCGCCGGGTTGACGATCAATCTGCCGGGCGTGAACTCGGTGGGCCTGTTCGGCGCCAGCGGCACGCTCATCAAGAACGTCAATCTTACCGGCGCCGATATCACCGGGGCTTATGGCGTGGGCATATTGGTCGGCAGCGCCGACGGTAGCGCCACGATCCTCAACTCCTCCGTCGCTGGTGCCGTTCACGGCACGCTGAATAACAATAGTCAACTCGGCGGCCTTGTCGGGACCAATGGGGGGGTGATCGACGGATCGTCCGCTAATGTGACGGTGGACGCCGCCACCGCCTATTCCAGCGGCGGGCTCGTCGGCTCGAACGTCGGCAGCATCACCAATTCCCATGCGGTGGGAACGGTTTACGGGGCACAATGGGTTGGCGGGCTGGTCGGTTCTAATAGCGGTACGATCGACAATTCCTATGCGTCGGCAAATGTCGTCGGCAGCCCTGACGGTGCGGCGGGCAATTCTTCGAATATCGGCGGGCTCGCGGGGCTGAATGACGGTGCGATCAGTCGTTCCTATGCCACCGGCGACGTCGTCGGCGGCACCGCGGTCGGGGGATTGGTCGGTATCAACGGGGCATCCTCCGCGGCGACCATCACGAGTTCCTATGCGCGCGGCAACGTCACCGGTTACCAGCAGGTCGGCGGTCTTGTCGGTAGCAACGGCAAGATGTCCTATGTCTGGAACGGATCGGGGGTCACGCCCGTCACGGTCGCTGGTTCGATCACGGGGTCCAACTATGGGGGAGGGACCGTCACCGGCGATTTCCTGGTGGGCGGATTGGTCGGAGAGAATTTTGCCGGCTCCATCACGCAATCGTTCAATAGCGGCACGGTGGCCGGGGGCCAGTTCACTGGCGGGCTGATCGGACGCAACGACGCCGGCGCGACAGCGAACGGCGTGTATTCGACCGGCACCGTAACCGGGTCGGCCTATGGCGTCGGTGGTCTGGTGGGCGAGAATTACGGTTCGATCGGCGATGCCTATGCGACCGGTGCGGTCGGCGGCACGGCCGGCTGTTATTGCTACACCGGAGGCCTTGTCGGGCTGAACGGCGGCACCTTGCAGAATGTCTATGCGACCGGTGCCGTGAGTGTGGGCGTCGTTGTCGGCGGCCTGATCGGCAGCCAGTCCGATGGGAATGTCAGCAACGCCTATTGGGACAGCTATTCGACGGGGCAGGGCAGCGCCATTGGGTCGACGGCTTCGGGCACCCTGACCAATATCCTGTCCGTCACGTCCGATCCGGCGCAGTCGGGTGCGGCGAACTATGCGTACAAGGCAGGCGCCTATGCCAATCTTGCGGTGGCGGCCGGCATCGGCACCGCGACCCCGACCGGCCTCGTGTTCCTGGCGGGTAATTCGACGCGGCCGTTCCTTGCCTTCGAAGTACCGACCAGCTTCACCACGACCGTGGATGCCGGCGGGCGTCTGCTGATCTCCAATAGCCACCAGTTGCAGTTGATCGGCTATGATCAGGCGCGCCTGTCGGGCAGCTACAGCCTGGCCGGCAATATCGACCTGACTGAAACCGGGGCGGTCGTCGCCGGCACGCCGGGCTCCTATTCGGGCATGTGGTCCAGTGCTGGCTTCGTGCCGATCGGCACCGATGGCCTCGGCAATGTCTGGAACGGTACCGCGCATGTGCTGCTCGCGAACGTCACCAGCGGCATCTATGGCTTCACCGGGACGCTCAACGGCAACGGCTTCACGCTGTCCAACCTGCGCATTAACCGATCGACGCTCAAGAATGTGGGCCTGTTCGGCCTGTCCTCGGGCGCGCTGAGCAACCTCAACGTGAGCGGCACCGTCAGCGGCCTGAACGGTGTCGGTGGGCTGGTCGGGATACTCTATAATGGCGGCAGCGTCAGCGGCAGCAGCAGCGCGGTCAACGTCAGCGGCAACAATCTGGTCGGCGGGCTGGTCGGCAACCAGAATGACGGATCGAGCATCACCCGAAGCAGCGCCAGCGGCACGGTCAGCGGCGTCAACAATGTCGGCGGACTGGTCGGCTATGCTTCGGGCGCGACGATCACGCGGTCGTTCGCGACCGGCACGGTGGCCGGCGCCAACTATGTCGGCGGGCTGGTCGGTTATCAGTACAACTCAGCGACCGCCAACAGCTATGCCACCGGTCAGGTCGGTGCATCGACCAATACAGCGGGCGGGCTGATCGGCTATCTCTACGGCGGCAGCCTCGCCAACAGCTATTCGACCGGACTGGTGATCGGCACGCGCAACGTGGGCGGACTGATCGGGCAGAAGGCGAATGGCGCAACCGTCACGAGTTCCTACTGGAATGTCCTGACCAGCGGGCAGGCGACCAGCGCGGGAGGCACCGGCCTGACCACGACGCAGATGCAGGCCCCCCTCAGTTATGTCGGTTGGGACTTCGTCACGATCTGGAACACCCCCAACGCCAGCGCCTATCCGGCGCTTCGCCCCTGATCCTCCTCCTTTCGCGAGACCGAACGATGAATATCCACGACAGCCATGATATCCCCGACGCCGCGCCGGCACCCAGGCGACCCTGGACCACACCCAGGCTCGAAAGGCTCGGCAGCATGGACGACACCATGCAGGATGCCACCCAGCCGCCCAATGACGGATCGGCATCGCCCAGCCTCCACGCATCCTGAGTGATGCGCCACCGGATGGCACGATCCTGCTGAAGACGCGGTTCTATCGCGCCTCGACTGAAACCCCGTTTTGCGAGGAGGTACAGTGAGAGAGATTGTCGGGTTCGCCCTTTGCGGAACAATGTTCCTGATCGCGCTTGGAAGCGTCTGGATGTTGGCGACCCGTCGTCGCCGACGCCGGCGCATTCCCAGGCAGCGCCTGAATATCGTCGCCAGCGTCCAGAACGCCGACGAGCACGATGTTGCGATCGCGCATTTTGCCCTTGGCAGGCGCCGGGCCTGAGTGCTTTCCGCGGGCCTGGAGCGCTTTCCGATTGTCTTTTCGGTGTAGCTCTTAATTCAGGCGTCTTCATGATATGAAGGTCGTGGATGACGGGTGCACCGATCGAGATGACGCTGGAGTTGCGGGTATCTGAGCTGCGAAACGCCAGGGCGCCTATGCTGTGGGGGTTCCCGCCATCGCGCATCGCAACATCGGCGCGGATTCGGCGGGCCTTTCTCCGATCGAACGATTGGCGCACTGGATATTCGTCGACGGAAGCGGTGTCGTGAAGACGCCCTTCGGTATCGCGGGGATCCCTCCTCAGGCCGCCATGAACGTTGTCGCGGGCCTCTCCGTGGCCGGGCTGATGCTGCCGGAAGCGGTGGCTTATGCGGGCATCGCCGGGTTCACGCCGGGGCGGGCCATTCTCGCCGCGCTTGCCGGTGGCGTGGCCTATGCGCTGCTCGGGCGCAGTCGTTTCGCGATCGTCGGGCCGACCTCTTCCTCAGCCGCCATTCTCGCGGCGGCACTGGCGACCCTGCCGGGCAGCCCAGCCGAACGCGGTGCGATGGCGACGGTGATGGTCGCGATCGTCGGGGCGCTGTTCGCGGTGATCGCGCTGTTCAGGCTCGGCAGCCTGTCGGCCTTCATCGCGCGGCCCGTGCTGCGCGGCTTCGCCTTCGGCTTGGCGATCAACATCATCATCCGCCAGGTGCCGCATTTGCTGGGGTTGAAGGTCGCCTCCTCCTCCACATTGGCCCTGCTGGTCGAGATCGCCTCGAATCTCGGCCGGACGAATATCGCCAGCATTACGATCGGCGTGGTCGCACTGGCGCTGCTGCTTGGCTTGCGCGCGACGACTCGCCTTCCTGCCGCGCTGATCGCCCTGATGCTGGGCGTCGCCGCGTCGCGAATGATCGATCTGACGGCATTGGGCGTGGCCTCGGTCGGGCCTATCGATCTCACCCTGTCCGCCTGGACCCTGCCTGATTTCAGCTTTGCGCGCTGGTCGCGCCTTGCGCAGCTCGCCGCCCCGTTGACGCTGATCCTGTTCGCTGAAAGCTGGGGCACCGTTCGAACGCTCGCGCTGCGGCACGGGGATACGCTGTCCGCCAATCGCGAGTTCGGCGCGTTCGCGGGTGCGAACCTGTTGTCGGCGTTCGTTCAGGGCATGCCGGTCGGGGCCGGTTTTTCAGGCGCCTCGGCGAATGAAGCCGCTGGCGCGACGAACCGCCTCGCCGCGATCACGGCGCTGGTCGCGCTCGCGACGGCGGCATTGCTGGCGGGGCCGACGATCGAGGCGCTGCCGGAACCGTTGCTGGCAGCGGTGGTGATCGCCGCGCTGACTCATGCGCTGTCGCCGGCACCGCTCACGCGATTGTTCATGATCGACCGCGACCAGTGGATCGCGCTGGCGGCGGCATGCGGGGTCATCCTGTTCGGGGTGCTCGATGGGATGCTGATCGCGGTGGCGCTGTCGATCGGCGCGCTGCTCAACCGCATGGCCCATCCCGTGGTAAGCGAGCTTGGCTGCCTCGACGGCGGCCATGACTTTGTCGACCGCGCGCGTCATCCCGAGGCGCGGGCCGTGGCGGACATGGCGATCTTTCGCCCGAACGCACCGCTTTTCTTCGCCAATGCCGAACAGTCGCTCGGCACCATCGCGACCAAAGTACTGGCACGGGCAGGCAATACGGATGTCGTGCTCAGTCTGGAGGAAAGCGACGACCTCGACAGTACCGCGCTTGAGGCGATTGCCGAGTTCGAGAAGATGCTTGAGGCGAAAGGGCTGTCCCTCCATCTCGCGCGGGCGCATGATCGGGTCCGCGACGTGCTTTTAGCGGCGGGGTTCGATCGCCTGGCAGAGGGCGCATCGTTCAGCGTCGCCGATGCGGTGCGCGCGGTCAGGGCCGGGAAGGAGAACGACCATGTACAACCTGCTTGAGCCGCGCCTGCAGCCAGTCCCGCTCGCCTCGCTGCGTCCGACCCAGATGACGGTCGGCATGATCGAGGTTGACCGCAAACGACGGCAATGGCTGGATCATGTCGCGGCGAACGGGCCCGATTTCCTCGGCAGCCATATGATTCCCGTGGTGCTCGGGCCGAAGAAGGTGCCCTGGCTGATCGACCATCACCACCTGGCGCGCGCGCTGCACGACGAAGGGGTCGAGCATGTACTGGTCAGCGTGGTCGCCCGGCTGTGCGACCTGCGCAAGACGGAGTTCCTGACCTTCATGGACAATCGCAACTGGCTCCACCCCTATGATTCGAAGGGGAAGCGGTGCGACGTCACTGACATGCCGCGCTCGCTGGGCAAGCTGACCGACGATCCCTATCGCTCCCTTGCGGGAGCGGTGCGGCAGGCGGGTGGCTATGCCAAGACCGACACGCCCTATTCCGAATTCCTCTGGGCCGATTTCCTGCGAGGCCGGATCCCGGCGAAGCTGGTGGCGGACAAGTTCGAAAAGGCAGTGAACAAGGCGCTGGAAGTCGCGCACGGCGAGGATGCGACTCACCTGCCGGGCTATTGCGGGACTTTCTGACCGGCGGGGCCTCCCGCCGGTTTAGTGAGCTTCAGGCGCGTGGCCGCCTTTGCGCGGGACCAGGTGAAGCACCGCGACGATGACGCCACCGACGACCATGCCGATGATCGCCGAGCCGACCGCGCCGACCAGCCATTCGACCAGCCCGGACGCTACGGGCGAAGCGTGTCCGACTGCCTTCGCCACATCGTGCAGTCCATGCGAGACGACTCCGAGGCCGAATTCGCTGAGCCCGTGCACGATGAAACCGCCGCCAACCCAGGCCATGGCGACCACGCCGAGCGTCGAGAGCCCCTCGAGCAGCAACGGCATCGCCCGAACCAGACCGCGACCGATCGCGCGGACACCGGCCGAACGGCGCCGGGCGAGATGCAGGCCGATATCGTCCATCTTCACGATCAGCCCGACCACGCCGTACACGCCGACCGTGATCGCGATGCCCACGGCGGCAAGCACGACGCCCTGCATCAGCACCGACTGTTCCGGGATATCGGAAAGGGCGATGACCATGATCTCGGCCGAAAGGATGAAGTCGGTGCGGACAGCGCCGCCGACCTGGCGCGATTCAAGCTCTTTCGGATCGGTGATTCCGACCACTTCCCTGGCGTGGCTCGTGCCGGTGACGGCCTCGACAATCTTCTCCGTCGCCTCGAAGCAGAGATAGGCGCCGCCGATCATGAGCAGAGGCGTGATCGCCCAGGGTGCGAAGCTGCTGAGCAGAAGCGCCGCCGGCAGGAGGATGAGCAGCTTGTTGCGCAGCGATCCGACGGCGATCTTGGCGATGATCGGCAATTCGCGATCGGGCGTCAGGCCGACGACGTAGCGCGGCGTGACGGCGGTATCGTCGATCACCACGCCCGCCGCCTTCACGCCGGCACGCCCCGCCGCGGCGGCGACATCGTCGACCGAGGCCGCCGCCAGCTTGGCGATCATCGCGATATCGTCGAGCAGTGCTACCAGACCACCAGGCATTCGATCGCTTTCCCTTGTTGTGTCGACCGCTGGTATCGCATTCGGCGCGAAGCGCCAGTGGATGCGTAGCAGGGGAGGCGGCGGGAAACATGATTCCTGCAGGCATTCCACTTTCCGCCGGGAAGATTCCATCGAATGACTGCAGAATCTGGAGGGTATTCCGCCGGGAAGGATTGATCCATCCTGTCAGGATCAGGTCAATCCAATGAAATTGGATTCACTTGACTGCTTCTCGTGTCGGTTCGACACTCGGGCACCACTGCTGGGAGCGGCATCATCGTCGAACCATCGCAAAGTCCCGACATCGAGCGTAACGATGCCGGCCATCCGGCTGATACGATCCAGCGGTCGCCGCGGAGCAGGCGCAACGCGCTGTTCGTCATCCTGGCGGTGATTGCCGTGATTGCCGGCGTCTGGTGGTTTGCCGGCCGCGAGCCGGCGAAGGGTGGGGGCAGCAGCGGCAGGGGACGACCGGCGACCACGGTCGGGGTCGCGAAGGTCACCCGCGCCGACGTGCCTTTGACGCTGTCGGCGATCGGCACCGTCCAGCCGGTCGTTGCGGCGACGGTCCGCGCGCAGATCGCGGGCGTGCTGCAATCGATCCGCTTCACCGAGGGCCAGGCCGTCACCAAGGGCCAGTTGCTCGCGCAGGTCGATCCGCGTCCGTCGCAGCAGGCGCTGCTCCAGGCGCAGGGCACGCTGGCGAAGGATCAGGCGCTGTTGAACAGCGCCCGTGTCGATCTCGTTCGCTACCAGACCCTGCTGGGGCAGGATTCGATCGCGCGCCAGCAGGTCGACACCCAGGCCGCCTTGGTCAAGCAATATGCCGGGACGCTCGCCGCCGATCGCGCCGCCGTCAACGCAGCCGCGCTCAATGTCGGCTATACGAGGGTCATATCGCCCGTGTCGGGACGGGCAGGGCTGCGACAGGCGGATGTCGGCAACTATGTCACGCCGGGCGATGCCACCGGCATCGTCATCATCACGGTCGATTCGCCGATCGATGTCACCTTCGCGATCCCGCAGAGCGACCTCGCCAAGGTGCAGATGGCGGCGCGCGCTGGCGGCGGACTGGCCGCGACGGCGCTCGACCAGAATGGCCAGACGGCGATCGCCCAGGGGCGCTTCCTGACGCTCGACAATGTCGTCGATACCACCACGGGCACCGTCAAGGGCAAGGCACGGTTCGACAATGGCGCGGGCACGCTGTTTCCCAACCAGTTCGTCAATGTCCGCCTGCTGATCGGCATGGCCAACCAGGCGATCGTCGTTCCCGTCAGCGCGGTGCGGCACGGGCCCAATGGCGATTTCGTGTTCAGCCTGGTCCAGGGCAATATCGCGCGGCTGGTCAAGGTGACGTCGGGCGCATCCGACGGCGCGCGCACGGTCATCACCGCCGGGCTGAACGGCAACGAGACGGTCATCACCGACGGCGCCGACAAGATCGATGACGGGTCGAAGGTCGTGCTGGCCGGGGCGCAACACGGCGCGGGCGCGCACGGGGGCAAGGGCAGGAGCGGCGGTGGGGGCAAGCGAGCGCACGGCACGGCGCCGTGACCGATATCCCCAGCGACGCCGCGCCCCCGCAATCCGGCACGCCGGCGGCGAGCCCGTCGCGGCTGTTCATCGAACGCCCGGTTGCGACGACCTTGTTCATGATCGCGATCCTGCTTGCTGGTCTGATCGCACTCCGGATGCTGCCGCTCTCGGCCCTGCCGGAGGTCGATTATCCGACGATCCAGGTTCGCACGCTCTATCCCGGCGCAAGCCCCGACGTCATGGCCGTGACCGTTACCGCGCCGCTCGAGCGCCAGTTCGGCCAGATGGCGGGATTGAAGCGGATGACGTCGGTGTCGTCGGGCGGTGCCAGCGTGATCACGCTTCAATTCGACCTGTCGCTCACCCTCGACGTCGCCGAACAGGAGGTGCAGGCAGCGATCAACGCGGCAAGCACCCTGTTGCCGACCGACCTGCCGGCACCGCCGACCTATGCCAAGGTCAACCCCGCCGATGCGCCGATCCTAACTCTCGGCATCACCTCCAACACCCGTTCGCTGGCCGATGTGGAGAATCTCGTCGACCAGCGGCTCGCCAACAAGCTGGCGCAGGTTTCGGGGGTCGGCCTGGTCTCGCTGTCGGGCGGGCAGCGTCCGGCGGTCCGCATCCAGGCCAATGTCGACCGGCTGGCGGCACTGGGCATCAGCCTGGACAGCGTGCGTACCGCGATCGCCGCGGCGAATGCCAACGGCGCCAAGGGCAGCTTCGACGGCCCGACACGGAGCTGGTCGATCGACGCCAACGACCAGCTGAATTCAGCCGAGGAATATCGCGCGCTCTCGATCAAGGCGGCGAACGGAACGATCGTCCGGCTTGGCGACGTGGCGACGGTGATCGACGGGTCCGAGAACCGCCGGCTCGGCGCGTGGATGAACAACAAGCCGGCGATCATCGTCGATGTGCAGCGACAGCCCGGCGCCAATGTGATCGGCACGGTCGATGCGATCAAGGCGGCGTTGCCCGGGCTAGAGGCAGCGCTACCCGCCGACCTCCATGTCACGCAGCTCGCCGACCGCACGATCGGCATCCGCTCCTCGGTTTCCGACGTCGAGTTTGAGCTCGCGCTGGCGGTGGTGCTGGTGGTGATCGCGATCTTCCTGTTCCTCGGCTCGCCGCAGGCCACGCTGATCGCCAGCATTTCGGTGCCGTTGTCGCTGATCGGCAGCTTCGCGGCGATGTATTTCCTTGGCTACAGCCTCAACAACCTGACGCTGATGGCGCTGACCATCGCCAGCGGGTTCGTCGTGGACGACGCCATCGTGGTGATCGAGAACATCGCCCGTCATGTGGAGGAGGGAGCCAAACCGCTGACGGCGGCGTTCGACGGTGCTCGCGAGATCGGGTTCACGATCATCTCGCTGACGGTCAGCCTGGTCGCGGTGCTTATCCCGCTGCTGTTCATGGGGGATGTCGTCGGGCGGCTGTTCCGCGAGTTTGCGGTCACGCTGGCGGTGACGATCCTGATCTCGGCGGTGGTGTCGCTGACGCTCGTGCCGATGCTCGCGGCGCGCTGGCTCAAGCCGGAGCATGAGACTCGGGCGCCCCGTTTCGTCCACCGCACTCGGGAGCTCAGCGATCGCCTCGGCGAACGCTATGGCGCAGCGCTGGAGACCGTGCTGGCGGCGCGTGCGCTGGTGCTCGTGATCTTCGCGATCACGATGGCGCTGACCGTGCTGTTGTTTGTCATCGTGCCCAAGGGATTGTTCCCGCAACAGGATACCGGCCAGTTGCAGGCGACGGTGGTCGCCGACCAGAGCGTCTCGTTCCAGCGCATGGCGGTGCTTCAGCAGCAAGTCGCGGATATCGTCCGCAAGGACGCCGCGGTCGACAGCCTCAGTTCGACGATCGGCATCGACGGGATCAACACGACGCTCAATCGCGGCCGGATGCTGATCAACCTCAAGCCCAAGAATACGCGCGAATCGAGCGCGGCCGTGATCGTGCGCCTCAACAGGCGGGTCGCCGACGCGATCCCGGCGGTCCAGCTCTATGTGCAGCCGGTGCAGGACCTGACGATCGATGCCGAGAGCGGGCCCACCGCCTATCGCTTCGCCTTGCAGGGGGCCGACCAGGCCAGCGTCGATAAATGGAGCCTGGCCGTGACCGAGGCGCTGCGCGGCGTGCCGCAGGTGCGCGACGCGGTCAGCGACGTGCAGAATGACGGCAACTCAGTGTCGATCATTGTCGACCGCGACAGCGCGGCACGGCTCGGCGTGACGGCGGCAGCGGTGGATTCGGCGCTATACAACGCGTTCGGCCAGCGCATCGTCTCGACCATCTTCACCCAGTCGACCCAGTATCGGGTCATCCTGGAAAGTCAGGCCGACCTGCTGACCTCGCCCGACTCGCTCGGGCGGATCTATGTGCCGGGTACCAACAATATCGCGGTGCCGCTGTCTACGATCGCGCGGATCACGTCAGGCACCGCGCCGCTCGCCGTCTCGCGCGTGGCGCAATTCCCCGCCTCGACGATCGGGTTCAACACCGCGCCGGGCGTTTCGCTCGGCGCGGCGGTCGATGCGATCCAGAAGACGGAGAAGCGGATCGGCGTGCCGGCGACGATCACCACCCAATTTCTCGGCGCGTCGGACGCGTTCCGCAGCAGCCTCGCCAATGAGGGCTGGCTGATCCTCGCCGCCGTGGTGTGCGTCTATATCGTGCTGGGGGTGCTTTATGAGAGCTTCATCCACCCGGTGACGATCCTGTCGACCCTGCCATCAGCAGGGCTCGGGGCGCTGCTCGCGCTGCTGCTGACCGGCAACGACCTTGGCGTGATCGGGATCATCGGCATCGTGTTGCTGATCGGCATCGTGAAGAAGAACGCGATCATGATGATCGACTTCGCGATCGCGGCGCAGCGACAGGAAGGCAAGTCGCCAGAGGAAGCGATCCGTTCCGCCGCGCGGTTGCGGTTCCGCCCAATCATGATGACGACCTTCGCGGCCTTGTTCGCAGCGCTGCCGCTGATCTTCGGCGGCGGCATGGGATCGGAACTGCGCCAGCCGCTCGGTCTGGCGGTCGCGGGCGGGCTGATCGTCAGCCAGGCGCTGACCCTGTTCACCACGCCGGTCATCTATCTTGCGTTCGAGGGGCTTGGGGCACGCTGGCGCGAGCGGCGGCAACGGCGCCAGGCCGCGACGACGTGAACCTTTCAGCGCCCTTCACCCGCCGACCGATCGGCACCTTGCTGCTGACCATCGGCATTGCGCTGGCCGGGATCGCCGCGTTCTTCGCCCTGCCGGTCGCGCCGCTGCCGCAAGTCGACCTGCCGACGATCCAGGTACAGGCGTCACTGCCCGGCGCCAGCCCCGAAACCATGGCCTCAAGCGTCGCCTCGCCGCTCGAACGCCGCCTCGCGACAATCGCCGGCGTGACCGAGCTGACCTCCAATTCGGGGATCGGCCAGTCGCGCATCACGCTGCAATTCGATCTGTCGCGCGATATCAATGGCGCCGCGCGCGACGTGCAGGCAGCGATCAACGCCGCGCGCGCCGATCTGCCGACATCCCTGAAGACCAATCCGACCTATCGCATGGCGAACCCGGCGGATGCGCCGATCATGATCCTCGCGCTGACGTCCAACACGCGTTCCCCGGACGCGGTGTATGACGCGGTCTCGACCGTGGTGCAGCAGGCGCTGGCGCAGATCGCCGGCGTCGGCAATGTCGAGCTGGGCGGGGCCGCGCTGCCCGCGGTCAGGATCGACGTCAATCCGCTCGCCCTCGCCCGGCTTGGCGCCAGCCTGGACGATGTGCGCGCGGCGATCGCTGCGACCAACGCGAACCGGCCCAAGGGTGTCGTCGAAAACGGGACAACCGCGTACCAGATCTACAGCGCCGCGCCGAGCCAGTCGGCGGCCGACTATGCCTCGATCGTCGTGGCGTCGCGCGGTGGGGTCAATGTCCGGCTGAGCGACGTGGCAACGGTCTATAGCGGCCCCGAGGATATCCGCACCCTCGGCCTGTTCAACGGGAAGCGCGCGGTGACGGTGATCCTCAGCCGACAACCGGGCGCCAACATCATCGCGACGGTCGACGGAATCAAGGCAGCGCTGCCCCTGTTGCGGGCGCAGATTCCCGCCGACATCCGGCTCGACATCGTCTCCGATCGCACCACCACGATCCGCGCGTCGCTGCGCGAGGTCGAGACGACCCTGGTCATCGCGACGCTGCTGGTGGTCGCGGTGGTCGGCTTCTTCCTGCGCAGCCTTCGGGCGACCCTGGTGCCGGCAGTTGCCGTCGTCGTGTCGCTGCTCGGCACGCTGGGGGTGATGTACCTGCTGGGCTATTCACTCGACAACCTGTCGCTAATGGCGCTGACCGTGGCGACCGGGTTCGTCGTCGACGATGCGATCGTGGTGCTGGAGAATATCAACCGCCATATCGAGGCGGGCATGTCGCGGGGCGAGGCTGCCCTGCTGGGCGCGCGCGAGGTAGGCTTCACCGTCGTATCGATCAGCATCAGCCTTGTCGCGGTGTTCATTCCCCTGCTGTTCATGAGCGGGATCATCGGCCGGCTATTCCACGAATTCGCCATGACGATGACGATCGCGGTGCTGATCTCGCTTGTCCTGTCGCTGACGACGACGCCGATGATCAGCGCGCTGATCCTGCGCGACCGGACGACGGCGCCTTCGGCATCGGGGCGCGGCGCGCGCATCGCGGCACGTGCCGAGGCAGCCGTCGGCTGGGCGCATGCCCGCTATACCCGCAGCCTCGACTGGGCGCTGGCCAATCGCGGGGCGACATTGTTCCTTCTGCTCGGCGCGGTGGTGCTCAACGTCTATCTGCTGCGCGTCGTGCCCAAGGGGTTCTTTCCCGAACAGGATACCGGTGCGCTGATGGGCGGGATCAGGGCCGACCAGTCGATCTCGTTCACCGATACCGGCAACAAGCTGACCAGGTTGGTCAACATCATCCGCAAGGACCCGGCGGTGCAAAATGTCGTCGCCTTCACTGGCGGCTCGCGCGCGGGGGGCGGATTCCTGTTCGTCATCGAGAAGCCGCGCGGCCAGCGCGCGTCGTCGCGCGAGGTCATCAACCGGCTACGCCCGCAATTGTCGCGCGTGACCGGGGTCAGCCTGTTCCTGTCACCGGTGCAGGACATGCAGATCGGCGGGCGCGGCGGCAACGCAACCTATCAATATACGTTGAAGGCGGATGACCCCGCCGTGCTGGCCAAGGCTGCCGACAGCCTGACCCGTGCCCTGAAACGCGACAAGATGCTGACTGACGTCGACAGTGACCGTAACGACAGCGCGCTCGCCGCGTATCTGACCATCGATCAGGACGCTGCCGCGCGGCTGGGCCTGACCAACACGCAGATCGATTCAATCCTTTATGACGCCTTTGGCCAGCGCCAGGTCGCGACCATCTATAGCGGGGTCAACCAATATCATGTCGTGCTGGGCGTCGCGCCCGGCTTCGCCGGATCGCCCGGTTCCCTGGACGGCGTCTATCTGCCCGCCAGCCTCACCACGACATCGACCGGCCTTTCGACCGCGACGTCGACGATGACGCCGCTGTCGACGATCGCCCGCTGGGATACGCGCAGCGCCGCAGCGCAGGTCAACCACCAGGATGCCGGGCCGTCGACCACGATCAGCTTCAACCTCGCCAACGGTGTATCGCTCGGCGAGGCAAGCACAGAGATCGCCCAGGTCCAGGACAGCCTTGCCCTTCCCGCCGAAGTGCGTGGGGCCTTTGCCGGATCGGCGCAGGTGTTCCAGCAATCGACCAGCTCGATCCCGCTGCTGATCGGGGCAGCGCTGCTGACGATCTATCTCGTGCTTGGTATATTGTACGAAAGCGCGATCCACCCGCTGACGGTGCTGTCGACCCTCCCCGCCGCGGGCGTCGGCGCCGCGATCGCGCTGCTGGTGACGGGTGCGGAGCTCGACCTGATCGCGATCATCGGGATCATCCTGCTGATCGGCATCGTCAAGAAGAACGCGATCATGATGATCGACTTCGCGCTCGAACGCGAACGTGTGCAGGGCATGTCGCCAGTCGCCGCGATCCGGGAGGCCGCGCTGCTGCGCTTCCGTCCGATCCTGATGACGACGCTGGCGGCGGGATTCGGCGCATTGCCGCTGGCGATCGGCTTCGGTGACGGCTCCGAACTGCGCCGGCCGCTCGGCATCGCGATCATCGGCGGGCTGATCGCCAGCCAGTTCGTAACCTTGCTGACGACGCCAGTCGTCTACCTCGCGCTCGACCGATTCCGTCGCCGGCCGCGCGCATCATCGTCGTCCATCGGGCCAGTAACAGCATGACCAGAAGCCAGCCTCTGCTCGCCATTCTCGCCTGCACTGCCTTGACCGCGTGCAACCTCGTCCCGCCCTATCAGCGGCCGTCGATGGCGATCCCGGCCTCGTTCAAGGAAGCGCCCGGCTGGCAGCCGGCGTCTCCCGCGGACGACAAGCCCCGGGGCGACTGGTGGGCGGGGATGAAGGACCCGGTGCTTGACGGTCTCGAACGGCAGGTCGCCACCCGGAACCAGACCGTGGCGGGGGCGATCGCGGCGTATGACCAGGCACGGGCGGTCGTCCGCGAAAGCCGGTCGGCGCTGTTCCCCTCGCTGACCGGATCGCTCGGCGTTTCGAGCACCGGTACCGTGGACGGATCGACGGTCAGCACGAGTACGGGAACCGCGACCGGCACGCGCGAGACGGCCAGTCTTGGCGCAACATGGCAGCCCGATCTGTTCGGCGGCCTGCGTGCCGGGTTGGCGCAGAGCAAGGCGACGGCGGCGCAACAGGCGGCTGCCCTCGGCAATGTCATCCTTGCCGCGCAGGGCGAACTGGCGAACGACTATATCCAGCTTCGCGGCGTCGACGCGCAGATCGACGCGTATGACGCGACGCTGACGGCCTATCGCCGGACGCTCCAGATCACCCAGAATCGCTACAATGTCGGCGTGGCTGCCCGGATCGACGTGTTGCAGGCGGAAACCACCCTGCGCAACGCCGCCGCCCAGGCGACCGACCTGGTGCGTCAGCGCGCGATCTACGAACATGCCATCGCGGTCCTCGCCGGGGAACTCCCCTCGTCGCTATCGCTGGCGAAGACCGCCTGGGTTCCGACGGTGCCGGTCGTCCCGCCGGTGATCCCCTCGGCCTTGCTCGAACGGCGCCCCGATGTGGCCTCCGCCGAACGCGCCGTCATCGCGGCCAATGCCGGCATAGGCGTGCAGCGTGCCGCCTTCTTCCCGAACCTGAGCCTGACCGCCGGGCTAGATCGCAACGCATCGAGCATCGGCAGCCTCGCGTCGCTCGGCGCAAGCGTCTGGTCGCTTGGATTGACCGGGGCGATGACCCTGCTCGATTTCGGGGGAAGAAGTGCGAAGGTCGCACAGGCGCGTGCCGCCTATGACCAGGCGGTGGCCAGTTATCGCCAGACCGTATTGACGGCGTTCCAGCAGGTCGAGGACGGATTGTCGGGCACCGTCGTCCTCGAACGCGAGATCGGCGACCTGAAGGCTGCGTCGGTCGCCGCGGACCGCGTCGAGCAGCTGACCCTCAACCAGTATCTCGGTGGGATCGCCGATTATACCACGGTCGTGACGGCACAGGCGACGGCACTCACGGCCCGCCGCGCGCTGATCTCGGGTATCGTCAACCAGCAGCTCAACGCCATCGCCCTGCAGCAGGCGGTCGGTGGCGGGTGGGATGCATCCGCCGCTGTGCCCTGACAGGTCAACGCCACGCCGACAGGGCCAGCGGTACCGCGAGCAGCATTGCCGGCAGCCATGCCTGGAGTGCCCGGTCCGGCCAGCGGGACATGGCCAAGACCAGCACGAGACCGCTCAGGCTGAGCAGCCCGAGCCACGCAACACCCCCCTGGAACTGGCCAAAGCGGATGAACGCGGCGATGCAGGAGGCCGCGAGCAGCGCCCAGCCGGTGACCTTCGCCAATCGGGGAGAGGTGAGCGGACCGTGCGAGGCGATATGGCGGTGCCGCTGGCTCCCGCGCGCCAGGCTGGCAAGCCCGGCGTAACCAAGACACGCAATCTCAAGCGGCATCGGCCATCTCCCGCGGCACCGCAGCATTCTGTCCGGGCGCTCGACGCTTGCGCCGGGCCTGGACTGGTTTGCGCGCGGCCTGCCGGGCGGCGAAGCCGAACAATGCGGCCATCGAAAGCATGACCAGGTCGACCGCGACGAACAGCCAGTCGCTGGCCATGATCGACTGCACAAGTCCACGATCAGTGGTCAGCGCGTTGGCCACCGGCACCGCCACGCAGATGCCCGAGGCGATCGCCAGCGTCTCGATCCATGCCCGCCGCACCGGGCGCAGCAACGATGCCGCCGCCAGCCCGAACCAGACCCAGAACATCGCCGACACCTCCATATCGTCCCGGCCGGGCAGAGACGCCGGAATCAGCCGGTTGGCGAGCAGGAACGCGGCCATGCCCGCAGGCAGGCAAGCGATGGTGCCAATATTGAGCCGCTGGACCAGACGATAGCCGAAAAAGGGCACCGCGCCCGGCCTGGCGCGCTTGGCGGTCCACAGCATCAGCCCCGTCGCGACCATCGCCGCGCCGGTCAGCCCGAGCAGGAAATAGCTCCAGCGCAGCACCGGGCCGGCGAACCAGCCCATATGAAGCCCCAGCATCACGCCAGCGGTCTCGATTGCCGGGCCGGGGGCAGGCGACGCTGAGAGGCGGCGTTCGTCAGCGCCCGAATAGGTGATCGACTGCCCACGTGCGTTGAGCGTATCGGCGCCGCTGCGGACGATGGCGATCGTCGCGGCCGAATCATTGGGGTCGCGCACCATGATCCGGCCAGCCCGGCCGCCCTTCCATTCGGCTGCCGCTTCCCGGACCAGTGGCCTGATATCGATCAGCGGGGCAGGACGTCCCGATGCCTTCGTCTCGATCTCGGTACCATAGGCGTCGGCCGCGAAGCCGTCGGGCGGCGCATAATTCGCCGCGATCGGCCAGGGCATGTACATCAGCACCAGCGTGATCAGGCCGGTATAGGTGATCATCGCGTGGAAGGGCAGGGCAAGCACCGCCGAGACATTATGGGCATCAAGCCAGCTGCGCTGGCCCTTGCGCCAGCGCAGCGTGAAGAAATCGGCGAAGATGCGCTTGTGGGTGATCACACCCGAGACGATCGCCGTGAGCATGAACATCGCGCACAGTCCGGCAAGCCAGCGTCCCCAGGGATGGGGAATCTGGAGCTGGAAGTGGAAGCGATAGAAATGCTCGCCGCCCCGTGTCTCGCGGGCGCTTAGCGGCGCGCCCGTGGCCGGATCCAGGCGGATCTCCGGCGTGCGGGGCGGCCGGGGCGCCTTGGGATCGGGATTGGCGCGGGCGCGGGTGAAGATTCGTGTCGCGGTCGTCCGGTCGTCGGGCAGGTAGATGGTCCATTGCTCGTCGTGCGGAAACGCTGCCTGCATGTGCGCAATGGCGGTCTGCGCCGCACGTTCGGGCGACACGGGCTGCAACGCGATCTCCGGTTGCATCCAGCGGGTGATCTCCGGCCGGAAATAGCTTGCCGTTCCAGTCAGGAACATGGCGAACAATATCCAACCGGCCAGCAGTCCAAGCCAGGTATGGATCCACGCCATCGAGCGGCGCAGGCCGCTCTCCTTCACCACGGTCTGCTTCACGGCCTGACGCCCAGCAGCATCGCCACGCCGATCGACAGCGCGGCCGCGCCCCAGACGAAGCCCGCCACGCGCAACAGTCGCCGTTCATGGAAGCACCAGAGGGCGATCACCGCATAGAACAGGAAGGACAGGATCATCGCCCAGCCCGTCGCCTCCGCGCGTGCGATCGGCAGCAACCGGGCGGATAGCGTCGCGAGTCCGGCCGCCGCCGCATAGCCGCCGGCCAGCGCCGTCACGCACCGTGCTCCCATCGCCGATGCGCCCGAAAGAGATCGGGATCGTGCCCGATCGCCGGTTGCTCCCGCATTTCTCAAGACCGTGTGCCCCTTTCCGCTTTCGACTCTTGCCTTAGCCCCAAAGCGGCCCTAACGGCAATTGCGAATCGTTAGCAATAAGAGAGAGTGTCATCCCTTGATCGTAAAGTCGCACCATGCCCGCCGCGCGCCCCGGCTTCTCCGTTCGCTGCTCCTGGCGACGGCCCTGCTGACACCGCTGCAAGCCCAGGCAAGCGAGGACGAGACGAAGGATGAGGCCTCCGCCGAAACCATTGTCGTGACCGGCGTGCGGGAGAAGCAGGCGGGGGCGGGGACGAAGACCGACACGCCATTGATGGCAACGCCCCAGAGCATCACCGTCATCGATAACGAGGAACTGGTCCGGCGCAACGCTCTATCGATCAACCAGGCGCTGAGCTATGTGGCGGGCGTGTCTCCCAACCAGCGCGGCGGCATGGTGACGCGGTACGACCAGCTCATCCTGCGCGGCTTCGCGCCGGGCGTCTATCTGGACGGGATGCGCCTGATCGCCGGCCCCTATTCGACCCCGCAGATCGATTTCAATCGAATCGACCATATCGACGTGGTCAAGGGACCGGCCTCCGTCCTGTACGGGAACTCGACCCCGGGCGGCCTCGTCAACCTGACAAGCAAGACGCCCGAAGCGACGGCGTCCGGCCGGTTCGAGCTGCAGGCCGGGAACTACAACACGTGGCGCGCGACGGGCGACGTGAACCAGCCGCTCGATGCCGATGGCCGTATCCTCGCGCGGATCGTCGGCGGCTGGCAGAAGGGCGACGGGCTGACGTCGGGTACCTTCGCCGAGCGCTGGCATGTCAGCCCGATGCTGACCTTCGCCCCCGACCCGGCAACCAGCCTGACGATCATCGCCACTTATCAACGCTCGCCCAGCGGCGGGGGATATTCAGGCGTGGCAGCCTATGGATCGGTCCTGCCCAATCCCAAGGGCGAACTGCCGCGCGACATCAACACCGGCGATCCCGGATATGAGCGCTACGATCATCGCGCCAAATCGATCGCGGCATTGTTCCGGCACGACTTCAACGAGCATCTTTCCTTCCGGTCGAACGCGCGCTTCCAGAACAACCGGCTGAGCTATCGCCAGCTCTACATCGCCGGGTTCGCGACGACGGGCACCGGAACCGCGCGCAACACCGATTATGGTACGATCATCCGCGGCGGCGGCGGCGCGGATGAGGATTTCGACACGCTGACGCTCGATAACAGCCTGAACGCGAAATTCGCGACCGGGTCGATCAAGCACAATGTACTGGTCGGCATCGATTACCAGCATATCGCCGGCGAGAATGTCCAGCAGTTCAACACCGGCGTTTCGGCCAATCCCCTGACCAGCATCCCGAACCTCAACCTCTTCGCGCCCGTCTATGGCGGCGTGTTGCCCAGCTTCGACCTGACCCAGCTTTCGTCCGCTTATGTCAACACCTATGGCAAGCGAGACCAGGTCGGCGTGTATATCCAGGACCAGATCGCGATCGGCCGGTTGCAGCTTATCGCAAGCGGGCGGTACGACTGGTACGACCAGACGACGCTCAACAAGCGCAACAACGCGGTCACGGCCCTGTCGCAGACCGCGTTCACGATGCGTCTCGGGGCACTCTACGAACTGCCGTTCGGCGTCTCGCCGTACTTCAGCTATTCCGAATCGTTCGAACCCCAGGCGGGCACGACCTATCTGGGGGTGCCGTTCGACCCGGTGACCGGCCGGCAATATGAAGCCGGGATCAAATATCAGCCGGCGGGTACCCATGCGATCTTCACCCTTTCGGCCTATGACCTGAAACGCCAGAATGTGCCCGTGGGTGATCCGCGCGCGGGCACGGGTGGCATTCCGACCAACGCCCAGATCCAGATCGGCGAGGTGCGCGTGCGCGGCGTCGAGCTGGAAGGTCGGGGTGAAGTCGTGCCCGGCTTCGACGTGGTCGCGGCGCTGACCTATACCGACGCGATCATCACCCAGGGAACGCCCGCCATCGCGCCGACAGCGACCAACAGCGGGACGCCGACCACCACCGGCACGCGCCAGCTCGGCACGCCCAAATGGCTTGGATCGACTTTCCTGTCCTATGATTTCGGCAAATCCGGGAACATCACCGGGCCGCTGGCCGGTCTCACGCTGGGCGCTGGTGCGCGCTATGTCGATGGATCGGACGGTACGACCAACTACGCAGTGATCAACGGAGTCACCACGTTCCAACGTTTCACCACACGCAGCTTCGTGCTGGTCGATGCGCTGATCGGCTATGATCTCGGCCGCGCCTTGCCGTCGCTCCGGGGTGTCAGCCTGGCGGTGAATGCCGCGAACCTGCTGGACAAGCGCCATGTCAGCGCCTGTCCGTTCAGCAATAGCTGCTATTTCGGCGCCGCGCGCACCGTGATGGCGTCAGTACGCTACGCCTGGTGAGGAGGCCATGGCAGGCGGACAATCGCACGATGATTGTCCGCCTGCCGAACTTTCCCGCATCAATTCGCATTGTTGATCTCGAGGTCCGCGACGATCTGATCGATACGCCGTAGCATCGCCTCGAACCGAACGAGATCCTCCTTCGGGAATTCGCTGAATATTTGTCGCTCAAGGTCCAGCGCCTTGGGCGCCACGGTTCGATAGAGTTCCCGGCCGGCGGGGGTGAGATACAGCAGGTGCGAGCGACGATCGCCACTGATCGGCCTTCTCGCGACGAGGCCGCGATCGATCAGCGCGATTGCCGCCCGACTGACCGTCACTTTGTCCATTCGAGTCCTGAGCCCGATCTCCTGTTGCGTGATCCCATCCGGATTCTCGGCCGCGACCGCGATCACCCGCCAATCCGGAATCCGCAACGCGAAGAGCGTCTCATAGGTGCTGGCAATGACGTCGCTGACGAGATTCGAGGTGAAGGAGAGGCGATAGGGCAGGAAGCTGTCGAGCAGAAGCAAGGGCTTGGCCATGGCGGATAGTATCATTTGACACCAGTTCCGCAACTCACTTATGTGGTATCAAATGATACTATATTGGAGATTCGGGTGAACGAGCAAGCTAATCCGTTCGGCCTGGGCGGCTTCGCCTTCTGCAAGTTCACGTTGACCAGATCCGCCGCAGCGTGGCCCATGGTCGACGTTTGACCGAGCGGGCAGGAGGAAGAGACATGACCGCCTATGAGCCCGTTGCAGGCGTTGCGGCGTTTGCCGGCTCCGAAGCCGGGATGATGCCCGGCTTTGGCAACCATTTCGCGACGGAGGCCATCACGGGCGCGCTGCCCGTCGGACGCAATTCGCCGCAGCATGTGCCGTTCGGGCTCTATGCGGAGCAGTTGTCGGCTACTGCCTTCACGGCGCCGCGGGCCGAGAACCGCAGGAGCTGGCTCTATCGCCTGCGCCCAACCGCCAATCACCCGGCCTATCTGCCTTATGATCGGCCGAACCGACTTCGTTCGGGGCCGTTCGACGAGATGCCCCCTTCGCCCAACCGGATGCGCTGGGATCCGCTGCCGTTGCCAACCGAGCCCACCGACTTCGTCGACGGACTCACTACCTATTGCGGCAATGGCGACGTCGCGGCCGGTGCCGGGCTGGGTATCCACCTTTACGCGTGCAACCTTCCGATGATCGGGCGGGCCTTTTACGATGCCGATGGCGAGATGCTGATCGTGCCCCAGCAAGGCATGCTGCGCCTGGTGACTGAACTGGGCATCCTGACAGTCGCGCCGCAACAGATCGCGCTCATCCCGCGCGGCCTGCGGTTCAGGGTCGAACTGCCCGATGGTCCGGCACGAGGCTATATCTGCGAAAATTACGGTGCGCTTTTCAGGTTGCCCGATCTCGGTCCGATCGGGTCGAACGGCCTGGCCAACCCCCGCGACTTCGAAACGCCTGTCGCCTGGTTTGAGGATAGTGATGAGCCGGTCGAGATCGTCCAGAAGTTCCAGGGCGGTCTCTGGAGGACCACCCTCGATCATTCGCCGTTCGATGTGGTCGCCTGGCACGGCAACCTCGCTCCCAGCCGGTATGATCTGCGTCGCTTCAACGCGATCAACACCGTGAGTTACGACCATCCAGACCCGTCGATCTTCACCGTGCTGACCAGCCCCACCGACACGCCCGGTACAGCGAATTGCGACTTCGTGATCTTTCCGCCGCGCTGGATGGTCGCCGAAGGAACGTTCCGTCCACCCTGGTTCCACCGCAATGTCATGAGCGAGTTCATGGGGCTTGTGGCTGGTGCCTATGACGCAAAGGCCGGCGGCTTCGCGCCTGGCGGCGCTTCGCTGCATAATCAGATGGCCGGGCATGGGCCAGACCAGGCAAGCTATGAGGGCGCGGTCTCGACCGAGCTTGTGCCGCACAGGATCGACAACACCATGGCATTCATGTTCGAAAGCCGGCTGGTGCTGCGCTCCACCCGCTTTGCCGCTGAAGCGCCGACGGCGCAGCTCGACTATGACGATTGCTGGACTGGATTCCGCAAGGCGCAGGTTCCAGCCGGAGTCGATCAGGCATGACCGCCCCCGCAATCGACGAGACTCATCGCCCCGACCGGACCAGCTGGGTCGCGGATGCCGATGGCCATACCGAATTTCCCGTCCAGAACCTCCCGTTCGGGATTTTCTCGCCGGGCGGTGACGAACGGCGTCCGGGGATCGCGATCGGGGAGAGCATCCTCGACCTGCGCGCGATTTCGACCATGTTGTCGCCCTCCATCATACCCGCTTTGAGCGAGACGACGCTCAACCTCCTACTCGGTCTGCCTGCCGCCAAGCGGGTCGGCCTTCGCCGGCAGGTGTCGGTGCTGCTGTCCGATGAGCGGTATCGCGATGCGGTAGCGCCAGCACTCTATCCCGCGCGGGATTGCGAACTCCATCTGCCCGCAGCGATCGGAGACTATACGGACTTCTATGTCGGCATCCATCATGCGACCAATGTCGGTACCCTGTTCCGGCCCGACAATCCGCTACTTCCCAACTACAAGCATGTACCGATCGGCTATCATGGCCGGGCCTCGTCGATCCGCCCGTCCGGTGTGCCGGTCGTCAGACCAAGCGGACAATACAAGACGCCCGATGCCGCAATGCCATGCTTCGGACCATCGCAGCGGATCGACTATGAGCTCGAGCTGGGTGTGTGGATCGGCGGGGGTAACGCACTCGGGACCACGATTCCGATCGGTTTGTCCGCCGAGCATATTGCTGGCTTCTGCCTCCTGAACGACTGGTCGGCGCGCGATTTTCAGGCCTGGGAATATCAGCCGCTGGGTCCGTTCCTTGCCAAGAATTTCCAGACGACGATCTCTCCCTGGGTCGTCACCGCCGAAGCGTTGGCGCCGTTCCGGATCGCCCAGCCACCCCGCCCGGATGGCGACCCACTTCCATTGCCCTATCTGTGGGATCAGGCCGATCAGGAAGCTGGGGCGCTTGCGCTGGAGCTCGAGGTGTTCCTACTTACTGAAAAGATGCGTGCCGAGGGGCTCGCGCCGCATCGGCTGAGTTGGGGACCGGCCTCGAATATGTATTGGACGGTCGCCCAGATCGTCACCCACCACGCCTCCAACGGGTGCAGTCTCAACCCTGGCGACCTGCTCGGCACCGGCACGATCTCCGCGCCGGACAAAGAGGGGTTCGGGAGCCTGCTTGAAATCACCAGGGGCGGTGTTGAACCAATCGCGCTTCCGGGTGGCGAAGTTCGGCGCTTTGCCGAAGACGGCGACGAGATCCTGTTTTCCGCCCATGCTCGGGCGGACGGCTATGTACCGATCGGTTTCGGCAATTGCCGCGCCGTGATCCTGCCGAGCGTGACCTGATATGACCCTTCACTGTTATTGGAACTCGACAACGTCCCATCGTGTCCGCATCGCGCGTGAGCCGGTCGCTTTAGCGCGTCTGGATCGCCAACCAGACGCGGCTGAGCCGTGAACGCCGACTTACGGGTCTATGCGACACCAGCCGGCATCACCCTGGGTTCACTCGACCTGATTCAGACAGGCGCGGCGCGGAGCTTTGTCGTTCAGCTAGAAGGGGGGCGGTTCCACGGGTTCGTGGTGCGCCGCGGTGAAAGTGTGTTCGGCTATGTCGATCGCTGCCCGCATATGGGGGTGCCGCTCGCCCAGGTGCTTGATGACTATTTGACTCCCGCCGGTGATCTCGTGGTCTGCAGCTGGCACTGCGCACTCTTCGAGGTCGAGACCGGCAGATGCATTGGCGGGCCGTGCAACGGCGCACGGCTGACCGCGTGGCCGGTACAGGTGAGGGAGGGAGCCATCGTGACGGGCGGAGCAGCCTAGCTCGTCTCGTGCATGATAAACGGCGCGTCTTGCCCTAGGGGATGCGGCACGATGCCGCGATAAAGGGTCAGCACGGCTTCAAGTCCACCCTCGGGATGGTTGCGCAGGATCAGCGTCGCGCCGTTCTTCTCGGCCAGGGTCCTGGCGATTGCCAGGCCGAGCCCGATGCCGTCGCTCGGCACAGAGGGCAGGGCCTCTAGCCGGACAAATGGCTCGAACACATGGTCGAGTTTTTCTTCGGGAATGCCGGGGCCGCGGTCCCGAATGAGAATGAGGACCGAAGCCGCGGCACGAGTAGCCGAGACCTCAGCCGATCCGCCATATTTGATCGCATTGTCGATCAGGTTGGCGAGACAGCGCTGCAGCGCGCGCGGGCGTGCCTCGACGTCGCAGTCGCTCCTAGCGATGAAGCGTACCAAGGGGCCGCCTTCGGAAGCATCCTCGACCGCCAGATCCAGCAACTGATCGATCGCAAGATTGGCAAATGGCTCGGTGGTCTGGTTGCTGCGCGCATAGTCGAGACCCTCGCGGATGAGCGCCTGCATCGTCCCCAGATCATCGATCAGGCGACTACGCAGCGCCGAATCGCTCACTTTTTCCAGCCGCAGTCTCAGCCTGGTCATCGGGGTCTGGAGGTCATGGGTGATCGAGGCGAGCAACTGGGTTCGCTCGACGACATAGCTTCTCAGCCGGGTCTGCATCGTGTTGAAGGCACGCGCGGCGTCGCGCACTTCACGCGGGCCACGTTCCGGCAATGGCAGTCGGTCGAGGTCTCCGCCGAGCGCTGTCGCAGCACGCGCGAGATCGCCAAGGGGGGCCGCCGCCATCCGCGCCGCGATGAACGCGAGCGTCGCCATCAGGACAGCGAGGACAAGCACCACGACGGGATTGAGCGCGATCCGGTCAGCCTGGACGTGCCCGCGTAGCTGGAGCTTGATCAGTCCGCCGTCCGACAAGCGTGCGGTTACGACCCAGCAATCGAAGCGGTCCCCGGCCGGCCCGATCGGCGATCCTGCGAAACAGGAACCGGGGGTCGCCCGCTCGGCGCGCACCGGCCCTTTCCACCGAACCGCAAGGCCCTTGGTCAGACTATTGTCGCGCCGCTCAATGTGCTCTTCTCCCGTCGCCCGCCGAATGCCGGTAACGCCGTTCGCGAGGAGTTCGACCCGCAGCGGCTCCGATGCCTTGTCGGCAACCGACAGGAAGTCACTCATACGATCCACGAGGCGCTCGAACCGGATGCGGTACAGATCGGATTGCCGTTGCCGGTCGGCAAGCGCGAGCGCGAGCGCCGCTGATCCAACCACCCCGATCAGCAGGAAGACGAAGAGGCGTCCTGCCATCGTCGTGAAGAAATGGGGCAGCCTCATTCGAAGGTAACGGCTGACGCCAGTACATAACCCTGGCCCCGGACCGTCATGATGAGGTCGGACGCGCGGGCATTGTCATTGAGTTTCTGGCGCAGGCGGCTGATCTGCAGGTCAGCGATGCGCTGCGCCGAATGAGCACCCTGTTCATCGCCGTCGTGATCCGTGGCGAGCGTCAGGATGTGCTCGCGTGTGAGGACCTCGTTCGCATTCTCGAGCAGGAACTTGAGCAGGCTGTACTCACTGCCCGATAGCATGACGACCCGGCCGTCCGCCTTGAACAGGCGCCGGCTTTCAAAATCGAGCGTCCAGTCACGGAACCTCGCGCGCTTCGCCGGCGGTGGCTCGGGCGCCTTCATGGGATTGTAGGCCCGCCGGATGACGCTTCGGACCCGCGCGGTAAGTTCGCGTGGATCGAAGGGTTTTGCGATATAATCATCCGCACCGACTTCGAGGCCGATGACCCGATCGATCGACTCGCCCCGGGCCGTGAGCATGATGATGGGCGTGTTCCGCCTGGTGCGGGTCTCGCGGCACAGCGACAGGCCATCTTCGCCGGGCAGGTTCAGATCGAGGATGATGAGATCCACTTCATGAGCGGCGAGCGCGGCACGCATCGTCGGGCCATCGCATGCGGTCACCACGGCATAGCCCGCCTGACGAAGCTGCTCGGCGACGAGCGCCGAAATCTCGGTGTCATCATCAACCACCAGCAGGGTCTGTTGATGCACAGGTGCGGCGCCGCCTTCCGGGGCGTCAGCCTTTCTAAGGCCGTGCGTTGTCATACCTCTCCCCCAAGGGCCAGTGACCCCGGATGCATTGTTGTCGGCGGTTGTTAGCACGAATTGGCGATTAACAAAACCGGAAGCGCGAAAATGCGCGAATCCCGACAATAATTCTGATTTAATAATCAAACTGTGTCGAAATATATCAAAGTTTATCAGATTCAATATTTGATATGATATTGGACAAATGAAGATCAATTAATAAACAACTTTCGATGGCCTGTTGGCGATTGTAGGTGAGGTCAACTTTAATTGCCGCGACCGACCTCTGAAAAGTCGTCGCGCAACGATGGAGAGATCAGTGGAGAGCAGGGAAAAGAACCTGAGCAGGGCCGTGGCGATTCGTGGGTGGCGGGCGGCCATCGGAAGCGTGACGATGGTGGCCGTCGCGGCGACCGTTGCGACGACGCTCACCGAGCCGGCGCTTGCGCATCACTCGTTCGCGGGCTTCGACAAGAACCGCAAGGTGGCGATCAAGGGCACCGTCAAGCAGTGGCAGTTCACCAACCCGCACAGTTGGCTGCAACTCAATGTTGTCGAGAACGGTCGTGAGGTCGAGTACAGCATTGAGGGCGCGAGCGTGAACACGCTCATCCGCCGGGGCTGGGGCCGGGCGACGTTCAAGGCCGGCGATACCATCACGGTCGTCATGTATCCCCTCTTGAATGGAAAGAAGGGTGGCGCCTTCCTCACCGCGACCTTCGCCAATGGCAAGACGATCAGTTCCGGCATCACGCCGAACTGACGGGGACATTGACGCGCGCGGGCGACTTGACCGCCTGCGGCAGTGAGGGGAGGTATTTTTGAAACAACGCATTCAAGTGTGCGCGCTGAGCCGCACTCTTCTGGGTCTTTCCATAGCGGCGAGTGCGCTCGTTGCCGCGCCCACCCTGGCCCAGACCGCCACCTATCCAAGCGGCGCGCCCGAGATTCCAGATCTCGCCAACCTGCCCGATTGGGACGGCCTTTGGGAACGCGATCAGGACAATGTCTGGGACAACCGGATCCCGGTCGGCCAGTCTCAGGAGGCGCCGTACAACGACGAATACAAGGCGCTCGCCAAGGACGGGCCTCCTGGACGGCGTGGTTCGGCGTTCAATTCGATGCCGGGGTTCCTGAGCATGCTCTTCCCGATGGAGATACAGGTCAGCCGTATGCAGATGACCATCATGTCGGAGAACAAGGAGAATTACCGGCGGATCTTCACCGACGGCCGAGTCCATACCCCGGATACGCTCCCCAGTTCGAACGGCCATTCGGTGGGCAAATGGGTCAATGGCGAGCTCCACGTCGACACTTGCTGCATCCGCGAGGACACGCGTTTGCCGGGCAACGGGCCGCACAGCGATGCGCTGCACATTACCGAGCGCTGGTATCTGCGCGATTACAAGACGCTTGTAACCGAAATCACCGTCGAGGACCCCAAGGCGTTCAGCAAACCCTGGACGACCGAGAAGGTCTGGCACCGCCGCCCCGACTGGGAACCCGTCGAATATGATCGCGAGGAAAATGACCGCGATCGGCCAGCCCAGGGCGGCCGGGCAGCGCCGGCCGAATAGCCGCACCCACAAGATTTCCGAGGAGTCACTCGAATGGCGTTCCTTTCCTTCGGCACGGCGGCGCTCTCCGCGCTGCTCCTGGTTCAGCAGACGGCAGCGCCCGTCACCAGCGATCGCCGTATCTTCTTCAAGCCGCATACCCCTGATCAGACCGAATTGCTGCAGCGCGCGACGAGCCTCGCCATCGGCAATCTGGCTTGGGAAAGCGTGACGGTGTCGGAGGTCCAGAAGACCAAGGCCGGCGTCAAATGGACCGCGACCACGCGCTCCAACAAATATTTCTGCACCGCCGATTCCGACAGCCAGAATCCGTCCTGCGACCGGCCCTAACCGGCCCGTCGGACATCACCGATCGTATCAAGGAGAAGCCGGTGTCCATTTTCATGAGCTTCAGTGTAAATCGACCGCGCAAGATCCGTCTCGCGCCCATGAGCATGACTGCGGCCGTCGGGCTGGCGCTGGCGGCTCCCGCCTGCCTCAGTATACCAAGCCCCGCGATCGCGGCGGAAGCAACGCCGCTGCTGAGGAACATGGTCAGCGTGAATGGGCGCGATCGTTCCTATCTTTACCATGTCCCGGCCAATTACCGCCGCGATGGCTTCAACTTCGTGGTCTATGTGCTGCCCGATAACGGCCAGAACGCGGATGCGTTCGACCGGCAGTCGGGCTGGCGCAAGCTCGCCGACGAGCAGAATTTCGTGGTCGTATTCCTCCAGCCCGAAGGCGAAGGCTGGGCGCAGAACAGCGGGGGCGAGGATGCCTATGTAAAGGCGGTCTACGACCATGCGATCGGGCATTTGACGGTAGGCGCTCCGGTCGGTCGCGCCGGTGCGCCACGCGGTGACGGTGCGGCGGCGGGCGCTGAAGGTGGCCCACCAGCGGGCGCGCCGCGGGCGGGAGCACAGCCGGAAGGCGGCCGGGGCGGCCAGCCGGCTGCCGAGGGCGAAGGCGCACGTGCCGGAGGGGCGCCGGGCGGTCGCCCGGCACGAGCCCAGACCTGGGTTCCGTTCCATTTCGTCACCGGCGTCGGCGCCGGTGCTACCGTCGCGCAGGAATTCGTGATCAACAATCCCGGCGTCTTCGCCGCGATCGCGACGCTGGACGGCGCTCCGTTCGACGCGGCCTATGCGAAGGGCGGTGAAGCCGCCCAGGGCTATTTCCAGAACATGCGCCCGGGCAAGAACGCGGCACCGGTCTGGAAGCAGTTGAAAAAGGACGTACCGATCGCGGCCTGGCTGTTCACCACCGGCACGCCCACACCGGCCGAAGCAAAGGTCGCCGACTATTGGAAGCGCAGCAGCGTCGTTGTGCCTGTGGCACGGACCGTCGCCATCGACAGGTTCCAGGTCAGCGCGTTCCGGAATGCGGCCAATCCCGCACAGCAGATCCGGACCACGCAGCTCGGCGAAGTGGCCAAATATGACGAGGCGATGTCCTCGGCGATCTGGAAGGACTTCTTCGCGCATACGGCGCGCTGGACCTCGTCCCCGAACGGCGATCTGGGCACGATGCTGACCGAGGCCGAGGCCCGCTCCAGCTTCGATGCACGGACGCTCGCTGTCGACGGAAAATCATACGACTATTATGTCAAAGCGCCTTCCAGCTACCAGAAGGGCCAGTCGCTCCCGCTGGTGATCGCGGCGCACGGGGCCTTCTTCCCGGCATGGCTCTATGCGAGCCAGATCCGGATGCATGAGGTTGGCGAGAAGGAAGGCTTCATCACGGTCTATGTCAATGGGCAGCAGAACCGCTGGGATTTCACCAATCCCGCCGGAACCGACGCGAAATTCATTGAAGGCGTGATCGGTGAACTGGCAGCCAGCTACGGCATCGACCGCACCCGCGTCTATATGCAGGGTTTCTCGCTTGGCAGCGGCATCAGCTACATGATGGGGATTACCCGTCCGGCGCTGTTCGCCGCGGTTTCGCCCAATAACGGCATTGGCCCGATGGCCCCGCCGGTCAAGGCGCGCGTCGCCGAACTCAAGGCGCAGGGCGACGTCCGTATCCCGATGATGATCGTCTATGGCGACGTTGACAATGCCGGCTCGGTCGATGCCAAAATCCCGGCGCAAGGTGTGCTGCGCGGCGCGATCGACGAGATGAAGGCCTATAACAACATCAAGGTGCAGGATCAGGTCGTCAGCTACAACAGCCCCAATGCGCTGACCTATGAAGTGCTCGTACCCGGGGCGAGACTGGTCAAGCAGGGCGTGGACAAGCGCTACAAGGACGGCCGTTTCCAGACCAGCGCTTATATGAGCGCCGATCCCAGGCCGCTCAACCTGTTCAGCTTCGTCTGGGTAAGTGACATGTCGCATGGTCAGGATCCGCGCATAGCCCAGCTCGAATGGGATTATTTCAAGCAGTGGCGTCGCAATGCCGATGGGACGCTGACCTATAGCGGCCGTTGAGGCGCTGTTCAGCGGAAATCAGAACACAAGAAGAGGCCAGGGCCAGATGATGAGTTCATTCGAAGCCGGAGCCCCGCTTGCGGGCTCCGGTGCTGCCCGGCTGAGCGGGTTCCAGATCGCGACGTTCCTGCTGTGCGCAAGCGTGGCGATGATCGATGGTTTCGACACTCAGGCCATTGCGCTTGCCGCTCCGGAGATCGCGACGACATGGGACGTGGCACCGTCGATGTTCGGAGGGGTGTTCGCGGCCGGATTGTTCGGCGCGCTGTTCGGCGCGCTGGGTTTCGGTATTGCCGCCGACCGATTCGGTCGCAAGCCGAGCCTCCTTATCGCGATCCTACTTTTCGGCGCGGTCACGCTGCTCACCCCCTTCGCCACCTCGCTGACCGACCTGGTCATCGTCCGGTTCGTGACCGGTCTCGGTCTCGGCGGCGCGCTTCCTGGCGTGATCGCGGTGACATCGGAATATTCGCCGCCCCATCGCCGCGCGACGATCGTCTCCCTCATGTTCTGTGGATTTCCGTTTGGCGCCGTCGTTGGCGGCGTGGCGGCGGCGCACTTCATTCCAAGCCATGGCTGGCAGATTCTCTTCTATATCGGCGGGATCGTCCCGCTCCTCCTGCTGCCGGTGATCGCGATCCTGATGCCGGAATCGATCCGCTTTCTCGTTCTGAAAGGCGAGCAGGGCGCGATCGAGAGGATTCGTCGGCGTATGAACGTCGACGCCCCGATCGAAGCCGCGAGGCGCGATGACTCATCCGCGCCCCGCAATTCGATCCTGGCGCTGTTCGACGCGAACAAGGCGCTGGGCACCTGGATCCTCACGGTAACCTTCCTGTTGAGCCTCATGCTCGCCTATTTCCTGGTGAACTGGCTTCCACTCCTCGCACGGCAGGCGGGGGTGGGGATGCAGGGTGCGGTACTCGGTGTCGCAGCACTCAACCTCGGAGCGATCCTGGGCTGCCTGATCATTGGACGTCTCGCTGACCGCATCGGCCCCGCCCGGCCCATCGCCCTGGCCTATGCCCTGGGTGCGGTTGCGATCGCGCTCATCGGCGTGAGCGCCCATTCGGCACCACTGATGCTTTTCATGTGCTTCGTCGCCGGGGCACTCAGCATCGGCGCGCAAATGTGCGTCGTGGCGCTCGGCGCGATGTTCTATGAAACGGCGATCCGAGCTACCGGTGTGGGCTGGCTGATGGGTACAGGGCGCATCGGTGCCATTCTTGGTCCCATCCTCGGCGCGGTACTGATCGCACGCGGAGTGTCCGCATCTAACCTCTTCGTCATTGCCGGTGGCGTATCCTTGCTGGCCGCGATCGGCGTGTTCGCGATGGGCGCGTTCGTCTTGCGGAAATCGTTGATATCGGAGGCTTGAGTATGGCCGACGCCTCTCTGCAGTGGCGGGATTCTCCGTCGGGCTATGGATTTGTCACCCGGCTGCTTCACTGGTCGATGGCGGCCCTGTTCGCCTGGCAGTTCGCGACGGCCATCCTGCATCTCCTCGATGACGATTCCGGGGTCGTCGACACGATCTGGTGGAGTCATCGCGCGACGGGATTCCTGCTTCTGCTCCTGGTGTTCCTGCGTGGCGGTTGGGGTATCGCCAATCTGCGGCGGCGCCCGGCTCACCGGGCCGGAGTGCTCGCCCTCGCCGCAAATCTCGGCCACTTGACGATCTATGCCCTGATGATCCTCGTCCCCCTCCTTGCGCTTGCCCGCGCTTATGCGACGGGCCGCGGTTTCACATGGTTCGGAGTCGAGGTGATCGCAGCGACTGGTGCCGAGCTGAGCTTGCTAAAGGCTGTCACGAACAGCCTGCACGGGCCGCTCGGCTGGCTCCTGCTGGCGTTGATCTTCGGTCATGTTGCGATGTCGCTGGTGCATCATTTCATCTTTCGCGACGGAACGCTCCTGCGCATGGCGCGCGGCGGCACCTGAGCCGCCGCGCTGCGCCCCTCTACAGGTTCACGCGCACGCCGACCCGCACCGTCCGCGGCTCGACCACCCGGCTCAGGCGGCCCTCGACGGGGGCGGCATCGATGCCGGGAATATAGGATTCGTAATAATAGGCGATATCCTTGTCGCGGCTGTCGAACACGTTGAGCAACTCGGCATAGATCTCGAAGCGACCCGGCTTGTAGCCACTGCGCAGGTTGACGACATTGCTGCCCTTGTCGCGCTGCGAATTGTCCTCGACCAGCGGATAGGGGCCGAGATGCCGGAAACGGACACTCGCCTCCCACCGATCCTGGACGATCGAGGCACCCATTTGCGCGGCATTCTCGAAAGCGTTGGGGATATAGTCGCCATTGTCATAACGTGCATGGCTCGCCGTGTAGTTGGCGTCGAACGCCAGCCAAGGCAGGGGCCGCCAGAAACCCACAATCTCATAGCCATGGCGCCGGCTCGCGCCGGTGGGCTCGACCGCGTTTGAATCGCCGACGAAGCGCAGCTCGCTTCCGACATCAAGCCACCAATAGGTGGCGGTCGCCGTGAATTTTCCCAGTTGCAGCCTTGCGCCCAGTTCCTTGCCGGTACCGCGCACCAGGACCGGCACCGGCGTGACGGTGACCGCGCCGCGGACGTCGTTCGAATGGAAACCCCGGCCCCAATTGGCATAGAATTCGACATAAGGGGACAGCTGGTAGGCAATTGCCGCCTTGGGTGAAACGAGACTCGCGTCGCCACGGCCCTGGCCGAGTGCCGCGGCCTCTGGATCCTTCGCCACGACATCATAGTGATAATAGTCGCCGCGCAGGCCGCCGGTCACGCGCAAGCCGGTCAGGGGTTTCCACGTCGCCTCGGCATAGATGGAAGCCGAAGCCTCCCGTACGCGATAGGTGCCGAAGCTACTCACGAACGCGCGCGCATCGGTATGGTACACGCCGACATTGCCGATATCATCGTAACGGTTCTCGGTCCCGGCGACGAGCGTGAGGGTGGGAGCGACCTCCCATGTCTTTTCGCCTTTCAGGCCGAAGATCCAGCGCTTGTCGAACTGATAGATCTGCGCGCTCGAGCCGTCGGCATTGGCGTAGGTCGGATTGGAATACATGTTCCAGTCGTAATATTGGGCATAGACATTGGCACGATAGCCGGCCCCGGTGAGCGCGGCATTCGCGACAAAGCGCGTTGTCTTGCCTCGGGCCGTGGGATCAGGGGAGCAGAACAGGTCAGCGCAGGCAGGGGTCCCGACGATCCGCTCGGGTATCTGTTCGGTCGGGTTCCAGGTGGCGTTATAGGCATGGATCGTCAGATCAAGCCGATCGTCGCCGACCGGGTGCGCATATTTGAGAAAGCCCGAATAGTGCCGGAGATGCTCCGGCTCTTCCCATGGGCCATTATAGATCTTGGCCTGCCCGACCAGGGTCAGGTCGCCACCGCCGAGATCCTTGACGGTCCCTCCGGCCGCTAGCCGCCCCCAGCCATAGGACCCGATCTCGGCCGAGGCCCAGGGCCTGTCATAGCGTTCGATCGTCCGCATATAGGCGGCGCCCGCGAGGGCGAAGTCGCCGCCGTCAGCCCGATAGGGCCCTTTGCGATAATCTTCCCTTTCAACGATCTCCGGGATCAGGCCGTTGAGATCCAGATAGCCCTGGCCATGGCCATGGGTGCGGAAGTTCATCTGGACGTCGTCGATATAGGTGGTGAAGTCGGATCCATGGTCGAGGTTGAAGCCGCGCAGGAAATACTGATTGGCCTTCCCGCTACCGGAATGCTGCGCCGCCACCATCCCGGGAACCGCTTCGAGCAGCTCCGCCACGCGCAGCAGCGGTCGAACGAGCAGGTCAGCTCCCGCGACCGTCCCTTCGCTTGCCGCCGTCGCGACACCGATCTTGCTCTCCCCGCGGCCAAACACGACGATGTCGCTTTCGCCGCTCGGCTCGACATGGACCGCTTCCTGCGCGCCCGATGGCTGCGCGATCGCGAGCAGCGACACCCCCATCAGCCAGCCAAGCCTGTTCCTTTTCATCATTCTCTCCTCTTTTTCTGGTCGTTTGGGCACAGTTCCGCCTTCGGTGGCCAAGCCGGCGCACACGGACTCGTCCACCGCCGGGCGTGCCCGACCGATGCGTCCTGCTCTTCAGAAATCCGGGGGTGGGTTCTCCCTCTGACCTGCCGTGTGGCAATCGGCGCGCACGGGCCTCGCAGGCCGATGCTCAGGCCAAGAAGAGTCGCCTATCCTGCGGAAGCATGCGTCATCTCACACCTTTCTTCGGGAAACGGCGATGCTGTGGCCGAAGTCTCCGGGGTTTCCGAATGGCCTCTGTCGCGATGTGGAGTCATCATCCTGTCGAACGAGCCGTCACGGTCGACGGCGATGTGCTTGATCGCAGCTAGCGCGTGAAGAAGCGTTCCCCAACCGAGGATCGAAGCAGCGGTGACATGCCCGGCATGCATCGCCTCGAACAGCCAGGGCGAGGGTGCGAAGGGGCCAGGTATTTCAAGCGAGAACAGCCGAAGAGGAAGCCCGCCAGCCCATGCCATGAGCGGCCCCGTCACAAGCATTGCGGCGATGGCGGCCAGCAACATCCAGTGGAAAGGCTTGCCGACCGCATAGAACCAGCGATTCTGCCGGGGCAGGCGATCCGGGTGGCGCTTGACGACGCGCCACATGATCCGGACCCATAAAAGGGCATAGGCGGACAGGGCGATACTGGTGTGCAGCCTTAGCGTCGCATCGCCATCGACACCCTTCGGGGCGTGGATCGAATTTCCGACGAACAACAGGGTCAGGATCATCGCGGCCCCGGCCCAGTGCAAGAGGATCGAGACCCAGCCGAAGCTGTGGCGCCCGTCCCGCCACGACGAGGCCGATCGGGTGCGGCCGCGAGCCGTCACGGCTCTGCCACCACCAGATTCTCGAGGTGACCAAGTCCTTCGATCTCGACCCGGACCCGCTGCCCTTCCGTCAGAAAGCGCGGCGGGTCGAAGCCCTGGCCGACGCCAGCCGGCGTGCCCGTGG
Source organism: Candidatus Sphingomonas phytovorans (assembly GCA_029202385.1). NCBI lineage: Bacteria > Pseudomonadati > Pseudomonadota > Alphaproteobacteria > Sphingomonadales > Sphingomonadaceae > Sphingomonas > Candidatus Sphingomonas phytovorans. The sequence goes on from CP119314.1 coordinate 1,220,304, forward strand.
ACAAGATGTCCCCGGGCTCAAGCGTAAAGACGCTCGATAGCTCCTCGATCATCTGGCCGAAGGTCCAGATCATCTCGTTCGTATTGCCGTCCTGCCGCAACTCGCCATCGACCCATGTGCGGACCGAGAGATTGCCGGGATCGGGTATTTCATCGATGGTCGTGAGCCATGGTCCAACAGGGCCGTGGGTATCGAACGACTTGCCCAGTGTCCCGGTTGGCGACCTGCGTTGCCAGTCGCGGACCGACACGTCGTTGCAGATCATGAACCCGGCCACCACGGACAGAGCGTCGGTCGCCTTTACATGGCGCGCCCGTCGCGCAATGACCATTGCGACCTCGCCCTCATAATCAAGCTCCGACGAGATTCGCGGAAGATGGATCGGGTCATAGGGCCCATTCAGGGCGGTGACCTGTTTGTTGAACCACATCTGGTGCTCGGGGATAGCCATCCCCCGACGCTCCATTTCGCGGGCGTGCGAGGCGTAGCAGAGTCCGAGGCCAAGAAACTTGCGCGGGCTGACCGGCGGCCCCAGCCGCACGTCCGATAGTGGAGCTCGGCGCGCGGCAAGCGCTGCTCGCCTGGCTGCATCGAGCGCATCCGCTCCCGCCGCGATCAACTCGGTGACTGAAGAGGGCAGCGCCTCGCCGCCGGTCGCAAGATCGAGGATTTCGTCACCATCGACCGCGCCGAGGCGCCAGGTCGTGCCATCGTGAAATTGCGCCAACTTCATTGGAACGCTCCCGTAAGCCGATCAGTGAACACCGCCGACATCAGGCGTCAGGCCGGCCTGGCCGATACCGAACACAGCGCAGGCCTCATCCTTGTCCGGCATATCCCCGCTGATCCCGACCGCGCCGATCACATCGCCGTTCACGCCGCGGATCAGAACGCCGCCGGGTACCGGAATGACACGCCCGCCGGATGCACCGACCAGTGCCGTGTAGAAAGCCGGTGCCATCTCGCTGCGTTGCGCAAGCGTGCGTCCGCCAAGGCCCATGCCCAGCGTACCCCAGGCCTTGCCGATAGCGATATCGGGCCGGAGGATTCCGGCCGTGTCCTGGCGCTTCAAGGCGACCAAATGGCCTCCAGCATCAAGGATGGCGACCGTGAGCGGGTTGAGGTCAAGGGTGGCTGCGTGCGCCAGCGCTTCATCGACGATGATGGTGGCTTTTGCGAGGGTGAGTTCGGCCATGAGATGATCCTTATTGCGGGAGAGCGGCGAGCGGCAGAGTGGTCGAGAAGGCGCGCTGATAACTCTGCTCGACAAACCGCCAGTCGCCCTGAGCGTCGCGAACCAGGCGGCATTCGACATTTCCGATGCGCATCTGCAGCGCGGTTTCCGAGACCAATGGCTCAAAGGCGTAGTTCGTCAGCAGGGCGGTGACGTGCACCGTATCCGCGTCAATCTCCGATACCGAGACGTTGGCCCAGACATGCCGGGTCATACGGCGGGGATCGGCAAGCCGTTCGCCGTAGAACCGCCCGATATCCTCTACACCGGTGATCGCCTTTTCGCCCGGGCGGAAGAGGCCGTCGCGAGTGAAGCAGGCGGCGGCGTCTTGCGCCCGGCGTTGATCGACCGCCGCGCTGAAACGGAACAGAAGCTGGACGGGATCCGACTGGGAGTTGTCCGCCGGGACGTTGCTCGCCATCAGATGAACCCTCCCACGCCTTCCCAATCGGGCAACAGGCGGCCGATGATCAGGATCGTGAACCATAGAGCGAGCGACACCGCGCCGCTGAGTTTCGTGCCGAGTGGCGTATCGTCGCCGACGGGAAGCGCGAGAATGCGCTTGCGGGCGACAAGCTCGAACCAGGCAATGTTGGCAAACGCCAGCAGGAGAAGGAGTATTTTGATCTGGAAGGCCGGGTTCGACCAATAGTTGAACGGGTCCGCCGTGAAGAAGCCGATGCCGCTCACCAGGTTTATCGCCAGTCCTCCCGCCGCGATGTGGCTGAATTTCAGGATGCTGCTTGGCGCAACGTCGCGGAATCGGCCGAGCAGGCGCAGATCGACGATCAGCATCCCCCCGAGCAGGATGCACAGCCCAATGAAGTGCAGCGTCTCGAACGTTGGAAAGAGCCAGGGGACATCGCGGGTCGCGACGCCAAGCCAGGTGCCTTTGATCCAGGCAAGAATATCATGCTCGCTCATCATTCAAATCCCGGTGCAAGCGTGTAGGCGATCATCCGGCCGGCGATGATCGCGCAGATCCAGAAAAGGGCGGTGATAGCGGCGGCGGTACGCGCGCGCGGGCTGAAGGCCTCGGCTTGTGCGGCAATGTCCCTCCCGACGGGGCCGCCGGCTATGGTATTCGCGCTGTCCGCGATGTTCTCCGGGTCGAGTTGAACACCGGATCTGGTCCCTCCCTCCTCCAGAAGGATTCGCCACAGGAACCAGGTTGCGATGCCGGCGAGGAAGATAAAGCCGATCTTCAACTGGAAGGTCCAGTTGCCGATGTAGCGATCACCATCGGACATGAAGAGCAGCAGGCCGGAAACGGCGTTCAGAGCAACGCCCGCCCAGGCGAAGGCGATCAGGCGCTCAAACAGGCTCAGCGGCACCGAGCGCGCATAACCGAGGATGCGTAAGCTCGTCATCAGACCGCAACCGACAACCAGCGCCATGCCGCTGGCATGCATGCACAGGAGGATGGGATTCGCCCAGGGCGAATAGAGCACCCATTCGGCGAGTGGGGTGCTCTTCAGCCAGATCAGGAAATCCACGCGCTCCTCCCTATCAACGACGCCTTGAACGGCATTGCCGGAAGCCGCGGTCGGGGCCTGCCGGACCAGGGAGTACCCCGGCGGCGGCGCTTCTCTGCTTGCCTGGAATATGAGTCAAGTTAAATTGAAGTATAATTTTTCAATTTTCCTCATATATCTGCATTATTCGTAAGTATATTGCAGTATATATAAACAAGGATTACGATAAACTTTGACACAATAAACTATAAAACAAAATATATTGCGAGATGGTATCATTTGTAACAATGTGTGCTGGCAATCTGCCGGACGTTGTCGATCACATCGGAATGAGATGTGGGGCGAATTCCGAACACAGTAAAAAATGGACTATGGGAGGGGACTATGAGGATTTTCGCAGCTCTGAACGCTGGGGTGTGCCTGTTCGCCCTGGCGCCTTCCGCCTGGGCGCAGGACCGTGCGAAGGAATCGCAAGAGCGCGCGGCGGGCGCGGAGGAGCCGTCGTCGACTGCCGAGGCTGATATCGTCGTCACCGGCTCGCGCGTCATTCGTGATGGCCGCGATGCCCCGACGCCTGTGACCATCACCTCGGTTGAACAGATGCAGTTGACGCCGTCCAACATTCCCGAGGCGCTGAACAAACTACCCCAGTTCGCCGGCTCCACTACCAGCGTCGGCGCGGGTAATGGCGCGGGCAGCGGTCGCTCGAACATCTTCACCGGCAACTACATCAACCTGCGTTCCTTCGGGGCGATCCGCACGCTGGTGCTCCAGGACGGCCATCGGGTGCCCCCGACGGCGATCAACGGTCAGGTCGATACCAATACGATCCCGCAGATGCTCGTTGAGCGCGTGGAGGTCGTGACCGGCGGTGCGTCGGCGGTCTATGGCTCGGACGCGGTGACGGGCGTCGTCAACTTCGTGCTCGACAAGGATTTCAAGGGTCTCAAGGCGAATTTCCAAACGGGCATATCATCGCGCGGCGATGCGCCATCTTGGAAGGCGGGGATCGCCGCCGGTTTCGATATCACCGAGCGTGGCCATTTCGAATTCAGTGCGGAGCACTACTATAACAAGGGCCTGGAGTCGCAGGCCGATCGCAGCTTCTCGGCCGATGTGCCCGCCTATACGGGTGCCGGAACGGCGGCCAAGCCCTATGTCCTGACTCATAACGCCCGCCTCTCGAATACCGCGCTGGGCGGCCTGGCGACAAGCGGCCCCTTCGCCGGTCAGCAGTTCGTCGGTTCGGGCATATTGGCGCCTTTTAACAGCGGTACGGCCACCGGCACGAGCAACGTCGCGAGCGGCGGCGACGGCGGCTATTTCGGGGGCACGCTGGTCAATAGCCTGGAGACCAACCAGCTCTTCGGCCGCTTCGACTATGATATCACGGACAATGCGAATTTTTATGTCGAGGCCACCTATGCCGATGCTTCGACCTCGCCGCACAATCTCAATGAGCGGGTAGGAAGCTACACGATCTTTAGCGGCAACGCCTTCCTGCCGGCGAATGCGCAGGCGCTTCTGACGAGTGCCAATGCGCCATCCTTCACCCTTGGTCGCGTCAACAGCGATCTGGCCGCCGCAGCGGTGACGCGGCAGAAGACGACGGTTTTCCGGGTCACCACCGGCGTCGACGGCAAGGTCGGCGCGTTCGACTGGGGTGTCTACTACACGCACGGCGAAGCGAAGGTTACCTCGGTAACCGAGAATAACATCAATTATCCCAACTTCTACGCGGCGCTCGATGCGGTGCGCGATCCGAATGGCAACGCGGTTTGCCGTATCACCCTGACCAATCCGACCAGCCCGCTGGCAGCAGGTTGCGCACCGATCAACATGTTCGGTTCGAACAATCAGAGCGCTGCCGCCCTCGATTACATCTATGGCGACACCTCCTGGCAGGCCATCAGCAAGATGGACGATGTGGGCGGCAGCATTTCCGGCAATCTGTTCAACAATTGGGCGGGGGCGGTCACGGCATCGATCAATGCTGAATATCGCAGGCAGAGCCTCGATCAGACGACCAGCGATGACCCCAATTTCCTTCCGGCTGGGATTTACACCGGCGTCAGGGGCGTCTCCGCGGCAAGCCTGCCGCCGCTTTGGGCCTATTTGACCGAACCTCCGCGGAGCGGCGAGAATGAGGTGTGGGAGGTCGGAAGCGAAGTCCTCTTCCCGCTACTGGCGGATATTCCACTGGTGCGGAAGCTCGATTTCAACGGGGCCGTCCGGTACACCCACTACGCCAATAGCGGTTCGGTGGTGACCTACAAACTCGGGCTGACTTACGAGCCCTTCGACGGGCTGCGGTTCCGTGCGGCGAAATCGCGCGACATCCGCGCTCCCACTCTAGCGGACCTTTCTCCCAATGTCGGCCAGAGCTTCACCCGGATCGTTGATCCGTTGACCGGGCAGACGGGCAACGTGAATGTCCAGACCAGCGGCAATCCCGATCTGGTGCCGGAGGTCGCGCGTACCTATACGGCGGGCGTGGTCTATCAGCCGAGTTGGCTGCCGCGACTGACTCTGTCTTTCGATTACTATAATATCCGCATCGACAACGCGATCAGTTCGCTTGCCGGATCGAATGCCGCCGTTCTGCAGCAATGCGCTGCGTCCGGCGGAACATCGGCACTATGCGGCCTGATCGAGCGGCCGTTGCCCTACAGCAATACAACCGCTGCGAACTTCCCGACGCTGACGCGTACGCAGAGCCTCAATATCGCCGAAGCCTATACCGAGGGTTTCGATGTGGAAGCCAGCTACGGCTTTGGCCTGGGAGGGATCTCCGCCGCTATTCCGGGGCAGGTGAACCTGCGATTGCTCTACAGCTATCAGCCAATCTTGAAGACGAGGTCATACACGGATGCCGTCCTCGACAATGATGCGGGGCAGGTGGGTCTATCCAAGCATCGGGTGGCGGGTTTTGTCGGCTACAAGGCGGGTCCGTTCGCCATTGATGTCCAGATGCGCTATTCAAGCAAGCAATTGCGGCAGGAAACCGTCGGCGTCGTCTACGCCGACCCCTATCTCCCATCGGCCTTCTATACCGACCTGAACCTCGCCTACGACGTACGTTTTGGCGGGAACGACAACATGCAGTTGTTCCTGAATATCGGTAATCTGTTCGACAGGGATCCACGCGTCTCGCCCGCACTGTTGCGAACCAGCTCACCGGGAACAGCTTCTCCCACGGTGGCAGGCGACGATATGATCGGTCGCTATTTCACGACAGGCGTTCGCTTCAAATTTTGAGGTCGGTGAGGCTGGAATGCTGGCAAGCGGCGTTCCGGCCTCGCCCAATAAATCAGATGTCGGCCCCCATCCCGGGTGGGGAAAGTCTCGAAGTACGGTGAAGGACCACCAAAGCATCGAGGGGACGCTGCGAGGAGGATTGATGATCAAGACTGTTTCTGCCATTTTAATGTTTGGCCTGCTGCCCTCGCTGGCAACCGCACGCTCCGAGACGCCCGGCGCGCCTGACCGCCCTGAAGAAATGGCATATGGGTCCGCCCCCTTGCAGCGGATCGATTTCTGGCGTGGTTCGAAGGGCGGGCCGCTGTTGGTGTTCCTGCATGGCGGCGGATGGTCCGGCGGAGACAAGGCGGATGAACTGGCGTCGCCCAAGGTCAAGCATTTTCGGGCCAGGGGTTTTGCACTCGCAACCGTGAACTACAGGCTTGTGCCCGACGTCCCGGTCGCTGATCAGGTGCAGGACGCAGCCGACGCTGTCGGCTATCTTGTCGCTCATGGGGACATGCTCGGTATCGCCCCCCGGAAAATCGTTCTTATGGGCCACAGCTCAGGGGCGCACCTGGCCGCGTTGCTGGGCACTGATCCTACCTTCCTGCAAAAGGCGGGGGTGAATATCTCCGCCATTTCGGGAGTCATCCTGATCGACGGGGCCGGACTGGCGCAAAATGTACATGCCGCTCCGCGTCCCGGTGGCCCGTTCGGTTCCGAGGAGAACCGGCAAAGGCTCGCACCGATCAACCACGTGGCCCCGCCGAATGCGCGCAGCTTCCTCATGCTGAACGCCCGGTCCGAAGATTTGCGGCAGCAGGCGACGACCCTGTCCAGCGCTCTCATCGAAAATGGTACGAGGGCATCCACCCATTCGATAGCCGACACGGATCATATAGCTCTTAACCGCAATCTGGGTTCTGAAGGAGATGAGGCGACCGGGCTGATCGACGCGTATCTTGCGGCGATCTCGCGATCATCCGGGCCGAAAGAATAGCGGCCATGCCAGATTCGAGTGGTCGAGTCTCGTTGCGCATGGATCGGCCGCGATCTCCAGAGTGACGCGACAATTCTTGATGCAATCGGATAAAGTAATAAATATATTGTATTCTATATTGCTCGAGATGCAAGTGTCCATGATGCAATCTTTAATATCTAGACCATTGTCGAAATAGGATTAAAGGAAATGTATCGTAATAAAATCTTGCTTTCGCGAGTAGCAGTGCTCGCATTCCTTCTCTCCGGTTGTTCCGGAAATGAAGATTCCGGGCAAACAAAGGCGAATGCCGCCGTTGCGATCTCCGCCACGCCCTTCAACACATCCTTGCCGACCAAGGAATTCATGCTCCATGTCATGCAATATGCAGGAGATGGTGTTTGGAAACGCCAGGGCTGGGTCAGCGACAAGAGCGGGGAACGTTCGCTATTCCCCAGAAACGAAGCCGAATGGGAGGAAGCGGAAAGCGCGAGCCTGACCTTGGCCGAAATCACCAATGTGTTGCTGATCCCAGGCAGGCGCGTGGAAGAGCCGGCATGGGATGATGCGGTAAAGCGCGTACGGAACGTCGCCCTGGTAGCAGCGGCGGCGGCTGAAAAACATGATCAGGCGGCCTTTCTGAAGGCAGGCGGGGACCTCGATGTCGCGTGCGACAGCTGCCACGAACATTATGATCCAACCTTCGTGAAACCAGCGGAATAGCCCTGTCGCACCGCCGCCGTAGATGTCTGGTGGCTTTCCTATCGAACCTGGTATCCACTCCCAGCACGGAATGCCGCAAATTTGTCACCGTTCTGGCGGAGGGATTTATAAGACAGGTTTTACACGGCCGCCCCAAGACCATGCATGACATTCGAGAATTACCGAAATCGCGGGCTGGGCCGTGCAACGCGCGAATGATGTCATGTCGCCGTCATCCCTGAAGGAGACGGGGCCGACGTTGCTCGTGGTTGACGACGACGCCGCCATTCGCGCGCTGCTCGCCGACAGTCTGGGGCGGCACGGCTATCGAGTCGAAACAGCGGCGACCCCTCACGAGATGGATGCCCTGCTTGTTCGCCTGCCGGTCGAACTGATCATTCTCGACATCATGATGCCGGGCGAGGACGGCATATCGGTCTGCCGCCGGATCGCGAGCGGGAAGGGGCCGCCGATTATCCTGCTCAGCGCGCTTGGTGACGAGGCGGATCGCGTTCTTGGCCTGGAGATCGGGGCAAGCCACTATCTTCCAAAACCCTGCAGCCCGCGTGAGATCCTCGCGACGGTGCGCGCCGCGCTGCGACAGACCGAAGGCGCGCGGACGGATGAGCGGCAGGCTTTCGGCTTTGCCGGGTGGAGGATCGACTTTGTGACCCGCGAACTCTTCGATGCGACGGGTGTGCTCATCGCGCTGACCGACGGGGAGTTTGCGGTGCTGCGCGTGTTCGTCGAGCGTCCGCGGCGTATACTGGCGCGGGAGGCGCTGCTCGACGCGGCGCGCGGCAGGGACAATGAGGCATATGATCGTGCGATCGATGTTCAGGTGAGCAGGCTGCGTCGCAAGCTGCGCGCGCCGGGCGACGAGATCATCCGAACGGTGCGCAACGAAGGGTATTTCTTCGTCCCGCGGGTTGTCCGCGTGTGAAGACACCAACCCGGCCTCGTGAGTGGCCGCTCTTCGCGCGCATCTTTGTGCTGATGCTGTTGATGGTTCTGCTCGTTCAGACGCTGAATTTCGTCCTTGTCCTGATCATGCCCTTTCCGGCGCCGAGGGTGCAACCGATCGCGCGGATCGCTTCCGCACTCAGATCGGGCACCGATCCAGGTGGCACATTGCGAATCTTCGCGAGGGGCGACGAGCCTCGGCAGTCGCGCGCCGGGCGTGATCTTCGCCTGTCGCGTCGCATGGAAGCCGCGCTGGCACTCCCCCCCCATTCAGTGCGCGTCGAGTCGCTTGGTCCAGGGCCTTTCGGCCTTTTCAGTCCTTTTGAAAGGGACCGGGCACGACCGCGCAGCTTGGACGATCCCTCGCGTGAGGGGGCGGGTGATGATCTGATCTTCGGCGCGTTCAGGGTGTCGATAAAACTCGCCAACGGTACGTGGCGCAGCGTGGAGCCGCTTTCGGGCGGGTTCGACCCGTGGCGATGGCGCGCGCTGCTGTGGTTGATCGTCGCAATCCTTGTTGTCGCGCCATTCGCATGGGTACTGGCGCGTCGGCTCGTCAGACCGATCCGGCTGTTTGCCACCGCGGCCGAACGGTTGGGTCGTGATCCTCAGGCGTCACCCCTGCTGCTCGTGGGACCTTCCGAGCTGGCCGAAGCAGCTGTGGCGTTCAATGAGATGCAGGCGCGGCTCAACAAATATGTGGAAGGCCGCACGACGATGATCGGCGCGATCGCCCATGATCTTCGCACACCGTTGATGCGGCTGGCCATGCGATTGGAGCACGCGCCGGCGAATATCCGGATCGCGGCCGAAAATGACATCGAGGAGATGGATCATCGGATTTCCGCCGCGATGGCATATGTCCGCGACACGATGCGCCCGGCGCGACGCCGGAAGCTCGACCTCCGGTCGCTCGCGGAAAGCGTGACTGACGAGTTTGCCGACCGCGGGCACCAGGTCGTTCTCGCGCCCGGCGAACCGGTTGTCATTGAAGGTGATGCGCCAGGGCTTAAGGCGCTGCTCGCAAACCTGATCAGCAATGCGGTCAAATATGGGGGCAGCGCGCTTGTGAACTGCCATGTCGAAGGGGCGTTTGCGATCGTCGAGGTGATCGATTCCGGACCCGGCATGAACGCTGGTGACCTGGAGAATGCCTTTGAACCGTTTTTCAGGGCTGAGCGGTCGCGGGGCCGCGAGACCGGCGGCATCGGACTTGGCCTCGCCAGCGTGCGCGCCGTTGCGGGCGCGCATGGTGGCGAGGCGATACTGGAAAATCGGCCCGAAGGGGGGATGAAGGCTCGGGTTGCGCTGCCTCTCTGAGGTACGGAAATATCCCGGAAACGATCCTGCGGTCCAATGCGGTTCCACACCGAGAAGACACAGAGGTTGTATGCGTATCATCTTGCTGTCCTGCCTCGCGCTCGCGACGACCGGCTGCGTGAGCGATCGGTCGCTCCATCGGGGCCGACCGCACGCCGAGGTGAGACGCGGCGGCCCGGGAATGGGGCCAGACGGCTCGCCGGCCCGGTTGTTCATCAGTCCGATGGGGGAGCCATTCCGCGCGGCGCGGGGCGAGGGGCGTCCCGAAGACCAGTGGTTCCGGGGGGGCGACACGAACGGCGACGGTATGCTGACAGCCGCCGAGTTCACGCATGATGCGGCGCGTTTCTTCGCGGTCCTCGACCGAGGCGGCGATGGTGAAATCGACCCCGCCGATATCGAATTCTATGAAACGGTGCTGGCCCCCGAAATCCGGGTCGGGGGTGACGCCGGATCGCCAGGTGGTGGCCGGGGCGGGGGTACGGGTGGTCGGCGTGGCAGCGGCGGGGGCGGAGGCCGCATGGGCGGTGGAGGTGGCGGCATGCGTGGCGGCGGCGGACAGGCGGCGGGCGACGCGACCTCCGGTGGAGAGGGGCGGCAGCGGCAAGCCTCTGCCAGGCAAGGTGCCGCGCGATTCGGTTATCTCGATTTTGCCGAGCCGGTGACCTCTGCCGACGGCAATTTCAACCGGGGCGTGAGTCTGGAAGAATTCGCGCAGGCCGCCACGAAGCGCTTCGCGCTGCTCGACAAGGATGGTGATGGAGCCCTGACACAGCGCGAACTGGCCGGCGTGCGCGGACGATAGCTCGGAACACGATCGTAGGATGGCTCCGCAGAATGCACCGGAATTCAGGCAAAGGAACGACAATGGCGGATACGCCGGCCAAGGTAGGTTGCTTGCTCTCCGGGCGTCATCGCGCCGCGCGGATCAAGACCCGGACAAGCGACGCCTCGATTGAACGGTCGAAATGCGTCGAATGTGGGCATCCGATCATGCGGTCGCTCGTCAGCCGGCGCTGGATATTGTCCACCTATCTCGGCGCGGACGAGCCCTTTGCGGTGAACGCGGCGAGGCGTGGCTAGGAAATGCGCGTGCTTGCCGGATCATGCGTTGCGGCTGTGACATCAGATACAAGCATATAACCCTCGTTTCGGATCGTTCGGAGCAAGCTGTTGTTCGGTGCCCGGAGCTTCCGCCGGAGTCTGCTGATCTGGATGTTGATCGCGCGGTTGCCGGAATCGGTGTCGGGACCCCTGGCGGCCTGGAGGATCTCGTTCCTGCTCAGCACCTGACGCGGGCGATCGAGGAAAACGCGAAGCACGGCGAATTCGCCCTTTGTCAGCACGATCGGCAAACCCCCAGGATCAAGAAGTTCGTTAGCCTGCAGATCGATCTTCCAACCACGGAAAGTCAGCACTCTCCGATGCCGAGCGGGAGGCTCCTGCTGTCGCAGAATGGTCCGGACGTTCGCCAGCACCTCGCGGGCGCTGCAGGGCTTGGGAAGGTAGTGGGCGGCGCCAATCTCAAGGCCGAGGATGCGGTCCGCCTCGTCGTTCAACCCGCTCAGAAGGATGACGGGCGGTCCGGCATTGGCAGCGAGACGGCGACAGGCGGAGAGCCCATCCTCGCCAGGCATCATGACATCCAGGATCACGACATCGACGGGATAGGTGGCCAACAGGCGGTCCATCTCCACGACATTGCGGGCCGTCATGGTCCGATAGCCCCGATCCTCCAGGCTTCCTGCCAGGAGATCCCGAATGTCCGCGTCATCATCGACAACAAGCAGCGTAGCGCCCGATCTTGCCGTACTCTTCTCAAGATACATAGTGGCTAAGCCTCAAAGAACCTTCGATTTCTTTTTCCCCTTTCGTGGTTCGAGCCACCTGTTGCGGATATCTTCGCGCCCATTGGCAGGCAGAAGAGCAGCGCGATCGGAACGGCCGCGCAGAGCGTCAGAACCATGGCAATCGGATGCGGCGCTTGCGGTTGCGCGGGTGTTTCAGGGGCCGTTAGCTCGAGCGCCCGCTTCCCGGCGCGCATGAAACTTTCGAGGGGGGAGGTGTCGCCCCATTTTTCGAAGGCCGTTAGATCGGCGCTCTGAACGCTTCCGAGGGACGGCGACCATATGAGGACGGAATAGCTGGGCAAGGGCCTATCTCTCACAAACCCCTGTGTGCATTGGCTACGAACGAAATGTGGCCGTGGAATGTCGGCCCAACATATTGGTTCGTATTGCGAACCGGCTGCATTTGCCGTGGTGCGGCCCGGTCATTGTCGCGCCCGACAACGGCACGCACGCTGGCCTCTCATTCGATGAAGACCAGTGACTACGCAGCATGCCGCTTTTCAGAATTGAGCTCCGACGTTGAAGGTAACCAGCTTGGAAACATCGCCGGGAGCCTTGATCAGGGCTTTCGCGATATCGATCCGTAGAGGCCCGAAGGGTGAGTTCCAGTTGACGCCGGCGCCGATCGACAGTCGGGGGCTAGGCGTGTTGCCGTAATAGACTTCGCGATAGACGCTAGTGGTATATGTGTAGGGCGTGCCCGTATTGGTCGTCGTGCTGGTCCCGTCCGCGTTGAGATAGAGCGGCCTGCCGCTCGAATCCGAATATTGGCGGATCGGCGCGACACAGGCCACCGGCGGCGTGGCGCTGTTGGCCGAGGCACAGCCATCGGTGACGGTCGGCGTCTTCCCGCCAAAGACCGCGCCGATATCCATGAAGATCGATGGTCGCAGGCCGAGTTCTCGGACGCCCGCTCCCATCGGTATCTCGAGTTCCAGTCTGCCCTGATAATAGGCATTGCCGCCGAGCGCGTCCTGAATGACGCTGTCTCCGTTGGTGGTGGTCGTAGCGGGAATGACGGACAGATCGTAGGGATACCGCGTCACTCGGGGACCGATGCCGCGGATATCGAAGCCGCGCATCTCCGGCTCACCCAGAAAGAAGCGATCGGTTAGCCGCACATCCTGGCCGATGCCGTGGATATAGCCGCCCTCCGCATGCGCGGTGAGGGTGAAATCGGAGCCCAGGCCCCAATATTTCGAGGCGTTGATCGTGGAGCGGATATATCGAACGCTGCCGCCGAGCCCGGCAAGATCCTGGCTCAGTGTCAGTCGTGCCCCGGATGTTGGGCGAATCCGACTATTGGTGCTGTCGAACACGAGGGAATACCCGACCGACGATGTCGTCCGATTGCCGACGGCGTCGCAGAGATATTGTCCAGCCAGCGTGGGATCGCAGACACCATTGGTATAGTAAGTGGCCTTGTCCAGCGTGACCTGGTCCTGGCTCAATCCGTAGCGGAGTCCCAGCGACCAATATTCCGTCAGGGGAATCCCGAACCGAAGCTGGAAACCCGTGGTCACCTGTTGATAGGTCGTGGTGCTGGTGTCGCCGATCGTGCCGAGGGAACTATAGTCGCGCCGAAACACGTCAGCGCCGAAGGCGATCGGGTGGTCGAACAGATAGGGCTCGGTAAAGCCGAGATCGACCGATTTGGAATAGGCGGACAGCGTGCCGCTCAAGCGCAATTCCTGGCCCTTTCCCCTGAAGTTGCGCTGGGTCAGGCCGGTATTGAGGATGAAGCCTTCCAGGCTCGAATAGCCGCCGGACAGCGTGACCTCGCCGGTGGATTTCTCCTCGACATTCGCCTCCAGCACGACACGATCCGGCGACGATCCCGGCACCTGCTTGATTTCGAACTTGTCCTGGAAGAAGCCGAGCGAGTTGATGCGATCCTGCGACCGCTTGACCATGAAGCTGTTGAAGGCATCACCTTCGGACAGGCGAATTTCGCGCCGGATCACCTTCTCTTCGGTTTGTCGATTTCCGTTGATGGCGATGCGCTCGACAAAGGTCCGCTTCGCCTCCGCGACATGGAAGTTGATCGACATGGTGCGCGTGTCTTTGTCCCGATTGAATTCGGGGCTCACATCGGCAAAGGCGTAGCCGGACAGCCCCGCCGTCGCGGTTATGCTGTCGACCGAATTCTCGACGCGCTTGGCATCATACCATTCGCCTTTGGCGATCCCCAAGCTTGCTGCGAGTTTCTTGCTGTCGAAATCGCGAATGTCGCTGTCGACGGTCACATCGCCGAATTTGTAGCGCGGCCCTTCCTCGACGACATAGGTGATGATGAAGTCCTTCTTGTCGGGCGTCAGTTCGGCGACGGCGGATGTGACGCGAAAATCGGCATAGCCGTTGGTCAGGTAGAATTGGCGCAGCTTCTGCTGGTCATAGGCCATGCGATCCTGGTCGTAGCTGGTCCCGGAACTCAGAATCGTTCCGATCCGCGCCTGCTTGGTGGCCATCTCGCCGCGCAGCTTGCTGTCGGAGAAGGTGGCGTTGCCGATGATGTTGATCTGACGAACCTTCGATTTGGGGCCTTCGTTGATCTCGAAGATGATGTCGACGCGGTTCTGATCGAGTGCGACCATCTTCGGCTCGACGGTTGCGGCGAACCGGCCCTCGCGGCGATAGAGTTCGATGATGCGGGCGACGTCCTGGCGGGCCGCGGTGCGCGTAAAGACTTGCCGCGGCGCAAGCTTGATCTCCTTCTTGATCTTGTCTTCCTTCAGCCGCTTGTTGCCTTCCAGCACGACGCGATTGACGAGAGGGCTCTCGCGAATGTGGATGACGATGTCGCCGGTCTCGACACCGGCAATCGCGACATCGACCAGGAAGTCTTTCGCAAGCAGATCCTTGATCGCCTGGTCGATCGTCTCGTTCGTGTAGGGAACTCCGACCCGAAGCTTGGTGTAGGTCAGCACCGTCTCCGGCTCGACACGCAACGAGCCCTCGACGCGTAGCGACCTGATCGTTGCGGGCCGCGATTGCGGCGCGGCCGCCTGTGCGGGCGGAGTGGCGGCGCGTGCCTCTCCAGTACCGGAACATAATATGACCGCGGCGGCGGCCAGCATCCGGTGGGATGTGACAGAGTCGACAATTCCCCTGTAATATATTGTTATCAGGGGAAACTGTCGACTGGATGCTGCCCTTCTCCTCTCATGGTGATCCACCCGGCGTTTTGCGGTCAACTCTACTAGTTTCATCAACGGGCACCTCGATTGAGGTGTGGTGTTGGGAGTCAGATCTTGCCCGCCGATGTCGTAAAGTTTCTGTCGCGGGTCTCGCCGGAAACATCAGCGAATGCCGCTCGGGGCAGATCGTTGGAAGTCCGGGCAGGAGCCGCCGCTGCGAACATCACAAAGGCGTGATCCCTCTAGCCGCCGTCGTCGGAAGAAACCCCCACAGGGACGCGAGCGGCCATCAGGAGGCAAAGGCCAGAAGGTGAGCTATCCCTTGTCGATCTGTTTAGCGAGCGCGATGTCCCGCTGCGAAAGGCCTCCGGCATCGTGTGTCGAGAGCAGGATTTCGATACGGCCATAGACGTTCGACCATTCGGGATGGTGATCGGCTTTCTCGGCCAGCAGCGCAATTCGCGTCATTGCCGCAAAGGCTTCGATGAATGAAGCGAAGGTCAGCGTGCGAGTGATCGCGTCGCGCTCGGGCACGTAGGTCCATAGCGTCAGCGCGGCGAGCGCAGTTCTGCGTTCGTCGTCGGACAGGCGCGCGATCGTCATCGATTTATCTCCCGGGCGATGATGCCGAAAATCGGTTTCTGAACTGATCGCCATCAAGAAAGGGCGTGAGGGCGTCCGTGAAGCGGGCCAGATTGGCGGCATTGAGGCCAGCGACGTTGATCCGAGCGTTGTCGGCCATGTAGATGCCGTGCGCCTCGCGAAGCGTCGTCACTGCTTGAGATGTGATGGGAAGCAGGGAAAAGAGCCCGCGCTGCGCCGCGATACCAGCGAGTCCGGGATGCGCCACGGCTAGCGCGGTACGCACAGAATTGAGACGCTGGCGCATCGTCGCGAGTTCGACACGCCACATGTCCGCAAGATCCGGATCGTCGAGAACGATCCGCACGGTAGCGGCGCCATGATCGGGAGGCATTGACCAAAGGCTGCGCGCAAGCGCGAGCAGATTGTCCCGCGCAATCGCGACGCGTGCCGGATTCCGCGTCTGAATCCAGAGCGCGCCGACCCGCTCGCGGTAGACGGCGAAATTCTTGTCGCAACTATACGCGACGAGCGCATCAGGCACGCTGTCCAGCAGCAGCCGCGTCCCCGCCACATCTTCCTCAAGCCCGGTGCCGAGGCCCTGATAGGCAAGGTCGACGAACGGCAGCAGGCCGCGCCCGGTGCAGACGGCTGCGACCGCGCGCCACTCGTCGATGCTCAACTCGGTGCCGGTGGGATTGTGGCTGCAGCCATGCAGCAGCACTGCATCGCCCGGCATCGCCGCGTGAAGCGCTTCAAGCATCGCATTGAAGGCGATGCCGCCACTCGTTGCGTCATAATAGGGATGGAAAGCGGGCGTGAGCCCGGCCTCGGCGAAGATCGGCGCGTGATTGGGCCAGGTCGGGGTCCCGATCCAGACACGTGCGCCGGGCGCTGTCCGAGCGAGGAGTTCTGCGCCGAGCCGCAACGCGCCGGTACCGCCCGGCGTCTGGAGTCCGAAGCGAGGCGGCTGGTTCGTCCCGTCACCGAAAACGATCGGCGCGAGCAACTCGATAAAGCGCTGATCGCCTTCAGCGCCGAGATAGGCCTTACTCGATTGCTCTGCGACGAGCCGATCTTCGGCGGCTTTTACCGCGCGCAGGACCGTCGTTGCCCCGGCTTCGTCGCGGTAGACGCCCACCCCGACGTCGATCTTTTCGGTGCGCAGGTCGGCCCGGCACAGGGCGATCAGCGCAAGCAGCGCGTCGGCCGGCAGCGGCGCGAGCCGGGCAAAGGCTTCCGTGCCGGCGCTCATGATGCCGTCCTGGCTAGAGCATAGGCCTGAGTGCCGCGATGGAACATCCGGTCGCCCGGGGCAAGTTCCCCTACATCGATTGCCGGCTGGTCGCGGAGCCTTTCGTAGATCGGCCCGAAATCAGCGTCGCGAGTCCGTGCGAGCAGGTCCTCGAAGCTGTCGATCACGAAGTAATTCTGCTGATAGTCGTCGATCCGATAGCGCGAGCGCATCACGCGCTCGAGATCGAACCCGATGCGATTGGGGGACGCGTCGTCGAGCGCGAAGATGCTCTCGCCATAGGACGAAACGATGCCTGCGCCGTAGAGCTTGAGATCACCGCCGTCGCGGATGAGACCGAACTCGACCGTATACCAGTAGAGCCGCGAGAGCGCGTCGATCATACCGAGCTCGGCTGCGCGCAGGCCGCCCGCGCCATAAGCCTGCATGTAGTCGGCGAAGACCGGATGGACGAGGAGCGGCACATGGCCGAAGACATCGTGGAAGATGTCCGGCTCCTGCAGATAGTCGAGCTGTTCGGGAGTGCGGATGAATCGTCCCGCCACGAAGCGGCGCTCGCTGAGATGCTGGAAGAACATCTCATCGGGAACGAGGCCCGGCACCGCGACCACCTGCCAGCCGGTTGCCTTCATCAACCGCTCGTTGAGCTCATCGAAATCCGGAATGCCCGGCTTGGTCATGCGCAGGACGTCGAGTCCTTCCATGAAGGCCGGTATCACGCGTCCGGGCAGCATCCCGGCCTGTCGCGCGAAAAGGCGATCCCACATCGCATGCTCGTCAGGAGTGTAAGACGCCCAGTCCTGCGGGATCGTCCAGTCGGGGGCCGCATGGGGCGGCGGTGTCGCGCGATCGTTTGCCATGATGAGAATCTAACGGATTGCGTTGGAAAAATATTCCAAATGCCGCGCATATCGCGCTATCAATGATACATATGAACCGTATTATCGTGGAATATGGATTGTTTCGATCACGGATCGGTGCGGTTCAATCACGTGGATGAAAGCGGATGCAATGATTCGACTATCGACTGCACCCGACGATTCTCCGCGGCCCATCGTGGTCGAGGCATGTTGCGCTCAGCCTGACGCCCGCGGGGCCATCGCATGAGTATGCGGCGGGCTCTCGACGCGATCGATCGCAAACTGCTCTGCGAACTGCAGCACGATGCTTCACTCAGCCACGCCGAGCTAGCTGAGCGGGTAGGGGCATCGACCGCGTCTTGCTGGCGGCGCATTCGCGCCCTCGAGGCCGATGGCGTGCTTGGCAGCCATGTCAGGCTCGTCGACGCTGGCCTTGTCGGGCGCGGCGTCCATGTGCTTTGCCATATCCGGATGAAAAGCCACGCGACTGAAGCTGTCGAAGCCTTCGAGGCATTCGTGGCGTCGCGCGACGAGATCGTCGAATGTTACTCCATGTCAGGCGACTGGGATTATCTGCTGCTTGTTCTTGTCGCCGACGTCGAGGACTATAATCATTTCCTGATGCGGACGGTGCTGCGCCATCCCTCGGTCAGCACCGGTTCTTCTCATTTCGCCCTGGCGCGCGTGAAGTACACCACGGCGGTTCCGATCTGATCCGCTGAATGCACGGCGCCTCAGCCGCAGGCGGCGGCCCGAGGATCGACCATCACGCGCAGGACGCGCAATTGCAGCGCCTCCAGCGCCTCCTGCCTTTCGGCGATGGCATCGCCGGGGAGGGGCGCATTGCGCAGGGCGTCGGGCGTTGTGCCGCGCAGGCCAGCCACCTCGCGTTCCAGCAGGTCGATCCGATCGTTGGCGACCGAGAGCTCGACCAGAAGCGCGAGCGCGATGGTCAGCACCTGTTCGGTTTCGACATTGTCCAGGCTGGCCGGGCGCGTGCCCCGGCCAGCGGCGATCACCGAGCGGATCGCGTCAGTCGCACTGGTCATGCTGAAAGTCCTTCGGAAGGCTTGCGGCCACTGATCACGTACCAGCGATTGAGGTTGCTCACCGCCGGAACATTATGTTCTTCGACATCCCTCGCTGCGAAGCCGGCGGCGAGCATGTCGGCCTCGAGATCGGCTTCGGTATAGGTCTGCCAGAATATCTCGCCGTTGAAGCGGGTATCCCAGTTCTTCTCGACGCGGTGCACGTCGCTGGGCGCGAAGCGGGTGTCGACATCCTGGAAAATCACCACGCCGCCCGGACGCACAACGCGCAACGCCTCGGCCATCGCGCGGCGACGTTTGTCGGCGCCGATCTCGTGCAACATGTTGTGCGATACGACGAGGTCGAAGCTGTCGTCGGGGAAGGTCAGGTCGGCGGCGTCCATCTGGCTGAAATGCACCGCGACATCGAGCGCTTCGGCCCGGGCATGGGCATAGCGCAGCATGCCCGCGCCGATATCGATCGCATGCACTTCGGCATCAGGGAAGCGATCGGCATAGGCTGCGGATGCCGCGCCGGCCGAACAGCCGAGATCGAGGATGCGCGTCGGTTCGAACCCGGCGAATGCCTCGTCGAGCAGGCGGAAGACGACGCCGGCCTTGCTGTCGCTCTTGCCAGCCCCCTGACCGAAGGAGAAAACGTTGCCGCCCGTTTCGTAGAAGGCGCCGGCGACGACATCGTCCGGGCCGTCGTCGAGCGCATAGCCGCCGGGCTGGAGATGCACGTCGGTGCCGGCCAGTTCGGGCGAGGGGGCATAGCTTGGATCAAGCGTCAGGCTGCCCTTGCGCGTCTCCGACGTGGCAAGCGCCCGCGCGGTTGCCTGCATCCGGTCGCGATCGCGAAAGATCGGTTCGCCGACCGAAATCCAGATCATCTCCTGCGCGGCGCGGTTGGCCGCGCTCCACATGCGGTATCCGGTCGATTCGAAGAGTGCCTGGGAAATCTCGTCCGGCGATTGCGGTTTGCGATCATGCCGCGCGGCGAAGGCCGGGGCGCCCTCTTCATGGAAGCGGCGAACATTCTCGGAGCGGACGCGGGCGTTGAGCAGCTTGCGCAGCGAGACGACCGCGCGCTGGCGGCTCAGTTCCTCGGCATTGGCACGCGGCAAAATCGGGTGCTGGACGTCGCGGACATTCATTATGCTGCCTCCTCGATGAATTCGATTAGTTCGCCGGCCGGCCCGCGCACGGTGCATGCCAGGCGGCCGTCATAGCCAGGCCCATCGCGCCGCACCGGCGGCGTGATGGCGAGCGGTGCGACCCGGTCCATTGCCACCGTAGCGATGCTGGCCATGGCACAACCCGGTGGGAGCATGCCCGACGCGCGGGGACGCGGGCCGGCTATCAGGCCGGGGCCGGGAGGATATTCGTCGAATTCGAAAAGATAGCCATGGTCGCGCAGGCCTGCCGTGGTCATGCGCGTTACTGTATCGGGGGCCAGGCCCTGCGCCGCCTGGATGAGGGAAATCCTGCTGTCGCGCAAAGGGCGGCGCTTGAGGTCGAACAGGTCGCAATACCAGTTGCGCAGCGCGTCGAAGTCAGGCCCGGCGATGACCAGGATGAAGGGCCGGTCGATCAGCGAGCGCGGCCGCGGCAGAATCGAGGTGGAACGATCGCCGCTTTCCATGGTGAAATACAGACACTCACCCGACGGACCGACCGCCTGCATCGCGACGATCGATGGCATGAACTGCAATGGTTTCGGCTCGCCGATCACGGTGAAGGCAGAGGCCTTGATCAGCTCATGCACCTGATGGACGTCATCGACGATGATCTCGAACGCAGCCCAGCCGAAGGTGGTGAGCGCGCGGTATTCCGGGACGGGATCGGTTTCGACCAGACGGATATAGTCTTCGCTCGCGCCAGCCGTGCTGAGGATGACGTACCGCCGCCCGGCCATGCCCGGCGTGCCCCAGCTCGCGGCGAGATCCTCACCGACCGCCCCGCTCTCCCGCACATGGTAGCCCAGGGATGCATAGTCCCGCTCGCAGCCGTCGAGATCCCCGGTGCCGACCGTTGCGAACCGGAAACGTGTCAGCAGCGGGTCGCCATTGGAGGTCCAGTCGTTCATCTCGTCGCCTTGCCGTGGGACGACAGATTATCACCAATTACACTTATTTCTATATCAAATGATCGATCCGTGGCAGACATGCCGCGATGTTCGCGAAATCCGCACATTTCCGCCATTCCGAGCCGCCATCAGGCGCGTGCGGAATGCAGATCGAGCTTGATCTGGTAGAGGTCGGGTCGGAATTGCGCGAGAACGTGCTGTATCGGACGGTCGGCCGTGTCGAATACGGTGCGGCTGACTCGCAGGATCGGCGAGCCAATATCCACCTCAAGCAGATTGGCGAGCGTGCCGTCCGCCAGCGAGGCCGAAATGGTCTGGGTCGCCGCGCCGATCTGCACGCCCGCCTGTTCGAGCAGGCTCAGCATCGGCGTGGTCTTCAGCGCGGCGCGATCCATCGCCCCGCTCAGCTCTGCGGGGACATAGCTGACCAGATGGCTGATCGGCTGATTGTCGAGCCAGCGCACGCGGGCGACACGCAGCACCTGCGTATCGGAGGCGACCTTCAGCGCGTCGCTGATCGGCGGGCGCGCGGGGATAAGCTCGAGTTCGAGGATACGGACCTGGGTCTTGCGGCCATAGGTGATCAGCGATTCGAGCGCCTGTTCAAGGCTGCCTTCGATCGGTTTCGCGGGCGACTGATAGGTAACATGCGTGCCGACACGGCGCTTGCGCTCAACCAGATGGGTGTCGGCGAGTTCCGCCAGCGCGCGGCGCGCGGTGATGCGCGACACCCCGAAGCTTTCGGACAATTCCTCTTCGGTCGGCATGCGCGATCCGAACGCGCGGCTGCCGTTGATGATCTCCTCGCGAAGCTGGAGGAATATCTGATGATAAAGCGGCATCGCCTGAAGGCGATCGACCTGATCTTCGTTGCGCTTGCTCAAGGCCGGCCGTCCCCTCTTTCCATCATGCTCCGCTGGCCTGCCTCGCTTGTCACTTAACCACCTGTCCACCAAGAGGAAAAGAAACCATGATCGCCAAATATGGCCTGAGCGCCGACGAACTCGACCGGATGCTGGCCGCGGCCCGCGCGAAAGCGGGCGAGCTGGGGCTGGCCGCCTCGATCGCGATCGTCGACGAGGGGGGCTATGCCTTTCGGCTGCATCGCGGTGACGGGGCCGGACTCATGACGCCGACGGTCGCGATGGCCAAGGCGCGGACTGCGGCCCTGATGCGCGCGCCAAGCGGTGCCCTGACCGCGCGCCTGAAGGATGAGCCGGAATTGCTGCGCCTGACCGAATATCTGCCAATGCCCGGTGGATTCCCGCTGCGGTATGAAAATGCGGTCATCGGTGCGATCGGCGTGTCCGGCGGGACATCGCTCCAGGACGAGGCGATCGCCCAGGCCGCCCTGGATGCGCTGGCCTAGACTCGTTTCCGACAAGATGGCGCCCGCTCCGGGGAACGGGCGGGCGCCGCGTCGGCTGGCGAGAAATGACTCCAGGCGAAGCGACGAAGGCTGGAGATCAGTGCATTTCCTCGCCGCCCGACACGTTCATCGCCTCGCCGGTGATATAGCGCGCCTGGCCTGAGCAGAGAAAAGCGCAGGCATTGGCTGTGTCCTCGGGCGTGCCGACACGGCCGAGCGGGATACGGCCGCGCATCGCGTCCATATATTCCTCGATCGTCTGGCCGCGCATCTTCGCCATATACTCGTTCTGCCACGATCCGAGACCGGTGGTGACGTGGTTGGGGCAGACCATGTTCACGTTGATCTGCGCGGCGCCCATTTCGATCGCGACCGAGCGGGTAAGACCGACCAGGCCGTGCTTCGACGCGATATAGGATGAGGTCAGCGCCGAGCCCGATTTCGACCCTCGACTGCCGATCGAAACGATTCGCCCGCGGCCCCAATCGGCCACTTCGTCCTGCTTGAGCATCTGGTGGATGGCGTGCTTCATCGCGAAGAAGGCGCCGCGCAGATTGACGTCTAGCACCGTATCCCATTGTTCCTGCGTCTGCTCGACGAACGGCCCGAACAGATAACCGACGCCGGCATTGTTGACGAGGATATCCAGCGTGCCGAATTCGGCGACCGCGCGCGCCACCAGTCCCTCGACCTCGGCCTCGGCGCGCATGTCGGCGCTATGCGTGACGATGTTCGGATGGATCGTGCGCAGGTCCTCGGCGACCTGCTCAAGTTCGGACAGCTCAGCGACGCCGTGTGCGGGCGCCATCGCGCCCTTGGTCTGACCAAGATCGTGCAGCACGATGCGCGCGCCGCTTTCCGCCAGCTTGCGAGCGATGGCCGCGCCAAGGCCACCATGGCGGCCGGCGCCGGTGACGATCGCCACCTTGCCGTCGAGATCGGGATACATGGGCAGGCTCCTTAGAAATCCATAGCGGCGAGATGGCCTTCGGACGTGGCGGCGAGAACGGTGCGCGGCGCATAGGCGTCTCCGATCAGGCGCACGTCGAGGCCCGCCGCACGGAGCGGCGCCTCAAGCGTGACATCGGGAACGCGGGCCGTGGCATAGGTGAACAGGGCGACGTCGGTGAGTATCGTTTCGGCGCCGCTATGCACGTCGACATAGGCGACCTCGCCCTCCTCGAAGCGCGAGGCGGCGAGCGGTCGAACCGATGTGACGAAGGCGATCTTCTTGCGCCCCAGGCGGGCATACACGCCCTGACGGGTCACCAGCGCCTCGTCGCTCGCGAGGCGTTCGCGGTCAGTGAGCAGGACGACGCGGTCGAAGCGATCGTGCAGCAGTTCGGCGGCGGCATAGACGAACGCGCCGCCGTCCGCGTCGTGGATCACCGCAGTGCCGGCCTGTCGCCCCGGTCGCCGGGCGAGATCGGCCATGGCCTCGCGCAGATCGGGGAAAAAGCCTTCGCCGCGATACTCCTCGGGCAGATAGTCCGGCCAGACCGGAGTCGCCCCGGTCGCCAGCACGACATGGTCGGGGGCCAGGGCGATGATATCCTCGGGCGTCGCGCGCCTATTCCAGTAAAAGGTCGCGCCTGCCCGTTCGGCGGCGAGACGCTGGTAATCATAGATGCTGCTGAGATTCTCTCCACCAGGGAGCAGGGCGTGCAACCGCGTCTTGCCGCCGGCCTCGTCGGAAGCGGCGAACACGGTCACATCATGCCCGCGCGCGGCGGCGGTCCAGGCGGCTTCCATGCCGGCGATGCCGGCCCCGACGATCACGACGCGCTTGGGAAATGGGGCGGGTCCGGGCTTCCAGTCAGCTTCGTCTGCCGTGCCGACCTGCGGATTATTGTCGCATTGCAGGCCGCGCCCGACATTGATCATGTGCCAGCAGGTGTTGCACGATACGCAGTAGCGGATCTGCGCTTCGCGGCCCGTTTCAGCCTTAACGCCCCAGGCCGGATCGGTGACCAGCGGGCGACCGAGCATGACGAGATCGGCCAGGCCGTCGCGTATGATGCGTTCGCCCTCATTGGGATCGGTGATCAGCCCGAGGGCGCCGAGCGGCGTGCCGGGTGCCGTCTTACCCAAGGCTGCGATCCGGTCGACATAGGGCGTGCGCGGGCCGTGCAGGTCAGGCAGATGTTCGTACAGCGTATCGCCATGCGCCCCCCAGCAGTAGGTCAGGTAGTCGACCGCGCCGGTCGCGTGGACCAGGGCGGTGATCCGCGCGGCGGCGGCGAGATCGATACCATCGGTCATGCCGTCCTCGGCGGGTAGCTTCGCCCCGATGATGAAGTTGTCGCCACAGCCCGACCGCAGCGCTGCGATCAGCTCGAGCAGCAGCGTCGCGCGGCCTGCCAGATCGCCGCCATAGCGATCTTCACGTATATTAGATCGCGCGGCGAGGAACTGGTGGAACAGATGGCCGTGCCCGGCGGAAATCTCGACGCCGGCGAAGCCTGCTAGCTGCAGCGCCTGGGCCGACTGGACGAACTCGCCGATCATCCGGGCGATCGCCTCTTCGGACAGCACATGCGGGATGGTGCCGCTGAGATCGTCGGGCAGGGCGGATGCGCCATATGCGTTGGGATTGCGAAAGCCCGAACGGAAACCGCGCCCATTGTCCTGGACCTGGCCGAGCATCAGGCCGCCATGTTCGCCGACCGCATCGGCCCAGCGTGTCAGCTCGCCCGCGTTGATGCCGGACAGGATCGCGGGCCGGGTCGGTAATCGTTGCCAGCCGAGCATGGCCATCGGCTCGCTCACCAGCATGGCCGCGCCGCCTTTGGCGCGATTGGCGTAATAGTCGATCAGGCGGGGTGTAACGCGCCCGCCCTCCGCGAAGTGAGTCGACATCGAGGCATGCACGATGCGGTTGCGCAGGCGACGTGTGCCGATCGTCACCGGCGAGAAGAGGTGGGGGTAGGCGGTCACTGACGATTCATGCGCTCAATCCGGCGCATGCATTCGCATCACGCGCTGGAAATAGGCGTCGCGCCACACGGTCCGTTCGGCCTCCACGGCCGGGTCCGCCCGATAGGCTTCGATATCGGCGCGGGAGATCATGTCCTTCCGGTCGAGCAACCGTTCGATCGTGTCGATCCGTTCGCGTGCCACGGCGACCTCAGTCATCAGTTCGAAGAAGAAGGTCATCATCTGGTCGATCGATGGATCGTCGAAGAAAACCGGGCGCTTGCCCTTGCTGCTGCGCGGCAGGCTGACGTCTTCGGGGCGGGTACGTTCGGACATGGGGAAATCCTGTGGCGGAAACGCGCATGGCGGAGCGCAAGGGTGCGCTCCGCCATGCGGTCTTGGCAATCAGAAGTCGAAGCGCGCGCGCACCGTCCACCGGCCCGGTTCGTTGAGATACGGGAAGATCAGGAAGGACGACACGTAGTTCTTGTTGAAGCAGTTCGTGCAGTCCGCCGACAGGCTCCAGCCCATGTCGCGATTCCGCAGCATGAGGCCACCGTTGAACAGGCTGTGCTTGGCCTGATAGCCGCGCACGTCGTTCTGCGCCGACGGGAAGCTGCCGTCGGTATAGGCCCAGGTCACCGAGGGGGTCAGCTGGAAGGAACCGCCCAGATCGGCGGTGTAGTTCGCGCCCAGGGTCGAGTTGAACGGGGCCACACGCGACGGCAGCGCGATGTTGCCAGCCGCCGTGACGATGCCCTGGTTGCAGTTGGTGGTCACCGCGACGCCAGCCCGGCAGCTTGCCGCCTGTGCCAGCACCGACGGGTCGACATTGACGAATCGGGCGTGCTGCAACCCCGCGGTCCAGAAGATGTTGAACCCGCGGACCGGCACGATGGTCAGTTCCGCTTCCAGGCCGTAATTGCGCAGATCTGCGAAGTTGCGGGTGACGTAGAGGATCTGGCCCGGAACCAGCGGATTCTCGCGGCCGGCCGGTAGCTGATTGTCGTAATCGTTGAAGTAGAAGCCGTTCAGGTTGAAGCGCACCTTGCGATCGAAGAACTGGGACCGCAGGCCGCCTTCGAAGGACCAGATGGTTTCGCGGCCGAACGAGAACATGCCAGCCGCGTTATAGGCGCGCGACACCCAGCCGCCGGACTTGAAGCCTTTGGTCGCCGAGGCGTAGATCGAGATGTCCGGCGTGAACTTGTAGTTGAGCGCGAAGCGCGGCGTCCACACCTTGGCGGTCTGCTTTACCGGATTGCCCGCCGCGATGATGTCCGCAGTGGTGAAAGGCTGGTTGAGCCCGACCGAGGGCAGGGGGCTCGCATTCGGCCTGAAGTGAATGTCCTTGAATTCCGCCGTGTAGCGGATGCCTGCGGTGAAGGTGAGATCGGGCGTAATCTTGTAGTCGCCCTGGAAATATCCCGCGATCGCGTCGGTATTGTTGTACATCGTGCGATCCGCCGCGAGCGTCGGCACGCCGGCTGCCGTAATCGAGACGTTGGCGAAGCTCGTCTCGTTATCCTCGCGGATGTAATAGATACCGGCGGTGTAGTTCAGCTTGCCGCCGAACGCCTCGCCATTGGCCTTGATCTCCTGGCTGAACTGTCCGTGCCAGCTGTCGTTGGCGAGCACCGACGTGGCGCCTGGCACCGCGGTGATGATGTTGCCGGGATCGGTGTAGACGGTCGTCGCGCTGGCCAGGCTCATCGCACTGTCGGTGAGGTATTCGTTGTAGATATGGCGATAGCCGGTGATGATGTTGATCGTCAGGTGGTCAGCCGCGTCGATCTGCAGGTTGGACGTCAGCGCATAGGTCTGGGCGACGTTGCCGAGCTTGTTGTCGGCCAACTGCGGCGAGAGATAATTGCGGCCGCCGAAGACCTGCGACACGGTCGAATCCTCGCGCAGGCGCGTATAGCTAACACGCTTGCCGGTCTTGGGATCGTAGAAATTGGGGAAGTTGGCGTAGCTCTGGTAGTTATAGTCGCCGGTCACGTCCCAGCTTGTGTTGCCGGCGCCGATGAGGCGGAGCGCGCCTCGGAAGCCATAGCTATGCTCCGAATTCAGCTTTTCGCCCGTGACGCGATTTTCGACATAGCCGGCGTCGTCGATATAATAAGCCTGGATCTTGCTGAGCAGCTTGTCCTTGATGATCGGGATATCGACTGAGCCGCGCACCTGCTTGCGATCATATTTGCCGTAGCTACCCTCGACGAAGCCGCCGAAATCCGCCCCCGGTTTCTTCATGATCACGTTGATCGCGCCGCCGGTGGTGTTGCGGCCGAACAGGGTGCCCTGCGGCCCGCGCAGCACTTCGATCCGCTCGACGTCGAACAGTGAGAAATTGTTGGCGCTTTGCCGCGACATATAGACGTCGTCGACATAGGTGCCGACGGGCAGATCGAAGGTCGAGATCGTCTCGTTATTGTTCAGGCCGCGCATCGAATAGCTGTTGGCCGTGCCGACCGAGGTGTTGTTGTGGCCGATCAGGTTGGGAACATAGGACAGGAGGTCGATCGTTCGCGTGATCTGGCGCGTCTGCAATTCCTGCGCGGTGAAGGCGGAAATGGCGATCGGAACATCCTGCAGCCGCTGCTCGCGGCGCTGTGCCGTGACAACGATCTCCGGGATGCCTTCTTCCTCTGCCACCGGCGCGGATTCGGCGGCTGTCGTCGGGGCTGTCTGGGCACTAGCCTGGCTGGCGACTGCCAGCGCATAGAGGCTGAGACCAAAAACCGTGCCGTACCGCAGCTTGTTCGTCATCATTGACCCTTTCAAAAAGCACCCGCCCCCCGCCGACCCTGTCAGCGTGGCTCCACCTGCAAGCTTCGTTTGTTATTTGTTATAAAGCTATGACATATTAACGCGACTGTCACGCAAATTATGCACTGATCCGCGGGATCGCCGCTGGTGTGTCATGGGTGCAACATGTCACCCGTTATAGGCCGGGCGCGCCGTCGCGCGATCAAGCCAGCCGAACACATAAGCATATGAATCGAGAGACACTTTTGCCGGCCGGGCGAGCGCGGCGATTGCCGCGAGATTGATGTCTGCGACGGAGAAGTCGCCGCCCAGCAGCCAGTCGCGGTCGGCCAGTGCCGCATCGAGCACCTTGAACGGTGCCTGGAGTTCAAGCTCGGCGCGTTCAGCCGCTGCCGCATCGCGATCGGAGTCGGCTTTGATCGCGCGCTCGAACAGGCAGACGGTGAGTCCCCGTTCAAGCTCGTTCAATCCCCAGAAGGTCCATTGCCAGACCTGGGCTTCCTGTTCGACGCTCTCGGGATAGAGGCGGCCGGTACCGTATTTCTTGGCGAGGTACAGGCTTTCGGCGAAGGATTCGAACAGCGTAAAGCCGTCATCGACCAGCGCCGGGACCTTGCCGTTTGGGTTGATCGCCAGAAAGGCGGATTGCTTCGTCTCGCCCGGCGCTGGTTCGATGTTCTGTACGGACAGGCCAAGTTCGCGGGCGACCCATAAGGGGCGACGCGCGCGGGATCCGGGGCGGCCGTAGATCGTGATCGTCATGGTTGGTGGCGGCCTTTCGACTGGCGGAAGTTGAGCTTGGCGACGTCGCCGAGGAAATCGAGGATCGGCGCCGCCCATTCGGGCGCGCGTTCAAACACCATGCCCGCGCCGCCGGGCAGCTCGGCATAGGTCCAGTCGGTACGGCGTTCGACGAGCTGGCGGCCCATCGGAAACAGGCGGTCGGTACGGCTGGCGATGACCAGCGTGGGGCATATGATCGCATCCAGATCGGCGTCGAGATCATAAGCGGGCGCCGCGCGGTGGCCGTCCTCTTTCCAGGGTCCGTTGGCGAAATAGGCAACGACGCCAACGTGCACCGTCTCATCGCTCCACGTCGGGTCGGCGATGCGGCGGACCGTTGCCCAACGATCCGTAAAGTGGCTGCCGTCGGGCTTGATCTCCTGCATGTCCTGCAAGCCGGTGGCGCGTTCGGTGCGCTGCTCAGGCGAATAATAGGGCATGTTGTCGGTGATCAGCGCGGCGACCCGGTCAGGCCGCGTTGCCGCGAGGCGTGCGGCGACCAGCGCGCCGCCATGATGGCCGGCGACCGCGAGCTTCCCGAGATCGAGGGCATCGATCACTGCCGCAGCGGCATCGGCATAGCCGGCGATGTTTGCCGCCTCGCGTGGCGGATCCGACATGCCGTGACCAGGCATGTCGGGGACGATCACCTGGTAGCCGGCCGAGGCCAGTACCGGCATCGCGCGGCGATACTGGATCGACCCCCAGGGTGCCTGATGGATCAGCATGACCGGTGGACCCTCGCCGAGCGTGCGGCAATGCACCTGCCCATCGGGGCCGTCGATATAGAAGCGGCGCTCGCCGGGCAGGATGTTGACCGAAGGCAGCATCAGTTCACCCCACCCGAAAGCCGCTGGCCGAGCAGCCGGCCGAAGGTGAGGGCAGGGGTGACCATCATGCCGCCGCACGCCGCTTTCCCCATCGTCTGGCCCGAGCCGAGCAGCTCACCGGCGGCGTAGAGGTTGCCGATCGCGCTGCCGTCCTGGCGGATGACCTGAAGGTCGGCGTCCACGGCCAAACCGATCGCACCGGTGATCGCGCTGCCCTGCATGCGGATCGCGTAGAACGGGCCTTGCCCGATCGTTGCGGGAGCAGGCGCCCGACCGAGGAAGTCATTGCCGGTCTGCACGCCATAGTTGAACGCATCGACCGTGTCGGCCAGTGCTTCGGCATCGATCCCGGCGCGGCTGGCCAGTTTAGTGATGCTGTCGGCGGTGGAGAAGGAGGGGCCATCCTCCACGAATGCCAGCGCCAGATCCTCGCGGCTCCAGCCGACCACGATCGGCGGTGCGGTATCGAGGATATGCTGGTCGAAGATGATCCAGTAGCGCCGGTCCGGCTGCAGGCTCAGCGCCATCTCGCGTGCATCGACGCTCGGCATGTCCTCGCGGATGAAGCGTTGCCCGTGCGCATTGACATAGATTTCCCATGGCATGCGGCGTTCCGGGAAATGTTCGACCGTGCCGATCGCGCGCGCTGGGAAGGTAGCGCTGTTGTAAAGCGTGCCGAAATTGTTGAACACATTCTCGAAGCCGCGCAGATAGCCGCCGACCGACTGACCCAGTTTCAGCCCCGCACCACGCGAAAAGGGGTAGGGGGCGGCGTTGTAAAGCGGATAGCCATTCAGTTCCGCGAACAGCGCCGGATCCGCGGTATAGCCGCCCGATGCGAGGACGACGTTGGTGGCGGCGAAATCATGCATGGTTCCGTTTGCGTCCTGCGCGGTGACGCCGGTTACGCGGCCCTCGGTATCGGTGCGCAAGCCAGTGACTTCATGCTGGAGCTTCACTGTCACCGCGCCGCTTGCGACCAGCCCGTCGATGATCGGGACCAGCACGTTCTTGACGCTGATCCCGCCTTCCGGACCCCAATAATAGCGTTTCTCCCGATAGGGCTCATGGCCGAAGCCGGTAACGGGATGATTGGGCAGGGGCGCGAAACCACGGTCCATCAACCAGTCGAACGTGTCGGCTGCGTTGTCGATCGCAAGGCGGGCAAGCGCCGGATCGATCGTGCCCCGGCTGATCCGCATGACGTCCTCGAAATGGGCATCGGGCGTGTCGGTGATGCCATTCGCGGCCTGCAGGCGCGTGCCCGCCGCGCTCATCTGGCCGGTCGCGACCCATAGGGTACCGCCAAGCTTGTCCGCCGAGTCGAGGAGCAGAACCGTGGCGCCATGTTCGGCAGCGAAGATGGTTGCGGGAAGTCCCGCCGATCCGCCGCCCACCACGATCAGGTCCCACATATCCCGTCCTCGATGTCGTTCTAAATTATAGAACATCGTTCCATAATAAAGCTAAGCTGCGCCGGGATGCGGGGTCAAGCAACATTTTTGCAGGGATCGGTGCCAGGCGGAGAGCTCGTGCGAAGTGATGGCACCGTCGCAATGACGGGCGCTCCGATCCTGCCCGATGCTCAAATGAGCGTCAGTGTGCAGGCACCGATTGGTCAGGGGGCCATAGCCGACTGTGGATACGGGCGCCTCAGTCGGAAACGATTCTAGGCCACCAGGCGCGCCTCGCCCTCGACCTGGGGCACCGATGCGCCGAGTGCGCGTGATGCCTGGGCCGCCGCGGCGCGGACCTGTGCGATCAGGACGGTGGAATTCTCCTCGCCGAAGCGGGACAGCGGCAGCGCCAATCCCATCGCGGCGATGATCTGATTGTCCGGGCCCCAGACCGGCGCGGCGACGCCGCCGACCGCCGCTTCCCATTCTCCGCGATTGATCGCTATGCCCGCCGCGCGGACAGCTTCCACCGCGGCAACCAGGGCATCGGGATCAGTGATCGTGCGCGGGCTATAGGTGCGCAAAGGGTGCTCAAGCGTCTCGCGCAGGGCCGTCGGGTGATACGCGAGAAAAATTTTGCCGGTTGCCGAACAATGCGTCGGCGCCCGTTCCCCGATCTCGGAGAAGGCGCGCACTGAATGCACGCCCTCGGCCTTGTCGATATAGATGACGTCGGCACCATCCGAGATTGCGAGATGGACGGTCTCCAGTGTTGCGCGAGCGAGCTGATCCATGATCGGGCGGATGGTGCGGCGCAGATCGAGCCGTTCGATCACCTTGGCACCCTGCTGCCAGATCTTCAGTGTCGCCGAGTAGCGACTGTCGGCCGCCGTTGCGTAGCCCAGTGCGATAAACGTCTGCAAATACCGATGGACGTTGCTCTTGGTCAGCCCGACCTGTCGAGACAGTTCAGACACGCCTATCGGTTGCTGTGCGGCGACCAGCGCTTCGAGCACCTGCATGCCCTTGACGATCGTCTTGTCCAATTCAGTCTCCGCTTATACCGTTCACACCGGAGTGCGTTCATCAATTATGGGCATCAACTATGGGCGCGGATCAATTATGCCCGTGCGCGGGTGCGTTCGCCAGTGCCAACTCAAGTTCGACGACGGCAGCGCGGTAATATTTCAGGCCCGCGATGCAGATCAGGATCGCCGGGATGCCGAGCACCAGCACATAGCAGCTCAGCACCACGCCGATCTTTTTCGGATCGCCCGTCA
The DNA here is from genome assembly GCA_029202385.1 of Candidatus Sphingomonas phytovorans. Classification (NCBI taxonomy): domain Bacteria; kingdom Pseudomonadati; phylum Pseudomonadota; class Alphaproteobacteria; order Sphingomonadales; family Sphingomonadaceae; genus Sphingomonas; species Candidatus Sphingomonas phytovorans. Next base: position 1,252,365 of record CP119314.1, read on the forward strand.
TGTCAGTTGCGAAGCCGATGATCGGCGGGCCAAGCAGCGGGCCGATCAGCGAGATGAAGGTGTTGAAGATCGCCATCGACTGGGTGCGCACCTCACCCGGCGTGATCTGCGCCATCGAGGCAGGGCCACCCGCCGTCGCCACCGATTTGCCGATGAACGCGATGAACATGAACACCACGGCAAATTCAGCGCTGGGCATGATCGGATACAGCGCGCTGCACGGCACGCAGATCAGCAGGCCCAGGATCAGCACGCGCATCGATCCGTCGACCCGCCCGATGGCGAAATGGCGCTGCGCCCAGACCGCGAGCGCGGTGCCGATCGGGCCGGCGGTAAAATAGAAGATGCCGGTGACGAATCCCGTCTCGGCGATGCCCCAGCCCCACAGGCGCGAGAAGAGCGGCACGTTCCACAGCGTGAGCGCGCTGAGCGCGAAATTGCACGTGGACCCCACGATCAGGGCGCCGAAGCCGCGCCAGCGCTGCCCCATATAGCGGAACGCGGCGCTTGCGGGCGCGCGCGCCGATATGGTCTCCTGCCGAACCGGCTCCTTCACCGTCATCATCAGCCCGGCGAAGATGAAGCCTGGAATGCCGACGAGCACGAACGTCGCCTGCCATGGTGCCAGCGTGCCGAATATCGGCCAGTTGACATGGCCTATGGTCTGAAGATGCCCGACGATAAGGCCGCCGAGCAGGAAGGCGAGGCCGGCACCGAGATAGGGCCCGGCCATGTACACGCTGATCGCGCGGGGCCGTTCGCGGCGATTGAAATAATCGCTGATGATCGACACCGAACAGGGGCTGACCACCGCTTCGCCGAGACCCAGACCGAGGCGCATCAGGAACAGCGGCAGGAAGGTCGCGACGAGGCCGCTGCCCACCGTCATCGAACACCAGATGACGATGCCGGCGAGCAGCAGATATTTGCGGTTCGAGCGATCGGCATACCAGCCGAGCGGAATCGCGACGAGAACGTGGAACGTCGAGAAGGCTGGCCCAAGCAGCAGCCCGACCTCGAAATCGCTGAGCTTCATCGCCGCCTTCAGCGGCTCAACCAGCAGGCTGAGGATGAAGCGGTCGAAATAGGAGAGGATGAAGACGCCGAGCAATAATATGACGACATACCAGCGATATGCCGGGCCGTTCTTTTCCAATGTCACGCTCGATGCCCCTTATGCTGTCTGATGGCGGATATCGGTGGGTTGGTCAGGCGGGCTTGCGGCCGCCGAACACGTACCAGCCACCCTTGCCGTGGCGCGGCCGCCCCGGCTCGTCCCACGCGAACGCGGTGCCGCGATCGGGATAGGCATTGATGTCCGGCAGGATGTGCGCGAAGCTTGTTTCCGGGTCGAACCCAGCGCCAGCCATCAGCGCGATCGGATCCTGCCTGCGCCATGCGGTATAGCCGGGCTCGTTGTTGTTGCGCGTGTCCCAGTTCCAGAAGTAATTTTCCCAGGTGTCGACGAGGTCGTGCGCGGGAAGCTCCTGATGCACCATCAGTCCGCCGGGCCTGAGCAGGCGATAGCATTCAGCGATCACCTTCCTCGATGCCCAGACCGGGATTTCGTGGAAGAAGAAGCTCGACACGATCAGGTCGAAATGCGCGTCCGGGAAATCGGTCCCTTCGGCATTTTGCTGGCTGAAGTGGATCGGGACGTTCTCATGTTCGGCGACGGCATGGCCATAGCGCAGCAGCGGCGCCCCGACATCGATGCCGTGCGCCTCAAGTCCCGGGAAAGCCTGTACATAAGGCATCAGGTTCTTGCCCGACGTGGTGCCGAGATCGAGCAGCCGCCGGGGGGCGACGTCAGGGAATTCGGTCTTGATCCACCGGCTGATGACGCGCGCCACACCGCCCCAGGAGCGATGGCTCTGCTGCGCGGTGAACACGCGCGAACCGAGGCTCACCACGGCACCCTGCGCCACGTCGTCATCGGTCCATTCGCTGTGGAAACAGCCTGGCGTCAGGTGCACGTCGAGCGTGCTGACATAGGACGGTACCTCGAAGCCGGGTGTGAGGCGGAGCGAACCACCGGCGGGGCTGCGCTCCGCGGCATCGCGTGCGACGGCGATCAGTTCGGGGAGCGCGCGTTCCACCTCTGGCTGGACCGACTGGAAACACATCTCCTGCGCGTTGTAGCGTAGCGTGCTGTAGAAGCGGTAGCTCGGCTCGTTCTTCATCGCGCGATCAATGTCGTGCCAGTCGTTCGGCGCAGGGAGGCGCGGCGCCACTCGATTGTGATAGTCGCTTTCCAGGGCGCCGACGAAATCCTGGATCGCGTGGCGGCGAAGCGTGCTGCAGAAGCGCTGGCGGGCGATCTCGTCATGAGTCGGCTGTGTCACCGATTCGATGTCGGCAACCGCAGAATTCGAGACGTGCAGATCGGCCATCGGAGCCTCCTCGGCGTATCTTATCAACATATAGAACGATGTTCCGAATCGAGGCTAACACGCTCGTGGGATAGTGGCAATCAGGCGAATGCGATTCTCGCATGAGCCAGTAACGGCCCGTGCCCGACCGCGAGAAAACCGCTTGCGCCCGACCTATTACTATTAGAAGTAGTACAAATAAGCGATAGCTGGAGCGGGTATGGAAACGGGTGTGATCGTCGTCGGGGCAGGGCCGGTTGGGCTGACCGCAGCCTATCTGCTCAGCCATCACGGCATTCCCTGCACGTTGATCGCGGCGGAGCCAGTACTCGCCAATGACCTGCGCGCCTCGACCTTCCATCCGCCGACGCTCGACATGCTCGATACGCTTGGCCTGGCCGAACCGCTCGTTGCTCAGGGGTTACGCAGCCCGACCTGGCAAATCCGCCTGCATGAAACAGGCGAGCGTGCGGAATTCGATCTCTCGGTCCTTGCCGGGGATACGCGCCACCCATTCCGCCTGCAATGCGAACAGTCGCGACTCTGTGCGCTGCTGCTCGATCGGCTGCGGGCGGAGGGCAAGGTGCACCTGATGCTGGGACAGCGGGTCGAGGAGGTCGTGCAGCACGACCAGGGCGTCAAGGCAGTTGCCCGCCCGATCGACGGCGGCGATCCGGTGCTGGTGGAGGGGCGCTATGTGATCGGCGCCGACGGATCACGCAGCGTGGTGCGCCAGGCGGCGGGAATCGATTTTGTGGGCAAGACCTACCCCGAAACGACGATCCTCGCCACCACGCCATTCCCGTTTCAGGATCATCTGCCCGGCCTGTCCAACGTCAACTATGTCTGGAAGGCGGGCGGCACCTTCTCGTTGCTCCGGCTGCGCCATTTGTGGCGTTGCAGCCTCTATCCCGATCATGACGAGAGCATCGATGACGGGCTGCAGCCGGAAAGCATCGCCCGCAAGTTGCAGGAGATTGCGCCGAACGCGGCAGGGCATGAGGTGCTCGAGACGCGCGCTTATCGTGTCCATATGCGGATCGCGGACGACTATCGTGCCGGCCGCATCCTGCTCGCGGGCGATGCCGCGCACGTCAATTCACCCGCCGGCGGCATGGGCATGAACGGCGGTGTCCATGATGCGTTCGAATTGGCCGACACACTGCGGCAGGTATGGAACGGTGCTGCGTCCGACCTGCTAGACCGCTATACCCGCAGGCGTCGCCCGATCGCGGAGCAGGAGGTCCTTGCTCAGGCCGATCGCAATCGCGCGCGGATGCAGGAGCGCGACCATGACAAGCGCCGCGACATGCTCGCCGCGTTGCAAGCCACTGCGGCCGATCCGATCGCGGCACGCGAGCATCTGCTGCGCAGTTCGATGATCGCGGGGCTGCGCCGCGCGGCCGAGATCGCATGACGATCGCAGAGCCGGTAAGCGGCAGCTATGATTATGGCCGCGGGGGGCGCATCGCCATCGGCACGCCGCAGGCCAACCCGACGGTCGAAAGCGAGTTCGCCATCCTGCTGCCGCCAGCCGTCAGCCTGACGGTCACCCGGCTGACCAGCACCGCGCCTGCCGCCAGCGACCGGCTGCGTGAGTATCTGCTTGGCCTGGCCGATTCTCTCGCTACGTTCGATACATTCCGGCCTGATGCATTTGGCTTTGCCTGCACCGCGTCGTCCTATCTGGTTGATGCAGCACAGGCGCGCAGCGTGATCGCCGCCTGCGAGGACAGGCTCGGCTATGCGATCGTCACTGCGGCTGATGCGGTGGATCGCGCACTGCGCCACATCGGCGCGGGGCGTATCGCGTTGCTCTCACCCTATCCGGCCCCGCTCGCCGAGGCGGCGACGGAATATTGGCGCGGGCGCGGCTATGATCTCGCGGCGGTTGCTGCGGCTGGCGATCTCGCGCCTGATGCCGATACGCGCGGGATCTATGCGCTGGGTAGTGATGCCGCCGCTGCCGCACTAGCCCGGATCGATCTGGCGGGTGTGGACGCGGTGCTGCTCAGCGGCACCGGCATGCCATCGCTGCCACTGATCGCCGCTGCGCCGGTGGGCGTACCAATCCTCTCCTCCAACCTCTGTCTTGCCGCCGACCTGTGCGCGCGCATCGGTGGCGGAGACCTGCTCGATCCTACTTCTCCCGCCTCGCAGGCCTGGCATGCGCGCTGTGCGGCGGCGACTGACCCCGAAAGGACGAAGATATGAACATGATCACCGCGTTGATCGACGGCGAAATTGTCTCGACGGGCCAAGCGCCGATCCCGATCGTCGATCCGGCCACCGACCTGCCGATCGCGGAACTGCCCGAAGCGGACGACGCGACGGTCGACCGTGCCGTCGCCGCGGCCCGGCGGAGTTTCGATGAAGGCGTGTGGCGGACCATGCCGGTCGACAAGAGGCAGGCCGTGTTGCGGCGCTGCGCCGACCTGATCGACGCCGCCGCTGATAGTCTGGCGGATATCGAATGCGGCAATACCGGGCTGCCCCTGGCGCAGATCCGCGGCCGGTCGATTCCCCGTGCGGCGGACAATTTCCGCTTTTTCGCAGACTATATCGGTCAGAGCACGGGCGAACTGTACGAGCAGAATCCGGACTATCTGACGCTGGTGCGGCGCGAAGCGATCGGCGTCGCGGCGCTGATCAGCCCATGGAATTCGCCGCTCGCCCTTGGGTCGATGAAGATCGCCTCGACAATAGCCTTCGGTAATTCATGCGTGCTGAAGCCGTCCGAACAGGCACCGCTGGCGATCAGCCAGTTGGTCGCGTTCCTTGGAGAAGCGGGCCTGCCCGATGGCGTGGTCAACCTCGTCAACGGGCGCGGCGCGACGACCGGGGACCGGCTGATCCGCAACCCCGATGTCGATGTCGTCACCTTTACCGGTGGGACGCCGACCGGGCGGGTGATCATGCGCACGGCGGGCGAACTGCTCAAGCCGGCGACGGTCGAACTCGGCGGGAAATCGGCCAATATCGTGTTCGACGATGCCGATTTCGAACAGGCGGTGGATGGCGCGCTGCTCGGTATCTTCACCAATAACGGCCAGCAATGTCTCGCCGGTTCGCGCATCCTGGTCCAGCGCGGCATCGCCGATCGCTTCATCGAGGCATTCGTGGATCGCGCCCGGCGCATCCGGATCGGCGACCCGCGCGACCCGGCGACCGAAATCGGCCCGCTCGTCTCGGCACGGCACATGCAGCATGTGCTGAGCTTCGCGCCGCAGGCGGGGGAGGAGGGCGTGTCGCTGCTTACCGGCGGCCGCCGCGCGGCGGGGTTCGACAAGGGCTGCTATGTCGAGCCGACCCTGGTGCGCGCGGAATCCAACGATGCCCGCGTCTGTCAGGAGGAAATCTTCGGGCCGTTTGCCGCCCTGGTGGTTTTCGACACCGACGAGGAGGCGTACCGCATCGCCAATGCCAGCCGCTTCGGGCTGGTCTCCTATGTCTGGTCACAGAGCCTGGCGAGGATCATGGAAGCGCAGGAGCGTATCGCCGCCGGCATCGTGTGGTGCAACACACCGATGATGCGCGAACTGCGCGCTCCGTTTGGCGGGTGGAAGGAATCCGGTGTCGGCGCCGATGGCGGCCGAGCCTGCGAGAATTTCTACACCCGGCAAAAGACCGTCACCATCCCGCGCCGCCCGCTGACCTTGCGCAAGATCGGCGTATAGGGGCGGTCGCCCCGGATATCCGACCAAGACGGCTGTGCCACAGCGGGGACTTCGGTCCATATGGCGGGCGGAAGGCAAATTACCCGGCCATCTGCGGCGAGCGACGGGCCCGCCACAGATGGCCGAACGGTAAGATCGAGGGTGATGTCGGCCGGGTTTCCGTCATCGAGGCCGCGCGGATGCCGCGCCTAGATCGCCGGCATCGCGGCATCTACAATCTCGTCGCCGCGCGCGAACCAGGTACCAGGGCGTGCCGCGAGCGTTGCGAGCAGCGCCTCGAACGCGCCGATACGATAGGGGAGCCCCATGATGTAAGGGGTGACGTTCAGCGGCAGTATCCGCCCGCCGAATGACGCGCTCTCGCGTTCGAGCAGATCATAGGCGTCGATCATCTGCTCGGCATAGGAATCGACCGAATGCTGTTGCGCGACCAGGATCTGGCGGTCGGACAGTTCGTGGTTAAGCGGCAGGTTGACGATCTCGCCCGCCGCCGTGGCGAAACGGTAGGGCAGTTCGTCGTTCACCCAGTCGCACATATAGTCCAGCCCCGCCTCGACCAGCAGGCCGGACGTTGCGAAGCTCTGCGAGCGGGCGATCGAGTGCCAGCCGCGCGGGCGGATGCCGGATGCTTTTTCAAGCGAAGCGAGCGCGCGCAGGATCAGCGCGCGCTCCTCGTCCGGATCGATGCCACTGGCGATCGTGCCGTTCATGTCGGTGGAATGGGCGACGATCTCGTGGCCCGCCGCAACGATATCGGCGATGATCGAGGGATAGCGATCGGCGATAGCGCCGTTGACCGCAACCGACACCCGCGCACCGACCTTCGCGAAGGCGTCGAGCAGGCGGTAGAAGCCGACCCGAGTGCCATATTCGCGTGCTGTATAGTGGCGATAGTCGGGATAGGATGTCTGCATGTGCCCGGGCGCGCGAAACGGCTTGTCCTGCGGGACGATCGGAAACCATTCGAGATTGACCATCACCCACACCGCGACGCGCTTGCCGTTCGGCCAGGCGATCGGCGGGCGTTCGCTCATGTTCGACCACGGATAGAATTCATGGTCCATGCCGTGTCGGCGCTTGGGATAGTCGAGATAGGCGGAATCGAGCGCCATCAGCGGGCCTCCGTCTTGTAGCGTGCCGCATCCACGGCCGCGGCGTCATAGTCATGAGCCAGGAAATGATCGGCAATGTCGCCGCTGCGCGTGATCCACGCCCGGCCGTCGGCGGCGATATGGCGCAAGACCTCCTCGAACGGGCCGATGCGATGCGGCTGGCCGATCAGATAGGCATGCAGCGGAATGCACATCACCGTCCCGGACGCCGTCCCTTCCGCCGCGAGCCGGTCATACTGGCGGATCAGCGTTTCGGCATAGTCGCGCGGGCTCATATTATAGACCGAGAAGCCGTAATGGTCGTTGACCTCCAGGCTGTACGGCATCGACACCAGCCGCCCCGATGCGACATGCACCGGCCCAGGCTGGTCGTCATGATACAGGTCGCAGGTATAGGTCAGGCCATAGTCGGCGATCAGGTCCAGCGTGCGCGGCGTGTGGGTCAGCGCGGGGGCAAGCCAGCCCTTGATCGTCTGGCCGGTTGCCTCGCGGACAGTCCGGATCGCATCCTCAATCAGGGCGCGCTCCTGCGCTTCGTCCATGCCGTAGGAATAGCGGGTGTTGTACACGCCGTGGCTGAAGAACTCCCAGCCCAGTGCGTCGACCTGCGCGACGATCTCCGGATGGTGCTGGCACATCGCGACCGATAGCGAGACCGAGCCCTTGAAGCCGTGACGCTCCATGACATCGACGAGCCTCTGGTGGCCGACACGATTGCCATAATCGCGATGGCTATAGCCGACGACGTCGGGATGCGGTTTCGTCCAGCTCTTGCGGTGCGGATTGGCCGGTGGATCAAGTTCGTAGAATTCGATGTTCGGCGATACCCATACAGCGACCGACTTGCCGTCAGGCCAGGCTATCCTGGCGCGGTCGCGATAGGGGCGGAAATCGTACAGGCCGGGATCGGCTTCACCTTCCCGCATCAACGCGCCTCCAGCCAGTCGATCACCGTCTGCACGGGTTCGACATCGGCATATTTCAATTGCAGGTCGGTCAGGTTGGCGAAGTGATAGCTCTCATGCTTGTCGGCGCAGGTCTCGATCGGCACGATCGTGCGGTAGCCGCGCGACAGCGAATCCACCGCGGCGGCGCGCACGCAGCCCGACGTCGATCCGCCGGTGATGACCACCGTATCCACCTTGTGCCAGACCAGCAGGCTCTGGAGCGGCGTTTCGAAGAAGGGCGAGGGCATGCGTTTGGTGTAGATCGCATCCCTGGCATGATCGATCTCGCAGCGATCGTCGAAAGCGTGGCGGCGTGATTCATATTTGATGTTCTGCAAGGAATCCGGCGTGTTCGTCCGCGTGCCCCACACGCCGGCGTCGGACGCATCCTCGGCATAGGCGACGTGAGTCCAGATCACCGGCATGCCCTTCGCGCGGGCGAGCCTGGAGATCGTGTTGACATGTTCGATCTGCCGCGGGTCGGTTTCATAGGCGGTCTTGAACTCGTCGATCCGCGTGTAGGCGTTCTGGAAATCGACGTTCACGATCGCCAGCTTTTCGCCGAAGCCGAATTTGCTGCGCGCGGGGTTCGCCATGACTTCGTCGAACAATTGCCGCGCGGTCTTGCCGTCGCTGACCATCTTCGTGCCGACGATATTCATGATGCCTCCTTGATCCGACGCGCGCCGGCCGTGTTGAAACCCAGCGGCAGCCCCGCGTCGGGAATGAAACCATAAAGCGGCTCGCCGGGCATCGCGCGACACAGGATATCACGCACCGCGGTCAGCCGGTCGATATCGATTCCGGTGCGCAGGCCCATCGCCTCCAACATGAACACCAGATCCTCCGTCACGATATTGCCCGAGGCACCGGGCGCGAACGGGCATCCGCCAAGGCCTCCGAGCGAAGAATCGAGTGTCGTCAGCCCACAGTCGAGTGCGGCGAGCGCGTTGGCAAGGCCGAGCCCCCGCGTGTTATGCAGATGGATGCCGGTCAGCGCCTGCGGCCCTACGACGCCGTGCAGCAGGGCGATCAGCCGCCTCACCGCCGCCGGATCGGCATAGCCGGTCGTATCGGAAAGGCCGACCTCGTCGCATCCGGCGGCCATCAGCCCCTCCGCTAGACGGGCGATCTGCGCGTCGGGAATTGGTCCCTCCAGCGTGCAGCCGAACGCCGTCGATAGGCTGCCTTCGAAATGAGGGCGCCGCTCGGCCGGCAGGGTTGCGATCAGTCCCGCTATCTCCTTCGCCTCGGCCAGTACCTGGTCGTGGGTGCGACGCAGGTTGCGCAGCGAATGCGTCTCCGACACCGACAGGGGCAGGGTGATCTTGTGCGCGCCCGCCTCGATCGCTGCCATGGCGCCGCGCATGTTGGGCACAAGCACGGCGACGGTCAGGCCGGGGATGGTCCGCGCATGGGCGACGATCTCCGCAGTGTCGGCGAGCTGCGGCAGGATGCTTGCCGGTACGAAGCTGCCAACCTCGATCTCGCGCACGCCTGCCGCCGCTTCGGCATTGATCCACGCTTTTTTGGTTTCGGTCGGCATGATTTGCGATACGCTTTGCAACCCGTCGCGCGGGCCGACTTCGCTTACCAGGATGTCGATGCCGGAAATGGCGGCGTCGGGAATGTCGAGGCCTTGCATGGGGTTCACGATCGATCCGCCCTTTCGTTGCTGGTTGCGTTATTTGTCATAAGTCTATAGCAAATCAGCGGCGCCATTCAAGGCGCGTGACACCAATATCGAGAGATGGATGCAAACGAGCGCTTTCCCGCTGGCTGGTCTGAAAGTCATTGAGTTTACCCATATGGTGATGGGCCCGGCGGTCGGCGTGATCCTCGCCGATCTGGGGGCGGAGGTCGTCAAGGTCGAGCCGATCGGCGGCGACCAGACGCGCGACCTGCTCGGTTCGGGAGCGGGGTATTTCCCCATGTTCAACCGCAACAAGCGCAGCATTTGCCTCGATCTCAAAAGTGTCGATGGGCTGGAGGTCGCACGGCGCCTGCTTGCCGACGCCGATATCCTGATCGAGAATTTCCGCCCCGGCACGCTCGCCAAGCTTGGCCTGTCCTATGAGTCGCTCAAGCGGGACAATCCCCGGCTGATCTATTGTTCGGCCAAGGGCTTCCTTGCCGGCCCCTATGAACAGCGGACCGCGCTGGACGAGGTGACTCAGATGATGGGCGGCCTCGCCTATATGACCGGTCCTCCGGGACGGCCCCTGCGCGCCGGTTCCTCGGTGATCGACATCACTGGCGGCATGTTCGGCGTGATCGGCATCCTCGCGGCGCTTGAGCGTCGTCACACTACCGGGGAAGGTGGTGAAGTGCGCTGCTCGCTGTACGAGACGACCGCATTCCTGGTCGGCCAGCACATGGCGCAGTCGGCAGTAACGGGGCAGGCGGCGCGGCCGATGCCGGTGCGCATCTCGGCGTGGGCGATCTACGACGTGTTCGATACCGCGCTGGCTGACGAGCAATTGTTCGTGGGCGTGGTCAGCGATGCCCAATGGACGACATTCTGCAGCGCCTTCGGCCTCGAGGCGCTGGGCGGCGATCCGCGCTTCGCCAAGAACAATCAGCGGGTGCTCGCGCGCGACGAGATCCTCCCGCAGATTCGCGCGCTGTTCGGCGCGATGTCACGCGCCGACCTGATCGCCAGGCTCGAAACGATCGGGCTGCCGTTCGCGCCGATCACGCGGCCGGAGGATCTGTTCGACGACGCGCATCTCAATGCCGGGGGGCTGATCGACCTGACGCTGCCGGACGGCCGTACGACCAAGCTGCCCGGCCTGCCGGTCGAACTGGACGGTAAGCGGTTGAGCCTGCGTCGCGACATCCCCGGCATCGGTGCCGACAGCGATGCGGTGCTCGCCGACCTGGGCTATGCGGCATCAGCGATCGCCGAGCTCAGGGCGAGCGGGGGAGTCGCCTGATCGTGGGACGCACGCTGTTCGACAAATTATGGGACATGCACGCGGTCGCCGATCTTGGCGAAGGCACCAGCCTGTTGCTGGTCGACCGGATACTGTTGCACGAACGGACCGGCGGTGTCGCGCTGGAAAGCCTGGCGGATGCCGGCCGGGCGGTCGCCGATCCGAGTCAGGTCTTCGTGACGATGGACCATATCGTCGACACCCTGCCTGGTCGTGGCGACAGGACGATCATGCCGACCGGCACGCAGTTCATTACCGCGACGCGGAAAGGGGCGCTCGATGCCGGGCTGACCCTGTTCGACATCGGCGATCCGCGCCAGGGCATCGTTCACGTGATCTCGCCGGAACAGGGCATTGTGCTGCCGGGCCTGTCGCTGGTTTGTCCAGATAGCCACACATGCACGCAAGGGGCGCTCGGCGCGCTCGCTTGGGGCATTGGTTCGACCGAGGCGGAACACGCGCTTGCGACCGCGACGTTGCGCGTGCGCAAGCCGAAGACGATGCGCATCACCATCACAGGCCGACTCGGTACGGGCGTGACCGCCAAGGATCTCGCGTTGCACATCGTGTCGCATTTCGGCTCAGCCGGGGCGAGCGGCCATCACCTGGAATATGCCGGCGAGGCAGTGCGCGCGCTCGATGTCGAGGCGCGACTGACGTTGTGCAACATGGCGACCGAACTCGCCGCCTTCTCCGCGATCATCGCGCCGGACGAGACCGTGTTCGCCTTTCTGCGTGGCCGGACCTATGCGCCAGCCGGTGCCGCCTGGGACGACGCGGTGGCCTTCTGGCGGAAGCTGCAGTCGGACGATGATGCACTGTTCGACAGCGATCATGTCATCGATGCCGGTGCCGTGTCGCCGATGGTTTCGTGGGGAACCAGTCCGCAACAGGCCGTGGCGCTTGGCGATCCTGTGCCGGCGTTCGATGCGGCAGCCGCCGGCACGCGGGCAAGCCACGATCGCGCGCTCACCTATATGGGGCTTCAGCCCGGCGACCGACTGGAGACATTGCCGATCGACGCCGCGTTCATCGGATCCTGCACCAACGCGCGCCTCTCCGACCTGCGCCGCGCCGCGACGATCCTGCGTGGGCGCAGGGTGGCGGCCGGTGTGAAGGCGATTTGCGTGCCCGGCTCGACCGCGGTCAAGGCGGCGGCGGAGGCCGAAGGGCTGGACCGCATCTTCCTCGACGCCGGCTTCGAATGGCGTGAGGCTGGCTGCTCGATGTGTTTCTTCGCCGGCGGGGAGAGCTTCGGGTTCCGGCAGCGGGTTATCACCTCAACCAACCGCAATTTCGAAAGCCGGCAGGGCCCGGAGACTCGGTCGCATCTCGCCTCGCCGGAGACGGTCGCCGCCTCGGCGATCGCCGGGCATATCGCCGATCCGCGCATGGTGGCAGCATGAGCGCAGCACCGTTCCGCGCGTTGAACGCGGTCGCCCTGCCGCTGATGCGCGACAATATCGATACCGACGCGATCATCCCGTCGCGCGAAATGAAGTCAGTGTCGAAAACGGGCCTTGCCGAAGGTCTGTTTGCCGGCTGGCGCTATACCGAGATTGGCGGACGCGATCCCGATCCTGCCTTCGTGCTGAATCGTCCGGAATATGAAGCGGCACGGATCCTGGTCGGCGGGACCAATTTCGGCTGCGGATCGAGCCGGGAGCACGCCGCCTGGGCGCTGGCCGAATATGGTTTCCGCGTGGTGATCGCGCCCGGCTTCAATCCCATCTTTCGCGGCAATTGCGTGCGCAACGGCATCGTGCCGGTCGAATTGGCTGAAGAGGCAGTGCGCGAGATCGCCGCGCTAGTGGAAGCGAGCGATGGCCGGGAAACCGTCACGGTCGATCTGGAGACTGTCCGCGTCGCGGTGGCGGATCGTACATGGTCGTTTCAGATCGAGGACGAGGCGCGACGCATGCTGCTGCTCGGCATCGACGCGATCGACCTGACGCTGGAGCGCGGGACGGAGATCGATGCGTTCCGCACCCGCGACCGGGGTCTGAGGCCCTGGGCCTATCTTCGGGCGCAGTGAACATATCCCTTCCAAGGCTCGGCGCCGTCCAGTGATCAACGGTCCAGCGGCCCACCCAGGCGATCCATGAAGAATCGCATGATGCGCTCTACCCCATAGGGTTCGGCGCCCACATGATGCGGAGAGTCCGGAACGACGAGCAGATCGAACTGCTTGTTCGCGCGGACCAGGGCGTCGATCAGCTTGAAGCCCGAACGCATGGGCACGATTTCATCGATCCCGCCATAAATGAGGAGAAGATTGCCCTTCATCTGACCGGCCAGGCGAACATTGCTGATGAGGTCGAAATAGTCCCGCGCCTGTTTCGATTGCGACGGAACGCCGAAGAAGCGTTCGTTGCTGGTATCGCCCGGGAAATCGATCCACTCCCCCGGGCCGACGCTCGACACGCAGGCCTTGTAGAGATCCGGGTGGAGCAGCATCGCGCGCAGCGATCCGTATCCGCCAAAGGATTGGCCGGTGATGCCGACCCGCTCAAGGTCGAGATAGGGCCGCGTCTTGCCCAGATTGCGAAGCGCGGCCGCGTGATCGGCCGATCCAAAGGGGTCGTCGGTTCCGCGGAACGTGTCGCGGAACTCGCGCGACCTATAGGCGGTGCCCCGGCCGTCGAGATAAACCACGATGAAGCCGAGTTCGGCCGTCGCCTGGGGCTGCATGTAGTCGAGATAGCCGCGGAATGTAGAGGGCGCGAATTTGCCCTGTGGCCCCGGATAGGTCTGCTCGATGACCGGGTATTTCTTGTTCGGATCGAAATCCTTAGGCTTGTAGATGACGCCGTAAAGATCGGTCGTGCCGTCCGCTGCCTTGGTGACGAACTGTTCCGGCGGTTTCCAGCCGGTAGCGCGCAAGGCGCTGTCGTCGGCTTCGCCCAGCTTGGCCACCATTTTCCCCGACGCCGCGCGGATGACGAACGTGGCCGGTGCCGTCGCGGTGGAGAAGCTGTCGACGAAATATCGTCCGCTCGGTGAAAATTCCGATCCGGACTGCGGACCTTCCCAGAAATCATGATCCGCATCGAATTCATGATCGGCATCTTCGGGCGTCAGAAGCTGAGGCGTGCCGCCATCAAGACCGACCCGGTAGAGGTGACGATAGTAGAGATTGCGGCCCTGCTCGCGACCGGTTGCGGTGAAATAGACCTGCCGATGCGCTTCGTCGATATGAACCAGGTCGGCGACGACCCAGGGGCCCTTGGTCAGCTGGCGCTTCACGGCACCGGTTGCGACATCGTAGAGGTAGAGATGTCCCCAGCCGTCGCGCTCCGAATACCAGATCGCTTCTCGCCCATTCTTCAGGACATGAACGTTCGGTCGAGCATAGTCATAGGGGTTGAGGCGAAGACTGAAGCGCCCCTCCTCCGTCACGACGTCGCGAACCAGGCCGGTCTTCGTGGCGATCTGGGTCAGCCGATAGCGTGTGCCGCCCCGGTTGGCGGAGATGATGAAAGCGTCCCCGGCTGTATCCCACCGGATGAACCCGCCCAGGGTGAAATAGGGTAGCGCCCAATCGTTCATCGATTGAGGGTCGATCTTCGCAGGTGTCGCGGTGCCCGCGGGGACATCGATGATCGTCATCGCGCTGTCGGCGCGCTGCGGATCGTTCGCAACCGCGGCGTGCCGGATATGCATCACCGGGTCTGCCCGGTCGGGGGGAAGATATTCAGTCAGGACCAGGCGTGCGGGTATGGCGCGCAGATCCTGCCGGAGCGCCAGGATGTAATGGCCATCCGGGGACCAGTGCACCCCGAGCAACGGCGCCGGCGTGCCGGCGCGGCGGGTCGCGACCTTGGCTTCGTCGATATAGGCGTCGGTATCGCCATAGGCGAAGTCCTTGATGCCGTCGTGCGTCAGTTGCCGTTCCTGTCCGGAGGCGAGCGTGCGTAGCCAGAGGTCATGGTCACGCAGGAAGACGGCGCTTTTGCCGTCGGGCGACAGGACGAGGTCGCCAGCCTGTTCCGCGTCAGTTCTGCGCGCGCAGATGATCTTTTCGAGATCACAGCGAAACTGTGCGTCCTCTATCCCCACCGCCAGATGTCCCGGATCGCTCGAAAATTCCAAAGAGGTGAGCGAAAGATTGCTCGCTTCGAGCGTTTCGCCGGTCGCCTTGCCGAGCGCTGTCGCCAAGGCCTGATGATCGAAGGCCGGTCGCCGCTTGCCGGTCGATGCATCGACCAGCAGATACTCACTACCCTGCGCGAGTTCGTGTCGGAACCAGAAGCTGTCGCCAGTGCCGGTCCAGTTCACCTTGATCGTGTGGTTGCGTATCTTCTTGCGCAGCTTGCCGCTCGTGAAGGGGAGGGCCTTGCTGAGGCGTGCCGCATTGTCCGGGGCAGCGCTGGCCAAGGCGCTGGTCGAACCGCTTATCAGGCCGAACACACATCCCACGGCCAGAAACGACCGGAACTGAAAAACTTGATGTCCCATCACGCGAATAACCCCGTTGTTCCGGTTGAAGGCAGGTCCAGAAAAGCCGCTCGATGCGGCGAAGCGCGGCAACCTCAAAATTTCGCGCGCACGTCGATCCCCATCGTGCGGGGGCGCCCCGCGGCGATCCGAGGCCGATTGGGATCCTCGATGGCGAGCGGCGGAACGTCGGCGAGGTTGGCGATCTTGTCGAAGACGTTCTTGATGAAGAACGTGACGTTGAAACGCTCGAAATCAGTGCCGAAGCGCAGGTTGGCGAGATCGTAGGCGGGCCGGATTCGGCCGGTCAGCAGATTGCTGCGGCTGAGGCTGCTGCCGACATGGGAGATGTCGCCATGAAATGTCAGCGGCAGATTGGCCATCGCGAACTTATAGTCAGCCGAGGCGGTCAGATTCCAGCGGGGAACCTGCTGGATACGTGCGCCGGGCGTGAGGATGGCAAGCGCACCGGGGTCGGTAATTCTGGCGTTGGTGTATCCCACGCCGGCACCGAGAACGAGGCCCGTCGCAGGACTAGCCTGAGCCTCGAGTTCAAATCCTTCGCTGCGGGCGTGGCCGCCATTCTGGTCAATCGAGAAGCCGCAGGCGAGGGCAATGCTTTGCTGGATGTTCGACCATTCGACGCGGAACGCCGTCGCGTTGACGATCAGGCGCCCGTTGAGAAGAGAGGATTTGACACCTGCCTCATAGCTCCAGACGGAATCGGATCGATAGGACCGCGCGGCCTCGGCACTTATCCCCAAAGCCTGCCGATCAGCCGCGCAGGCGCTCTCGGAATATCCGTTCGCGCCGCCGACGCGAAAGCCCTTCGCCGCGTTGGCAAACAAATTGATGTCAGAGCTTAGCGCATATTTGATCCCGAACTTCGGATTGAAACCGTTTTCCCGCTGAACTTCATTGAATGTTCCCGCGCCGGACCCGACCGCGAGTCCTCCCTGGCTCACCGCGAGAGTGACCGTGTTCTGGAAATAGCGCAGTCCGGCGATCAGTTGGAGTTTGTTGGTGACATCGAGATTGGCTTCGCCATAGACAGCCTTTTCGACGGTCCTGTTTTCCGATTTGTAGTTGTACAGGTCCCCGATGCCATCGATGATATTTGGTGGGATCTGCACCAGGTTGTTGGATTTCTGGTAGAAGGCACCAAGAGTGACCTGCAAGGGGCCTTTGAATTCTGACGTGAAGCGGAATTCCTGTACGAAGGTTCGCGCACGGCTCGATCCGCGGAAGAGCGAAGGCGTGGTGAATCCCAGCAGCGCGGAAATGGCTTCCGACGCATTTTCCGAATCCGACGTGTCACGGTTGAACTGAGACGTCACGGAGACGAATTCCCCGAAATCGGCACCGTAGCGGCCGGTCAGGCTGAACAAATTCCAGTCGTCGGACCCGCCTTCGTCAAGATCGAACAGCCGCTGCTGCACAAAATTGTCGGCAACGACATCGGCATATGGCTGAGCATTGGTGCGAGAGCGCTGCACAACCACTCTCGGCGTTATGCTGACCGCGTTGTCCAGAAGTTGCAGCCGGGCAGCGATCGCGGCGCCGTAGCGCCGGGTCGACCCGACATTGTCCCGGGGGCGATATTGAGTTGGAGCATCAGCGGACGGAATGCGGGTGAAGACGCCCGATTGATAATCCCAGAATGCGAAAGCTCTTATGCCGAGCGTATCGGTCACCACCGGGATATTCACCGATCCGTCGACGGTGCCGTTTGCGGCGCCTCGACGAGTGGATGAAACAATGGCGTGTCCGCTACCGCTGAATTCATCCAGATCCGGCTGTCGCGTGATGAGCCGCACCGTGCCGCCCATCGAACGTGCTCCGTAGAGTGTTCCCTGCGGGCCGCGCAGCACCTCGATTCGCTCAAGGTCGACAACCTGAGGATCGACGCTGCCGGGAAGGGGGGTCTCGTCCAGGTAGACGCCCGTTGTGTTGGTCCCGTAGATCCCGCGCAGCGAGATCGCCTGGCCAAGCCCGCCGATGCTCGATCCGCCCTGCGCAAAGGACAGGTTGGGCACCCGCGTCGCATAATCCTGGAAGGAACGAAAACCTTCCTTCTGGATCTGATCGGCACCGAGCACGGTAATGCTGAGCGGCACCTTCTGAACGCTCTGGGCCCGCCTCTGGGCGGTGACGACGATATCGTCGATACCCGAATCCTGCGTCTGCGCCGCGCCAGGCTCTTCCGCCTGTTGAGCATTGGCGGCGGTCGCTGCCATCTGGGTCATCACCAAGACAGACGGTGCCAGCAAGCCCATCCTTATCGCTGCACGCATGATTCGACCCCGAGACAAAAAGTGAGAAGTTTCTCAACTTTTACTCAAATTCGCATCTTGTCAACCATCCCCATTTTCTGCCGGTGTTCAGCCGGTTCATCCCGGCAAGATGGCATTCGCAAATGCCTTCACGGCGCGCGGCAGATTGCGAGGCAAGGATTCATCGGGGTAGAGCACGCGCAACCACAAGACGCTCGTTGCGTCGGCAACCATGTCGTCATCGCCGTGAAGATTCTGTAATAGCGTGAGAAAATCTCTGTCCGGATAGATGATCAGCTTGCGGAGCAGTTCATCCATCATTGCGCCAAGCAGGTACACGGCGAAGAGAGTCGGGGCCTGGTCGATGACGCCGCGACGCCGTGCGACACTGCGCGCCACATGGCCAAACCAGTTGCGATTGGCCCGCTGCACGACCGCTGCGAAATCCGCATTCTCGTCGCCGAGTTGCAGAACGCATCGCATGAGGCCTGGATTGGCGCGTGCAACGGAAATCCATCTGCGGTTTGCCCGCCGAATGGCCTTGAAGGGGTGCTCGGTGGTGTCCGCCGACTCCGAGGGCAGCAGCACGAACTCGTCGAGAAGGGTTGTCAGGACAGTGATCGTGGAATCGGTCTTGTCCTTGAAATATATATAGAAAGAACCTTCGGCAACGCCTGCGCGTGTCGCAATGTCACCTGCCTTTGTCGCGAGATAGCCTTTCTCCTCAAGCACCTCCGCGGCAGCGATCTTCAATCGCTCACGGGTGCGCGGGCCTTTCTGCTGAGGCGGATTCCGGGCCAGCCGCTCTTTCAGAAAGGTGATGAAGCAAGGATTTTCGGAAATCATTGGGCTGGCCGGGGCGGGAGAGTCTTGACTCGATTAAAAACTGAGATAGTTCTCATATTAATTCTCCCAAAAACGGAAATTATAATGAGCGACGCAGCGCATACAAATGGCCTCCTTTCGGTCGAGCCGGGTGCCCTGATCGGGGTATCGGACTGGATGACGATAACTCAACCCATGATCGATCGCTTCGCCGAGGCTACGCTCGATGACGATCCGATGCACATCGACCCGGAATGGGGGCGCGCCGAAACACCTTTTGGTGGTACGATCGCGTTCGGATTTCTTACCATGTCCTTGCTGACCCACATGCTCCATACCGTGCAACCCCGCGACCGGCGCTCGCAGGTCGCGACCGCTGGCTATTATCTCAACTACGGCTTCAATCGCTTGCGGCTGATCTCTCCCGTCGCAACGGGGAGCAATGTGCGGGGGCGGTTCGAACTAATGGATCGCCGCAAGGATGAACGCGGCCGCGCGCGCCTGACGATCGGCGCGACCGTGGAAATCGAGAACGCGGAAAAGCCGGCACTGGTGGCGGAATGGCTTTCCGTCTGGGTTCCTCCCGCAGGGCATCAGGGGGCATGAGTGGCATGCCGGATGACGAACGCCATGCCGAGCGGATCAGTGATTTCGTCTTCTTTCACGCACAGGCGCAGCCGGACGCGATCGCGCTCGTGCTTGGCGACCGCCGCTGGACTTATGCCGCTCTCGCTTCAGCCATAGACTCACTGGCGAGCGCCATGGCGGCGGCGGGCATTGCGCGGGGCGATCGTGTCGCGACATTGCAGACGCCGCATCCCGACTATCTGGTCGCGCTTCTTGCCACCGCGTCGATCGGCGGCATCTGGGTCGGATTGAATCCCCGATACCAGCTCGCCGAGTTACGCCATGTTCTGGAAGATGCTGAACCGAAACTGTTCCTTGCCCGCAGCGAAGTGGCCGGTCGCAGCTACGAGAGGGAATTGGTCGGCCTTTGTGCCGATTTGCCGGCAATCCGGAAGCTCGTCATCTTCGACGGGGACCCCGAGGTGCCCGGCGCAGCGATGATGGCCGACTTCCTGCGCGACGGCCACTCGCTCCCCCGAGAGCAACTTCGCGAGGCGCGATCCGGGGTCGGGGGACGGATGCCGTGCCTGATCGTCTATACCTCGGGATCGACCGGGCAGCCGAAAGGCGCCGTCCTGCATCATGCGGGGATCAACGAGTTCTGCGAGACTCAAAACCGGCTCTGGCCGCTCGATCCGCACAGGGTCGTCAGCTATTTCCCCATCAACCATATCGGCGGCGTGGTAGACACGGTGCTGCCCTGCATCGCGGCGGGCGGCACTGTCGTCTTCATGGAGCAGTTCGATCCGGCCGGCTGCCTGGCACTGATGGAGCGTGAGGCAGTCACCTTCTGGATTTCCGTTCCAAGCGGGTTCCGGATGCAGCTCGATCTGCCGGGTTTCGCCGATTATGATCTGTCGGCGGTTCAGCTCGTCGTCTGGGAAGGGGCGGAGATGCCCGCCGACATGATCGCGCGATTGCTGCAGATCTGCCCGAGGTTGGCGACCAACTATGGCATGACCGAGACGACGAGTGCGATCACCGTCGTCGAGCCGACCGACGATATCGACATCCTGTCCCGCTCGGTTGGGTCGGCATTCCCGAACGTGGAGATCAGGCTGGCCGATGTCGACGGCGTCGCCGTCGCCGATGGCGCCGAAGGCGAAGTGCAGACGCGATCCGGCCTCAACCTGCTCGGCTATTGGCGTCGGCCGGACGCGAGCGAGGCATGCTTCACGCCTGACGGTTTTTTCCGCACGGGCGATCTCGCCGTGCAGCACCCGGACGGCAGCTACCGTCTCGTGGGCCGGCTGAAGGAAATGTACAAATCGGGCGGCTACAATGTCTATCCGAGAGAAGTGGAAACCGTCCTGGAGCGGCATCCCGCGGTGGCTCTGGCCGCCGTTGTCGCCAGACCTGACCCGGTCTGGCAGGAGGTCGGGGTCGCCTATGTTCACCCGTCGGGCGACGTGGATGCTGAAACCCTGGAAGCGCATTGTCGGGAGCATCTCGCCAACTACAAGATTCCCAAGGTCTTCGTGATCGAACCGGATCTGCCGATGCTACCTATCGGCAAGATCGACAAGCAGGAGCTCGCACGGCGGGCTCGAGAACTCGCTTCGTAAAGATGGATTCACGCAATGCTGTCGTCCGATTCAGCATGCGCCATTTCGCTGAACCCTATCGTCAATTGCTGCTGGAAAGAGAGAAATCATGGATTTGAATGAAGCGGTTCAGCGCTCCTTTTCGACCAGCTATTCCGAGGCTCGGGAGCGCTTCCTTGCTGCCGCACGGGAGGCTGGTGCTGCGATGGCCCATTTCCCATGCCCGGCCCATGGCCCTGCCGGGGAAGCCCTGGCGATGGATGTCGCCTATATCGAAGGCGCACGTCCCGACATCATCGTCATTTCGTCGGGGGTACATGGCGTCGAAGGGTATGCCGGCTCAGCGGTGCAGATCGATACGCTGCTGCGCGGCTGGTCAGCCGACGGGCCTGGCCTGCTCTTGATACATTTCGTCAATCCCTATGGCATGGCCTGGACCTGCAGTGACAATGAGGATGGCGTCGACCTCAACCGCAACTTCCTCGATTTCAATCAGTCGCCAGGATACAATCATCTATATGATGAGGTCGAAGGCTTTGTTTGCTGCCCCGACCTGAAGGGAGAGGGTCGGGTCGCCGCGGATGCGGCGATGAATGCCTATATCGAAGAAAGAGGCTTCGATAATTTCATCAGAGCGATCGCCGATGGGCAGCATCACCGACCCGGTGGCTATCTTTACGGCGGGCACGCTCCCGTCTGGTCCAATCTTACATTGCGCAACATCCTTCGGGAATACACCCGGGGTGCGCGACGGGTTGCCGTCATCGACGTGCACACCGGCCTTGGCGATCGCGGGGCGGCGTTGATGCTTTGCATCAATGCACCCGATCTCGCCGCTGATCGCGCGTCCACCTGGTGGGACAATCTGGTTCTCGTGCCCAGCGCTGATTTTCCCTTTGCGCCGGTCGGAACCTTTGTCGGCTCCATCTGGGGTTTTGGGCTGGAGTCGGAACTGACGGTCGCCGCGCTCGAGGTCGGCACTGAGCCGGTTGAACGTGCCTTTGGCGCCCTGCGCAATCGCAAATGGCTCGAAAAATACGGCGTTTTCGACAGCCCGGAGGCACCGCCGATCCTGGGGGAAATGCACGCCTGCCTTGCGCCCGGCGATGTCGAGTGGCGCAGCGCGACCCTCAGCGCGGGACGCAAGGCGTTGGACGCAGCTGTGGCCGGTATTGCCCGCGGCGATTGAAAGGCAACCAGTTCCCGGCCGGGTGGCACTTTCAACCCTATCGGGCCCGCGTGGCCGGCACGTTTTTACTGACACAAGAATAAATCGATAATAATTCCAGGGGAGGGGCACGATGCTGCACCTGAAAATATGAACGCCACCAATCCAGGCGCGCCGCGATGGCATTGGTGGAATCGTCGCAACTACACGCTGTTCGTCCTCACGACCGTCTATGCACTGAACATTGCCGACCGGTTTGTCCTGGGCACGTTGATCGAACCGATAAAAGCTGAATTCCATTTATCCGATGGAGGGGTCGCGTTTTTGACCGGCGTCGCGCTGGCGATCTTTTATGTGGCCGCCGGCATTCCGCTCGGCCTCGTGGCCGACCGGACGAACCGCCGTAATATGATCGCATGGGCGCTCCTTCTCTGGTCGGGGTTCACCTTGTTGTGCGGCTTCAGTCAGACCTACTGGCACCTTCTGCTTGCCCGGATCGGGGTGGGAGTGGGAGAAGCCGGAGGAACACCGCCTTCGCAATCGCTGCTTGCCGATGAATTTCCGGCCGCCAGCCGCGGTTCGGCCATGTCGGTCTTCTCGATCGGGTCAACGATGGGAGCGGCCCTCGGCATGGCGGGCGCGGGCTGGCTCACCGATCTCTACGGGTGGCGACAGAGCCTGGTCGTCTTCGGTGCGATCGGCCTGCCGCTCGCGGTGCTGGTCCGCCTGTCGCTGCGGGAGCCGGTACGCGGTGCGACGGATGACATCCAACGCGATGCTGCGGTCAGCGCGCCGGGTATCGTCGACACGCTTCGCTACATACGCGCGCATGCCGCCATTCTCCATGTCCTGCTCGGCGCGACAGTGGTCACCTTCTCGGGCGCGGGCTTGTTGTGGTGGACATCGGCCTTTCTAATGCGCTTTCACGGCCTCTCCGCCGGCGAGGCCGGCATGTCCCTGGGGATCATGAGCGCAGTCGGCGGCTCGCTGGCGATGCTGGGAACCGCCTGGGTCATGGCGCGGCTCTCGTCCCGCGATCCGCGCTGGCAAGTCTGGCTGGTGGCCTTGGTCAGCGTTGCGGCGATCCTCCCCGGGCTCGTTGCCTATTCGACGCATTCGCTTGGCATGGCGACGCTCGCGCTTTGGATCTTCGTGCCAGCGAGCTGCATCTATATCGGCCCGACTCTGGCGCTTTGCCAAAGCCTGGTCCCCGCCGAGATGCGCGGCCAGACCGTCGCGATTCTGCTGTTCACCGCGAACATCGCCAATCTGGTCGTTGCACCCCAGCTCATCGGCTCCGCATCCGATTTTATCGGCCCGTTTCTCGGTGATCCTCATCAATCGCTCCGCTGGGTGCTGGTGGTGTGCAGCTTCACCGGCATCTGGGGCGGCTGGCACTATTACGCCGCCGGCCGCACGATCAGGGAAGATATTCTATGAGGCGTGGAGGCTAACTCTCGCGATTGCGGATCGCCGCCTGTGGGCGACGAGGCCATGAGCGGCTAGAACTCTATTTCATGAGCCATGCCGCTGTCGCGTGCTCGCGCCAGCGCGAGCGCGGCGATCGCGATATCCTGAACCGCGACGCCCGAACTGTCGAATATCGTCGTCTGGTGGTCACTCGTTCGGCCAGTCGCCGTGCCATTGATGACGGCGCCGAGCGGGCTGATGCGGTCCGGGTCGACGCGGCCCGAGCGGCAGGCGTGCTGGAACTCGCCGATCACAATGGACTGAGAGACCAGATCGGTGAACAGCAGCGCGGATTCGACAAGGGCGGAAGGAAGTTCCTGTTTGCCGGGACCATCGGCGCCCATCGCTGAGATATGAATGCCGGGCGCCGCCAGCGCAGCGTCGAAAAGCGGCTGGGTAGATGCGGTTACGGTGCACAGGATATCGGCCTGCGTCACCGCCTCCTCGATCTCCACGGCGCGCGCCGGAAGTCCCGCTTCACGAAGTCGCAGGGCGAGCCGCACCGCAGCCGCCGGATCCCGACTCCATATCGAGACTTGATCGAGCTGACGTACTTCCGCGACAGCCAGGGCCTCATAAAAGGCCTGATGACCGCTTCCCAGGATCGAGAGCCGCGATGCCGAGGCGCGAGCCAGATACTTCACTGCCACGGCATCGGCTGCGGCGGTGCGTAAGGCCGTCAGGTAACTGGCTGCGACAAAGGCGCAGGGACGGCCGGTGCGGTCGTCGAGCAGCAATGTAGTAGAGCCGTGATTGGCCAGTCCCGCGCGACTGTTCTCCGACCAATAGCTGCCCAGCTTGGCTCCAGGATGACATGAAAGGCCATCATAGCCAGCCTTGACCCCGAGGCGCGTGCCGGGGCCCGGGCCCTCTCCCGAACTGAAAGCAAAAGCACGACTGGTTCCCGAATCGAGCGAGGCCAGGGCACTTTCGACTGCGGTGATGGCGTCCTCAATGCCGATCAATCGTGTCGCCATCGCTTCGCTGATCACGACCACGGGGGGTAGGTCGGCGGCATCGCAGGAAGAATTAGTATGTGGCAAGACATGTCCAATTTGGAAAATTATATCAAAATAGGAAAGTAGGACCGAAGGGCGGCCTGTCAAGCAAGGGGACGGGTTGATTTTCCGCTATGGCCAATCCGCCATCAAGTTCCTATCCGTTGGATGTGCCGATGAATACGGCATTATTTGGGAGCGGAAAGCGCGAAATGAATAACAAGGCGACGACGCGAGACCTCGTTCACGCCCGCGTGCGAGCGCTGCGGCTCGAGCGTGGGCTGACATTGGCTGATATCGAAAAGGCGACAGGCCTTTCGGTTTCGCTTTTGTCGAAGATGGAAAATGGCAAGGTTTCCCTGACCTATGACAAGCTTGCCGCTCTCGCAATGGCACTCAAGATCGATATCGCCGAACTGCTCGCCGCCGAAACGGAAGGGGTAAGGTCAAGCTGGGGACGGCGGACACTGATCAGGGGTGGAGAAGGGCGCGAAGTAAAAACGGACGCATATCTCTATCGCTACCTCGGCGTCGATCTTCTTGATAAGCGATTTACGCCAATTTGGGGCGAGATTGTCGCGCGCTCAGTAGAGGAATGTGGCGGATTCAGCACGCATAATAGCGATGAATTCATTTATGTTCTCAAAGGTGTGCTGGAACTTCACACCGATACCTATGCCCCATCGATCTTGAACGCCGGAGATTCACTCTATTTCGACGGAAGAATGGCGCATGCCTATGTCGCCGCTGGCGAAGAGCCTTGTCATATCTTGAGCATATGCTCCCGGGAGGGTGGATGATATGGAGTTGTAAGACATATTTTATCCTATTAGGCCACTAGTTGACTAATTGGAAAATCTCCTTGAGGATGGCGACACCATAAGGAGAGGGGCGGGCTACGGCCCGTGAAAAAATGAAAACAAACAGCAAGGGGCGCCTCCGGCGCAGGCAGGGTTTTTGCGTCATCGCGATGCTTCTGGTCGGTGTAGGGCAGTCTGCCCTTGCTCAGGCCTCCTCAACGGAAAAGGGTGTGGAAACCGGCGAGGACTCGGTTCTCGCCGAGGATATCGTAGTAACTGCCTCCCGTGCGGCAGGATCCGGCTTCGACGCGCCGACACCTGTTACGACGGTAAGCAAGGCCGAGCTGACCAATAGCGGCGTCTCGAACATCGCTGACCTGCTGAACACCCAGATCCCGTCTTTTCGCGCGAGCTCGACGCCATCGTCCGCGACGACACGGACGGCGGGTGCCGGCAATTATCTCGACCTGCGCGGACTCGGGGCTGCCCGGACGCTGGTGCTGCTCGATGGTCGTCGCCATGTTCCGACTACGAGCGGAGGACTGGTCAACGCCAATGTCCTGCCGCAACTGCTTGTCGACCGTGTCGACGTCGTCACGGGCGGCGCTTCTGCGGCATGGGGCTCGGACGCGGTTGCCGGCGTCGTCAACTTCATTCTGAAGGACCATATCGACGGATTGATCGGTGAGGTGCGTGCAGGCCTTTCAGGGCGCGGCGACGACAAGAATTATCAACTGTCGCTTGCCTGGGGCACGAAGTTCGCCGGCGATCGGGGGGCCTTCATGGTCGCGGGCGATTTCGCTGACAGCCGGGGGATCAACGATCAAGGCAGCCGTGGCTGGGGGCGAAAGGACTGGCAGGTCATTTCCAATCCGGCCTTCGCGCCGGGCAACGGCCAGCCGCGCAACCTGATCCGGGCCAATGTGCACACCGCCGTTGCAACGCCGGGCGGCATGGTCTTCCTGCCCGATGGCAATGTCGAATTCGGTCCCGGCGGCACCCCGATCCCGTTCATCCCGGGAACCAGCGTTGGATCGCTCTATCAGGTCGGCGGCAGCGGGGTGAATCCGGGGCGGTTCAATCAGCTCGTCATCCCCGAACGGCGTGGCAGCATTTTCGCACGCGCCTCCTATGAGGTGATGGACGATGTGACGCTCTTCGCCGAAGGCTCCTATGCCGAATCGCGGAGTCGCTTCGACGTTCTGCCGACGTTCGATTTCGGATCGATCGAAATCAGCCGCAGCAATGCCTTCCTGCCCGCGTCGATTGCCGCAGTCATGGATCGTTATGGTCTGGATACGATCGACATGGGGCGGATCAACTATGATTTCGGCTTTATCCAGCCGTTCAACAAGGATCGCGTCTATCGCGCTGTCGCCGGGGTCAAAGGCAAGATCTCCGATTGGACGTGGAACGCCTATTATCAACGGGGCGAGGCGCGGCACGCCGAAATTCTCTTCAACAATCGCATCAAGAACGACGCGTCTGGCAAGCCGGTGTTCGCTGCGGCCGTTGACGCGGTGGTCAATCCGGCCACCGGCGCAATCGTCTGCCGATCGAGCCTCACCGACCCGTCGAGCACCTGCGTTCCGCTCAACCTGTTCGGCGAAGGCGCGCCTTCGGCGGCTGCGCTCGGCTATATCCTCGGAACCTCTTCCCGCTACACGCGGATGAGCCAGGACGTGGTCGCCGCCAACATGCGCGGCGAGCCGTTCTCGACCTGGGCAGGGCCGGTGGCGCTGGCATTCGGCGCCGAATATCGCCGTGACAAGACGGTGTACGAGACGGATCCGATCGCCAACGCCAATGGCTGGTTCACTGGCAATGGCCGGTCCTATTCGGGCGAAGTCAGGGTCAAGGAGGGGTATCTCGAAGCGATCGTGCCACTGCTGCGCGAATCCGCGCTCGGCAAGGCGCTCGATGTCAACGGTGCCGTCCGCTACACCGAGTATGACATTCGGGGCAGGGCCTCGTCGCTGCCGGCAACGACATGGAAATTCGGCGTCAGCTACGAACCTATCTCCGGCGTGCGATTTCGCGGCACCTATTCACGCGATATTCGCGCACCAAATGCCGACGAACTGTTCAGTGCCGGCCGTACCGGCCTCGCCACGATCAACGATCCACACTTCAACAATGCGCAGACGCTCGTCACCGTAGCCGAAGGCGGCAACCGCAATCTCAATGCGGAAGTGGCCAAGACACTGACCTTCGGTGCCGTCCTGACACCTGCCTTCCTGCCCGGCCTCCAGCTTTCCGTCGACTATTATGACATCAAGCTGCGCGGCGCGATCGGGACGAACAACGCGCAAAATCTCATCAACCGCTGCGTGAGCGGCGAAACCGCGATCTGCGCGTACATAGTGCGCAATCCGGCGACCAATATGATCGACCGGGTGAATGCGACGCTCAATAACCTGGCTCAAGTGCATACGCGCGGGCAGGATTTCGATCTCAGCTATCGCGTGGGGATCGACGGCGTCGCGGATGACGCAAAGGCAACTTTCCGCCTGCTCGCTACGCACGTGGACACGCTCGAATATCGCGACGGTACGTCGATTTCGGAGGGTGCTGGTTCCCTGGGGCCAAAGCTCGGCGGCGTTCCCGAATGGCGTTTCACCGCCAGCGCCGCGCTCGAAGTGAATAACGTCAATTTCTATCTGGCGGGCCGCTATGTCGGGGGCGGCAGCTACGATCGCAGCAATCCGGATTTCTATGACAACAACAATGTCGACAGCGCTTTCTATGTCGATGCGACGATCGGCTATGATGTGATCCGATCGGGCAAGAAGAGCCTTTCGGTGACCGGAACCGTCCGCAACCTGTTCGATCGCGACCCGCCGATCGTGCCCACTCCCGATCTTATCGCGACCCCGACCAACACGGTCTTCCACGATGTGATCGGACGCTACTTCTCACTGGGTATCTCGTTCAAATATTGACCGTTAGGCAGGAACAACGACAATGCGCAGCTTCATGATGATGGTATTGGCGATGCTGGCGGTGATTGCGCCGACCAGCGCCAATGCTCAATCGGTACCGTCGGCGACTCCCGCCGACCTGGAACTCTATTTCGACGGCATCATACCCTATGCGCTCGAGCAGGCCGGAATTCCGGGAGCGGCCGTCAGTGTCGTCAAGGACGATCGCATCGTCTTCGCCAAGGGATATGGCGTCGCCGACCTGAAGGCGGGGCGACGGGTCACACCCGACGCCACCTTGTTCCGCATCGGTTCGATTTCAAAGCTGCTGACCTGGACCGCGGTCATGCAACTCGTCGAGCAGGGGAAGCTCGACCTCGACCGGGATATCAACACCTATCTCGATTTCCGCATCCCGGACACATATCCGGGCAAGATCACGCTGCGCCTTCTCATGACTCATCGCGCCGGATTTGAGGAGGTGTCGCGCGGCATGACCCAATATGGCGCCGGCCCCGGCAGCCTCGGCAACTATCTTCGCAATCACATTCCGAAGCGGATTTTCGCGCCGGGCGACCGCATCGCCTATTCCAATTATGGCGCTGCCCTCGCTGGCTACATCGTCGAGCGTGTCTCGGGCGAGACCTATCCAGCCTATATCGAGCGGCATATCCTGACGCCGCTCGGCATGACCCGGACGAGCGTCGTTCAGCCGCCACGGGGCGCTCTCGCGGCGATGGCGGCAAGAAGCTATGCCTCGCTGGCTGAACCGGAGCCGACGCCCTATGCGACGGTTTCGGCAGCCCCGGCAGGCGCCATCGCATCGACCGCGACTGACATGGCGCATTTCCTGATCGCCCATTTGCAGGGCGGGCGCTTCGGCAACGCGGCGATCCTGCGGCCCGAGAGCATCGCCGAGATGCACCGGGTGCAGTATCGCGCAGCACCGGGCCGCAACGGTTTCGCGCTCGGCTTCTGGGAAGCCAATCGCAATGGCTATCGTCTTGTCGGCCACAGCGGCGACTGGACCGACTTTCATTCGATCCTCTATTTCGCGCCCGAGAGCGGTTACGGCATCTTCGTTACACTCAACGGCACCGGCACGCTGGGGCGCAAGCTAGGCTCGGACACCGTGCGAAACGCGGTCGCGCTGGGGTTCTTCGACCGTTTTGTTCCGGGCCGCGTGGCCGATGAACCAACCGTCGAGTCAAGGTTCTTCGATGCCACGCGAGTCGCCGGATTCTATCGGTCGACGCGCCGGAATGAGTCGGGTCCCCAATTGATGCGCCTGTTCGAAGGCGACGACGAAGTCGCGGCCGCGGCTGACGGCACGATCACCGTCTCGTCACGGCTCGCGGCCGATGGCGCTCCCAAAAGCTGGCGGCAGGTAGGGCCGCTCACGTACCGTGAAGTTGGCGGACAGGCCCATCTTTCGTTCGTCGCCGGCAAGGACGGAAAGATCCTTTACTGGGTCAGCGACGATTATCCGCCGGCGATGGTGTTCGAAAGGGTCAAGGGCATCTTCGGGACCGGCCTGGTTCAGCCGCTGTTCTGGCTGGCCCTGCTGACGTCAGCGGCATTCGCGGTGACCGCACCGATCGTCTGGTGGCGCCGTCGCAAGCGGCACGAGCAATCCGAGCCGTCCTGGATCGCGTCGCGCGTTGGTCTTGGCTGGATCGCACTGGTGATGAGCGGCTGGATCGGAGCGGCGGTCCTTGGGGGACTCGGCGACGACCTCGGAATTCTGAACGTTCTTCGTGGTGCGAGCATGATCGCGGTGCTGGTTGTCCTGTTCCCGGCGCTTCATGCCGGGCTCACGATCAAGCGATCGAAGCGCAAAGTGCAGTGGGTGGTCGAGACCATGGGCGCCTTGCTTGCACTCTACGCCGCTTGGTTCATGGTCAGCCAGAATCTGGCCAGCTTCAACAACAGCTTCTGAGACCCCGCTACATGCTGCATCGAAAATCCGTTACCGGCGATGGCCCGGGCCAGGCAGGCACGGGCAATGGCGGGCTGGTGCGCCGGCTGGGCTGGGTCGATCTCCTGCTGATCGGCATCGGCGTGATCGTCGGCGGCGGCATCTTCATCGTCACCGGAACCGCGGCGGCGCAGTTCGCCGGGCCGGCAATCACGCTGTCCTTTCTGCTGGCCGCGCTAGGCTGCGCGCTGGCGGGACTCTGCTACGCCGAACTCGCAGCGGCGCTGCCGGTACAGGGCGGCGCCTATGGTTATTGCTATGTCACGCTGGGCGAGATTTTCGCCTGGTTCGTCGGCTGGTTCCTTATCGTCGAGTATCTTTGCGCCGCGTCCTATATCGCGGTCGGCTGGTCGGGTTATGTGACCGCGCTGTTCGCAACGCTTGGCGTCCATTGGCCCGTAGCGCTGACGACGCCGGCCCTGTCGGCGGTCGGGGGAAAGATCGAGGTAGCGGCGTCGGTCAACCTGCCGGCGATCTTCGTCGTTCTCGCAGCATTTGCCATCGCTCGCCGCGGCATCGGTGTTTCGTCCTTCATCAACAGCGTGCTCGTCGCCGCCAAACTGGTGGTGCTGCTGCTCTTCATCGTTGCCGGCGCATTCTATATCCATCCCGCCAACTGGACGCCGTTCATTCCCGCAAATACCGGCGTGTTCGGCCATTTCGGGGCGAGCGGGATCCTGCGTGGCGCGGTCGTCGTCTTCGTCGTGTTTCTGGGCTTCGACGCGGTGTCGACGCTCGCACAGGAAACCCGCGACCCGCAGCGCAACGTGCCGCGCGGCATTCTGGCCGCGATCGCTGTCTGCACCTTGCTCTATATCTCCGTCTCGCTCGTCATGACCGGGCTGGTCAGCTTCACCGCGCTCGACGTCGCCAATCCGCTTTCGGTCGCGACGCGCGCGGCGGGGGGCGGGCTGGACTGGCTTGCACCACTCATCGAGATCGTCGCGATGAGCGGCCTGGCCTCGGTGCTGCTCGTGCTCCTCACGGCCCTTTCGCGCATCTATCTCGCCATGGCCCAGGACGGCCTGTTGCCGGAGGTCTTCGCCCGGATTCATCCGCGTTTTCATGCACCGGACCGCGCAACGCTGCTGGCCGCGCTGGCGATCGCGACACTGGCCGGGCTGTTTCCGGTTTCGCTGCTCGTGCAGCTCGTCTCGCTCGGCACCTTGCTGGTGTTCATCGCGATATGCGCCGGGGTGCTCGTGTTGCGTCGGCGCGATGCCGATCTGCCGCGACCTTTCCGCATAGCATTCGGACCATTGGTACCGCTGCTGGGCATCATGGTGTTCATCTATATGCTGGTCGGCGTGCCTGCGGAGACCTGGCGGCTTTTCGCCGTGTGGGCGGCGGCCGGCCTGATCACTTACCTGACCTTCGGCATGCGCAAGGCGCGTCGCCTCAGAATGGCAGGCATTCCGGGAGAAGCAGTTACATGATCGAAGATCTTCGCCTGACCGATATCGAGGAAACGCGCGCGCTGATCGCCCCCTATGTGGCGAGGACACCAGTGCATGACTGGCAAGGCCGTGAAATCGATGCGCGGCTTGCACCCGGCACGCGCGTCAATCTGAAGCTCGAACTGTTCCAGCATAGCGGGACGTTCAAGCCGCGCGGCGCGCTTTCGGTGATGCTGCGGCTGACCGACGCGCAGCGCCGCAATGGCGTAACCGCGGTCAGCGCCGGCAATCATGCCATCGCGACCGCTTATGCGGCCAGCCGGCTCGGCATATCGGCCAAGGTCGTCATGTTGCCGACCGCCAATCTCGCCCGCCAGGCACGTTGCCGAGCCTATGGCGCCGAGGTCATCATCGCGGAGAATGGCAAGGCAGCGTTCGAGCTGGCCGAGACACTGGCGCGCGACGAAGGACGCAGCTTCATCCATCCGTTCGAGGGGCCGCTGACCGCGCTCGGGACAGCCACATTGGGGCTCGAATGGATGGCGCAGACCGACGACCTTGACGCGGTGATCATTCCCATCGGCGGCGGCGGCCTGTGCGCGGGTGTCGCGTCGGCGGTAAAGCTGATCAATCCCGCTTGCCGCGTCTACGGCGTCGAGCCTGTGGGCGCCGATTCGATGCACCAGAGCATCGCGCTTGGCCGTCCCGTCGAGCAGGCGACTGTTTCGACCATCGCCGACAGCCTGGGGCCACCCTTCGCGCTACCCTATAGCTTCGAGCTCTGCCGGCGACATGTCGACCGGTTCGTGAAAGTAGATGACGATCAGATCCGCGAGGCAATGGCACTCCTGGCGCGTGAGATGAAGCTGATCGCTGAACCGGCTGGCGCCACCGCTACCGCGGCCTTGCTCGGGCCCCTGCGCGAAGAACTCGCCGGACACCGGACGGGCGTGCTCGTCTGCGGATCCAATATCGATATCGGCGGTTTCGCATCGATGATCGATCGGGCGCAGCAGGGTGCCGTGCTGTAGGAGAAAGCGCCGGGCAGAGGGAAACCGCTATTGGGCTACGCGCGGGACCTCACGGCCGGAAATGCCTGTGGGCCGATCATTTCCTCTCCCCGGTGCCAGCTCTCCAGGCGATCTTGGTGGCTGTTCCAGCCGGGCTCAGCAGCCTTTCCCCACAATCCACGTAGAATTGGGCGAGTTCCTGCAAGGTTGCCGCCGGCATCTTCCCGAAAAAGGGTATCTGAAGTCGCTCGTGCGACGCGAAGCCGTGGATTATCGAGTCCACGAAAAACAGGAATGTCGCCTGCTGGGCAATTCTGTCGCCGCCATCGACCGCGGCAAGGATCAATGTGAAAATGCGCTGCACCACGGCGGAACTCTGGCGATGGAATATCTCCCAGCCCGATGGCTGACGCTCGAACTCGAGCGCATTGAGGAAACGCACCGCAGACAGGCCCCAGGGTTCACGCGCGATGATCGCGGTATAGGGCTCGACCAGCAGTTCGAGGACCTCGCGCAACGCGATCTTCCCGCCTTTGTCGAGTCGGCTTTCGAGCGCATGGAAACGGTCTTCGCGTTCGCGATCGAACCAGTCCTGGATGTATCGAACGAGATGATCGATCAGACCGGATTTCGACCCGAAATGATAATGCAGCGCGGAACTGTTGCGGACACCGGCCTTTTTCGTCAGCTGTCCGATGGACGTTCCGGCAATCCCGTTCGCCGCGAATTCGTCCAAAGCCGTCAAAAGTAACGCATTTCTGGTCGCGCCCGCGCCGGTCGCGCCGCCGGCGTGATCAAGTTCAATCAGTGATGGCGTATTCAGATTGGTGCTCACGGCCCCGTCCTGTTGGCGGTCAGTTTCGATCGTCCCGATGCACTATCACTTGACTGCCTCTAATGCGAACCTATTAATGTGATCGCATTAATTGGAAAAACATGAATCTGCCGCGGTGACTGGAATGGGAAAGGGACCTTGGCCGGAGAACTACAAGGCAGCTGCGCTCCTTGCGGCGCTGAGTACGATTCCGGCCGACACCCTCCGACAAAAAATGTCGATCAAATATAAATCGAAGACAGCATCAAATTCATGGAAGAACTAAGTGAATCTATAGGCAAGCAATAGCTTCAGGGGGCGAAGTTGACGAGACGATATTCAGCGTTGTCATTGCTTCGGGAAGGGGTGTCGGGGCAACAAGGCTGGGAACCGGCCTGGCACGACGAGCCGGTCAGACGCAGCTACGACGCCATCGTGATTGGCGGCGGCGGACATGGGCTGGCAACAGCCTATTATCTTGCGAAGAACCATGGCCTGACGAACGTCGCGGTGCTGGAGCGCGGCTGGATCGGCGGCGGCAATACCGGGCGCAACACGACGATCATTCGTTCGAACTATTTCTTTCCGGAATCGGCTGCCTTTTATGATTTTTCGCTGAAGCTCTACGAAGGGCTAAGCAAAGATCTCAACTACAACATCATGTTTTCACAGCGCGGCATGTGGGTGCTGGCGCATGACCGGCACGGTGTCGAGATGGCGCGCCGCTCGGTGAACGCGATGCTGCTCAACGGTATCGATGCCGAGTATCACGATGCTGAAAGCGTGCATCGGCACATCCCCGGCCTCAACCCCAATCCGCGCTTTCCGATCCTGGGGGCGATGAACCAGCCGCGCGGCGGGTCGGCCCGTCATGATGCGGTCGCGTGGGGCTATGCCCGTGCCGCTTCGCACCTTGGCGTTCATATCATCCAGAATTGCGAGGTGACCGGCTTCATCATCCGGAACGGCCGGGTCCAGGGTGTCGAAACCAGCCTGGGGGAGATCCACGCCCCCAGGACGGGCATGGCGGTTGCCGGGCATTCTAGCGTGATTGCCCGCAAAGCCGGGCTCAGGCTGCCGATCAGTTCCTATGCGCTCCAGGCCTTTGTGTCCGAACCGGTCAAACCGTGCCTCGACACGGTGCTGCTTTCGCCCGCGACCGGTGTCTATGTCAGCCAGTCCGACAAGGGGGAACTCGTGCTGGGGGCGGGGCTCGACCTCTATCTCTCCTATGCCCAACGCGGCAATCTTCCCTGGCTTGAGAAGGCCGCGGCGGGCCTGGTCGAGCTTTTCCCACAATTCTCGCGCATGCGGTTTCTCAGGCAATGGGCAGGCATTGTCGATGTCGTCCATGACAGTTCGCCGATCATCGGACGCACCGATGTCGACGGATTCTACATCAATTGCGGCTGGGGGACGGGGGGCTTCAAGGCGATCCCGGCCGGCGGCTGGTGCCTCGCGCATGTCATGGCCACCGGCGAATCGCATCCGCTCGCTCAGGCCTTCGGGCTCGAGCGCTTTCGAACCGGCGCACTGGTCGACGAGGCATCAGCCTCCGGCATCGCGCACTAGAGGGAGGGCATATGCTTCTCATTTCCTGCCCCTATTGCGGGCCGCGAGCCGAGATCGAATTCCGCTGCGGCGGCGAGAGCCACATCATTCGGCCCGGGCCACACGACGCCGTTTCGGACGAGCGCTGGGGCGACTATCTCTTCTTCCGCCAGAACCCCAAGGGCGAGCATCTCGAGCGCTGGTTCCATGCCGCCGGCTGCCGTCAATGGTTCAACGTCGCGCGCGACACCGTGACCCACCGGATCATCGCGATCTATCTGATGGGCGAGCCAAAGCCAGCAGCGGAGATCAGCACATGAGCGGCTGGCGTATCCCCTCGGGCGGCCTCGTCAACCGGAGCCGGCCCATTGCCTTTACCTGGGCGGGCCGGCGCTACTCGGGGTTTGCCGGCGATACCCTCGCTTCGGCGCTGCTTGCCAACGGCGTCTCCATCATAGGGCGCAGCTTTAAATATCATCGCGCGCGCGGCCTCATCGCGGCAGGGCTGGAGGAGCCCAACGGCATCGTCCAGCTCGAGGCCGGGGAACATACGCAGCCGAACATCAAGGCGACGCAGATCGAGCTGTATGACGGGCTGGCAGCCGGGCCTGTCAACGCGAGGCCGAGCGCCGACTTCGACCTGATGGCGGTCAATGGCCTGTTCAAGCGGTTCATCCCGGCCGCCTTCTACTACAAGACCTTCATGTGGCCGCGATGGAGCCTGTTCGAGCCCTCGATCCGGCAGGCCGCAGGGCTGGGGATCGCCCCCGACGCGCAAGATCCGGATCGCTACGAGCATCGCTTCGCCTTTTGCGACACGCTCGTCATCGGCTCCGGTGCCGCCGGGCTCGCCGCGGCGGAGCAGGCGGCTGACGCTGGCGGCCGGGTACTCCTCGTTGAAGCCGATGCCGAGCTTGGCGGTGGGCTTCTTTTCGAGCCAGGCCTTGTCGAAGGATGCCACGCCGCCGATTGGCTTGCCGCGGCGCGTGCCGCGCTTGCAAGCCGTGCCAACGTCACGGTGATGACGCGCACCATGGCGTTCGGTTTCTATGATCACGGCCTGATCGGCCTGGCGGAGCGGTTGACCGATCATCTCCCGCTCACGCATCGCAGCGGGCCAAGGCAGCGTCTCTGGAAGGTTCGTGCGGGGCGCGTCATCCTGGCGACCGGGGCCTTCGAGCGACCCATTCCCTTTGTCGGCAACGACCGGCCCGGCGTGATGCTCGCCTCGGCCGCGCAGACTTATGCGTTGCGCTACGGCGCGGCACCCGGCCGGCGCGTGATCGTCGCGACCAACAATGACAGCGCCTATGCTGCAGCCTTCACGCTTCACGACCGGGGTGTCGCGATCGCTGCGATCCTCGATACGCGCAAGCAGGCGAGCGACTGGGCCCATGTCGGTGCCGTCGACCGGTCTATTCTGGTCATGATGGAAACGACGCCCCTCAAAGCGTCAGGAGCACGCGGCGTCAGAAGCCTCCAGGTCGAAGGGCTCGATGGAAGGCGCAGGCAGAAGATCGCCTGCGATGCCGTGCTGATGTCCAATGGCTGGAACCCGGCGGTTCATCTTCATTCGCAATCGGGCGGGTCGCTTTCCTTCCACCATGGGCTGCAAGCCTTCGTGCCCCTGCAGGCGGTGCAGGATTCGGTCAGCGTCGGTGCGGCTGCGGGTATCTTCTCGATCGACGCGGCGGTGGCAAGCGGCCGAGCGGCCGGTGGGGGTGAGCCGATCAAGCCAGGTGAGGCGGGGATGGTAGGACCGACCCGCCATTTCGCCGATGGCGACGCGGGTGCCGGGAGCGCCTGGGTGGACTATCAGAATGACGTGACCGTCGGTGACGTTCAGCTCGCCGCCCGCGAGAATTTCCGGTCGGTCGAGCATCTCAAGCGCTACACCACGCTCGGCATGGCGTCCGACCAGGGGAAGACATCCAACGTCACCGGGATCAGCATCCTTTCCGATCTGATCGGCAAGCCAGCTTCGGCGATCGGGACGACGAAGTTCCGCCCGCCATTCGATCCCGTCACCATCGGGGGCTTTGCCGGACGCGCGGTCGGGGACAATCTCGCGCCTCGCGCCCGTCCCGCTGCGCACGACCGCGCTGCGGCGGCGGGCGGCAGCTTCGAGAATTACGGAAGCTGGCTGCGCGCTGCCTGTTTCCCTCGTGCCGGCGAGAATGAACATCAGGCAATCGCACGCGAGGTGCTGAACGTGCGCAAGTCTGTCGGCCTCTTCGATGCATCGCCGCTCGGCAAGATCGAGGTCAAGGGGCCGGATGCAGCGGAGTTCCTGCAGCGTATCTATGCGAACGGCGTCAAGACACTCAAGGTCGGTAACTGCCGATACGGTCTGATGCTGAACGAGAACGGCATCGTCTTCGACGACGGGGTGTTCGCGCGACGCGCGCCCGATCATTTTCTGGTCGGCACGACGAGCGGTCATGCCGGTGCGATCGCCGATACACTGATCGAATGGCTTCAATGCGAATGGACCGATCTGCGGGTGGCGGTCGAGAATGTGACCACCAACTGGGCGGTGATGAACGTCGCCGGGCCGCGCGCGCGCGACGTGCTGCACGCTGTCGGTACCGATATCGACCTCTCGCGGGAGGCCTTTCCGCACATGGCCTATCGCGAAGGGACGGTAGGTGGAGTCGAGGCGCGGATCGAGCGCGTCAGTTTCACCGGCGAGCTATCTTACGAGATCGCGGTGCGCTGGGGGCACGGCGCCGCGCTCTGGGATGCCCTTATGGCGGCGGGGCTGCCGTTCGGGATCGCTCCGTTCGGGATCGAGTCGCTCATGGCGATGCGGATCGAGAAGGGCTTTCTCCATGTCGGATCCGACACCGACGGCATCACCATGCCTCAGGACATCGGCTTCGGAGGCATCGTCGCGAAAAAGGCCGATGACTTCGTCGGGCGGCGTTCGACCATGCGGCCAGACGGCCTGCGCGCCGACCGCCGCCAGTTCGTCGGCCTCGAAGTCACCGACGGCGGGCCGGCGCTTGAGGCCGGCGCGCATGTCCTGCCCGTTGAAGCGACGGCGCCCGGGAGCAGCCAGGGCTGGGTCACCTCATCGGTCGATTCGCCGACCCTCGGCCGGCCGGTCGCGATGGCGCTGGTCGAACGCGGCCGGGAGCGCATCGGGGAGGCGGTGCGGATCTGGGACATCGGCCGATGGCGCGAGGCGCGGATCGCCGATCCCCATTTCTACGATCCTTCAGGAGACCGCCTCGATGGCTGACACCGCTTCGACTCTGCTCGCGCGCGCCGCGCCGGTCGCCACCGGCATCCGCGCGCATGGCTTCGTCCTCGATTTCGAGCCGTTCCTGGGTGTGGCCAAGCTCCATCTGCTCGGGGATGACGCAATTCGCAGGATAACACTCGTACTGGGCGCTCCTTTGCCGCCTGCCTGTCGCGAAACGGCGATCGGGACCGTCTCCTGCGCCTGGCTCGGACCGGCCGAATGGATGCTGACCGGACGCGAAGCGCATATCGCGCCGCTGGTCGAACGCTGCCGCGAGGCGGCGGGGGATGAGGGGCTGATCGTCGACCTGACTCATGGCCGCGCCAGTTTTGTCCTGTACGGACGCGGCGCACGCGATGCGCTTTCCACGCATTGCCCGCTCGACCTCAGCGACGAGGCCATGCCCGTCTCAAGCACCGCACGGTCGCTCCTTGGCGACGCGCCCCTGTTCGTCGTCCGGCTGGACGACCGGCAGGACCATCCGGCGTTTCGCCTGATCCTCGACCAGACCATGGCGCCCTATGCGCTGCGCCTCTTCGCGGCCATCGATCAAGATCCAGGAGTGATTTCATGACGACGTCCCATCTCGTGCTCAAGTTTCGC